>CAZMXG010000068.1:0-35232 GCA_964570175.1 uncultured Heliomicrobium sp. | reverse complement strand
AGCATTCCTATAACTGAAAGCGAGCGTAATCGCTCGTGCCGTAATAATCCGGCTAATCCCAGCGGCAAGCCTGCCAACAGGCATAGAAACGTCAGCTTTACGATGACGTTGACAAATTCTGTGATGGCGTCTGGATTGCTCCAACGAGAAGCTTGTGTAAAAGGGCTGTCGCCAATGGCTTCTACGATTACCGTGGTGAGATAAATGAAAGGTAAGCCTAGCGGCGGCAATAGAATGGCCATCATTCCACAAACTGGATTTCGACCCGCCAAACTCTGCTGAAACAATCCACTGCGATGCGGCGGGAACAACGACACGCGAAGGCATCCCAGCACAAACCACCAGCGTGCAGACCAGCCATGAACCTGGCCGAGTTCGCCTATCATCGCCCTGCCCCAATCACAGCCATCTTCAGACATCCAGCGCACGGCAGTGAATAGTACCAAACCTGGCGTGTCCATCATTGGAAAGCTTGCACGGCCGACGTTGATTCGATTCCAACCAAAGTAAATGAAGAGAATGATTGTGAATGCCAGCGGTGCGAATACAAAGCTCAGGATTCCAATATCCAAGAGTCCGTTCTTGCTCATCCCGCCCCCTCTGTTCTTGGCCGTAATCGGACGCGTTTCGCCTTTGTAGTTTGTGTTTGTGGAGCGGCAAGCTCATTTACGAACTCCAAACCAGACTCAGTCAGGCGATACAAATGGCGAGGCGGTCGCCCTACAGGAATTTCAGTTTCCCAGGATGTTTCAAGTAAGCCCCGATCTGCCAACCGCATCAGGATGGGGTACATCGAGCCGGCTTTGAGGCCCGTTTGCTGGCAAAGATCGTATCCGTAATGCCAGTCTGTCGGGTTTTGCGCCAAAGCCAGCAAGACGGCTATCGTTTGTTCTGAAGGTGGTCTGTTGCGCTGCATGCGCTTAAGTCTATATAGGCAGAGTTAGACCGTCAAGCTCAGGGCAATCGCATCAAAATTGACAAGCTCAACGCAAGCAATGAGTTGCAAAATGCAGCTTTTTCACCGCAAAAACTGCATGTCGAGTGCTTGCAGCAATTAACTTTTTACGCGCGTTCGCCCTGCCGTCAAGCTGATTCTCATGTTTTTGTATCCAGGGGATGCACAAAAACAAAGGGAGCAGCTTTTGGCTGCTCCCTTTGTTTTTGCATTTAACCTTTCGGGCGCGAATTAAAATTCTAGGCGTCCGACAAGCTGAATAACGCGAGGCGAACCCGCGCTTGTTAGTCTGCCAAAGGTGGCACTGTTGATATTGAAGCTTGGCGCGCCGAATCGGGTTGAGTTCGTCACATTGAAAGCTTCTGCGCGGAATTGGAAGCGAGCCGTTTCCGTAATACGGAAGTTCTTCATGATCGAAGCGTCCCAGTTCCAGAACCGTGGTCCGTTGATGAACAGTCTTTCCACGTTACCAGTCTGTCCCGGGTTCACGTTGAAAAAGACCTGGCCAGAAAACGGCGTTGAGCCGAAACCATTGGCCGCACGGCCTGTGGTTGGAGAAATCACTGACGGATCAATGTAGTAAAGACCTTGTGGCGTATTGCGATAGCCGATCAAGTCTTTAATTTGCTCTTTGGTCAGCGAGGAACTCGCCGTTTGGTTGGCAGAGCGGCCTGCACGATTCAGCGTACCGCGCGCATCCAGGAAGGAAAGCGGCGCACCCGTTGAGATTTGCAGAATGGACGTCAACTGCCAGCCACCCAAAATCTGATCCACGATGCCACCACGGTTCAGGAAATATCTGCCCTTGCCAATTGGCAGCTCATAAATTCCATTGAAGTTGAAAAACTGTGCGGTGTCATAAGACGCGCGCGCGTAATCCAATCGTGGATTCTGGTTGTCGAAGTAAGGAGCGACGCGCGACTGATTAATACCGTCATCAGCCACGTCTGTCAGGATTTTCTGGAAGGTATAGTTCGCCTGGAAATAAAGCCCCGCCGCAAAACGGCGACGCAGCTCAGCTTGCAGCGCGTTGTAGCGCATGCGGCCTGCATTGACCACAAGGTTAACGACGCCGGAGCTTGGGTTCGGCAAGAACCTGACCGTGCCAGTCTGTCCAGCTTGGATCAAAGACAAGGCAGTATCGGCAGGCGTTCCCAGCGTCACCTGATTTGCCACGGTGGTTTGTCCACCAGCAGTCAAATTCGGGATGACGGTGAGCGCCTGGCAGGTGCCTGCTGCCAGACAAGCTGCGTTGCCCGCAATGTTTCCTGAAACAGCGCGGTTTTGCAGTGCACGATTGAAATCCGCCAGGAAGCCATTGCTGCGAATATCAATCTGGTTATAGTCAATCGTTCGCGCCAGTTGATTGCTAAAAGCTCCAACATAGCGAACTTCGAGTGCTGTCTGGAATCCGATTTCACGCTGAATACCGAAATTGTATTCGTATTGGCGAGAAACCTGCAGGTTCGGGTCCACTCCGAAAACAGTGCCGAACAAGCCGAATGCGGCAGTGTTGTTCTGGGCAAACGTACGCGGAATTGCCGTGAAAGGCGGCGGGTTGATCGTCGGCAATGCGTTAAAGCGCGCATTGAGCGAGGAAGTATCCACGCCATTGATATTTTGCACCGCACTTGCTGTCACAGATAGTCCCGCATTTTGTCCGACCGCATTGTCAATTGAACGAATGTATTCGTCATTGACGTAGCCCATACGGAAGCCACCACGGAATACCGTGCGGCCATCTCCGAATGCAGAACCCAACAACTTGTTCTTGAAGTTTGGCGTATACGCGAAGCTGACATTCGGACTGAAGTTATCTTTGTCCGGTTTGACGAATTCGCCAGCTTTGCCGGAGTTGCGGCCGACAAAATCATAGATGCCAGTCGGATTAAGAACGCTTCCCACAGCATCCTGGCTCAGCACGGGTTCCAGATATAGCCCATCTAAAGTTTTCAGCGGTGTGTAGTATTCCCAACGCAGGCCATAATTCAAAGTGAACTGCGGTTTGATGCGCCATTGATCACCGGCATACAAAGAATACGTGTTGTAAGCCAGGTTGCGATCCAGTGCCGCGCCCGGTGTGTACCCTGTTGCATTTCGGCTAGTCACATTTGCGGCAATGGAGCCTGCGCCAACGATGCCGCCCATCAGATACCGAAGAGCATCGGCATTATTTTGATCTGCCAGGCTGATTCCGCCCGGGAACAAGCTCGCCGGCAAACGCGGAGTATTTGCGTTGCCAGTGCCGGCAAGCGCAAATGTCGGGATGCCAACACTGGCCTGGTTGAAGGCACGCACTTTGAACCGTTGCATGTCGCCGCCGAAACGGATGGAATGCTGGCCGGAAATCAAATTGGCATTATCGCCAATCGTAATTGTGCGAGTATCGCGGCCTTGATCACGGAAATTCACTTCGGGATTAGTGACCAATCCCAGGCCGTTCAGCAAGAAAGGCTGCGTCGGCAGCACATTGTTAATAAACGCAACATCCGCCAATTGGAACCCACCGATCACGTCATTCGTGAACCGGTTGGCGCTTGTCACCCAGCCAAACGACCCAAACTTCACAGGTGAGTTTGTGTTGGCCAGAGCAGTCTGATTAAAGCTGCCATCGATATCCGTGCGCGCGTCAACCGTCCGGTTGAAACGATAGACGCCTCTGACCGAGTTCTTTTCGTTCACCTGCATGTCAATGCGCGTGGTGAATTCTTTGCGGTCTTCAGGATCGGATTGATTGAACCCCAATCCCGTCGTGTTCAGACCATCACCCAGGTCGCTGCGGTTTCCAACGGTCGGCACCCGACTGATAAACCGGCTTTGAATCAATTGATCCAGCGGCAAAACTCCCTGCGAACTTGCCGGGATGGCGCCTGTCAAACCAGCTCCGCTAAGCACGTTGACCGTACAAACACCGTTTGAAAAGGTGATGCACTGGCCTGCGGCAGGAGTGCCTGTCGGGCGATAAGAGAAAATCCCATTGCGGGCATTCGGCAAAAAGATGGTTGTTGTTTTCGGAGTTTGCTGACGAAGGATGTATTTCTCGTAAGAGAAAAAGAAAAACGCCTTGTTTTTGATTAACGGATCGCCGCCTTCGCCAAAGCGAGGCAACGGCATCGGCCCGCTAACTTTTCCGCCAAACTGATTGCGGTTCAGGAATGCGCGGGGTTGGCGCAGGTCTCCAACTTTAGCGCGGCCTTGTACCACGGCAGCATCGGTTGCCACATAACGACCTGCAGCATTGCTGAAAAAGTTATTGGCGGTGAGTTTCGAGTTGCGATTATAAAGCCAAAGCGCTCCATGAAAATCTTGGCCGCCACGCGGTGTTACAAGTTGAATTTGCGAAGAACCATAGCCGATTTCCGCGCCGGCGTTTTGCGTCACAACCGTAAATTCACCTGTGTTGTCTACAGTCGGTGTGTCAGGCACAAAACCATTGCGGATGAAAATGTCTTGTACGTTAATTCCGTCGCGAACAAAGTTCGTTGAAGAGGTGCGGCCACCATTGATAATGTCGCTGCCGTTCCCACGATTGGGAGCAGCTCCCGGCTGCAGGCCTGCCAGCGAAAGAGGGTTTCGTCCATTGAGAGGGAGTTCCAAAATTTGCCGCGAACTAACGGTATTGCTCAATTCGCCCGTGGTTGAATTCACCACGTCTGCCCCCGCCGTCACAGTCACAGACTCTTGAACATTTCCGACTTCCAACGTGATGTTGAGAGAGTACTCTCGTCCCACATCAATTTTCACGTCATTGGCAGTGTAAGTCTTGAACCCGGTAGTAGTGACTTTGACCGTATAAGTTCCGACCTCCAATTGTGGCAAAGCAAATGTTCCATCGGGAGAAGACGTAAGGGTTTTCTCCTTGCGGGTTTGGTTATCTGTAATTGTAATTGTCGCACCGGCAACCACACCATCTGGACTCGAGATAGTGCCTACCAAGCGCCCCACGTTGCTTTGTGAAAATGCGGGCACTAGGCCCACACAAAGCAGAAAGAATGCTGAAAGCAGTTTTTTCATAGTTATTTCCTATTGGATGATGGTCTGTTAGACCGTTGATGAACTCCTCAAAAAGTGAATCACAGCAGAACAGAACAGCTCCGCCATGCTTCGCAATCAATTTATTTGGAAGATCTAGTTATACCTATACAAATAAAAAGGAGACTGAATCTAGCAACAGATATGCCAGCGGCTTCTGGCATCTAGTTTTCTTACTTGTAATCCAAGTAGAAGAGATTATGTGGTGGTAAGGAATATTGAGATTTGAAGTTGATGGTTGATGCGATCCAGATTTATGAACTTACTTCATTTTTTCGGACTAAGACCAGCGAAGTTTGAGTGTTTGTAAGGTCATTTCTGACAACTGTTAGCGGCAACTCATTAAAACAAATGTTTCAGTTATTGTTGATAGTTGCAGAGAGTAATTGAATTGCATTGCCGCAAATGGCCTACGAGCGTTGTCCATAAGTTGTCCATAATAAGATAGGGCGGGCTTCAGGACTGGCAGAAGTGATATCAAAGCGCTTTGAGTATGGAGAAGACAGGAAGTGGAGAGTCAAGATGCTCCCCACTTCCGAAGGAAGGATGTTTAGGCCAACGCGATGTCGAATTGTTCCTGGTGAACAGTCGGGTCGCTCTTGATCGAAACAACGCCTCCCAGATAGGCTTCTATTTCAACCAGTACATCCCGTTCCACACCACGCAAGGCTTTTGCGACTTCAGGGTTGACGCGAAGAATAACTTCGTTGGTGTCGTCAATATCTTTGGCAATCCGTCGGGCTTCGGCCAGAATTTCATAACAAATCGTCTGGGCGCTTTTGATCATGCCGCCGCCGCCACAATAATTACACGGGGTGCAAAGCGTGCGCTCCAACGATTGTTTAACTCGTTTTCGCGTCACAGCTACCAGGCCAAAATCATTGAACTGCAAAATCTTTGATGGCGAACGATCGCTGCGAATTTCCTGTTCCAGCGCCTGCATCACTTTCTGGCGATTTCGGCGCTCTTCCATATCAATGAAATCCAGCACGATGATACCGCCCAGATCGCGCAATCGAATCTGGCGGACAATTTCTTTTGCGGCTTCCAGGTTGGTTTTAACAATGGTGTCTTCCAGCCGGTTCGACTTGCCAACGAACTTGCCCGTGTTGACGTCAATCGCCACCAAAGCCTCTGTCTGATTGATGACAATGTACCCGCCAGATTTCAGCCAAACGCGCGGTTTGACGGCTTTATCAATTTCCGGCTGCACTCCGTAAGCATCCAGAATCGGCGTGTCTTTGGTGTAAAGCTTGACGCGGTTCACCAGTTTCGGCGCAAAGCGATTGACGAAATCAACAATCCGTTCGTACTCCAATTCGTTGTCCACACGAATGGCAGTGTAATCCTGCGACAATTGATCGCGCAAAATTCGCTGCACCAGATCCAGATCGCGATGAGCAATAGCCGGTGATTTGGCTTTTTCAGAACGGCGGCGAATGTCGGTCCAGGTGCGAATCAAATAGTGCATGTCTTCGCGCAATTCTTCGGTCGTGCAACCGCTGGCTGCAGTGCGGACAATGAATCCGCCCGGCGCTCCCGCTTCAGCCCGCATTTGATGCAATGTGCGACGCAACCTCTGGCGCTCTTCATCAGTTCCGATTTTGCGAGAAACGCCAATATGTTCGACGGTGGGCATGTAAACGATGTAACGCCCCGGCAAAGCCACGTGCGAAGTAATACGCGCGCCCTTCTGGCCAATCGGCTCTTTGGCGATTTGCACAATGATTTCCTGGCCTTCGCGCAACAAGTCGGAAATCACCGGGCGTTGATGTGGTGAGTAACGATCTGCTCCACGATCATGCGAACGCAGCGCCAATGCTGGAGCTGGCGCCGCCACCGGAGCCTCGTCCTCGCCATTATCCGCGTCTTGATCGTCATTCTGGTCTTCGGCGTCAACCGTTGCATCGGTTGTAGTGCGCTGGCGAAACGTGCGGCGACGGCCACGGCCTCCGCGTCGAGTCGCCATTTCCCCTTTGCGCGAACGCCCGCGAACTTTGGCGCTGGAATCTTTCAACTCTTCTACCGCTTCCCCTTCTGCCGGCGATTCCCCGTCCGCCACTTCAGCGGCTGGCGGATTCAGCGATAGAACCTCTACATCGGATTGCATCTCGACAATTGGCTCGACAGGAACCGCGGATGGCTCTTCGTTGACAGCGGCAGATGCACTTTCCGGCCAGGCAACAGGCTCCACTTCCCAACTGATTACCGGCGCTGGCGCAACGATGGGACTGGCTTCAATGGCCGGTTCGGAAACTTCCGGCAAGGTGGCGTCTGGTAAAGTCGCATCAGCAGACGCGTCAGGAACAGCAACATTCTCAGCGCCATCAATCGGTTCAGCAACCGAGCTTTCGATGGTCGAACTTGCCGCAGCACTTTCAACAAGTGTTTCAGCTTGATCTTCTGTATCGCTGATGCGCTCAAAGCCGGAAGATTGCGTGAATGCGTTCTGCAACCCGCCGACATGAATTTCGGGTGTCGGCTCCACATCAATGATCGAGGTTCGGCGTTCTTCTTCGTGAATCCAGCCCGCAATGCGTTCCTGCATCATCGCGTCACGCAACATATCGCCTGCGGTTTCGTCGTCGTCATCAATGATGCGTTCGAACGGCTCGTGATGGACCAGCACCTGACGTTGAGGTTCTAGCTGTTCAGCTTTGGTTTCGGAGCCTGTTTCCTCTGTTCCGATAATCTCCGGGGTGTCTTCCCCACGTCCGCGTCCGCGACCTCTGCCGCGTCCACGACGACGGCGTCCGCCGTACGATTCGTCTTCGCTATCAACTTCTGCTTTTGCTGCAGGCTCTTCCGGCTGCTTGGTAATGACAACTTCTTCTTCAGGTGCTTCAGACTCCGAATAACGCAACCGCTTCTGGCGTCGTTGGCGCGAATTGCGACCTTCGACTCTTTCGGAAACTTCAGCGACAACCTCGCTATCATCCAGAATTTCATCGTCCGGCGCAGGCTCAATCACCGGTTCTGCGGAAATCTCTTCGATGTGATGCAAAGCAGCTACGCGCAGGTCAAGCTCTTCATCCGGTTCGACCTCAGCTTCCGGTTCGACAACTTTGGAAGAGGGCCGAATAATCGGCGGACGCTGCTGCCGTTCGGGCTTTTGAATCGGACTTGGACGCGGAGCGTCCATTTTTTCGACTTCGTCCTCTTCCAGATCTTCATCGAAGAAATCTGAAACATATAGGAAGGAATCTCTTTCCAGCCCGATGTCCACAAAGGCGGATTGCATGCCGGGCAGCACCTTCATCACCTTGCCTTTGTAAATGTTGCCAACGATGCCTTGGTTTTCATCGCCGCGTTCAACATAAAACTCTGTCACGACATCGTCTTCGATAATCGCAATTTTCTTTTCGCGTCCGTTGACGCTGATAATCATCTCTTTTGACATTCAAAAATCTCCTGTCCAGCCAAGCCTGTTGGATTAGTGCAATGAAATTTTGAAAAGCCCGACAGATTTTCTTGGCTCTCAAAAGTTCCCGGCACCTTGCCATACCGCTTAGGAAGAAGACTTCCTGCTTTCAGCGACAGTAGAAAAGCCGCTTGTTGCGCGCAGGAATCGTCTGGTAAATCGTCACAGCCTGTTTGATCGGCAAGCGGATACACCTTTATCTACACCTGGCTTTCGAGGCCGAAGTGTAGGAACTTGCCAGCCGAACTGCTGCTGCCGCCGGGCGCTACTCCAAACTACCGAAGCGCGCTCCGCAAAGCGGCGTTGAATTGTCGTCATTGGAAAACCTTTTGCGTACAGTTGGTTGGTGATTGGTTGCTGGTGGTAGTTTTTGTAATCTGTTTGCAGTGACGATTCTTGGCAAAACCATGCTCAGCAATCAACTACTACTTACAAGCAACCACCTGTTCAATTCACAAACCTGCGTAACCGCACGCCGATCACCAGTCCTAGGCCAAACAATGTGGCGATGACTGATGTGCCGCCGGCACTCATTAACGGAAGCGGGATTCCCATAATCGGCAACAGGCGGACGACCATACCGACGTTGACCGCAATGTGATACAGCAGCAAGGCTGCCAGACCGCCGACCAACAACAACCCGACTCGTTCACGCGAAACCCGCGCAATTTGAATCATGCGAATGATGATCAGCAGATAAAAGGTCAACACCAGAAGGCAACCGAAAAATCCCGTTTCCTCGCCAGCGACGGCAAAAATAAAATCGTTTTGGACTTCCGGCACAAAGCCGAGCGCCCCTTGAGTGCTTTGTCTGATTCCTTTTCCAAAAATGCCGCCCGAACCAACAGCGATTTCCGCCTGTTCGTTTTGATATCGGTAACCTTTGTCCGCCATTTCAGGCCAGTAAACTGCCCTGACGCGTTCGCACTTATAGCCTTTGCAGGTTTTCAGGTAAGGAACCGAAACCGCTATGACCAGCACAAGCCCCACGGCTGCGGCCGCCACCCAGGTCCAGCGCACTCCCGCCAGAAAGAGCATGGCCGCAAGGAAAGAGAGAAAACTGAGTGCGCTGCCGGTGTCGTTTTGTGCGTAAACAAGTCCGGCGGGCAACGCCCAGATTAAACCCGCAGTAATCACCGTCCGCAAATCAAGCGGACGTTTTCTAACGCTTGCCAGGTAATACGCTAGGCAGAGGATCGTAAACATCTTGGCCAACTCAGACGGTTGAAAGGCGAATCCGCCAATATCCAGCCAGCTTCGATTGCCATTGACCGTTTTGCCCAGTGGCGTAAGCACCAATGCAAGTAGAACGACACCTACTCCGTACAGGTACGGGGCGACGTTGACGATTCTGCGGTAATCGAACATCGTCACCATAAACAACAGAACCAACCCGATGATTACGCCGACAAGCTGGCGTTTCCAGATGCCGGGGTTCAGCGGCTGGGCGCTGGAAATTTCCAGCACGCCAAACGCCGCAATCAGCATCGCCAAGCCCAACAGCGGCCAGTCAAAATCAGTCAGGTATCTGCGGTTGATGCCGAACATTGAGTAGTCGGTAGTCGGTAGTCGGTAGTCGGTAGTCGGTAGTCGGTAGTCAAGCGCCGGGCGCTCGACTTACCGCTTTCCAGCTTCCGTTTTCTGACCACTCACACCTTTCGCTGCCACTCCCGCTTTTCCCGCTTCCGGCGTAGCTGTCGCTATGGCCTCGGCAGGCAAATTGCGAGTGCGGCGGTAGTAATCTTCATAAATCGGCTTGGCGCGCGGCGCGGAATGCGTGCCGCCAAAGCCTACGTTTTCCGTCAACACAACCATAGCCAGCTCAGGCTTGTCGCGCGGCGCAAAGCTGATGAGCCAGGCATGGTCTTTATTCTTCGATCCGACTCGTTCGGTCGAAGCCACCTGGGCCGTTCCGGTTTTTGCGCAGACATCGAATCCTTCAACTTTTGCTGCGCCCGCCGTTCCATATTCGACGGCCCCGTTCATCCCCTTGAGCACAATGTCGTGAATTTCCTTGCTCATGGGCACAGAAAACTTGTTCGGGTCTTCGTAAACCATCTCCGGCTGTTGATTTCCAAAGCGGTCAACACCGGCCGCTGCACGCAACATCAAGTGCGGCGTATACATCTGCCCACCGACCGCCAAACCTCCAACGTAGCGCAGCAATTGAATTGGTGTCGAAGCATTTTGCCCCTGTCCGAACGCGGACGAAGCCATGTCATAATCCGTCCACTCCGCTTCCCGCTGGAACTGGCGGACCTGAAACTCTTTCGCAGCCTTTTCATTGGCAGGAGCTTCGTCTAATGCTTGTTGGGCCTTCTTGATCCTGTTCGCCCAGGAGTTTTTCTTGGTTTCGCGCGTCGGCGCAATTCCTCTGTACTCTCCCGGCAAATCAATTCCTGTGCGCTGACCGAATCGGAAGAGATTGACCCATTTTTCAAACCGATCAACTCCCATCTTCAGACCCAGACGGTAATAATAACCGTCGGCAGACTTGGCGATTGCAGTCACCACATCCGGAGCGCCATAGTTTGAAATGGACTTCATCAGATAATTGCCGATCTGAATGCTACCGTCCTGAACACGATTGTTGGTCGGCGTAATGACGTTTTCATTAAGCGCGGCAACGGTGGTCAGCAACTTCCAGGTCGAACCGGGCGGGAATTGCCCTTGAATGGCACGGTTGAAGAGCGGTTTGTCTTCATCGGTTTGCAGATCGCGGATTTCCCCTTTCCCTTCAGGCGTCTTTGCGCGCTGCGAAAACAGATTTGGATCAAATACGGGGCGGCTGGCCATTGCCAGAACCTCGCCGTTATTCGGGTCGGCCACTGTAATGGATCCTCTTCCCGAAGGCATCGAATTCGTCTGTTCTTCGGTAACCTTTTGAATGTCCAGATCAAGCGTCGAATAAAAGTCCCGCCCTGGAACGGGAGGAATTGTGTCCAATACCTTCTGAATTCGACCACGGCTGTCCACCAATACGCGAAGCTCACCGTCTTTGCCCATCAGAATGTCATTGTGCGAACGCTCAATCCCTGCTTTTCCAATGATGTCACCAAGCTTGTAGCCCTTTTCATAACTGAAGGGGCCATCTTTCCTCTTCAACTCTTCCGGGCTGACTTCACCCACGTACCCCAAGGCGTGCGCGGCAAGGGTTCCGAACTGATAAAGCCGCTGCGGAGCCTCTTCCGCGCGAATCATCGGATACTCATATTGATGCGCCCTGACCCAAGCGACATCGGCTGCCGTTGCTAATTCCTTGGCAACAATGAATTCCCATTTCGCTTCATATCGGGCCGCTTCAAACCTGTTGGCCAGCCATTTCTGGTCAATCCCAAGATATTTCACCAACAGTTGGGTAATTTGCGGAAAGTCTTTTTCCTTGATGTCTTTGCGGCTTAAAACAATATTGTAAGAAGTCTGGCTGGTGACAAGAATGCGGCCTTTTCGGTCAAAAATGGTGCCTCTGCGAGCAGGAATCGGGAGAATTCGCGTGCGGTTCTTATCAGAGCGTTCAGCGTATACCTCGCTGTTCATTACCTGCAAAAACCACAATCGGCCAAGAAGCAAGACAATGATCACGAGTGCCAAATAACGGATAACTTCCAGACGCACGCCTACCTGCCGTAAATCTTCGGCTGGATCAAATCCGGATTCTTTTGCTGACTTCATAGCGCTAACCTTTTTGGTGCAACTCGAACCATGGCTTGTGGAATTAGGGAGCTATAGGGCTACCCTTTCAGCCAGGACCTGCCCCTGCGAGCTTCGCTGCGGCGCACACGCAAAGCCGAATTTTTATTGAAAATACGATCTAATAACAGATAAAGCAGAGTAGCAGCGATCAGGTTGGCCACAAGTCCGAAGACAATGGAAGCGGCGAGGCCTTTTCCACCTATCAAGACGGGGAGCTTGAACTTCAATAGCTTGTAAAAGGCGTATCGAGTCAGTGAATTTACCAGGCTGGCACTTGCAACAGTTGCGAACCTGACCAGCAGATTGTCAGCCACAATGACCGAAACGATTCGATCAGCAATATACGCCGCGAGCACGTAAGCAAACCCGCTGACACCAACCGCAGTTTCAACACCGAACGCCATTCCGCGGGAAAAAACATCGTATAAGAAACCGGCGGCAACCGCCGTTATTAAAGCTTGTACAGGGTCACGCCCAAGACAAACATAAACGACGATGACCAGCAGCCAATCTATGTATGCCAGCCATTGCCCAATTGCCTGAGGAACCAAACTTACTATGGTGGTTTGGGCAAAAACGGCGACAAGCAAACAGACTGCTATTTTTATTGACGTACCGCGAGATGCTTTCTCCAACTATGCTTTACCGTGAATTCAAACTTTTGTTTTCAGCCTTGAACATCGGCGATTAACAAATATCAAATCTGCTTTCGCCGCGTCCAGCAACGACCGTCTTTCACTACTTTTTCTTCTCGGTCGCTTTATCCTGTTCTTCCTTTTTCAAATCATCAACCGGGCCGCGAATCTCTGAGGGAGGAATCTTCAGCACCATGACCATTTCCAGCTTGCCTAGCTTGGCCGCCGGTTCGATTTCAACCAGCACAGGCGCCGCCAAAGTGCCATTGCCTTTGACATAGCCAATCAATAACCCTTCAGGATATAAACCATCCTGCCCGGAAGTCATGACCTTTTCTCCAGGTTCCAGCTTATCCGGTGGAACAAGAAACCGCATGTCACAAAGAGCTTTGCTTTTTCCTTCCAGAATTCCCAGCCAGCGAGTTTCCGCCGTCTGGCCAATCACGGCTGCACCCGCTCCGTGACGTTCATCCGAAATCAGTAAGACTTGAGATGAAATTGGTCCGGCTAATATCACCCTGCCAACCAACCCGTCTGATGTAATGACTGGCTGGTCTTTTTCAATTCCTGCTAAAGAGCCACTATCAATCGTAACCGTGTTAAACCACTGATTCGCATCGTGGCCGATGACTCTGGCAGTGACTCCGGGATATGAAGTCGCGGCCTTTTTTAAGGCTTCAATTTGATCGGACAGTCGAGCCTTGCTCTGCAAATCAGCCAATTGATTTCTGAGCTGCCCCAGCTCGTTTTTCAGTAATTCGTTTTCCTGACGTGCGCCACGCAAATCAATGTAGCTCTTCCAAATACCTGTGACGCCGCCAGTCAGCCGGGTTGCTCCCCATTGAAAGGGGGACATTCCGCTCAGGGCTATAAACTGCAAATAGCTCAGGTTTGGCTGTCCTGGAACTCGATTAAGCAAGATCACGAATAGATGCAAAATCAGCAACAAACCGAGCAACCATGTTGGGTTCTTTTTGGCTTTATCTTTCGCCTTGTCAGTTAAAGACATTGATCTTATGGGGCCGGTCGCCGGTAATCGGTTGGGGCAAGAGTAATACAAATCACTCAGCCAACAACCGAGCAATCATTACGATGGCAAAGTAGCGCCATCCCATCGCACGCGACGCAGCAGGTCAAAATCCGACAGCATCGCGCCTGCGCCAAGCACAACCGACGACAGTGGATCTTCAGCCAGTGAAACCGGAAGGCCTGTATCTTTCATCAAACGAACGTCCAGCTTCTTCAGCAAAGCTCCGCCACCCGTCAAAACAATTCCGCGATCAACAATGTCAGCAGACAATTCGGGCGGAGTGCGCTCCAGCGCTACACGCACTGCGTTGATGATGGTCATTACGGAATCGGATAAAGCTTCACGGACCTCTTCGTCCGTCACAACAATGGTTTTTGGAATGCCTTCGATCAGGTTTCGGCCTTTGATCTCCATTGTTCTTGGTTCATCAAGTGTATCCGCTGAACCAAGCTCGATCTTCACCTGCTCGGCAGTGCGTTCGCCGATCAGCATATTGTACTTGCGTTTAATGTATTGAATGATGGATTCATCCATCTCGTTGCCAGCAACGCGCACACTCTTTGAATAAACAATACCGGACAAGGAAATCACGGCAATATCCGAGGTTCCGCCGCCGATATCTACAATCATATTCCCGTGTGGCTCTGTGATCGGTAATCCGGCGCCAATGGCCGCCGCCATTGCTTCTTCGACCAGATAAACTTCCGCAGCTTTGGCGCGATAAGCGCTGTCTTCCACTGCGCGGCGTTCGACCTGCGTAATTTCCGAAGGAATTCCAATGACAATGCGCGGACTAACCCAGGTTTTGCCTCCGTGAGCCTGTTGAATGAAGTACTGCAACATTTTTTCAGTCACTTCAAAGTCAGCGATAACACCGTCTTTCATAGGACGGATTGCCACAATGTTGCCAGGCGTGCGCCCAAGCATTTCCTTGGCTTTATTGCCGACCGCCTCGACTTTATGCGTGACTTTATTGATTGCAACAATTGAAGGCTCAGAAACAACAATGCCCCGGCCACGCGCAAAAACCAGAGTATTTGCCGTGCCGAGGTCAATTGCCAAGTCGCTGGAAAAAAGACTAAAAATCGAACGTAAATTCATTTAGTGTGAACTGACAACCTTTCCGAAATTCGGCTTAAGTAGCAATCGCAAACCGCCCTAGAACCTATTTTGTTGAGTTGTTTGCCTTTTGCGGCATTCAGCATATAGCAAAAGGCCTTGTAAATGAAGCAGGATGACGAAATTCGTACAGAAAACATCCCGTGACAGTTTCCTGCCTTTTGCATGGCTGGCGGTTTTGACTTGATTTGAGGGAAGGAGAGTTGCCATCGCCTTGCACTCAAGCGACCCATACGACAGGCAACAAAGTTTTAAGACTGAATCAGGCTTGAGCAAGGATTACAAACCTGATTCAGTCCGCATTGCACTAATTCGATGAATTTATGAAATGCTGTCATTAGCGCTGGACAGCTTGGTGTTGATCTTGCTGAAAATCTGGCTGATGCTGGTTCCCATTGTAGTTAACACGAAAACGGCTGCGGCACCGATCAAAACCAACAACAAAGAATACTCCACAATATCCTGGCCCTGTTCGTCTTTCACGAAGCTATTCACAAAATCTTTAATCATCGTTACCTCCTAATATAATGATGCCAATCGGCATGGTTAATCTGACTGTTGAGCGGCTTTCGCCATTCGGTCATTGAATACGGCGAAAAGTGAAAAAGGCGGCGCTTTGACGCAGTAAAAGCAATCTACGCTGCTTGGGCTTTTTGAATTTTGATTTGCTTTAGGGGGAAAGATACGGCAGCTGTCAGTCCCCCACAGGGAGAAAGATGTTTGTGCTTCAGTAAAACATCAATTTGTTCTGGGGCATGCAAAACTGCCATTGGGCGGAGAGGCGACTACTGCCCAACGCGAAGATTTAATAGCACAGCCACAAAAATCAATGCAAGTCGTATTTTTTACACCTTTACTCTTCGTGGCTATTACCGCCCTTCCCGCTCTTGTCAGATGTGTGTTGTAATTCGCCTGAAATCAAGATTATGTCTGAGAGGTCATGTTTCGAATGGGGAGCAGCTTAAAATTATCAGCGGTCTGCCTGTTTGTGCTGGTTTGCGGACTTGAATTTGTCCACTCATCTTCGGCCTCTTTATCATCCAAAGCACACCTTGACCAAGCAAGTGAGGAATTCTTTGAAGTTCGTATTCGCCCGCTGCTGGTGACGAATTGCTACAATTGCCACACAGGAGCGGAAAGCGGTGGGCTTCGCGTTGATTCGCGTGAAGCGTTGTTAAAGGGGGGCAACACCGGTCCGGCGATTGTGCCCCACCAACCTGAAGCCAGTTTGCTATTCCAAGCAGTAACGCATTCCCACAACCGCTTGAAAATGCCGCAAGGCAAACCAAAGTTGAAAGATGATGAAATTGCCAGCCTGCGCCAATGGATCAAAGATGGCGCGTATTGGCCCGCTTCGACCGCTAAACCGCCAGCAAACGATTACGTTATTTCTTCACAGCAAAAACGTCATTGGGCTTACCAGCCAATTCGAAAGACTGAACTTCCTCAGGTAGCCGATCCAAAATGGTCACAAAATGAAATAGATCATTTCGTGCTGGCAAAGCTTGAAGCCAACGGCTTGCGACCAAACCCGAAAACCGACAAACGCTCGTTGATTCGTAGAATCACGTTTGACCTGACAGGATTGCCTCCAACGCCGGAAGAAGTTAGTGCATTTCTATCGGACCATTCTCCAAAGGCGTTTGCTAAAGTCATCGAGCGACTTTTGGCTTCGCCGCGTTATGGCGAGCGCTGGGGGCGGCACTGGCTTGATCTGGCTCGATATTCCGACACGCAAGGCGTCAACGATCAAACCACGTTGCTTTACCCCTTCGCATACACCTACCGCGATTGGGTAATTCGCGCCTTGAACGAAGACCTGCCCTACGATCAATTCCTGCTTCAGCAAATTGCTGCTGACCGCTTGCCCAAAAACGATTCCCGAAATCTGGCGGCACTTGGATTTTTGACCGTTGGCCGCGGAGGTTTCGCCACAACGACGGAAGAACGGATTGACGATAAAGTTGACGTAGCGATTCGCGGCACCATGGCGCTGACAGTGAGTTGCGCGCGTTGCCATAATCATAAGTTCGATCCGATCCCGACGGCAGATTACTATTCGCTGTTCAGTGTTTTCGCCAACACGCAGGAACCGGAAGAATTGCCATTGCTCGACGCGGCGTCAGCCAACGATTCAAAAGAAGTTGAGTTGAGAAAAGACATCGCCAAGGTGAATGAAGAAATCGAAAAATACCGCGTCAAACGCTTCCCTGAACTGAAAGCCGAATACCGCCAAAGCGAGCAAATCGCCAAATATCTGCTGGCCGTTTACCAGGCGCGAGACTTGAAAAAGGAAGTGGATGTCCGCGCGTTGACGGTCGAAAAAGATTACAACTTTGCGATGCTGAAGCGTTGGCAAAGCTATTTAAAGAGAGCGGCTGACAATCGCGATCCTATCTTTGCCATCTGGAATGCGCTGGCGGCGATTCCCGAAAAGGAGTTTGCGGTAAAAGCTGCGTTGGCTATTTCAGATTGTGCCAGCCAAAAGATCAATCCGCTTGTTGCGCAGGAATTCCGTAAAACTCCAGCTTCGATTGAAGAAGCGGCGGCGAGTTACGGCAAATTGCTGGCTAAATTCGACAAAGCCGAGTTGTTCACTGATGCCAGCGAGGAAGCGTTACGGCAGGTATTACACGGCACAGATTCGCCAACCGAAGTTCCTTTTAGCGACTACAACGACATTCGCCTGGTGAAAGACAGTCAGTACGAACGCGATCAAAAGCAGAAGATCGAGCGACTGATCACCGCTCGGACATTTGACGGTGCGGCTCCGCGAGCAATGAGCACCGAAGATGCTCCGAAGCCTACGCCAGCGGCAATCTACGTACGTGGCAATCCAAACAATAAAGGCGCTGAAGTCCCGCGCCAATTTTTACAGATTTTGGCTGGAAACAATCGCCAACCGTTCACGGATGGCAGCGGCCGACTGGACCTGGCCCGCGCAATCGTTGATCACAAAAACCCGCTGACGGCTCGCGTGATCGTCAACCGCGTTTGGCAATGGCATTTTGGCCATGGCCTGGTTCGAACGCCGAGCGATTTCGGTTCGCGCGGGGAAGCGCCGACACATCCTGAACTGCTGGATTATCTGGCCGCGTGGTTTATGGAAAACGGCTGGTCGTTGAAAAAACTGCACACGCTGATTTTGTCTTCGGCAACGTATCAACAATCCAGCGCGGATAACGCCGCAGCCAGACAGCTCGATCCTGAAAACCGGCTGCTTTGGCGAATGAACCGGCAGAGGCTGGATTTTGAATCGCTGCGCGATGCGATGCTTGCCGCCAGCGGCCAGCTTGATGTGACGATGGGTGGTTTGCCGGACGAAATCACATCCTGGCCATTTTCCCGGCGACGAACGGTTTACGGCTACATCAATCGAGCGCGATTAGCGCCGGAGCTTTTGACCTTCGATTTCGCCAATCCCGACGCGCATGCTGCGGAGCGGTATCAAACCACGATCCCGCAGCAATCGCTGTATTTGATGAACAATCCGTTTGTCGTCGAACAAGCGCGCACAATGTTGAGGCGACCCGAAATCGCGGCGGCAAAAACACCGCGCCAGCGAATCGCCAAACTATACCGATTGCTGTATGGCCGCGAAGCGAGCGCGGAAGAAATCAACCTTGGGTTGGCCTTCACCAAATCCGACGTCTCTTCGCCAGCGGAATCTGCCATCCGAACTCCGCAACCCGCAATCTGGCAATACGGTCAGGGCGAATACGATGAAAAAGAAAAGAAGCTGAAAAGCTTTGCCGAACATAATTTTTTTGCTGCTGGATCGTGGCGATTGAAAGGCAACGAGCTTGATCCGCGCCTCCAAACTGCTTTCATCAATCGCGAAGGCGGAGTCCCCAACGCGAAAACAAGCGCAACGGTTCGCCGCTGGACAGCGACGTTCGATGGCAAAGTTACGATCAGTGGCAAACTGATTCACGATCTGGAGCAGGCTTGCGTGACTTGCGATGGCGTCGAGGCCGTACTGATTTCCAGCCGTTCAGGCGCAATCGGCAATTGGTCGGCGTATCTTTCGCAAACGGAAACTCCTGCCAATATTGAAGTCAAAAAAGGCGACACAATTGACTTCCTTACGCATGGCAAAAAGAACAATAGCGGTGATGACTTCAAATGGCACATCACCATTCGCCGCGACGGAAGCGCGGAAGACTGGGATTCGGTTCGGGATTTTTATTCGCCACTGGCAAAGCCCATGAACGTATGGGAACGATATGTTCAGGCATTGATCGCGGCAGTTGAGTTTTCATTTATTGATTGAGGTTGAACCATGAGCAACGAACTTCAAACTTTGCAGGACAAATTGATCACGCGGCGAGAAATGCTGCATCGCGGCGGAATGGGGATGGGCGCGCTGGCGCTGGCGCAGTTGGCCGGTTTAACTGCCCAGGCACAGCAACTCAATTCCGTGAATCCGCTCGCACCAAAACAGCCGCACTTCCCTGCCAAAGCCAAACGCGTCATTCATTTGTTTATGAATGGCGGCCCTTCGCATGTGGACACATTCGACCCCAAACCAATGCTGGACAAATACGATGGCAAACCGTTGCCGATTCATTTGAAAACCGAACGCAAAACCGGCGCAGGCTTTGCTTCGCCGTTCAAGTTTCAAAAGTACGGCCAAAGCGGCACCGAAGTCAGCGAGCTTTTCCCCAGCGTCGCCAAGTGGGTGGATGAAATGTGCGTGATCCGTTCGATGCGAACGGAATTGCCGAATCACGAACCTTCGCTTTACTTGATGAATTGCGGCGAACAGCGACAGGTTCGGCCAAGTCTGGGTTCGTGGGTGACGTATGGGCTGGGAACTGAAAATCAAAACTTGCCCGGCTTTGTGGTGATGACGCCATTCGGGTACCCAACTGCCGGAGCGCAAAGCTGGACATCGGCGTTTCTGCCAGGCGTTTATCAAGGCGCTTTCATTGATCCAAACGAAACCGACGTCGAGCGGCTGGTTCACAATATTCGCAACAACAATTTGAACCGTCAGCAGCAACGCGAACAGCTCGACCTGCTAACAAAACTCAATCGCCGCTATCAGCAAAAGCGCCAGGAAGAGTCCTTGATCGAAGCGCAAATTCAGAATTACGAACTGGCCTTTCGCATGCAGACGGAAGCCACCGAAGCTTTTGATTTGAGCAAGGAGCCGGAACACATTCGCAAACAATACGGAAGTTCGGCTTACGGGCGACAGTTGCTGCTCGCCAGGCGTTTACTGGAGCGCGGAGTCCGTTTTGTCCAATGCTGGCAAGGCAAAGGGCAGCCGTGGGACAGCCACGACAATCTGCCCACGCATCATCGCAATTTGGCGCGCATTACGGACCAGCCAATTGCCGCCTTGCTAGAAGATTTGAAACAGCGCGGCATGCTGGAAGACACGCTGGTCATTTGGGGAGGCGAATTCGGGCGAACTCCCACGGTCGAGCTAACCGGTCATATAAAGAAAGAAGAATACGGGCGCGATCACAACCCTTATGGCTTTACGGTTTGGATGGCTGGCGCGGGAGTCAAAAAAGGCTACGTTCACGGTGCAACGGACGAATTCGGTTTTCGCGCGGTTGAAAACACAGTTCACGTTCACGACCTGCACGCGACGATTCTGCATTTGCTTGGATTCGATCACGAAAAACTGACGTATCGGTACGCGGGGCGCGATTTCCGGCTGACGGACGTCAGCGGTTTGGTCGTCAATGAATTGATGGCTTAAGCAGGCAGCACGTAATTCAACACCGCCAGAAAGAAGAATCCGCTGCCAGCCATGACAAACACGTGCCAGATGACGTGATTGAAGGGCAGCCGTTCCCAGGCAAAAAAGATCAGTCCAAGCATGTAAGCCAGGCCGCCTGCTCCGATCCAAGCCAAACCAGCAAGCGGAACGTTGGCCAGAATCGGTTTGACGGCAATGATCGCCGTCCAGCCAATGATCAAATATAGTCCCATTGTCACGGCCTTGTATTGATCAGCAAAAATCAGTTTGAAAACGATTCCAAAAACCGCTAGCGCCCAAACGATGGTCAGCAGCAAATATCCCCAGAACCCGCGCAGGTTGACCAGCATAAACGGCGTGTAGGTTCCGGCAATCAACAGGTAAATTGCCATTTGATCAATCTGGCGAAACAGATGTTTTCGCGCCGGGGTCTGTGTTCCGTGATAAAGCGTCGAAGCGCCGTATAAAAGAACCTGCGTGATTCCGTAAATGGCGCAACCGGTAAAATGCCATGGACTGGCTTTTTGCCAGGCCATTCCAATTAAAACGGCCATGCCAACGAGACTCAAAATCAGGCCGATTCCATGCGTGATGGTATTGGCCAACTCTTCGATTATCAGGCGGCGTTCGATATGCACGGGCAAATTCCCCCGGAAAAGATTAGAAAAGCGAGCGGATTATACGCCGCGAAAAGCTTGAACAAAAAATCTGCTAACAACGTTTTGCCGTAGTCAAAGTGAGATTTTCGAAACGCTATATCGCAAACAACACGACAATCTAGTTGTCAATTTGGCGGCTTGTTTTCTGTCCTTTTGGGCAGTAGACTCCGCAGCCGGTGGAGAGAGTTTTTCCCTTTTCGGTCTCGCAACAATCACAACATTTGACCTAAGAATCCAGGAGGGTTTCAATAATGAGCAAGCGTTCTATGACTTTGACCGGTGCGTTGTTGTCACTGGTCTTTGCAATGTTTATGTCGGTCGCGGCTTTCGCGCAAGCCGCTGAAGGCACTTACAATGTGTCGGCTACCAGCAGCGAACTCGGCACGATCAACTTTGTGCTGGTGCTGAAAAAAGACGGTGCCAAATGGACTGGCGAAATCAAGGATTCCCCGATTCCGCAAACCGTCACCAGCGTAACTGTTGACGGCGACAACGTCACCATCGTGACGGATGCAGGCGGCACTCCCGTCAATATCAAAGGCAAATTCACTGGAACCACAGTCGCAGGCGATTGGACTGCCGGTGATGCCAAAGGCACCTGGAAAGGCGAAAAAGCCGGAGCCATGGCTGCCGCTGGAGCAGCAATGGCTGGCCCGGCACCCAAAGCGGCGGGCGGCGCGGCTGCAGGTATCGAAGGCAGCTATGATTTCAAAATTGTTGCTGACGGTCAGGGCGAATTTGTGATGACACTGATCATCAAAAACGAAGGCGGTAAGCTGGTCACTTCGACTGAAAACGGCGGCGATCTGGCTGTCACCGGCATTGAAGTCAAAGAAGGCGATGTCACCAATCTGACCGCTACGTACCAAGGCAATGGCCCAATTCCGCTGCTTGGCAAACGCACGGGCGACAACATGGGCGGCAAATGGGAATTCAGCGGCTTTTCGGGAACCTGGGAAGCCAAGAAGAAAAAGTAGGCCCTAAAACTAGCTGTTCGAGCTGGCTGGCCGGTGGTATCGCAAGAGATCACCGGCCTTTTGTGTATCACGGAGAAAAAAATCATGGAAATCACTCGACGTTCTCTACTTAAAACCGGCGCTGTGGCTGGATTGGCGGGTGCTTTGCCGGGCTTGCAAGCC
The DNA here is from genome assembly GCA_964570175.1 of uncultured Heliomicrobium sp. Taxonomy (GTDB): domain Bacteria; phylum Acidobacteriota; class Blastocatellia; order RBC074; family RBC074; genus RBC074. The sequence goes on along the minus strand of CAZMXG010000068.1, from coordinate 12,833 downwards.
GAAGCTGCCGCTGCACCTTCAACTCAGAGAATCCGCATCGGCGTTTCGACGTATTCCTACTGGCATTTTGACAAGGTCAAATACCCGATTGAAAAAGTCATCGAAAATGCTGCAAAGATTGGCTTTGACGGCGTGGAAATCCTGCATCGCCAGATGGAAAACGAAACGCCAAAGTATGTGAACAATCTGAAACGGATGGCGTTTTCGCTGGGGTTGGACTTGTTCTTCCTTTCGATCCATCAAAACTTCGTTTCGCCCGACAAAGCCAAACGCCAGGAACACATTGATCACACCAAACGCTGCATTGACCTGGCGGTGCGGTTGGGCTGCCCGGCGATTCGGCTAAACTCCGGCCGTTGGGGAACGATTCCGGAGTTTCAAAAAATGCTGGACGCAGGCGGAGTCGAAGAGCCGCTGCCCGGTTACACACACGACGATGCATTCAAATGGTGCGCCGAATCCATCAATGAATGTTTGCCGCACACCGAAGCCGCCGGAGTTGTGCTGGCACTGGAAAACCACTGGGGATTGACCACAAAAGTTGAAGGTCTGATGCGGATTTACAAGGAGGTAAATTCGCCGTGGTTGAGGATCAACCTGGATACGGGAAATTTTGTCGGCGACCCATACCCCCAACTCGAAACGCTTGCTCCGCACGCGATGGTCGTCCAGGCCAAAACATATTACGGCGGCGGCGTGTATTACACCCGCGAACTGGATTACAAACGGATTGCCAAAACGCTGCGGAATGCAGGCTTCAAAGGCTATGTCTCTCTGGAGATGGAAGGCAAAGAAAACGCCGACATCGCTGTGCCGAAAAGCCTGGATTTGTTGCGCAAAGCATTTGCCTAAATTGCTTCGACAGGATTTGCAAGATTGAGCTGGCTTCGCAGCAACTCACAACCCTGTGACATCTTGTAAATCCTGTCTATTTTCTCCGCCTGGTTTCGGCGGAATTCCTTCCTCAGGGTAGCCAAATTCTCTGCCAAATTTGTTGTACATAAAGCCAGCCGTCACGTCATAAACGAAATGCACAATCATCGGCGCCAACAGCGAACCTGAAATCCAGTACAAGCCGTGAAAGATTAGGGCAAAGCCGCCAATCAATACCGCCGACTTCCAGCCTTGAACATAATGACTGACACCAAAAATTGTCGCTGCAATCAGCGCGGCCAACAGCGCGGAGCCGGTCAAGCGCCACAACAGGACAAACATAACGCCGCGATACGTAACTTCTTCGCCGATTCCTGCCAACAGCGAAATAATCACCCATAAAACCTTGTCCTTGCCTTCGCCCGACATAAACAGGTACACGCGGCGTTCGCGTTTTTCGACGGCTTTGCGCCAGCGCGGCATCATCACGGCAATCAGAGCAACCAAAATCGCCACAGCCACCGCAAACGACCAGAGGTTTTTTGGCCGTGTGAAAAGCGGAACCCATTCAACTTGCGCAATCAACAGCGACAGCAGCAAAAAAAATGCTTGCTGCCCGATGACCAGAAAAAAATACTTGCGGCGCGGAGGGTAGGGTCGCTCGCTCAACCGCCTGGCAGATTTGATGGCACTCCAGGGCATCAGCAAGCCGAAAAAGACCAGATGATAAATTCCGGCAATGCCGATATGGACGGGGTCAAAATTCATCGAACGATCTCCACTTTCTCTTCAGTGTCCATTTGGTACAGCCGCTCAAGCCGCGTAATTACGTGTTCCCGGTCAAAACGTTCGATGACGCTGGCTTGGGCCAGTCCACCTAACCGTTGCCGCAATTGATTGTCGGTCAGCAATCTGGACATTGCGGCGATCAAAGCGGATTCGTCTTCACGTTCCAGAAACAGCCCTGTCACTTCGTGTTCGACGATTTCGGCCATTCCGCCGACGCGCGAAGCGATTACAGCGCAACCGGCAGCCATTGCCTCTACCAGCGCCAGCGAAAACGCTTCGTTTTGAGAAGGCACAACGACAATATCGAAAGCAGACATCTTTGACGGCAGATCGTTGACGAACCCTGTAAAGCGAATGTTTTCCCCAACTCCGGCAACATTCACCGATTCGCAAAGCTCGTTGGCATACGCCACATCGTCGTCTTTTGCGCCGGGCTGGCCCACAACCAGAAAATCAACATCCGTCCAATGACGCTCCTTAATCAGTTTGGCGGCGGCGCGCAAAAACAAATCCTGCCGCTTCAGCGGTGTCAACTGGCCGACAATGGCAATCGCCCAGCGGCGTTTCAACCCAAACGCTTCTCGCGCGGCATTGCGACTGAGCAAACCGCGTCCTTGCGCGTCAATCCAGTTCGGAACGACCACAACGCGGTCGGCATATTGCGGAAACGATTCGATTAACGTTTCGGCGACGCTGGAGGAAACAGCGATCAGCGCGCGGGCTTCGCCAATTGTCCAGGCATAAACCGGATTCGATTTGATGGGATTGAAATGATGTCGCGTGATGAAAAAGCGAACTTTCTGACCTGCGCGGTGCGCCATCCGAACGGCGATGCCGCTGAAGGTGTAGTCGCGGGCGATGTGTGCATGAATGATTTCAATTTTGTGCTGGCGAATGATCGAACTCAGCGCTCCGGCGCTAAGCACGTCCAGCGCGTTTCTCAAACTCAGTTCGTGCCAGGTAATTGCCGCGTGCGGCAATTCTTCGCGCAATGGGCTGTTGGGGCGGACCGCCAGATGCAAATCATGTCCGCGCTCGATCAGCGCGCGGGTCAAATCAATCACGTGGCGTTCGCCTCCGCCCAAGCTTTCCGCCGAACAAACCTGTAGAATCTTCATCGTTTTACCACTACTTCAAAGCATAAAATCCCTGGACAGGATTTACCGGTTTCATCAAGATGATTTTTTGATCGAAGCCTTGAATCATGAGAAACCAGTCCTGTTCAACCTTGTGAATCCCGTCTATTTTTGTCTCAATGAAGTCATGCTCTGTTAAGTATTGCTTTTGAAAAATGTGCGCGAGACTTTAGCGCAAGCCGGCAAAGGATGCCACTTGACCGAATTTACTATGCCATTTGTCTTATACATCGTCGCCGCTTTTCTCTTCGGACTGCTGATTGGCAGCTTCCTGAACGTTGTGATTCACCGTGTTCCGCTGGGTGAATCTGTGGTGTTTCCGGGATCAAGCTGTCCGAATTGCAATGCAGCCATTCGTCCGTTGGACAACATTCCGGTTGTCAGTTTTCTGCTGCTGAAAGGCCGTTGCCGAAATTGCAGCAATTCGATTTCGTGGCGCTACCCGGCGGTGGAACTTTTGACCGCGATCCTCTTCGCGTCCATTGCCTACAAAACCGGTCTTACCTGGGAAGCCGGGCTGGAAATGATTTTTTGCTCTGTGCTCATCGCATTGATTTTCATTGATGCACTTCATCACCTGCTGCCAAATGTCATTACCTACCCGGCGATTGTTTTTGCGCTTGCGGCTGCAACAGCGCGAGCAGGCTGGGGAGAACCCATCAGTTACAGTTTCGACCTTTCGTTTGTTTTCGTTTCAGAAAACCAGGGGTTCCATGTCGTCCGCTCGGCGATCGTCGGCGGAGCGCTTTTTGCGCTGGCTGCGCCTGGCTTCTGGCTGCTGGATTGGCTGGATTTGCGTCTGTACAACAAATACTTCGAATGGGAAGACATGAACGCCGAGCCTGAAACCAGCCCCGATGCCACAAACGCGACTCTTTCGGGGACCGATGATGAAAATTCCGCCAATCCTGTGGTCAATCTTGACGCCGAAGAGGAAGCGGAGCGGCGTTATCGGCGAACGATTCGCGGAGCGATGATTTTCGGCTTGCTGATAGGCCTGATTTGGGTTGGGCTTGTCCTTTGGCTTTCCCCCAAAAACCCGGAAGCTTTTGATTCTGCACTTGGCGGTTTGTGGCGATCTGTCATTGCCGCTTTAATCGGCAGCATGCCGATCTGGTGGTTGCGGGCAGCGTACTTTTACATTCGCGGAGTCGAAGGCATGGGCTTGGGGGATGTCAAACTGATGGCCATCATCGGCGCCTTCCTGGGCTGGCAAGGCGCGTTTGGCACCCTGTTGATGGGTTCCATTGGCGGCGCACTCATCGGCGTAGCCCTTGCTTGGCGCAGCCAACGAGGATTGAAAACCGCCCTGCCGTTTGGCGTATGCCTCGGCGCTGCGGCATTGTTTATCCTGCTAACGCCAATCTTCCGCTGGTATTTAAGCTTGTAATCTGATCCTCAAGTAATACAATTTACAAATTATTGGTGAAAATTGCTCTATTTATGAAGCAGACTATTTCCAATTACTACCGCTCATAGTATATTCCGCCACATGAAGAACAGGCTAAATCAGGTCTCCCAAGCTGATTGGTTTGTCTCTCGCAACTCAATTTAACCACCCCAGACTGAATTTTTAGAAAGTTTCGGTTTCAATTTCACTGTCGGAGGAAACACATGACAAAGAGGTTAACCTTTTTAGCTATTGCTTTACTGTGCGCTATCACGATTGCGCCATTTCTATCGCTGATGGTTGCAGGACAAGGCAATTCCGAGTCCAAGGCGGAGGTAACGCTACCCGATCACTTTGACGTCAGTCCAAGAGCCTTGCGGGATATGTATCCGGATAAAAAACTGCCTTTGCTTCCTCGCGGAGGCAAGGATTTTGAACCGGGTCGCCCGTTCGCTGTCGGCAATGCCAATCCGGCTGGAATTGACGCACTTGTCAGCAAGAGTCTTGGATCGCCATCGGCGCTGATAGACCCAAAAGCTTCTACGGTTGGCGTTCCGGTTGACCCAACTTACGCTGTGGCTCCTCCGGATACGACCGGCGACATGGGGCCAAACCATTATGTTCAGTGGGTCAACCTGCGCTACGCGATTTACACAGTGGGCCGTGACGCCAGCAACAACATCACCAGCTTCACTCCGGTTCCTGGCTTCCCCAAAAACGGCAATGTGATTTGGCAGGGTTTCGGCGGCACCTGCGAGAATAACAACGATGGTGACCCGATCGTGCAATATGATCAGTTGGCTGATCGCTGGGTGCTGACTCAGTTTGCCGTATCCAGCACGCCCTATACGCAATGCGTGGCGGTGTCTCAGACTTCCGACCCGGCTGGCGCGTACTATCGCTATTCCTATTCTTACGGAACCGATTTCAACGATTATCCGAAGATGGGCGTGTGGCCGGATGGTTATTACATTACCTACAACATGTTCCGTCGCGGACGCACATTCAGTGGCAGCAAAGTTTGCGCTTTCGAACGAGACAAGATGCTGATTGGCGCAACAGCCAGACAAATTTGTGCAAATACCAGCAGCAGTTACGGCAGTTTGCTTCCTGCAGATTTGGAAGGCACGACGTTGCCGCCAAGCGGGTCTCCCAACTTTCTGCTGAGCATTTCCACCAGTACCTTGCAATACTGGAAATTTGCGGTGAATTGGGCAGGATCGGGAAGCGGTGCACTGACAGGTCCCACAACCATTTCAGGCGCATCGTCGTTTAGCAGAGCTTGTAGCGGCGGAACCTGTATCCCACAGCCAGGAACGACTCGGACCTTGGATTCCTTGGCAGATCGTCTGATGTACCGTTTGAGCTACCGCAATCTCGGCACACGCGAAGCGCTCTTGGTCAACCATTCAGTTGCAACGGGTGGAGTTAGCGGCATTCGCTGGTACGAGTTGAGCAACGCCACAGGCCAAACGATTTCCAGTGCAACGCCTGTTGTTCGCCAGCAAGGCACGTTTTCGCCATCGGCGGATTATCGTTGGATGGGAAGCGCGGCCATGGATAAAACCGGCGGTATTGCAATCGGATACAACGTCTCGAACGCGAGCACCATCAAGCCCAGCATCCGTTATGCTTTCCGCGGTCCGGCAGATGCCTTGGGCACACTCGGCGGCGAAACTTCTGTCCTGACTGGACCAGCCGTACAAACCGGCACGTTGTCCCGCTGGGGAGATTACAGCACCATCAGCGTTGATCCGACGGATCAATGCCAAATGGTGTTCACCACCGAATACATTCCCACCAACGGTTCCTTTAACTGGAGCACGTACATTCATTCCTTCAAGCTGAGCACCTGTCCGTAACTTTGCTGCATGACAAAAAGAGGGTTGGATATCTGAAGATATTCAACCCTCTTTTTTCGTGATTTTAGCGAAAATTGGACAAACGGAGATGGCGTGAAGCGATTCTATAAAATTGCAATTGCAGGTTTTATGCTGGCTTTTCTGATGGCAATTACCGTCACAAGCACTGAAGGCTCAAATTATTTGATGAAGCGATTCACTCTTCAACAAAATGAATTGTCCGCTGGCACCTGGGGCGGAAACCACGTTAGCCTGGAAATTACTTCGGATGGCGGCAACATCGAATTTGACTGCGCCCACGGTTCAATCCAAGGAAAAGTGAAGCTCGACCAGAAAGGCCGATTTAGCGTAAAGGGCACTTACGCCGAAGAAAACGGTGGCCCCGAACGACAACCGGGAAACGAAAACAGTCATTCAGTCCTATACAGCGGGCAAATCAAAGGTGAGAAAATGAAGCTGATCATTAAACGCAGCGACACTAAAAAGCTGGTGGGAACTTACACGCTCACGCGAGGACAAGAGGCCTTTATCGTAAAGTGCAGATGATAGCTTCGCGGTGGAAGCTCCTGTCAGCCAAATCAAAGCAGACAACATTGAGACACTTTTTCGACAGGATTTACAGGATGTTTCAGGATTGACCCGAAAAGTATGAATGAAAGGCGTTTTTCATCCTGAAGAATCTTGTTCATCCTGTCTAAAACTTTTGTGTTCTGATTTAGATGTTCCCCTGATTTTTCTCGCGGTTCTAAAACTTCGGCCCCTCGTTCCTAAATTGTTTGATGGTGGATTGCGATTCCTCCTCACCCAGCAAGTTGGTTTCCTCTGCGGGGTCTTTCACGATGTCATAAAGCTCTTCTCGGCCGTTGGCGTTTCGGATGTAATGAAGTGGTTCCTGCAAAATGGAACGCATGTTTGCGGACGCTCCGGTGGGGTAACGTCCCGGACGAATCGGCGCAACGTTAACTTCTGATAGAACTGCAGAAGTTCTCACGGTTCCCGGCGGAAGTTCCGAAATCCAATGACAAGCAAGTGAATAACCCGGCACTTTCCCTTTGCCGCCGTTACCTGACAGTTCAAGAATTGTCGCGGGCAAATCACGAAGCGAGATGGGGTCAGCAACCTGACGACCGGCTGGCACTTGCCTTGGAAAGAAAACCACCAGCGGCACGTGCAGCAGCGGCATGACGCTCTGTTCACCGACAACCCAGACCAGTTTCCGCGAAAGTAACACCCCAAGAAACTGGCCACAAACACGGAGTTGCCGCCGCACTTATTTCATGGAACCAACTCCATCCTCCGCAACAGATCATCAAAGCGCGGATCGCGACGCAGGCTCTCCCATTGCGGGTTCACTTTCAGGCTCATCAGCTTGGGGTCGTGGCCTTCGTAAGCTCGCTCGAACCACTCGAACGCCCGATCCGTCTCTCCCAGCGCGGAGTAGATAAAAGCAAAGGCATAAGGCGACACATATTGTCGGCCAGCAAGCGCGTGCAATTCCGCCAGCATCTGCCTGGCCTCTTCGCGTCGCCCGGCCAGTGCATAGCAGCGTCCCAGGCAGGAGACGGCATGGGGAAAAGCGGACAGTGCCCGCGTCTGTTCGTGAATGGCAATCGCTTCCTCATACACGCCCAATTGTTCGTAAGCCGTGCCAAGAAACCAGCGCGCCACATAATAGGTAGGCTCAATATCCAGCACCCGCCGCGTCAGGCTGATTGTCTCTTCGTAGCGGCTCTGGCAAAACAGGATGATCCCTCTGACGCCCGGATTGAAGAGCGAGGTCGGGTCCAAGGTCTCCGCGCGAGCCACTTCGGCCAACGCCCCTTCGCGTCCCTGCATGTTCAAGAAGAACGCATACCAGACGTGAGCGACGGACAGATTCGGGTTAAGCTCAATCGCCCGCAGGAAGGCTCTATCGGCTCCAGTCCAGTCTCGTTCGTACTCGTGCTTGATTCGTCCTAATGCGACGTGCGCTTCGGCCAGACACTCGTCCGTTTCCAGCGCCTTGGCCACCGCCGCCTGTGCCAAGGGGTAACACTCGTCCGGTCGCATCAATTCGAAGATTCCGCAGAAGCAGTAACACATGGCCAGCTCCACTTGCGCCAGCGCGAAGTTTGGGTCCAAGGCAATCGCCCGCTGGAAGCAGGCAATGCTTTTGTCCATCTGCTGCGGCAGTTGATTGAAGTAATACCGACCCTGCCAGAACAACTGATGGGCTTCGTGGTTTGTGGTGTGCTGTTGATGAAGCTGCCGCCGCTCCTCGTCAGTCAATTCCAGCGCCAGCGCCGATGCGATCTGGGCTGAAAAGCGATCTTCGACCGTGAAGATGTCAGTGAATTTTTCGTCGTACTGCCCGGCCCACAACGTGCGCCCTTCGGCGATGCTGACCAGTTGCGCCGTGACCCGAATGCGCTCGCCCGCGCGCCGGATGCCGCCTTCGAGCACCGAAGCGACGCCCAATTCCCGGCCAACCGTTGCCACGTTTTGTCCCGGGGCGGTGTAACAGACGATGGCGCTCGTGGGCCGCACGACCAATTGCCGCAACCGGCTCAGTCGTGTGATCAGTGCATCAGCGATCCCCAGTCCAAGATAATCCTCGCCGCTTTCGGCGCCCATCCATCTGAAAGGGAGCACGGCGACGGATTCCGCTGCCGGTTCTTTGATCTCTTCCTCACGTCGGATAGTGACACGAGTACGGGTGGAGACAATCATTTCCTCGCCTTCGTCCGCCAATTCGCGTACGTCAGCCACAAAGTTGTAGCCGCGGCCGGGCACTGTGACGATGTAGCGGTGTTCGGCGGCGTTTTCACCCAATAGTTTGCGTAAAGCCGAGATGTTTTTGTTGAGGCTGTTTTCTTCGACCACGGCGTCAGGCCAGAGCAGTCGCATCAGTTCGTCTTTCTCCATCACCCGTCCGTGGTTCTGCACCAGCACAAGCAATGTTTCGAAGACTTTCGATTTTAGCGCGACCACTTCGCCATCGCGCCAAAGCTGGCGTTTGCGAGGATCAAGCCGGAAAGGGCCGAATTCATAGAACAGTTGGGGGATCATGTCAGGTCAGAAAAAGTCAGAAACGCGGTCAGAAAGAATCAGAAGTCGGCAAAGATTTGCCACTGCCGTCAACCAGATACTCCATACCGCGCTGAAACAATAAACAAAAAGGATCACTCATTACGGACCTAAAGGATTACAGGTCAGTTGTGGGAAATGGCCTGCACGTCTGCCTCGCCGCAGTTGGGGCAGGCGCTCAATCACTGCGTCCAGGACGCAGGCGCGGATTCTAGCTTCATTAGAAACCGGCGTCGAGCGCGATGGCGCGGATTGCCGAAGTTATGAGCAAAAAAATCACCGAAATCACCATCGAGACCGAGCAAGTCTTCATCGTCCGGCGGCAAGCTGCCATCACCGAGTCATGGTGCGATGGCTGTTCGGCCTTCGTTCGGATGGTTACGCCGGAACAGGCCACCCTTCTGACTCACATTTCAGCGCGCGCGATTTACCGCCAGACGGAAAACGGAGAGTTGCACTTCACCGAAACGCTGGAAGGGCTGCTCCTCATCTGCCTGGATTCACTGAAAACCCCTAACAAAGTATGGAGAACAGTTCGATGAACACTAACTTCCTTCCCCTGAAATCGCCCCGAACAGTGGCGCATTCCCCCAAAAACCGCTGGCGCGCGATCCTGGCGACGGCAATTCTGGCCGGGCTGATTGTGGTGACGACTCTGTCGCTGCGGTCTGGCTGGTTCCAGCAACCGGCGCAAGCCGCGGCGAACTCGCCCTCCGGTTTGTCGCCCGCCGATAATGAAACGCGCGACCGCGTTGCTGAATCCTTCGGCAAGCTGCCGCTCAATTTCGTCGAAAATCGCGGGCAGATGGACAAGCGGGTCGCCTATTACGTCCAGGGCCGCGACAAGACGGTTTACTTCACCAACCAGGGGCTGACCTTCGCCCTGAACGAGTCAACCGAAGCGCAGAATTCGCAATCGAGCCGCTACGCGCTCAAGCTCGATTTCGTCAAGGCGCGGGCTGATGCGCATCCCGAAGGGCGGGAGCAGACCGGCGCCACCTTCAGCTACTTCAAAGGTTCCCGCTCGCAGTGGAACGCCGGGTTGAAGAGCTATTCGCAGGTGGTTTACCGCGATCTGTGGCCGGGGATTGATCTGGTTTACGACGGAACGGTCAACCGGATGAAATACAGCTTCGTGGTCAAGCCGAGCGCCGATCCCAACCAGATCAAGTTGGCCTGGCGCGGAGCCAGCGCCGTCAAAATCAACGATGCGGGCGAATTGGAAGTGAAGTCGCCGGCGGGCGGGTTCACCGACGAGCGCCCGGTTTCATTCCAACAGGCGGACGGGCGGCAGGTTGAAGTAGCGACCAAGTACCAGATTGAGACGGAGAAATCCGCAATCCGCAATTCGCAATCCGCAATCACCTATGGCTTCGCGGTTGGCGAATATGATCGGAGCCGCGAGCTGGTGATTGACCCGGCAGTGCTGGTTTACTGCGGCTTCATCGGCGGCAGCGCGGTTGATCAAGCCTTTAAAATCGCATTGGACAGCGCGGGCAACGGCTACATCACCGGACAAACCGGTTCCACCGAGGCGAGCTTCCCAGTGACTGCCGGCCCGGACCTGACTGCTAACGGTAATCCGGATGCCTTCGTGGCGAAGATTAACGCGAGCGGCACGGCGTTGATCTATTGCGGTTACATCGGCGGCAGCTTGGCTGACAGTGGCACTGACATTGTGGTGGACGGCGCGGGCAACGCTTACATTACCGGCAATACCAGTTCCACCGAGGCGACCTTCCCTGTGACGGTCGGGCCAGACCTGACCCATAACGGCGGCGGCCCTGATGCCTTCGTGGCGAAGATCAATGCGAGCGGTACGGCGCTGGATTATTGCGGCTACATCGGCGGCGCCAGCAGTGAGGCAGGCAGTAGCATCGCGTTGGACAGCGCAGGCAACGTATACATCACCGGACAAACCGGTTCCACCGAGGCGACCTTCCCCGTCACGGTCGGGCCGTACTTGACCCATAATGGCGGCGGTGATGTCTTCGTGGCGAAGGTCAATGCGAGCGGCACGGCGCTGGATTATTGCGGCTACATCGGCGGCAGCGGCGGTGATCAGGGCAATGGCATCGCGGTGGACAGCGCGGGCAACGCCTACGTCGTTGGCTATAGCACAACGGGCGATCTTGCTCCGATCCCCTTCCCCGTGGCGGTCGGACCAAGCCTGACCCGTGGTAGTGGCGGTGAGACCTTCGTGGCCAAGATCAATGCGAGCGGCACGGCGCTGGATTATTGCGGCTACGTCGGCGGCAACGGTGATGATCAGGGTCGTGGCATTACGTTGGATAGCGCAGGTAACGCCTACATCACTGGCGTAACCACTTCCACCAACTTCCCCGTGACTGCCGGAGCGTTCGACACTTCCCATAACGGCGGCAATGAAGCCTTCGTGGCGAAGGTCAATGCGAGCGGCACGGCGATCGATTACTGCACTTACATCGGCGGCAGCGGTAATGACGCTGGCAGTGACATCGCGGTGGACGGCGCGGGCAACATATACATCGCAGGCGTTACCTCCTCCACTGAAGCCACCTTCCCCGTGTCGGTCGGGCCGGACTGCACCCTTAACGGCGGCAATGATGCCTTCATCGCCAAGTTCAACGCGAGCGGCACGGCGCTGGATTATTGCGGCTACATCGGCGGCAGCGGCCTGGACCAGGGCAATGGCATCGCGGTGGACGGCGCGGGCAACATATACGTCGTCGGCATAACCGCTTCCACCGAGACGACGTTCCCCGTGACGGTGGGACCGGACCTGACCCATAACGGCAGTCTTGATGGCTTCGTGGCGAAGATTGCGTTAATTCCCAACCGGGCGCCGGTGGCAGTGAGCCAGAACGTGACCGTCACCGCCGGATCGTCGTGTACGGCTGACGCTTCGGTAGACAATGGCTCTTACGATCCCGACTGCTGCGATACGGTCACCATCTCGCAATCTCCGGCAGGCCCCTACCCGATCGGCACGACCACTGTCACCTTGACCATAACGGACAACTATGGCGCGTCCAATTCCAGCACGGCAACCGTGACCGTGTTGGGTAACATCGCTCCAACGATCAGTTGCCCGTCCAACATCAGCGTGGCAGGCAACATTCTCGGCTCGTGTGCAGCCAATGTGAGCCTGACCACGCCGACGGCTACCGACGGCTGTTCCAATCCCGTGGCGGTGACGGGCGTGCGCAGCGACAACCTGGCTCTGAGCGCGCCTTATCCGCTCGGCACGACTGTTATTACCTGGACGGCGGATGTGTCGGGTAATTCGAGTTCCTGCCATCAGACGGTGACCGTGACCAATCCCAGCCCAACTGCGAACATCACCGGGCCGGCCAGCGGCTCCATCTACCCGGTCGGCACGCCGGTCAATTTCACCGGCTGGTTTGCCGACAACGCAGGCGGCACGCACACGGCCACCTGGATGATCGACACCATTACACAAGCCGGGACGGTCAACGAGATGACCGGTGAAGTCAGCGCCAGCTACACCTTCACGACGGCGGGCGTTTACCTGGTCAAGCTGACGGTCAGCGACAGTTGCGGCGGTTCGAGCACGGCAACAACGGTCGGCGAGTTCGATGCGATGGTCGTTGTCTACGATCCGAGCGCAGGCTGGGTGACAGGCGGCGGATGGATCAATTCACCGGCTGGGGCTTACGTTGCGAATCCGAGCTTGACCGGCAAGGCCAACTTCGGCTTCGTCTCGAAGTACCAGAA
>CAZMXG010000067.1:0-35378 GCA_964570175.1 uncultured Heliomicrobium sp. | reverse complement strand
TCTGCGCAATCGCCTGCCCGCGCCAAATCCGGCAGTGACTGGGCTGATTGGCGCGGCCCTTCCCGCGACGGCATATCCCTGGAAAAAGGCTTGCCGGAAAAATGGTCGCCATCGGGCGACAACCTGCTGTGGAAAGCCCCTTATGGTGGACGGTCGGCGCCAATTGTGATGAATGGCCGCGTCTTCATTTTCAACACTTCGGGCGAAGGCGAAACTTTCCAGGAGCGCGTGCTGGCGCTGGACGCTGAAACCGGCAAAATGGTCTGGGAATATAAATTCAATGTGTATTCCAGCGACGTGCCGCCTCGCCGGGCTGCGTGGTCTTCGCCAGTTGGTGATCCTTTGACCGGGAATGTTTACGCTTTCGGCGTTTGCAACGAACTGGTCGCGCTTTCGTTTGCCGGAAAGGTGTTATGGCAACGGTCGTTGACTGACGAATTTGGCGCCTGGACAACCCACGGCGGACGCACTGTTTCGCCAATCGTCGAAGGCAATACGGTAATTGTCAGCACTGTCACGGACGGTTTTGCCGACATCGCATCGCGGCGTCACCGCTATTACGCCTTTGACAAAATCTCAGGCGAAACCGTCTGGGTCAGCACGCCGGGCGGGCGGCCTTATGACACAACCTACTCAACGCCTGTCGTGGCGACGGTTGATGGAACTCGAATCCTGATTGCGGGCGGCGGCGATGGATCCGTCAGCGCCATGAAAGTCGCCACCGGCGAGCCCGTCTGGAATTTCCCAATGTCGAAACGTGGCGTGAACCCGGGCGTTGTCGTCAAGGATGACATCGCTTATGTCAGCCATCAGGAAGAAAACATTGATTCCAACGAAATGGGAATGCTGGCTGCGATTGATTTGCGCGCCAAAGGTTCGATCACCAAAACGTCCAATGCGGACAAGATCAAATACGCCATTTACAATTATCAGCTCGGTCCGGCTTCGCCTGTGATTGACGGCAATCTGATTTATTTCGTGGATGCCGGAGCGAACCTGTTTGCATTTAACCGCGCCGATGGCAAAAAAGTGTGGGAACAGAATCTGGGAACGATTCAAAAAGCGTCGCCGATTTTCGCGGATGGCAAAATCTATGTTGGAACCGAAAATGGCACATTCTACATTTTGAAACCCACGCCAACCGGTTGCCAGATTCTGGACAAAGACGAACTGGAACCGATCACCAAACAAACGCTGACCACTGAAGCAGGCGACGAAGCCATTGCCGCCAATGAACAAATCATTGGAGGAGCGGCAATTTCGCGCGGACGCGTGTACTTCGTTTCGACCAAACACATCTATGCCATTGGCAAAAAGAAAGCCGCTGCCTTGCCGCCTGTTGTCGAAAAAGCTGATACGGCACCGGCAGATGCCAAAGTCGCTCACGTGCAAGTCGTCCCGGTTGATCTGGTGATGACTCCGGGCGCGACAAAAAGCTTCAAAGTCCGTTTGTTTGACGATCACGGACGTTTCATACGGGAAGAAACCAATGCCCAGTGGGCGTTGGAAGGATTGAAAGGGACTGCCGCAAATAATCAATTCACTGCTGCGGCTGACAGCGGATTGCAAGGCGGTTTGCTGAAAGTCACTGTTGCAGGCGTCACTGGCACTTCGCGCATCCGCATCATTCCCGCGCTGCCCTATGCGGAAGATTTCAGCAAAGTGGCTGTGGATCAAGCGCCAAGCTATTGGTTGAACGCCGGCGGCGTGCCGATCAAATACACAGTGCGCGAAGTGGACGGCAATAAGTTTCTGGTCAAAAAGCCTGACAACGGCATTTTCAAACGCACCCGTTCGCCGTTTGGCGCGGTTGAAACGGCGAATTACACCGTCCAGGCGGACGTGCGCGCCATTGAAAGACGCCGCCAGATGGGTGACGCAGGCGTCGTCGCGCAACGTTATGAGCTGGTTTTGTTCGGCAACATCCAAAAGGTCGAATTGCGTTCCTGGCAGATTGAGCCAAAGCGCAGCTTTAGCAAGCCTTTCGCCTGGAAAGCCGACACCTGGTACAGCCTGAAGTTGCAGGTTGAAAATCTGCCGGATGGCAAAACGCGCGCCCGCGGCAAAGTCTGGCCTGCCAGCGAGCCTGAACCGTCTGACTGGCTGATCGAATGGACAGACCCAATCGGAAATCGAATGGGCAGCGCGGGCATTTTCGCCGACAGCGCAAATGAACTGTTTTTTGATAATATCAAAGTTACGCCGAACAAATAGACGCCTTTACAGAGCATCGCTCTACAACTGAGGGAATAAGAAATGAAATACGGAAAATCGAAATCACTGTTTGTCGCTGGCGCAATCGCGCTGGCTGTTGTTGCTGCCTTTGGCTGGCAGATGCGCTCCGTTTCGGCGTCCGATCCCGGAGGTGGCGATTGGCCGATGTGGGGAGGCACGCCGGATCGAAACATGGTTTCGAATATGAAAGGCTTGCCGACAACCTGGGACGTAGCCAAAAAGACCAACGTCAAATGGGTGGCGGCCATCGGTTCGCAGAGCTACGGCAATCCGGTTGTCGCCGGAGGCCAGGTTTTCGTCGGAACCAACAACGAAGCCTTGCGCGATCCGAAACAACCAAATGATCGCGGCGTGTTAATGGTTTTCGATGAAAAGACCGGCGAATACCTGTGGCAGCACACCAATGAAAAACTGACTGCCGGTCGCGTCAATGACTGGCCGTTCCAAGGCGTTTGCTCTTCGCCGCTTGTCGAAGGCGAAAAGGTCTATTACGTCTCGAACCGCGCCGAACTGGTTTGCCTGGACACCAAGGGCTTCCGCGACAACGAAAACGATGGCCCAATCAAGGATGAAAAGCTGACTGGCCAATTTGACGCGGACATTATCTGGAAATTCGACACGATTGAAGAAGTCGGCAACCATCCGCACAACATGGCCAATTCTTCACCAGTGATTTACGGCGACCTGATTTTCATCAGCACTTCAAACGGACAGGATGAAAGCCACGTCAACATTCCTTCGCCCAAAGCGCCTTCGATGATTGCGGTCAACAAAAACACCGGCAAGCTGGTGTGGGAAGTAAACAACGTCGGCGACAAGATTCTGCACGGCCAATGGTCTTCGCCAGCGGTGGGCAAAGTCGGAGACGTCGTTCAAGTCGTGGTTGGCGAAGGTGATGGTTGGGTTCGCGGCTATGAAGCCTTGACTGGCAAATTCCTATGGTCATTCGACACCAATCCGAAAGACAGCGTCTGGCCCAAAACGCGCAACGAATTGATTGCGACGCCAATCATCGCCGATGGCAAGGTTTACATCGCCAATGGCCAAGACCCGGAACACGGCGAAGGCGTGGGCCATGCTTACTGTATTGACGCCACCAAACGCGGCGACATCACCAAAGAAGGCATGGTCTGGCATTTCGACAAAATCCGCCGCTCGGTTTCAACACCAGCGCTGTATGACGGACTGCTCTATTACCCGGACTTCAGCGGATTTCTGCACTGCCTGGATGCCAAAACCGGCAAAGAATTGTGGCAACACGACATGTTTGCCGCCATCTGGGGATCGGCTGTCGTGATAGACGGAAAAATTTATCTGGGTGACGAAGACGGCGACATCGCCATTTTGCAAGCCGGACGCGAGAAAAAGCTGATCGGCGAAGTAAACATGGGCAGTTCCGTCTATTCGTCGCCAGTTCCGGCGAATGGCGCGCTGATCATCATGAACCGCAACCAGATATTTTCGCTGGCTGCTGGCAGCAGCGCCCCGGCCACGGCAAAGGCTTCCGAAAAGGCTGGCAACTAACAGAAATCGCAGGCCAAAAACTGAATTCCCGAACCAGAACGCGGACGACATCTCATTGATTTCGTCCGCGTTCTGTCCATCAACAAGCGTTGTAACTGCACCTCTCTGGACAAACCGCACAGCCGGTAACAAGAAAGAGAAACATTATGACTCGCGTTCGTCTGATTCATTGGAAAGCCGAAGAAGCCACTGAAAGAATCGCAAAGCTGAAAGCCGCTGGCTATGAAGTCGAATACAACCCACCGGATAGCGAAGCTTACAAGGCACTGAAAAACAATCCGCCCGCCGTGTTTGTAATTGACCTATCACGTATGCCTTCGCACGGCATGGAGGTAGGATCAGCGTTACGCGGTTACAAAACCACGCGCAACGTGCCTTTAGTTTTTGTTGAAGGCGAACCGGAAAAAGTCGAGCGCATCCGGAAACTTCTGCCCGATGCCATGTTTACTACATGGAGCAAGATTCGCAGTTCGCTGAAAAACGCGATTGCCAATCCGCCAATCAATTCTGTCAAGCCGGAATCAAATCTGGCCGGGTATTCCGGCACGCCGCTGCCGAAAAAGCTGGGCATCAAACCGCATTCGACCGTCGCACTGATCAACGCGCCGAAAGATTTTGAAACAACGCTTGGCGAATTGCCCGAAGGTGTGAAATTCAAAAAAACTGCCGCCGGAAAACCGGAACTGATTCTGTGGTTTATGCGCATGCGCGCTGAGCTGGAGGATCGCGTCAACGAAATGCGCGAGCTGACAGGCACAGGCGGGATCTGGTTTATCTGGCCGAAACAGGCCTCCGGTGTTGCGTCTGACTTAACCCAGAATATCGTTCGGGAAACGGGCCTGGCCAATGGCCTAGTGGATTACAAAGTCTGCGCGGTTGACGCCACGTGGTCGGGACTGAAATTCGCAGTTCGCAAAACGAAGTGATTGGCGATGACTGTTTTCTCAACGTATTGTTCCGCCGACAAGGAAACCGATGATTCGCCATTGCCTGCCATCCAGCGGTACCGCAGCGACCGGATCAAACGAATCTATTCTGCCGCTTTGACTTGCGGCGCAGACCTTTTCATTCTGTCGGGTGAGTTTGGCTTAGTTTCGCCGAACCAGTTGATTCCTTACTATGATCATCTGCTGGTCGCGGATGAAATCGAGGCTCATAGTTTCAAGGTCGCCGAACAGATCAAACAATATGGCATTACGCAAATCATCTTTTTCACGCTGCCCATCGCAGCAGACCAAAAGCTGGAGCCTTATCACTCTAGCTTGCGGCTTGCTTGTCAGACTGCCTCAATCAAACTGAGCTTTGTCGAAATTGATTTCGCTTAGCCCGGTGTTTGCACTGAACCATCAACTCACCAACGACTGACCTTGCGGTATCTCGTCAGTAAGGAGAACCCCATGAATAAAGTTCTATTGGCTGGAATCCTTGGCGGCCTCGTCGCTTTTGTTTGCAGCGCTGCCATTCATATGTCACCGCTCGGCTCGATGGGGCTGAGCGTGTTGAATGACAAAGAAGAAGCTGTGCTGGCTGCGCTAAAAAGCAACATTCCGAATGACGGCTTGTATTTCTTCCCCGGCATGGAGATGTCCAAAACCATGACTACGGAAGAGCAGAATGCCTGGAACGCAAAATACAAAGCTGGGCCAGTGGGACTGTTGCTGTACCACCCAAACGGAGGTGACGCGATGTCGCCCAAACAATTGGGAATGGAGTTTCTGACAACCGTGATTTGCGGTTTGATCGCCGCGTTCATCCTGGCTTCAACGGTTGGCTCTTTGAGTTCGCGCGCAATTCTGGTTGGACTGATTGGCCTTTTCGCCTGGTTCGCGATCAGCTGGTCGCAATGGAACTGGTATGGGTTTCCACTGAAATTCATCTTGCTGGACGGTTTGGATCAAGTCATCGGTTGGCTTGTGGCAGGCTTCGTAATGGCCAAAATGGTCAAACCGGCAAAATAAAGCAGCCCCAATGGGTATAGACGAGACTGTGGCTGAATACGACTTCAGCGTTTTGGATCAAAATTCAATTCGCGGTTTGGAACGTCAAATCCGTCAAAGTTTCTTGAAGGGAAGAACGAGTCAATTGCGGGCGCCTGGGATCATCCAAGCGCCCGCTTTCGTATCAGGAAACGGCGATGATCGTCAGCCACAGAGGCTGAAAAGCGATCTGTCACAAGAATTCAACCCTCAATCTCCTGTACCTTAATGGATAAAGCTATGAAGAAATCTCTCTTGTTCGCTGTCTTATTTTTTTGCTCATTCTCTTTCACCCAAGCGCAAAACTGGCCGTCTTTTCGCGGGCCGAACGCAACGGGCGTTTCCAGTTCAACCAACCTGCCTGTGACATGGGACGCGGAAAAGGCGCAGAACACAAAATGGAAAACAGCGATTCCGGGGTTGTCCCACGCCAGCCCTGTGGTCTGGGGCAGCCGACTTTACGTGACAACTACCGTCACCAGTCAGGCAAATGCCAGGTTTGATCCGAAAAGTGACGCGATTGATCATCGTGCAGATTTGGTTCAGCACAGTTGGCGCGTTTACTGCCTGGACAAAAACACCGGCAAAATTCTGTGGGAGCGCACCGCTTATGAAGGCGTGCCAAAGGTCAAACGGCACCCGAAAGCTTCGCATGCCAACGCGACACCCGCGACCGATGGCCGCTACGTCGTCGCGCATTTTGGGTCCGAAGGCTTGTACTGTTACGACATAACCGGCAAGCTGGTTTGGAAACAGGACCTGGGCGTTCTGGATCCTGGTTTGAAGGGTGAACCGGAGGAGCAATGGAGTTACGCCAGTTCGCCGATCATTTATCGCGATCTGGTGATTGTGCAGTGCGACTTGCAGAAAGATTCGTTCATGGCCGCTTTCAACCTCAAAGACGGCAAACAAGCCTGGCGCGTGGCGCGCGATGAATGGCCGTCCTGGGCAACGCCGGTAATTTACGAAGGCAAATCGCGCACGGAACTGATTACCAGTTCGCCGCGGCATTTGCGCGCACACGACCCGCTGACCGGCAAAGAGCTTTGGCGGTTCCGCGACGAAATCGAAGTCAAATCGCCAACGCCGGTCATCGCCAATGACTTGATCTATTTTTCCGGCGGGTATCCATTGGGACGGCCAATCAACATTTTGCGGCCAGGCGGTAATGGAGACATCTCCTTGAAGTCGGGGGAAACCAGGAACAGTTATTTTGTAGCCAGCGCACGCAGTGGGCCGTATACGCCTACGCCGATTGTCGTTGGCGATTATCTTTACAGTTGTAACGACCGCGGGTTGCTGATTTGCTACAACGCCCGCACTGGCGAACAAATTTACCAAACGCGCGTCGGCACCAAAGGCGCGACCTTCAGCGCTTCGCCCGTTGCCGCCGACGGAAAACTGTTTCTGGCCAGCGAAGACGGTGACGTGTATGTCGTCAAACTTGGTGGTCAATACGAACTGCTGGCGGTCAATCCGATGGGCGAAATCTGTATGGCGACGCCAGCGATTGCTGACAATACGATTTTTGTTCGCACACAAAAACACGTGGTGGCCGTGGGGCAGACTCAAAAAGCGTCTTTACAGCTTTCGCCCAGCGAAGTAATTGACGCGATGACCAAAGCCTGGAATGCGCACGATGCGGTAAACTTTGCGTCGCACTTGCACCCTGAAATCGAGTTGAAAGAGGTTGGCCAGACAAATGTCATACGTCGCGGTCGGCAAGCTTTTCAGGAATCGGCGGAAGGGTATTTTCGCAAGCATCCGAAAGTTCGTGTTGAAATTTTGAAGCGGATCACCGAGGGTGCATTCGTCATTGACCAGGAACGGTTGTTCGGCATGGAAGGGCAGCCCGACAAAGTGCAGACTGTAATTCTGGAAGTCCGCGATGGGTTGGTAATTCGATTATGGGGCTTGCCGGAGGATTTGAAGTAAAGGATGACAGATTTCGATTTTCACTTACCGACGCGCGTGGTTTTCGGCGTGGGAGTTTTTGAACAACTTGGCCAGATCGCGCGCGAACTTGGATTCAAACGTTCGTTGTTGGTTGCCGATGATGGGATGGTGGCTTGCGGTTATGTGTCCGAAGCAACGAGGCTGCTGAAAGCTTGCGGCATTGCAACGTTTCACTTTCATGACTTTGGCGAAAACCCGGATTCGGCGATGGTCGAAGCGGGTCGCGCTTTTGCAGTACCGCTTAAACCGGATTCAATCATCGCGCTGGGTGGCGGTAGTTCGATGGATTGCGCCAAAGGCATCGGTTTCGTCCTGGCCGGCGGCGGCACGATGCGCGATTACTGGGGACACGACAAACTGTCAGCAAAGCTTGAAGCCGACCGGGCGCGTCCCCGAATGCTTCCGATGCTGTGCGTGCCCACCACTGCCGGAACCGGCAGCGACGGCCAAAGTTACGCGCTGATTTCGGACGCCGAAACTCACGTCAAAATGGCGTGCGGAGACAAGCTGGCAGCGTTCAAAGTCGCGCTGCTTGACCCGCGATTGACCGTCACAATGCCCGCCGAACTGACGGCGATTTCCGGCTACGATGCCCTTTCCCACGCCGTTGAATCTTTCGTCACCAAAAAACGAAATCCGGTTTCAGACCTTTTCGCACGCGAAGCCTGGCGCTTGTTGTCGGCAAATTACGAAATGGTTTTGGCCGCGCCGAAGAATCTGGAAGCGCGCGGAGCGATGCTTCTGGGAGCGTTTTACGCTGGAACGGCAATTGAAAATTCGATGCTTGGCGCGACGCATGCCTGCGCCAATCCGCTGACGAAAAACTTCGGAACGACACACGGCGTGGCCATCGGCTTGATGCTGCCGCACGTCGTTCGCTGGAATAAAGAAGCGGCCGGCGCACGCTACAAGGAGCTGGCAGGAATTGCCGGACTGGCCAGCGACGCCGCAAATGAAGCGAATGCGGTTGAAAATCTGGCGCGACGTTTGGAACAATTACGAGCGGCAGGCGGGCTGCCAGGCAACCTGCATTCAATCGGAGTGACGAACAACGACCTGCCCCACTTGGCCGAAGAAGCGGCGAAACAATGGACGGGCAGCTTCAATCCGCGCGATTGGAATTTTGAAGGAGCAATGGAGGTCTACGAAAAAGCTTTATGAAGTTGAATCAAGTTTTGAATCGGATGAGCCAAATGATCAAGTCAAATTCATCGCAAGGGCACAAAGAACGCAGAGGCCACGCAGAATCTCTTGTTTCATCTTTGCGGTTCCTCAGCGATCTCTCTGCCTTTGGGGTAAAAACAGCGTTTCTGTTTTTGAGCCTTGTCTTCCTTTCCATTTCTGCTCAGTCGCAAACGGCTGATTCCTGGCCGCAGTTTCGCGCCAACTACAACCTGACCGGCGTCGCAGCTTCGACCGTGCCGGACAACCTGAAAGTCCTGTGGACGTACGACGCAGGCGAATCCATTGAATCTTCCGCAGCGATTGCCGATGGAACTGTTTACGTAGGAGTCAGCACAGGCGATTTGATCGCCGTGGATTTATCGAGCGGCAAACTGAAGTGGAAATACAAAACCAAAGACATGGTTTTGGAATCTTCGCCAGCCGTCGGCAGCGGAATGGTTTTCATAGGCGATCAAGCTGGCGTATTTCACGCCGTCAATGCCTCAACCGGCAAGGGCGTGTGGAGCTACCCAACCGGCACGGAAATCAAATGTTCGCCCGTCATTGTCGGCGATAAAGTTCTGATCGGCAGTTACGACGGGTACTTGTATTGCTTCCAAATGCGCGACGGCAAAACAGTTTGGCGTTTCAAAACGGAAAATTACGTTCACGGCACCCCGGCGATCGTAGACGGCGTCGCCTATTTCGCTGGATGCGACGAGATCTTTCACGGCATACGCATCACTGACGGCAAAGAAGTCGTGCGCGTTCCCGCTGGCGGAAACACGGCTTCTTCGGTGGCCACCAACGGAACATCGTTTTTCTTCGGCAACTTCAACAACGAAGTCGTCAGGCTGGATATGAAGCTGAAAAAACAAGCCTGGCTGTACACGCATCCTCAGCGGCAGTTTCCCTTTTATTCATCTGCTGCGCTGGTTGAAGGCAAAGTCGTCATCGGCGGACGCGACAAGATGGTTCATTGCTTGAACGCCGCCACCGGCAAGGCTTTATGGACCTTCCGCACCAACGCGCGCGTCGAATCTTCTCCGGCCATTGCCAGCGGCAAGGTGTATGTGGGTTCAAACGACGGTCGCTTTTATGTTCTGGATCTGGCCAAGGGAACCAAGCTGTGGGAATTCAACGCAGGCGGCGCGTTGTCCGCTTCCCCAGCAATTGCCAGCGGGCGAGTGGTGATCGGCGATCAAAACGGCAAGCTGTATTGTTTTGGCGGGTAACAAATGACACCTAAAATCGTCGCCATTATTCCGGCCCGCTATGCTTCGACGCGATTGCCAGGGAAACCGATTCTGGACATCGGCGGTAAACCCATGGTCGTTCGCGTCGCCGAACGCGCTCGGCAGGTTGCCGCCATCAATCGAATCATCATTGCTACGGATGACCAACGAATCTTTGACGCCGTCACTGCGGCGGGCGAAGAAGTAATGCTGACTTCGCCGGATCACCCGACCGGAACTGATCGGCTGGCCGAAGTTGCCGCGAAGCTGGACGCGGAGATCATTGTCAATGTCCAGGGCGACGAACCCTTGATCGAACCGGCGACGATTGAAGCCGCGCTGGCTCCGTTGCTGGCTGACAGTTCCATTGTGATGAGCACCACCAGCGAACCGATTGAATCCGCCACCGATTTGCTGAACCCAAACGTAGTTAAAGTCGTCACAAATCCAGAAGGCTTTGCGCTCTATTTTTCGCGCAGCCCAATTCCCTTCCCTCGCGCGGCGGTTCAACAGCACGGTTCTGTAGAAGCCGCGCTTGCCGCCGAACCTGCGCTGCTCAGCCAATATGCCAAACACACCGGAATGTACGTTTATCGCCGGGAATTTTTGCTGAAGTACGCCAAGCTGCCTGCGACACCACTGGAACAGACAGAACTGCTGGAACAACTGCGCGCCTTGGAACACGGCTACAAGATCAAAGTCATCAAAGTTGCGCACCGTTCTATTGGCGTGGACACGCCGGAAGATTTGGAGCGCGTCAGGCAGATCTTTCGACAAGATTGATTTTTATCCTGCGGAATCCTGTCTACTCGCCAAACAACCTCAATAATTCTCTAGGCTCGTCCAGCAAATGATCCGGTTTCAAGGCTTCCAGATCGGTTCTTGGGAATGGTCCCCAGGCTGCGGCTACGGTAGCAATGTTCGCTGCGCGGCCGGCGGCGATGTCATGAATGCTGTCGCCGACGTAAATGGCTTCGTGTGCGGCGGCGTTGATTTGATCCAACGCTTTTAGCAGCGGTTCGGGATGCGGTTTGTGATTGGTGACGTCGTCAGCGGTAATGATTACGTCAAAAAGCTCAGCCATTGCAAACACGTTCAAGCCGCGCTCAACGCCAAGCCGCATTTTTGACGAGACGATGCCGAGCTTGAAATCACGCGCTTTCAGTTCCTGCAAGGTTTCGTCAATTCCGGCGAACGGCTCAATAGCCTGATCGTGCCATTCGTTGTTAAACTGGCGATACGTTCGCAACAATTCATCCGCCATCGCGGTAAGATCATCCACTTTGCAAATCCGGCCATCTGTCACGCACTGTTCGGTCAACCCTTTCAGCGCCGTGTGCAGCAGCGTGCCGAAGGTTTTGATGTAATCGCTATCTTCCATTTCAAAGCCAAAAATTTTTTTCCAGGTGGCCCGGAAAGAACGCAGAATCAGCGGCGTGGTGTTAACCAGCGTGCCGTCAAAATCAAAAAGAATCACTTGCCGTCTGTTTGTGTGTTCGTTCATCAACTTTGCTAAACTCACCCTCCGTTCAGGTCAATTTCAAAACAGGAGCTTATCATATGCCCGTCAGAGAAATTCTGCTGCTCGGCGATCCGCAGTTATGGCGTCCGTCCGAAGCCGTCACCGATGTTCGCGCAACCGAAACCGAAGAAATCATTTCCGACCTTGCTGCGACGCTCGAAAACTTTCGTGCCGGTCACGGGTTTGGCCGCGCCATTGCCGCTCCGCAAATTGGCGCACATCGTCGAATTCTGTTTGTGAACATGAACGATGGTTCGACTGGACCAACGCCGCTGATCAATCCGCAGATCGTCCGATCCAGTTCAGAGACGATGGAGTTATGGGACGATTGTTTTTCGTTTCCTGAATTGATGGTGCGTGTGCGAAGGCATGTGGAAATTGATGTCGTTTACTTGGACGAAAGCGGCCAGCAACAAAACGTCACGGCTCAAGGTGATTTGTCGGAATTGTTGCAGCACGAGATTGATCACCTGGACGGCATTTTGGCGACAGATCGAGCCATTGATGATCGCAGTTTTGCGTTGCGCAGCGAAGTGATAAAGTCGCATGGCTGAATCTTCTGTGCGTTTTGCGCGATTTGCGGGTGGTTCTGTATAGTGGCTCTTCATCAAATCATCATAGGAGACAACAAAACACAAATGAACTCGTCGGAAGTTGAAACTGGCTCAACGCCAGTGGAATCAACAGGAGAAGCTACAACCAAGTCGAACTTTTTGCGCGATGCCATCATTCAGGACATCGCCTCTGGCAAATACGGCGGGCGAGTCCAAACGCGGTTTCCGCCTGAACCGAACGGCTATTTGCACATCGGCCACGCAAAGGCCATCTGCCTGGATTTCGGTTTAGCCGATGAATTTGGCGGCAAAACCAATTTGCGGTTCGATGACACCAACCCGACAAAGGAAGAAACCGAATACGTAGAAGCCATCATGGAAGACGTGCGATGGCTGGGTTTTGAATGGGATGGACTGTATTACGCTTCCGACTATTTCCAGCAGCTTTATGAATGGGCGATCAAGTTGATCAAAGACGGCAAGGCTTATGTCTGTGATCTA
The DNA here is from genome assembly GCA_964570175.1 of uncultured Heliomicrobium sp. Lineage (GTDB taxonomy): Bacteria > Acidobacteriota > Blastocatellia > RBC074 > RBC074 > RBC074. The sequence goes on along the minus strand of CAZMXG010000067.1, from coordinate 22,711 downwards.
ACAGCGGATGAAATCCGCGAACATCGCGGCACACTGACCGAACCCGGAACAGACAGCCCGTACCGCAATCGCACGATTGAAGAAAGCCTGGACTTATTTGCGCGCATGAAAAATGGAGAATTCCCCGACGGTTCGCGGACCTTGCGCGCAAAGATTGACATGGCTTCGCCCAACCTGAGTTTTCGCGATCCTGTGATGTATCGCATCCTTCACCAGCATCATCATCGCACTGGCGACGATTGGTGTATTTACCCAATGTACGATTACGCGCATGGGCAGTCCGATTCGATTGAGCAGGTTACGCATTCCATCTGCACCCTGGAATTCGATAACAATCGTCATTTGTACAACTGGTTTATCGAACAGCTCGGCATCTTCCCTTCGCAACAGTTTGAATTCGACCGGCTGAGTTTGACCTACACCATCATGAGCAAGCGTAAACTACTCAAGCTGGTGCAGGAAAATCTGGTCAACGGCTGGGACGATCCGCGCATGCCTACGCTTTCGGGAATGCGGCGGCGAGGCTACACGCCAGAAGCGATTCGGAATTTTTGCGCCAGTCTTGGTGTTTCCAAAACCAACGGCATCACACAACTGCAGCAGCTTGAGTATTACGTCCGCGAAGATTTGAACAAACACGCCTTGCGCGTGATGGCTGTGCTGAAACCGCTCAAAGTGGTGCTGACGAATTACCCAGACGATCTGGTTGAAGAAATGGAAGCCGTCAACAACCCTGAAGACGCCAGCGCCGGTTCGCGCAAAGTTCCGTTTTCCAAAGTGCTTTACATTGAACAGGACGATTTTCGCGAAGTGCCGCCGCCCAAATATTACCGCCTTTCGCCGGGCAAAGAAGTCCGCTTGCGATATGGCTACATCATCAAGTGCGAAACCGTCGTCAAAGACAACGAAGGGAATGTCGTCGAGGTGCATTGCACCTACGATCCAGATTCGCGCAGCGGCGGCCCCACCAGCAATCGCAAAGTCAAAGCGACGATTCACTGGGTTTCCGCCGCGCACGCTGTAGACGCTGAAGTCCGCAACTACGACACGCTGTTTTCCAAGGAAAACCCCGACGAAGTCGAAGAAGGCCAGGATTTCACTGCCAACCTGAATCCGAATTCGCTGGAAGTGCTGACCGGCTGCAAAGTCGAACCGGGATTGAAAGATGCCATTGCGGGCAACCGGTATCAGTTCGAACGGTTGGGTTACTTCTGCGTAGATCCTGATTCTAGTTCCAGCAAGCTGGTCTTCAACCGCACGATTGGTTTGAAGGATACTTGGGCAAAGATTGAGCAGCGCGACAAAAAATAATCAGTAAGTGGTACCGCCATCGGCACTTTGACGAAACAACCTACTACTACATTCAAAATGAAAATAGCGGCTTATGTATAAGCCGCTATTTTCACCTAACAGAGCGATGATAACCCTGCCAACCGCTAGCTTCTTTATCTGCTTGGAAGGCAGCAAAAATTTAGGTGTAGCACTGGGTAGATCGAATAATTTTTTACCACAAGCTGCAGCAGCGAATTACGCAACTCGCCGCACACGCTGCCCAGCACCAATAATCTGTCCCGCATGTAACGCAAGGTGGCGCACATCTTTTTAGGCACCCCCAATTACAACTTGGGCGCAAAGCCTCAATTGTAAAAAGATCGTTCTCAATTGTGATCGTACAAGAACTGGGATTCGTAATACTCTCACACTTAATTAGTAAGATTGCTGATAGGTACTGGGTCCCAGCGACAGAAACTGTGACTTTAACCTTAACACCTACGGAAGGCGGAATAAGGTCTAGTTCAAGAATTTCCCAGCAAAGCTTTACAGGTATACCTGCGAATGGAACTGTTACGCAGCCCTGCTTTCCGTCTGCAGTCCCTTGCACTGGACACATTTGGCTACCCAGCAACCAAGCTTTTTGAGTAGTGGCGTCTTTTGAAGCAGATTGCTCTGAAAAAGACTTCAGCGATTGGAAAGAGGTTTCGTCAATTTGCTGAAACCCTGCATTTGCACTAGCACATGAACAGTTAGACATATAGTTCTCCCTTATTTCTAAGAGGGACATAAAGCATTTATACTGCCGCCCCCTCTGATTAGCGGCAGTAAATTTGGCTGGATGACTCTCGCAACACCTGCTTAAATACCTTACCCAGGAGCTGGAGAATCGGCGATGTGATTTACAGACGCTGGGCAAGGTATTGCCTGAAAGTGATGTAGTCGTCACCCAAATGGGTGACGACTACATAAAAATGCACTGCTATCTTGACGAAGAAGTTATTTGATAGTCGCTGGGCTGGAGAGCAACAGATTGACCAATTCACTTTGACGATGAGTACCGGTTTTCTGAAAGATGCGCTTGCTTTGTGTTCGGGCGGTGTTCTGAGAAACGCCAATTTCGGCAGCAGCTTCAACAATGTTCAGGCCTCGCATCAAGATGGTGGCGAGTCTCGATTCGGCAGGTGTCAAACCATATAGCTGTTGTAATCCTTCCTCTACAGCTTCAGTTTGTTGTTCAGGATCGCTGATAAAGATCAGCACGGAAGGTTGATGAAAATTGTAGTTGGAAATCTCAAGGCTAAGCGGTGCGATCAATAAAGAAAGCGGACGTAGACAGGAAGGGCGTTCAAGCTGAAAAAGGCCTCCGCATTGCGCAGGTAGCCCTGAAGCAGGCTGTCCAGCAGTTTCGATCATCTGGCGAAGCCGCTTATGATCGCTGGCAGAGGTGGCCTCTAAATTCCCTTGCCGGTTTATGCCCAGCCCATCTTTGCGCGCCAGGATCTTTTCGGCGCTGGGATTGGCAAACATCAAATGGCCGGTTCGACTGACGATGATTGCGCCCTGGGGGAGTTTGGATAGCGCCTGATTCAGCATTTCGCGTTCCAGCCGAAAGCCTTCCAGAATCTGTCCTATGCGGAATGCACGTTGTAGATGCGGAACCAATAAGCTCAACAGATGGGCTTCTTCATCTGTATAAATACCCATTTCTTTTGACCGAGCGAGTGTGAGATTTCCCGTTATGTCTCCTTCTTTCAGGACATTTACGCTAAGTGCATGAAAGATATTCATAGGACGAAAAAAACCTTGGTAAAACTCGGTCTGCTCAAATTCCTCTGGTGGGCAAGTTTCATGACTTTTGAAAATACGGCCTGTTTGCATAAATGGCACATCACGATGCCACAAGGGATTGAGATGGTGATAACGCGCAAAGTACAGTTGAATGGCTTCCGGAGAAGCCATAGTAAACGCTATATGCGTTCTGTCAGCGACCAAATCAGTAGATTGTATATTGGAATCTGTCGAGGGAATTACTTGACACAAGTTTCTGGCAAACTCCGGCCATTGATCAGGCTGAGTTGCCGCATCATAAATCAAACCAATCAAGTGCAATACCCGTTCATAATTGGCATTCGTCATTGCAACTATTCCTCCTACTAAAAGACTCCGAAATCAGTTGACTGAAAACCAATGATGGCGAATCCGCTGAGTGACTCAATAAAGCTGAGTTTGGCAAAGGCAGAATGGCTCATCACGAAACGCGGGACGTATTTTGCCCGGTCCCTGGTAAGGCGGCAAGAGGGAATGACTGTTAAGTGGCGGTTCTAAAGAAATTAGACAGGCAAGCCAAAAGAAGTGCGAATCGTGTGGCGAACCGTTCGACAATCTTTCACCGCTTCTTTGGCATCGGCTTTCGCGGCGGACTGCCCCGGATAGCGGTATGCGATGGCGTATTTATTCAGCGCATCCAACTCCGGCTGAAGCGTCGCCCAGTTTGGCTCAATGGGTTGGACTAGCGTAAGTAATAACAACAAATCATGAGTTTTGGGGAAGGCCAACCCGGCTTCGACCAGCCGGGCTTTCAAGTATTTTTCGGCACATTGTTGAGCATGGAAACAGGCGACATTGTAGGAAGGTTTTTTGCGCGCCCGGTACGACCTAAGCAGCGATACCCAATCTTCTTCGGCTTTTTCGATCCATTCAGCAGTCGTGGGCTTCATACATCACCTTGCCTTGCTCAACGATCTCGCGAATGAAGAAATCCTCCATTGCCAAGCGTTCCTGCACCTGCTCAGGCGTACGCACAATCAAATCAAGCGGAATCATCAGACTCAATTGACGGCTGATTTTGACGGATTGGGAAAGGGGCGATCCTTCGAACGGCATTACGACCAGCAAATCCAGATCGGATTCCAATGTCGGTTTTCCGTAAGCGTGCGATCCAAAGAGAATGATTTTTTCCGGCTTGAATTCTTTTGCGATGCGGTTACAGATATTTCGGATGAGGGCCATTCGCTTCGCGGGGGGTTGAAAACTTTGTCGCCACTCCTGGTATTGCCGAATCAACTCTTCGCCGATGGCGACCACAGATTCGCTTTCGGCCAATCCCGACGTCACCGGCTTAATCGTTGATTTTGCGGTTCGTTTGCTCATTCGTCCCTCTGGAGGCCTGATCATAACGGAATCAGCGAATGTTTCAAATCACAGATTACTCAGAACATCGCCGTAATTTCTTCCTCTTTTGACACCCCTCAAGATCAGTATTGAATCAGGTAGCTGCCAGGAATTCTTCGGCAGATTGCAATTGAGTAATCCATGCTGATTGATCGTTGGCGGATGCGGACCTCTTTTACGCTCTTTTTTTTCCTGCTACACTCTGCCCCGGTTATCGGCTATTCCCAGGCCGATAGGCCTCCCCAAACTTCTTTATTCAATGTGTCAACGCTACCGGCCTCTGCTGGCAACGTAGAAGTTACCCAAACTCGTAATTCACGCGCTCACATAAACGGCTATCTCCCCTGGGAAAGGAGCACGTGTGAGCGCGCAAGCAGCAATGAAACGGACATTTTTCGAGACGCCCTATGATCATTTCGCGTGGACCAATGACGCCGCCAGCAATTTCTGATTTTCTTTCCGGTGGCGGCGAAATGGGCGAACGAATGCGCGCGTTCGACTGGTCGCAAACGCCGATAGGCCCAGCCGAAACATGGCCGCAAAGCCTGAAAACCGCTGTACGTCTTATGCTCAATTCGCGCTATCCGATGTTTGTCTGGTGGGGCGATCAACTGACGATTCTTTATAACGACGGTTATGCGCCAATCTTTGGCGGCAAACATCCGGCGGCGTTGGGTCAACCCGCGCAGCGCGTCTGGGCGGAAATATGGGATGACCTTTCGGCGCAAGTGGACGCGGTAATGCGCGAAGGGCAAGCCAGTTGGAATGAAGAAGTTTTGCTCTTTATGGAGCGCAATGGTTTTCCGGAAGAGGTTTATTTCACCTGGTCCTACAGCCCTATCTGGGATGAAAGCGGACGCATTGGCGGGTTGTTTTGCGCCTGCACCGAAGAAACCTCGCGAGTTTTAGGGCGGCGGCGATTGAAAACCTTGAGCGACCTGGGCAAACGCAGCCTGGCGGAAGTAAAAAACACGGAACAGGCCTGCCACGTAGCCGCTGCCACACTGGCCGAAAACCCGCACGATTTCCCTTTCGCATTGATTTATCTGCTGGATGAAGACGGGAAGCGTGCACGGCTCAGCGAAACCGTAAATTTGGTCGCCGGAACCGAAGCCAGCCCCTTGATCACCAACCTCGGCAGCAACGATGACCTATGGAATCTAGATCAAGTTGGCGCGGCCAATCGCGGACAGACGATTGAAGGTCTAGTGGAGAAATTCGGACGATTGCCTGCAGGTCCCTGGAAAGACGATTGGGCGAGGTCTGCATTTATTTTGCCCCTGGCCAAAGCCGGAGGTCAGGAATTCCCAGCGGGCTTTTTAATTGCTGGAATTAGTCCACGCCTGGGGTTTAATGATGATTATCGCAACTTTCTGGAACTGACTGCGAATCAGCTTTCCGCCACCTTTGCAAACGCGCGTGCCTACGAAGAGGAACGCAAGCGGGCCCAAGCCTTGGCCGAAATTGATCAAGCCAAAACGGCTTTCTTTTCCAATGTCAGTCACGAATTCCGTACGCCGCTCACGCTGATGCTTGGGCCGTTGGAAAACCTGTTGCAAAAAGCTGATGAGACAATGTCGCCAGAACATCGCGATCAGCTTGACGTTGCGTATCGCAATTCATTGCGCTTGCTCAAATTGGTCAACACGCTGCTGGATTTTTCGCGCATTGAAGCTGGACGGGCTCAGGCGTCATACAAACCCACGGACCTGGCGACCTGCACGGCAGAACTTGCCAGCGTCTTCCGTTCAGCCATCGAACATGCCGGGCTGCGACTGATTATCAACTGCCCGCCGCTGGGAGCGCCTGTCTACATTGACCGCGAAATGTGGGAAAAGATTGTTTTGAATCTTCTCTCGAACGCCTTCAAATTTACTTTCCAGGGCGAAATTGAAGTTTCGTTGCGACGGATTGGTGAAACGGTGGAATTGGCCGTGCGCGATACCGGCACTGGCATTCCCACAACAGAATTGCCGCATGTATTTGAGCGCTTCCACCGCGTTCAGGGAACACAGGGTCGCACATTCGAGGGCAGCGGGATCGGACTTGCGCTTGTACAGGAACTGGTGAAGCTGCATGGCGGCTCCGTGCGGGCAGAAAGCGAAGTGGGCATTGGCAGCACCTTTGTCGTGACGATCCCGCTGGGTAAATCCCATCTGCCCTCCGATCGCATCCAGCCTTCTCAGGATTCACGAAAGCTTGATTCGCCAGATGCCTGGGCTGAATCTTATCTGGAAGAAGCGCGCTGGTGGCTGGCTTCGGATTCAGACAGACGAGCAAAAAGAGAAATTGGAGGCCTGAAAGCCGAAGAAACGTCCCAACCCGCCATCGTTTCTTCTCTTTCCAGAGCATGCATTCTACTGGCCGACGATAACGCAGACATGCGGGAATACATTCAGCGACTGCTCAGCCAGAAGTATGAGGTTATTGCGGTTGGCGACGGATACGAGGCTTTGCAGGCGGCGCGCAAACGCATGCCGGATCTGGTGCTGGCGGATGTGATGATGCCAAACCTGGACGGATTTGGGCTGTTGCGCGAATTGCGCGCTGATGAACGTTTGAAAACCACACCCGTGATTTTGCTTTCGGCGCGTGCAGGTGAGGAATCGCGTATTGAAGGCCTGGAAGCAGGCGCGGACGATTATCTGATCAAGCCGTTTTCCGCGCGGGAACTGCTTGCGCGCGTGGAATCGCACCTGAAGCTTCAGCAGATGCGGCGTCAATGGGAAGAGGCGTTGCGCGCTTCGCAATGGAAGTTTTCCGCCGCGTTTGAGCAAAGCCCGCTGGCGCTGACAATCACCTCACTCGACGATGGGCGGCTGGTAGAAGTCAACGAAAGTTTTGTGCGGCTGTCCGGATACACCCGCGAAGAAGCGCTGGGACACACGCCAAATGAGTTGAAGCTGTGGATTGAACCGGAAAAACACGCCCGGGGGTTAGCCAAACTGAAAATTGGTGACAGTATTTTTGGAGCGGAAGCCCGATTTCGCATGAAAAACGGCGAAGAGCGTCTGGGTGTGATTGGGGCGTCAGTGGTTGATATCAACTCGCGCCCGCACGTGATCAGCTCGGTTGCCGACATTACCGAACGCAAACAAGCGGAAGAGGCGTTGCGCCAAACTGAAGATCGTTTTTCCAAAGCGTTTCACGCCAGTCCGCATTTGATGACGATTTCCACGCTGGCCGAAGGCCGTTATGTTGACGCGAATGAAGCGGCGTTGCGAAGTCTGGGCTACAGTCGCGAAGAGATGATTGGCCGGACGTCGGACGAACTGGGAATCTTTCCCTATTCGGAAGGCCGTGCCAAGTTGGCGAATGCTTTCAATGGCCAGGGGGTGGTGCGCGACCTGGAAATCAATATCCGGGCCAAGGATGACGCCATTCGCACCATACTGCTGTCGGCGGAAATCATTTCGCTTGATGGGGAAAAATGCATTCTTACCACTTCGAACGACATCACCGAACGCAAGTGGGAAGAAAACCGCCTGGCTTTGCTGGCGGAAATCAGCGAATTCACGCGCAAGGTTGAACAGCCGGACGAATTGTTATTTTCCGTCGCACAGTCCGTCGGGAAACATCTTCAGGTCAGACGGTGCCTGTTCAATGAAATTGATTTGGAACGCGACCTGGAAACGATTCACCGGGATTATTGCCGCGGGGCCGAATCGGTGGCAGGCGTGCATCGTATTTCCGAATATAGTCCCATTACATCAGCCGAAATGCGCTCCGGAAAAACCGTCGTCAACCGTGATTCGCAAACAGATCCACGCACAGCAGAATTCTACGAACCGGCATATTCTCAAAATGGCGAACGAGCCTATATTGCCGTTCCGCTGATGCGCGACGGCCGCTGGGTGGCATCGTTGTGGGCCAGCGATGACCGTCCGCGCAATTGGACCGAACAGGAAATCAATTTGCTGGAAGCCGTGGCCGAACGAACCTGGCTGGCGTTGGAAAAACTGCGCGGCGAACTGGCACTGCACGAATCGCAAGCGCATCTGCAGTTGACGACCGAAGCCGCACAAATCGGCACCTGGCAATGGAACATCAAAACCGGCGAGCTTTTTTGGTCTGACCTCCACAAAAAATTATGGGGCTACCAACCTTCGCCCGGACCAATTTATTACGAAACCTGGGCGCGGCTGATAAACAGCCAGGATTTGCAGCAGGCGGAAGAAGCCATCGAAACCTGTTTGCAAGGGCGGGAAGAATACAATGTCGAATACCGCATCACGCCGCTGGGCGCATCGGAAGTCCGCTGGATTCGCTCAATCGGACAAGCTGTCTTTAACGATTCGGGAGAGGCTGTTTCCATGCTCGGTGTTTCATTCGACATTACAGAACGCAAACGGACAGAAGAATTATTATGGCAAAGCGCCCAGCAGATCATGTTGATTGCCAATACCGCCCCTGTGTTCATCGCGCACTGTGACCGGCAGGAACGATTCCTGTTCGTCAATCAACCTTACGCGGAACGATTCGGCCTGACGCCCGCGGAATGCACCGGCAAACCCATCCCGGAAATTGTCGGCACGGAAGCGTACGAAAAATTTCGCCAATACATTGAAATCGTTTTGCGCGGCAAGCCGGTCGAATACGAAATCGAAATTCCATACGCGCGGATCGGCAAGCGCTTTATGCACTGTTCTCATGCGCCGGAATTTGACCAGAATGGCAATGTCATCGGTTGGGTATCGGCGATTACAGACATGACCGAGCACAAGCAGGCTGAAGCCGCGCGCGCGCGACTGGCCGCAATCGTTGAATCGTCGGATGACGCCATTATCAGCAAAGATATTCAGGGAATCATCACCAGTTGGAACAAGGGCGCGGAAAAGATGTTCGGTTACACTGCTGCGGAAGCCATCGGTCAGTCGGTGATGATGCTGATTCCCGCAAACCGCATTGACGAGGAGCCTGAGATTCTTGAAAAAATCAGGCGCGGCCAGACAGTGGACCACTACGAAACCGTGCGGCGGCGCAAAGACGGAACGGAACGTTGCATTTCGCTCACTGTTTCGCCGCTACGAGACGAAACCGGGAAGATTATTGGAGCGTCGAAAATTGCCCGCGACATCACCGACCGCCAGCAGGCGGAAGCAGAGCGCGCCGCGTTGTTTTTGCGGGAACGAGAAGCGCGTGAAGAGGCTGAAATCTTGTACGAGGTCGCGCGCAGCGTGGCAGGGGAACTGGATTTGCAGAAACTCGTCCAAAACATCACCGATGCCGGAACCAAACTGACGGGCGCAAACTTTGGAGCTTTTTTCTACAACCTGGTCAACGAACAGGGCGAATCCTATGTACTGTACACGCTGTCCGGCGCGCCGCGCGAAGCATTCGAGAAATTTGGTCTGCCACGCAATACGGCTATTTTTGAACACACTTTTCGTGGCCGAGGCATCGTTCGCAGCGACGATATTCTTCAGCATCCGGACTATGGAAAAAGTGCGCCGCATTATGGAATGCCCAAAGGTCATCTGCTGGTGCGAAGTTATCTGGCAGTGCCAGTGACATCGCGCAACGGCGAGGTTTTGGGCGGTTTGTTTTTTGGCCATTCCGAACCCGGCATTTTCACCGAACGCGACGAACGCATCGGCGCAGGCATTGCCAGCCAGGCAGCCGTGGCGATTGATAATGCCCAGCTTTTCATGACGGTCCAAAAAGAGCTCGCTCAACGCAAACAGGCGGAAGAAGCGCTTCGCGAAACGGATCGGCGCAAAGACGAATTTCTGGCCATGCTGGCCCACGAACTGCGCAACCCGCTTGCCCCGATTCGCAATGCCGCGCAGGTGCTGAAGTTGATCGGCCCGGCGGATGCCAATCAGCGCTGGGCGCGCGAAGTGATCGAACGCCAGACCCAGCATCTGACCCGGCTGGTGGACGACCTGCTTGACGTATCGCGCATCACCCGCGGCAAAGTCACCTTGCAACGTGAACCGCTCAACCTGACGACGATCATCAATCGCGCAGTCGAAACCAGCCGTCCGCTGATTGATGCGCGCAAGCATTTGCTGACAATCACGCTCCCTGTTGAGCCCCTATACGTCGAAGGCGATCTGACGCGCCTTGTCCAGGTTGTCGGCAACCTTCTGAACAACGCGGCCAAATTCACCGAAGAAGGCGGACAGATTCAACTTAATGTTATACAGGAAAACGGTCAGGCGATCATTCGCGTCCGCGATAACGGAGTCGGTTTGTCCGAAGACCTGATTCCGCATGTTTTTGATTTGTTTACCCAGGCGGATCGTTCGCTGGATCGTTCGCAAGGCGGACTGGGCATCGGACTGACACTTGTTCGCAACCTGGTGGAAATGCACGGCGGAACAGTTGAAGCGAAAAGCGAGGGCCCCAGCCAAGGCAGCGAATTTACCATCTGGCTGCCTGTAATGCAGGAAGCAGAAAACGAAACGGCAGGAGAAACCGATTCAGGTGTGCCAGGTTCCGCGCTTCCAACTCCAGCCCTGAAAATTTTGATTGTCGAAGATAATGTGGATTCGGCAGAAATGATGGCATTCATATTGAAACGCGAAGGCCATGAAGTGCGGATATCGCACGATGGGTTGGCAGCGGTGGAGGCAGCCAGCGCCTTCCGTCCACAAGTCGTGGTCTGTGATATTGGATTGCCCGGAATGAACGGGTATGACGTGGCAGCGCGTTTGCTGGAACAGCAGGTATTTGCGGAAACGACGCTGATTGCCCTGTCCGGCTACGGACAAGAGGAAGACCGTCGCCGATCCACAGCAGCGGGTTTTAGGCATCATCTTGTAAAACCAGTGAATCCAGATATGCTTGTGGCGCTTCTGGATTCGCTGCGGCCGGATAACCGGACCAGCGATTGAAAGCATTCCCCCTTGGCAATACGATCGTTTTTGAGCGCGTTGATTTTTGCGCCGTCTTTGGCTACGATTTTTTCATCCTCCAAGTCAGACTTAACTGAAGCCGTCTTTCAGACGCTTATTGTTTCCCCCCAACGAGAATGCTTTTTTGCACTTTCCCCCGCCAAAACAGAAAAGGAGAAACATGAATATCTGTGAGATCAAAAACTGGAGACCAATTACACTGGCTTGCTGCCTGACTTTGGTGTTGGCAGCGACTTCGCAAGCGTTTGGGCAAAGCTCAAACGGGCAGAATTCGAAACCTAGAAATTTAAGCATGCAGTCGGTTCCGAATGGATCAAAGGTGAAGTTCAAAGGCGTCGTCATTTCGCGTGAAGCTGATACCTTTACCATGCGCGATCGCAACCGTGCGGATTATCAGGTTTTGCTGACAGACAGCACTAGCATCAAGACCACCGGAGGGTTCCTTCGCTTCGGTAAAAAATATCCTGCGACGGATATCTTGCGCGGGCTGATTATTGAAGTCGAAGGACGCGGCGACAGACAGGGTCAACTTGTGGCGGAAAAGATCAGATTCAATGAAGCGGACATGCGGGCGGCAATTACAACCGATACTCGTGTGAACCCTGTAGAGGCAAACCAGGAGCGTTTATCCGGACAGATGGATGAGTTGTACGCCGTCGCCGAAGAAGCCAGAAAAGAAGTGCGCGTGGCAAACGAACGCATTTCGGCGATAGACGATTACGACGTGCAGGAATCGGCCATTGTCACTTTCAAAGTAAACAGTGCGCTGCTTTCACCGGAAGCCAAGCAACAACTCGATGCTTTGGCGACAAAAGCCCTGGCTGCAAAGGCGTATATGATCGAAGTCGGCGGGCATACCGATTCGACCGGCAGTGAAGCCAAGAATTTCCAGCTTAGCCGCGCGCGGGCCGACGCGGTGATTCAATACCTGGCGGTAAATCATAAAATTCCAGTTCGCCGGTTTGTTTCGCCTATGGGGTACGGTAAAACCGATGCCGTGGCCGACAACAAAACCGCTGCAGGACGCGCGCAAAACCGTCGTGTGGAAGTCAAAATGCTTCTCAATCGCGGTTTGAGCCAAAGCGCTTCAGCGGCACAGACAACCAAGCCGTAAGCGCAATTTATGGTTGGAAGAAATGTAAAAGGCTGGCCAGATGCCAGCCTTTTACATTTATGCGGCTTCCCCATCGGGACTTACCAAAACGACGGTATAACCATCCGGGTCGCGCAGCCAGATTTCGCGATGCGCCGGGCCTCCACTCTGCCCTTCCGGCGGATTCCGATGCGCAGCCAGCACAACATGGGCTTTCAATTCCACCGCTCTTGCGACTGCTGCATCAAAATCATCTGTCTCAAACCACAGCAACACGCCATTGCCATAGGGCCTGGCTTCAGGGTCCCCGATGGCTCCGTGGTGATGTTCCACATCCCAGTTGTGCAACTGCATGATCAATTCGCCGTCGGAAACCAGCCGTTCATATTCTTCGCCGCCGTGCGCGCTTTGGCAATTAAGCAAGCGTTGATACCAGCGGCTGCTCGCTTCGACGTCGCAGACCGCGATCAAAGGCTGTGGTCGCATTGCAGGTATTTTCTTCATGGCTCCTCCTCCCTGTTAATTCGTCAACGGCAACAGCACGCGCATGCGAGCATCGCGCAAATACAATCCTCCCCAGATCAGTATGCCAAAGACAACCGGGAATAAAATCTTAAAATGTGAATCGCTCTGATGAACGTGCGTTGCAACAGCGCCGCCCAAATATCCTGTTACTAAAATCGCGCCAAGAACCGAAGTTCGTGGAATTGCATACAGAATCGTGCAAATGGTCAGGACAATTCCCAGCGGAATAATGACGCTTTCCTGATAGCCAAGCTGCACTGTCGCTTCCACGACAAACGACGGCTTTGCCAACTTCATCAGCCCGTCCATCAACAAAAAGAGAATTGGCAAGGCGCTGACAATGCGCCCAGCCCAAAGCTGACCATTTGAAACAGCATTAGCCGGATTATTCGATGCCATAAATTTCCCTCCTTCCATCTGTTCATCATTGGTGATCAATGAACAGATGGACAGCTTTCGACCAAAATTAATGTTGATAATTTACGCCGGAAATCTCTGGGCCGCGCGTGCGCGCGCTTTGGCGGCCTCCTCTTCCCTGTTCCTGGGCGGAGCATTCGTCTCAAGCGCATTCAATAGCTTTTTCGAAATTGCAGCGACTTCGTCAATGGCTGCAAGAAAGGCAGCTTCATTCGCTTTCGACGGCTTGTTGAATCCGCTCAGCTTTCTGACGAATTGCACGGAAGCCGCGTGGATTTCATCGTCGGTTACCGGTGGATCGAAGTTGAAAAGTGTTTTGATGTTTCTGCACATAAGCAGTTTCCCGATTTGCGTTGCCCCGTTTAGTTTTGGTTGACTGCACTTGGGTCCATCCACATCAGTTCCCAGATATGACCATCCAGGTCTTGATATCCATGGCCATACATAAAGCCGTGATCCTGCGGTTGGTTATAGGTCGTTCCACCCGCGGCAACAGCCTTGCCCACCATTTCATCCACCTGTTCGCGGCTTTCGCACGACAAGCAAATCAAAACTTCAGAGCTTTTGGTCGCATCACAAATTTCTTTTGGCGTGAAGACTTTGAATTTTTCGTGGGTCAGCAGCATCGCGTAAATGTCTTCGCTGATGATCATGCACGTCGCCGTTTCATCCGTGAACTGCGCATTGAACGTGTAGCCAAGTTTCGTGAAAAACTCGATGGATGCTTTTAGGTCTTTGACTGGCAAGTTGACGAAAATTTTCGTAGCCATACTACCTCCTCATATTGTTGCCTTTTTCAGGCTCAGATAATGATCCCGTTGTGGTTTGTCGAGATGTTCAATTGCATAGCGCAGAGCAGTGCGCGGCATCGTTGCAGCGTGCTCGTCCAAAAAGCTCAACAACTTTTCGCGATCTACGTCGCCGGATGCGCGCAACATCCACCCGGTGGCTTTATGAATTAAGTCTTCTTTGTCCTTCAGCAACATTTCCGCAATCTTAAACGTGTCGGTGATGTCGCGCTTTTTAATAAAATAGCCAGAGCCAACAATGGCGGTGCGCCGTTCCCAGATGTTTTTAGAACGCGCGAGTTTGTACAAAACATCGCGCGGCTTATCGAACAAATACCCGCCGACGACATACGGCGCGCTGCGATCCACCAAATCCCAGTTGTTGATTCTGTCGTGGCGTTTCAAGTAAAGATCGAACAATTCCCTTCTACGTTCAGGCGGAGTTTTTTTGCTGCGCGCCTGAAAATCCATGATGCTGACTGCGCCAACCCGCATTTCGTGAATCGGGCTTTCCAGTAACTTCTCAACTTCGTCGAGCGGCATTTGAATGAACTCTTTGGCCAGCGCGAAAACCTGTCCCATGCGAACACCCATAAATTGGTCGTCGTCACTGGGTTTGAAATACCGTTGAATCTTTTTCTGTTCTTCCGCCGAACGATATGTTTTCAGCTTTTTCACAAATTCCGCTGCGGTAACCGCTGCTGCCATTTCGTCTTTCCTCGCCTGTGTTTGACAAGCACCAAATTCATTTACTTGAAGTGTGCCGCGCCAGACGCCCCTCAAGATGCTTTTTCACGTCCGGCCATTCCGTCGCCAGAATGCTGTACATCACACTGTCGCGGACGGATCCGTCGCGCCGAGCTGTGTGATGCCGCAAAACGCCATCCTTTTTAGCTCCCAAAGCTTCAATAGCGCGTTGGGAAGCGAAGTTGAAATTGTCCGTGCGCAACCCCACCACCTTGCAACCCAGCGTGTCGAAGGCATGACTTAGCAGCAATAACTTACAACTGGTATTGACGTTGCTGCGCTGCCATTGTTTTCCGTACCAGGTGTAGCCAATTTCCACGCGATCTATTGATGCAACGATGTCGTGGTAGCGTGTGCTTCCAACGATGGAGCCGCTTGCCAATTCCCGAACAGCCCACGGCAGCATGTGCCCGGCTTGCTGGCCTGCCAGCGCGTCCGCAATGTAACCCCGCATGTGTTCTGGTTTCGGAACTGAGGTGAACCACAGTTCCCACAGATTGCCATTCGCCGCCGCGGCATTCAGGTCTTTCTCGTGCTCAAGGGTCAGAGGCTCCAAGCTGATGCCATAGCCTTCCAGTGTGACAGGATGAAGTTCGATCAAATTGCCCTCCGATAGTTTTGCGGTATGAGCTTTCAGTTGTTGTCCAAGGACAGGACTAAACTGCTGGCTGCACCAGGTTGATCAGATTGCCGCAGGTATCTTCAAACAGGACTGCCGTAATCGGTCCCATGCTTTGCGGCTCACCACGAAAGTTGACGCCACGCTCTTTCAGGCGCTGGTACTCGGCTTTGATGTCGCTGGTGATAAACGCTGTGGCAGGGATTCCAGAGTCAAACAGCGCCTTTTGATAAACCTGTGCAGGCGGAAAAGCCAGCGGTTCCAACACCAATTCCACGCCTTCCACGCCATCCGGCGAGGTGACTGTCAGCCAACGATACGGCCCCATTGGAATATCTTCCTTTTTCACGAAGCCCAATACCTTTGTGTAAAAGCGCAACGCTTCTTCCTGATCTGCAACCGTAATGCTCGCGAGTTTGATCTGCATTTTATTTCCTGCCTTTCGCTGTAGAGATGTCTGTTCAAAAGTTAAGAGGCTTTTTCCGCCAATGGTTTATAGGTCGCTATCACCACACCCGTTGTCGTCGTCTTGCTGGAAGCAAATTCAAACTTTGCAAACGGACATTCCTCAGTGAAAAGGTGTTGTCCCGATCCGAGAACCAATGGGTGGATAGAAAGTACGAATTCATCAATCAGATTGTGCTTCATCAACGCTCGGACCAGCACGCCGCTGCCAAACACGGCAAGGTCACTGCCTGGTTGTTTCTTTAGCCCGGCTACTGTCGTCGCCGCATCACCTTTTAGAAGTATAGAGTTGCTCCACGGCAGCGGCTCTTCCAGCGTCGTTGACGCCACATACTTCTGGACGGCGTTGAGGAATCCGGTGAAAGGGTTGTCTGTTCGATTGGGCCAAACGGAGTAGAAGTCTTCATAAGTGCGTCGCCCAAATAACAGAGACGGCATTTGAGACATTCCCTCTGCCGCAGAACTGGCCATAACCGGATCAAAGTAAGGTGCCGCCCAGCCGCCATACTGAAAGCCCCCGCGTGTATCTTCATCGGGTCGGCCCGGCGCCTGCATCACGCCATCAAGGGTCAAATTCATGTTCACAACAATTTTTCTCATTGAAGTTCCTCCTTGGAAAGATGCGATCCCTGCATTGATGATCTACTTCACCCTGGTAGTAATGGTGTTATATCCTCCGCCAGGCCACACCCAGCCGCCTGTCAAAGTGCCGCCGTCATCACTGAAAATTGCTTTGTAATAGGCGGGCGATCCCTTTTCCCCGCCCCAGATGGTCAGCGTATCGCCCTCCAGTTCGTACACATAATCAAGCGTCAGGCCATCCAGAAAACTATAGACGCGAGTCCGAATGTCTTTGCTCGGCGCTTCGCCGAATCCTTGAAGATGACCGATAACTTCCAGGCCTTTGATCTTTCGCCCGCCGTGCAATAGGTCAAAATGTTGTAGTAGGAAAAAACCTCCCTCCGCCCATTCATACTGAATCTCTCCCTGCGCTTCACCGGATACTTTCCAGGTGCCAACCAAACGATCAAGACTTTTGAGATCAGAATTTGGTTGGGGCGATTGCGATGAAGCTTTAAGATTCTCCTTCTCTGTCATAATGATTTCTCCTTTCGTTCTGGTTGCCATTGTTTCCTTGGCGAGAGCCATTCTTCTTTACCTCTGATTCCTAGTCACTGTTCTGCGCTCCATTTGCGGTGCAGCATTCCGCCCAGCCAGGCACAGGGTAGGGCGGTAAGCGCGAGCGCGATGGGGTACCAGATCGGCCCCAGGTTCACGTTCATTGCCGCGACAACACCGAGCAGGCTCAGGACAAAACCAATTCCCGCGCCGATCCAAACGTGGCGCATCGGCGAGTGGGGCGCGAATTTCGCTGTGATGTAACTGCCAATCACGCCGTACACGCAACGATAGGTCAGCGCCAGCAAGTTATCGCTTGTTTCGTCCATCGGCACTCCCCAGGGTGGATAGACGTTCAACATATGCATCACTTGATCGGTGCCGAGCGAAAGTACAACTACCGCAAGAAACCCTAAAAACACTGCCAATACACTGCGCCCCAGACGGCGTGGTGGAGTGCTGGTTGTTGTTTGAGCTGTCATCTGATTTTTCCTCTGCTGGATTATTGTTGCTCATACGCCTGCTGCAAGGCGGAAATGTCAATCTTGCCCATCTGCAGCATTGCGTCCATGACGCGCCTGGCTTTGACGGGGTCTTTGTCGCCCATCAGCTTGCCCAAAACCGTCGGAATGATTTGCCAGGACAAACCGAATTTATCTTTTAGCCAGCCACATCTTGATTCTGCTCCGCCCGCCGAAAGCTTCGCCCACAGTTCGTCAACCTCTTCCTGTGTTTCGCAATTCACGAACAGCGAAATGGCTTCTGTGAATTTGAACATCGGGCCGCCATTGAGAGCGTAAAATTCCTGTCCTTCAAGCTGAAAGGTTGCAGTCATAATCGTCCCGTTTGGCCCCGGAGTCGTGCTCAAAATCTTTGAGTTTTTGAAAATCGAAACATAGAAATTGATCGCCTCTTCGGCGTTGTTATCGAACCACAAGAACGGAATTATTTTTTGCATTGAACTTCCTTTTGGTTTACAGCCATTGATTATGATTTTGCGAACGACTCGCCAATGACGGCCAGCGCTTCGCGAAGTTGGCCGAGCGCTTTAGGTCCCATCCCATGCAGCTTCGCCAATTCTGCTTCTGTGACTTTGGTCAGTTGTGCCAACTTCGTGTATCCGGCGTTGGCAAGTGCCCGTTGCGCAGGCTTGGCCAGCCTAGGCGGAAAATCGTCCTGCGCCTTCGTTAATTGTTTATCGGTTTTTGAGCTCGTGTTCCTCATGTCGCTTTCTCATTGTTCGTCAGCAGTTGGTCCGTAAGATCCGGGAACGGCAATATCAAGCAGGCGCAGGTAAACTGAAAACTGCCCTCGGTGATGAATCAGGTGGCTCAAGGTAAAGTCACGGAACACGTCTGCCTTGCTTTTTTCGACCAGCGTCCGGCCTCGCATTTTCAACTGCCAGTTTTTCCCCAGCGCGGCATCGTCAACGTTTTTCAAAGCTCGCTTGCAGTCCCCCACGGTCTCGTCAAAGGTCTTCAGCAACTCCGCCACCGATTCAGCCTTGTAAAACTGGAAGGTCGCCGGATCGAAGTTGAATTCGTCATGGGTAAAGATCGAATCGCCCCAACGAATGCATTCGACAAGGTGAGCCGCCAAAGCACCCGCCGCATATGACTTTTCGTGTGGCCGCCAGTCCAGCTTGTCGTCCGGCAGCCGTTCCAAATGCCTGCGCGTGGTTTGCGCTTCGTGCTCAAACTCCCGAATGATTGAATCAATCAGCCTCATTGAGTCTCTCTTTGGTTATGGCTTCTACTTCTCTGGCAGACCTTCAATTTCCAGAACCGGGCGGACTTCGACGGTGCCTATGCGCGCGCCGGGAATCCGTGACGCAATGCTGACGGCTTCGTCTTGGTCCTTGGCATTGATGAAAAAATATCCGCCGAGCTGTTCGCGCGTTTCCGCAAACGGGCCATCAGTGACGATTCGCTTGCCATCGCGCACACGCACACAGGTGGCAGTCGAAGTCGGATGCAGCGGCGCAGCATCCAGATATTGCCCCATGGAATGAATCTCATTGCACAGCGCAACGGATTCATCGCGCATTTTTCCCAATTCCGTTTCGCCCAAATCGCTGAGCACTTGTTCGTTGTGATGCACCAACAACAGATATTTCATGTTCCTATCCCCACAAGTAAATCGTACGGCGGTTGCCGAAAACGACATCGCGTCGAAAATTTTCAATCAGATTGCCGGAAATATCGGCCAACAGTATCAACGGCGTGGCGTGGATGCTTGGCAAATCTTGCGGCTTGCTTGCGCAAACTTTACAGCTTTGGCAATCCCGGAAGTTCGATCACCGGGCGAATTTCCACCGTGCCAGCTTGCGCCCCGGGAATCTGCCCGGCGACAGTGATGGCTTCGTCCAGATCTTTCGCTTCAATTAGAAAGAACCCGCCAAGCTGTTCGCGCGTTTCCACAAATGGACCATCGGTCACCAGTTGTTTGCCTTCGCGAATTTGCACGCTTTTGGTTAAAGCCGCAGGCTGAAGCGGCGAAGTTCCCCGTAATCGCCCATTTGCGTGTAACTGTTGGGCAAGTCCGGCGGATTTCACGTAACACTGCGCTCGCTCAGCTTCGCTCATCGCGTTTTCTTCCATGTAAATCAGCAGCATGTACTTCATTCACGAAACCTCCATTTTGTTCTTTCACGGGTAAATCGAACGGCGCAGGCCAAATTCGACACTGCGCCCAAAATTTTTTATCGTACCTTATGCTTCCATACGCAAAACTGGACGTAAACCTTGCGATTGATTCACTTTATCGCTCCGACTGGGGAAAGATTGTCGCGGCGCTGATCAAGCTAATCGGCGATTTTAATGTCGCTGAGGAAGCCGCGCAGGAAGCGTTTACCGCCGCCGTGCAACAGTGGCCTGAATCCGGCATCCCGGAATTTCCACGCGCCTGGATTATCCAAACCGCCCGCTTCAAAGCCATTGACCGATTGCGCCGCCAATCCCGCCATGAAGAAAAACTTCAGTGGTATGCCGCGTCCGCGCTGGTGTCTTCCAGCGTGAAACCGAATTTCGACTCGTTCGAAATTCCAGACGACCGATTGCGGCTAATTTTCACTTGCTGCCATCCGGCGCTGGCACCTGATTCACAAGTCGCGCTGACCTTGCGCATGCTGGGCGGACTGGAAACCGAGGAAATCGCGCGCGCTTTTCTGGTGCCAACAACAACAATGGCGCAGCGTTTGGTTCGCGCCAAACGCAAGATTCGCGACGCGGGCATTCCCTTCCAAATTCCCGATACCAATGATTTGCCGGAGCGGTTGGACGCCGTCCTGACAGTGATTTATTTGATTTTCAGCGAAGGTTACGCGGCGACGCGCGGCGAAATGATGGCGCGAGCCGACCTTTGCGCAGAGGCCATCCGATTGGCAAAACTGGTTCAGGCGTTGATGAAGCCGCAGCCTCCGGCAGAAATAAATGGCTTGCTGGCGCTGATGCTGTTGCACGATTCGCGGCGCGAAGCGCGATTGGACAAAGCCGGAGACGTAGTCTTGCTGGAAGACCAGGATCGCAGCCGCTGGAATCAGAAGCAGATCGCCGAAGCCTTGCCGCTGGTCGAAGCGGCGCTTCGCGATGGCCCAGGTATGTTTTCATTGCAAGCCGCGATTGCCGCGCTGCATTGCCAGGCGGCGCGATTCGAAGACACTGACTGGCCACAAATTGTCCAATTGTACGAATTACTGGAACGCGTGCAGCCTTCGCCCATCGTGACTTTGAACCGCGCAGCCGCCATCGCAATGGTTGATGGCCCTGAAGCAGGTTTGGCGTTGATGGATGGACTTACGGCTGAATTGAACGATTACCACCTGCTGCACGCAGCTCGCGCCGATTTACAGCGCAGAGCCGGTTCTTTCGCCCAAGCAAGGCAAAGCTACGAACGCGCGCTGGCGCTGGTCACCAACGAAAGCGAGCGCCGGTTTCTTGAACGCAGGCTGGACGAGGTTCAGCCGCAATAGGCTGGGCAAAAGAAGATTGGCACCTTGCTGACCGGCAAAAGCATTCAGTATAGTGCCTCGCTGTTCTGACGTATCACCAACAAGAAAGTAGCAAAAAACAATGTCTGACATTCGAGTTCGTTTTGCGCCTTCGCCGACAGGGTATTTGCACATGGGCGGAGCGCGCACGGCACTTTTCAACTGGCTGTTTGCCCGCAAGATGGGCGGCAAATTCATCCTCCGCATTGAAGACACAGACCTGCAACGTTCCAGCGAAGAAATGATTCGCGGCATTCTGGAGGGCATGGAATGGCTGGGGCTGAATTATGACGAAGGGCCGTTTTACCAATCCGATTACGCCGACCAGCATCGCGCGGCGGCTTACCAATTACTGGAAACGGGCTGGGCGTATCGAGATTTCACACCGAAACAGAAACGCGACGACACCACCATCAAACAAGACATCGCCAAAGAAAAAGTCATCAATCCGTTCCGCGATTTGCCCAAACCCGATTCCGATGCGCGCGCAGAAACCGGCGAACCGTTCGTGATTCGCTTCAAGGTGCCGGAAGCAGGCAAAACGCAATTTGACGACATTGTTTTCGGTTTGCAGGAACGAGATTACAACGACATCGAAGATTTGGTGTTGCTGCGTTCGGACGGGCATCCGCTGTACAACCTGTCGGTCACGGTGGATGACATCGAAATGGGAATCACGCACGTCGTTCGCGGGCAGGATCACATTAACAACACGCACAAGCAGGTTTTGCTGTATCAGGCTTTGGGAAAGCCCGTGCCGAAATTCGCGCATCTGCCGCTGATTCTGGCTCCGGACAAAAGTAAACTTTCCAAACGTAAGCACGGCGAAATCGTCAGCGTGACGACGTACCGAGACCGAGGATTTATTCCCGATGCATTCGTTAACTTTCTGGCTTTGGTGGGCTGGGCCCCCGAAGAAGGTTTGGCAGCGAAGGATCAGGAAATTTTCTCTCGTGAAGAGTTGATTCGCGTGTTTTCGCTGGAAGGGATTCACAAATCGAACGCCGTGTTTAACTTCCAGGAAGGTGACGAACGTAACTGGACGGATCAAAAAGCGCTGTGGATGAATTTTGAGTACATCAAAACCTGGCCGCTGCAAAAACTGTTGCCGCTGATCAAGCCCGAACTCCAAAAAGCCGGGTTGTGGCGCGATGAATACGAAACCGAACGCAAAGCCTGGTACAAACACACGATCACCCTGCTCCGCGAACGCGCGCGCACACTGCTGGATTTTCCGGGACACGGTCGGCCTTATTTCGTGGACGACATCAGCTTTGAATTTGAAGAAGCAGCGGTCAAGAAAAACCTTCAGAAAGACCCTGCGCTGAAAACCTTGCTGCCGGAACTGGCTGAGCGTTTTGCGGCGCTGGCGGATTTCAATCACGATGCTGTCGAAGCCGCGTTGCGCGTATTGGCGGAAGAAAAAGACGTCAAAGCCGGCTTGCTGATCAATGCCACGCGCACGGCGCTGACCGGTCAATCCGTTGGCCCAAGCCTGTTTGAACTTGTTTTGGTCGTTGGCCAAAACCGCGCGGTCGAAAGACTGCGCCACGCCGCCGGACTGGTTTGATCTATTCCGGCAACCTCGATTCATTTTCCATCTATGAAGTAGGTGACGGCGTCAAGGGAAAAGTTGTGACACTT
>CAZMXG010000066.1:0-36425 GCA_964570175.1 uncultured Heliomicrobium sp. | reverse complement strand
ATGGAAAATGAAGCTACGGACCGGCCTGATTTCGCCGACAAACTTAGCAAAGCAAATTGCCGCGCAACACTGTGATTGCTTCGCCCGCCAGAAAAACTCTGTCGCCTGCCAGTCGGACTTGAACTTCGCCGCCGCGCGCCGAAGCCTGGTACGCGCTCATCTCCATTTTGCCCAAAACTTCTGCCCAATAAGGCGTCAGCATGCAATGCGCTGAGCCGGTGACAGGGTCTTCGTCAATCCCGGCGTAGCAGGCAAAGTAACGAGAAACGAAATCATAGCCAGACGAATCTCCGCGAGCCGTGATGATGAAACCGGCATTGGCGGCTTTGCGCAATAAATTGAAATCCGGTTTTACATTGCGAACTGCGGTTTCGGATTCCAATTCAATCAGAAAGTTTCCGTCTGAACCGTCTTTTCGGCGATGGCAAACGACGTTTTTTGGGTTGATGCCTAACGCTTCGATGGCCGCTGGCGGCAATTCTGCCGGCACGGCAACCAATGCGGGAAAATCCATTTCGATCAATTTGCCTGCACGGCGGCAGATCAGTTCGCCGCTCATGGTATGAAACCGGGCTTCTTTGGTGTCGGCAAGCCTGCCGGTTTCCCACAACGCATGCGCGCTGGCCAAGGTTGCGTGGCCGCACAACGGAATTTCAATTGCCGGCGTAAACCAGCGCAAATCGTATTGACCTTCTTCAACGCGCGGCACGACAAAAGCGGTTTCAGCCAGATTCATCTCAGCGCCGACATTCTGCATCCAGTCCGCGGGTTTGGCCTCTTCCAGCAAACAAACCGCAGCCGGATTTCCTTTGAAGGCTTGTGAGGCAAAAGCATCTATTTGCAGCAACGGGATTTCCATTTTTTCCTCCAGTTCACAGTTCAAAGTTCGCTGTTCACAGTTATCCATTTCCAGTCGTCAATTTCCAGTTTCCAGAAAGACAGACTGTGAACCGTGAACTACGAGCTGTGAACTTTTCGTGATTGTACCTGAATGATCGTTGCTGGCAATCCGAATACGGAATGAGAAAATTTGCCACAGCTTGATTTTTAGCTGCGGTATCGCCTACAAAGTCGGCTCTCTGGTCTCACCCGCCCCAATTCGGGAACACGAATAAGGAGATGGATAAATGCAAGCACAACAGGCGCCGATGATTTTCACTGAGGTGGAGCGCCAGGCTGGCGACCGCCTGCTGAAGCTGGCGCTGGAAACAGACCGCGTGGAAGGGTACACGGAACCTCACGCCGTGATGATTGCCAGATTGACCGAAGCCATAGGCAGAGAAATGGGGCTGCATGGCGTTGACCTGTCAGCGCTGAAATTTGCCGCGCTGGCGCACGACATCGGCGAACGCGGAATGAAACGCAATTACCTGCTCAGTCCCAATGCGCTGACCTGGGAAGAGCGGCTGGATTTATGGCGTCATCCGATTCTGGGTGAACAGGCTGCGGCGGAAATCAGGCTTTCGCGACAAACGCAATTGCTGGTTCGCTGGCACCACGAATGGTGGAACGGGCAAGGCTACCCGGATGGGCTAAGCGGTGAAACGATCCCGATGGGTGCGCGCATTTTGCGCGCCGTGGACAGTTATTGCGCGCTGATTTCCGGGCGACCGTATCGCCAGGCATACGAACTGGTTGAAGCCGAACAGCATATTGCCGATATGGCCGGGATCGAATTTGACCCGATTGTTGCCAAGCTGTTGCTGATGCTGGTTGCTGAAGAAAGAAGACAGCGCGAAGCCGAAATCGAGTTCCAGCGACAACAACAAGCCGCAATCTGGAATGTTCCGGCGCCTTTTGAACAGCAACAAGCTGACCACTGGAATGTCCCGCCTTCATTTGAGCAACCGACTGTCGGCGTATCCGAAGAAGAACCGCAATCGGATTCACTTCCGCCGAACCTTCTTCTGGCGGATTCACTTCCGGCTTTCCAGCCTACTTTGCCGGAACCGGTTGAACAGCCAAAAATCAGCGTACCCGATGAAAAAGCAGAATCGGATTCAATACTGGCTTTCGAAACACCCTTGCCCAATGAAGAGCCAACGGAACAGAAACCTGTTTTGACTGCCGCAATATACGAAGCGGCGGCATACGAATCCGTGCTTACATTTGCCGAAGCTCAGCCCGAACCCATCGGCGATCAACCTGCGCCAGCGGAAATTTCAACAGAAGCTCCAACGGCAGAAATCATTCCTCCGGATCAAATGCCGACACAGGAATTTCCCAGGGTTGAGCTGCCCCAAAAACCTGATCCACAATCAGAGCAAATTCAAAACCCGGAAGCTGAGCCTGAACAACAGACTGAAAACTCAGAACCGGTTCCGAAAATTCAAAACTGAATCAATCTTTATGGCCATCAATTCAACAACAAATCGGCGTTGGCTGGGGTTTGAGCTAAGCGTATTGCGCCGCCTGAAATTTAACTCGATCGCAATTCCCTTTGCCGGTCAGCCTGACCTGGGATGGTATCTGAAATTCTGGGGCAAACAGGTGCTGGATAACGATATCTGCCAATGGGCCTGGTGGTGTTCGCGCGCGCTGGTTGAAAACGCCAGCGAGGTTCTGACTGAAGAAGATGTTTCGTTGGTGCTCGGAGAAGCTTATGTGCCACATCGGCGATTGCATAATCCGACGCTGGCCGCGTTTTTCAGTGAAATGGATGCCGTCTGGTTCGACAATATCTGGTTGAACATCCAACAGATCGAAAATGAACATCGCCGCGCTTTGGCCATCATGCTGGTTTTTGGTGTGGGTGAATACGTATTTTCCTTCACGCCGGAAACGGTAGAATTGCGACGTCCCCTGTCAGAAGTATTCGTGACCTTGTGGCGCGATCAGCGGCAGGCAGTTGATAACGGCAAAGAAAATTACAGCGTCAATCGGGATGGCAACGAATTCATTCGCGGCGCACGGGCAGAGCTGATGTTTGCGCGTTTTCCGCGACCGGAAGGCCTAGCCGGCTTGCGCAGTTCCGCGGCCGGGTGGCGGGAAACCTGGGTGCGCGGCAATGATGAATCCTGGGATCAGTTGATTGCCAACCAGCGCGGAAAACTCGGCGACGATGTGGTTTCCAAAGAACATTACCTGCAACTTATCAGCGGTTTTCTTTCCCGCGCGCGCCACATCGGGCAATGGGCAATTTCGCACACTGAAGACGGGTTTCTGACGGCTGGCGAACTGGGCGAGGTGATTAAACAGTTCCGACGGATTGATCTGACGTACAATAAGGATTTTTCGGATGTCATGGGTGGCAGAAACACGTTCTTGATCATCGCTTGATTATTGTGCGCTATAATCCCGTTCGCATCCGTTGAAGCTGCTCGACCCCCGACCACTTTTGAACTATCGAGAGGCCAAGAGAAACGATGGAAATTCAGATCAGAACCACGGGCAAAGTTACGATTATTGATTTGGCCGGGAACCTGACCATTGGCAAAAGCGAAGAAGGCTTGCGCGACACCGTGAAACAATTGATTGCCGAAGAGCGCATTATGCTGCTGCTGAATCTGGCCAGCGTGCCGACGATTGACAGTTCCGGCATCGGCGCAATGATCAAATCCTTCACAAGCGTCAAGGAAGCAAATGGCAAATTGAAAGTGCTGAAACCTTCGCGCATGGCGTACCAGCTTCTTTCAATCACCGGCTTGCTTTCGGTGCTTGAAACCTTCGAAGACGAAAAAACTGCAATCTCTTCTTTCTAAATGATGAACTCTGAAGGATGAAAGATGAACCGCTCTGTCGTCGGGCGCCGTTCATTTTTCCATTATTCAGCATTGATGCTTCATCATTCATCCAGCGTTCCATGCAAAAGCCGGCGCAGTTGAAGATCATCAATCGGTTTGGCGTGACGCGGTTTCTGCCGCTCGACAAACCTGTGTTCACCATCGGGCGCAAAGCGGAAAACGATCTGCAATTGCTGTCCGATACGGTTTCGCGCCAACACGCAGAAGTTCAGTACGAAGACGAGACTTACTATCTGGTTGACGTCGGCAGCAAACGCGGCACGTATGTCAACGATCAGCGAATTGAACGTTGCGCGCTGCATCACCAGGACCGGCTTCGCGTTGGAGGCGACGACGACCAGCAAATTATCTTTCTTGACGACACTGTCGAAAACGCTTCGGCCATTTTTAACAGCAGCCCGAATTTGACGCTTTCCCGCCCGTCAAAAGACCGCACACCCACGGCTTCCGCCAACGAAGAACTGCAAAAACTGGCGCGCTTCGTCGAAGTCAATCAAGCCTTTAAGTTTTCCATGACGCCGGATGACGTGCTGCTTTTGATTGTTGATGCGGCAATTGAAATCACACAGGCCGAGCGCGGATTTTTGATGCTGCTGAATGCGGACGGCAACCTGGAATTCAAGGTCGCGCGCGACCGCAATCGGAATTCGGTGATCGGCAATGAATTTGAAATGAGCCGTTCGGTCGTCGAAGAATCCTTCAAGCAAAACCGCAGCGTCATCATCAACGACAGCAAAGTGACCATGGCAGGTTTGCCGCGCGACAGCGTCAGAAACCTGAGCCTTCGTTCTATCGCCTGCATTCCGTTGCGCCGCTTTCAAATGACCGAAAACATGGATACGACGACGATTCTGAAACGGGACGTCATCGGCGTGCTTTACGTGGACAACAGCGTTTCAGGCGGATTGTTGACGCAAACCAGTTTGAAGCTGCTGGAATCGCTGGCGTTTGAAGCGACCAAGTCGCTGGAAAGCGTGCGGTTGATGCACGAAGAAGCCGAAAAGAAAAACCTGGAGCAGGAATTAGGGATGGCGCGAGAAGTTCAGATTGCCCTGTTGCCGTCCGCCATCAAGGCGCTGGATCATTTTGAAGTCGCCGCGCACAACATTCCGTCGCGTTTCGTGGGGGGCGACTTTTACGACCTGATTCCGCTAAAAGACGATCGCTTTGTCTTTGTGCTGGGTGATGTTTCCGGCAAAGGAGTCGCAGCGGCACTGCTGGCCGCGATGGCGCAAGGAGCATTGCAGGTTCAATTCGCCAGCAATTTGCCCCTGACTGAGGTCATCACCAGCGTGAACAAAGTGCTGGCACTACGTTCGGAATCCAATCGCTTCATCACACTGTTTTCCGCCGTGCTGGATCGCGAAGGCCATTTCACGTACATCAACGCCGGCCACAACTTGCCAATTCTGGTCCGAACTTCGGGCGAAACCGAAATGCTGACGACGAAATCCGTGCTGCTGGGCGCGTTTGATTTCATCGAATACAAACCGCTGCAAACACGATTGAATTCCGGCGATGTTGTGGTGATGTACACAGACGGTGTGACCGAAGCGGTCAACAATGACAACGAAATGTTCAGCGACGAACGGCTGGAAGAATTGGTCAAGCGAAGCGCAACTTTGACCGCTGAAGAGATCAAACAGCGCATATTGAGCGAAGTTCTCAGCTTTACCCGCGGCTTGCCTCAAAGCGATGACATCACATTGATCGTGCTGAAAATGAAATGAGCAGCTTTCCTGACGCCCGCCGCTTCTCTGAGAGCATTTTTGAAATTCGGTTTGATCGCCCGCTTTTCTGTAGCCCAGCCGTTCACGGCTGGGGAATTAAGCCAGTAGAACGGTAAAGGGCGGTTTACCGTCCTTCTAATCGGCTTTTAGCCCCGATAGTTTGTGGCTAAAGCCCAATGGCAAGCCCGGTGAACCGGGCTGAAACAAATTTCCCCGCTTCTCTTTTCCCAGTCGTGAACGACTGGGCTAGAGAAAAAGGCAATTTCAAAACACGCTCTGAAGACTGTGCTCAATACAGAGCCAGGGAAGGAACCACAAAATGCTCAAAAGTGACAAAAGTAAAGTTCAAGCTCTCACGGACTTCAATCCTTTTTGCGTGTTTTGTGGTGAATTTTTCCAGCCCTAAACTGCGCACATTCTTCAATTTATCTTGGTATTTGTTGAAGGCGTGCTTTCCCAGGGAAGCCTTGAATCTGCCGGACCAAAATCCGCAACTCGCAAATTTAGGTCCGCCTGACGATGCATGATTCTGTACTTAGCTTCATTCGGGTCAGGATCAGGGATTCTGATTGGCGATATGTGAACCAAATATCGCACACCCAGGCGGTTCCATCTGTCCCAATTTCCGCGTTGATTATCAAACGTCGTTGTCTTGTTGCCTGTGTACAGATGAACCAAGGCCGGGTTTTGCGTGACAATGCCGTCGGTCTTCGAAACATTCTCTGCCGTCCACTTCATAATTTCTTCATTGCTGTCAAAAACTCTCATCCACCGTGGACGCTGTGACGCGACATCGGCATTTTTTCTGACCAGGTAAGCTAGGTTGCCGTAAACGCTCAAAGCCAACAGAACGCCCGCCACAACTGCCGTCCCCACCCAACGATCCCGCGGGTTCGTTGCCTGAACGCTTTTGCTATGGAAATTCAGCGCCAGCTTACACCCCAGCAGCGCATAGAAAACCAACAGCGGCAATGACGGCAGCAGAAACCTGTAAGGTGGAAACGGCCAGATAAGGATGATCAGCAACGAAAACGGCAAAGCGAATTCGGCAAAGGTCACCTTTTCGCGAACCACAGAAACATAACCCGCAATCACCAGACCCAGAATCAGCAGTGAAAGCAGCAGTTGGATGATTTCCCCGCGCTCCGCCAAGCCCTGATTCAGGGAGGGGAAAAATGAAGGCGTAACAATTCCTCCCAGATCGCTGGAAGCAATGCTTGCCAGATTGTTCCAAATGCGTCCCGGCAGTTCGGAAAGCGAAATTCTGCCCGCCGCTTCATGGCCCGCCACACGATCCCAAAATTGTTCCGTGTACGGGCGAACGATATAGCTGTTGATTTCTGCCCGCTGTTCGGGAGTCGGCGCTTTCGCGCGCGAATACAACATCCACGAACCGGACAGCAGCGCGACACTCACCGCAAACACAGCCGCCGATTTGAACAGACGCTCTTTCAAAAAATACAGCAGCGCGGCCAGGATCAAGCCCGCAGCCATGGAACGCGTCAGAAACGCCCACGAAACAGCACTGGCGGCCAGCAAGGCATAAAGCCAGAACCGCCCGCTGTCTTTTTCGGAAACGCAACGTTCAACCGCAACCAAAGCCGCCATTTGCGCCAGCGCGAAAACGCATTCCGACATCAGCGAAGAGGTCGCCATAAACACCAGGCCGGGGCTTAATCCCACGATTGCAGCGATGAACAACGCCAGATAATTTGGCAGATTTCGATAGCGCGTGAAGTAGTAATAACAAGCGCCCGCTGCCAACAGCATCGCCACAATCGAAACAGATTTCAGCAACCACAGGTTTTGCGGGAATTGTGATGAGACGCGAAATACCAATGAAAGCAGAAACGGATAAGCTGGCGGATAGAGCGGCGAAATTCCCGGCGTTGGAGAATTGATCAGCGTATACCCCTGACCTGTGGCAATCGCCTTCCCCAGCAAAACATACCAGGCGTCGTCTTGAAACATGCCGACGACTTTGTCCAGCCGCATTGCGTAAATCAGGAAAAAGATTGCCACGCCTGCAATACCAGCAATCTTTATCCACTTGTTCGAGCTTGTGCTTTCCTGGGCTACTCTTTTTTTGACTTTGGGCTGGGTTGTTTCGGAAGTCGCTGGTTCGTTCGTTGGCGTATTTTTTTCTTGTCGTATGCTCTTCTTAGCCATGAATATTTTGCCTGTGATAATAAAAATTGGATTCTTCAGGTTTGCAGCCAAATCCGTCCACACTTCCAAATCATCCTTCCGCTGCCGGATTTCCATAATCAATCAAGTTTTTGTAGTGTGCGAGGCGGGCCGCAGAAGCATCTAAAAACACTGAGGCAAAAATGTAAAGAGATTTGTCCGAAGGTCTCATTCAATCGCCAACTCGGGGGATTATTGGCCTTTCAGGTAACGAAACCAGTATTTTCCGTAAATCAAATTTTTCTGCACTGTTCCCCAATAACGCGAATCGCTGGAGTTTCGGCGATTGTCTCCCAGAACAAAGTAATGATCGTCAGGAATCTTGACGGGCGCGGGCAGAGAATCCTGGGAAAGGAATTCGTCATCCAAGTAAGGTTCTTCAATCTGCTTCCCGTTGATGAAAATCTTTCCTTCTTCGATCATCAGAGTTTCTCCCGGCAGCCCTACAATCCGCTTGATGTAGCTTTTGGTTGTGTCCAGTGGGAACCGGAAAATGATGATTTCGCCGCGATCAAACCGACCGGGATTCCGTTTCATAAATACCCGGTCGCCATTATTGAAAGTCGGCATCATCGCTTGGCCTTCAATTCTGACCGGCTTTCCCCTGGCATAAACCACGATAAAACTGAGGATAAAAATCATCCCGCCCAAACCAAACAGCGCGACCAAAGCCCAGATCAGGTGTCGCAGTCGAAAGCGGGAGGTAGGTTTTGCAGGTTCTTGATGTACCATAACTTTCCTCAAACAAAGAAGTTACCGAAACTGTGAGCCGGCTAAGGCAGTCTAACGTCAGGAAATTGATCCGGCCAGGAATTCACCGCCAAATTCAGCAATAAGTTTCCCTTTTGTTAATGACTCTCCAAAGAAGTCGTTTATAGGTGTGGAAATCAATGAAAAGGAGGTCAAATGTGCCAGTTAATGCCACTCATTTAAGAGCGATACCCGGCGGAAAGGCCGAAAACGCGTCTGACGTGTCCGGCCAGGTTTCGGCCAGAGAGCTGGAAGCGCTGTTTCGTGAACATCACGATCGCATTTTCCGGGCTGCGTACCGAATCACGGGCAGCGTAGTGGACGCCGAGGACGTCTTGCAAACCGTCTTTTTGCGGCTTTCACGGCGGAGCGTCAAAGAAACCATCAACCTTGAACCCAGTCCCGCCAGCTACCTGCATCGCGCCGCCATCAATGCCTCGCTGGATTTGATGCGCCAGCGTGGTCGAACCGATTCCATCCCGATTGACGATGTCGCGTCCGTGCTTTCCGGAAATTCAAAGCTAAACCCGGAAACCCAGCGCGCATCCAACGAGCTTCGCGCCAAAGTCCGGCAGGCGATTTCAAAACTTGGTGAAAAATCCGCCGAGATGTTTGTCCTGAAATACTTTGAAGGGTTCGGCAACAACGAAATCGCCGAGCAGATGGGGACGTCGGCCATGGTCGTCGGCGTGCTGCTGCACCGCGCACGGGCCAGAGTTAAAAAGGAAATGGGAGATTTTTTGGAGGGAGGCAGAGCGTAAAGCAAGCCATAAGGAGAAGATATGAAACATACAGACAGAGAACTAAACACCATTTTTGACGACACCACGGCAGAAATCCGCAGTGAAAAGCTGGATTCCGCGGTGGTTGCCGGAGCTGCGCAGCGCGTATGGGCCCGCATGGCCGGTGAACAGGCTGCCCTGGAAGCGGGCGTTACGCCGGTTGAACACATTCGCAGTTGCGATGATTTCCGGTCGCTGATCCCAACATATTTGCAGGGCCAACTTTCCAGCGCGCGCACGATGCTGCTGGAAGACCACACACGCGAATGTCTGCCCTGCCGCAAGGCTTTGAAAGAAGCGCGCCACGGTCGGCAATCGTCCTGGCAGCTTGATTCGCAAAAAGCCAAAGTCACCGCCAGCAATCGGCGAATGGCGACGGCCCGATGGGCAATTGCGGCTGTGGCTGTGATTGGCCTGGGATTGTTTGCATGGCCTTCGGCACAGCGGTTCATGAATTCCTTCCGCACGCTGAATGCGATTGTCGAAGCCGCCAATGGCAGCGTTTATCGCGTCACTGAAACCACAACACAGGCGCTGAAACCCGGCGAACAGATCAAACGCGGCGAACGTATTCGCACAGCAAAGAATTCGGCTGCCATCGTTAAATTGGCCGACGGGTCGCGGATCGAAATGCGCGAACGGTCGGAATTTTCCGTCACCAACGGTTCCGGCGGCACAACGATTAACCTGGATCGCGGACAAGTTATTGTCGAAGCTGCCAAACAGCGCGACGGCAAGCTCTTTGTCGCCACAGACGATTCGCTGGTGTCTGTGACCGGAACGATCTTTTCGGTGAATAACGGAACCAAAGGCGCGCGCGTGTCGGTCATTGAAGGCGAAGTTCACGTTGACCACGCTGGCAAAGACAACGTGCTGCACGCTGGCGATCAGGTAACGACGCACGAAAGCATCGAAAAGATCGCCGTCAAAGACGAAGTCGCGTGGAGCCGGAACTCTGCCCGTTACATCACAATGCTGGACGAAGTGCGTTCACAGATTGACCAGCTTGTCGCAATGCCGGGCAACCGTTACTCAACGCGCTTGCTGGATATGATGCCGGAAAATACGGTTCTTTACGTGGCCATTCCAAACATTAGCGAAACGCTGGCCCAGGCCAACCAGATTCTTCAGGAAAGCTTGTCCAAGAATCCCGAGCTCAGCGAGTGGTACGCCAAAGAAGAGCGCCAGTCGCGTGGTCGCCAGGGCTTGAACCAGGCCATCGAAATGGCGCGCGAATTCGGAAGCTATTTTGGTGATGAAATCGCCATTGCCGCCCAGGGCAAAGCCAATGGCGGCGAACCAGACGAACCAATCATTCTGGCCGAAGTCAAAGATGGCGCCGCATTCCGCAGCTTCCTGCAAGGCAAAGCGGCTCAATTGAACAATGGCAAAGATGGATTGCAGATCATTGACGACCCAATGGCTGTCAGCGGTAGCAGCAACGACAACGGCTTTTACGTTTGGGTTTCTCAGGACTTGGTTGTGGCTTCGCCCAAGATCGAATCGCTGAAACGGGTTGAAACGCAAATGAAAGCTGCGGCCAAACCGTTTGCGGCCACTTCCTTCCACAAACACATCGCCAGCTTGTATCAGGACGGTGCTGGTCTTGTGATTGCTGCCGACCTGGAAAAATTCATCGGCGGAGCGATCAGTCGCCAACCGAAAAAGCAAAAGCTGGTTGAAAACGAAAAAGACGCCAAAGATGCCGGTCGTGAAGCCGCAGTGATGGGACAACTTGGCTTGCTTGATCTGCGCTACTTCGTGGTTGAACTGAAAGAAAAAGACGGCAAACCGTTTAACCGCGCCGTGGTCAGCTACAAACAAAATCAGCACGGTCTGACTTCGTGGCTGGCCGCTCCTGGACCGATGGGCGCGCTGGAATTCATCTCGCCTGATGCGAACGTGGTTGGCGCATTCCTGGTGCAGGAACCAACCGCAGTGGTTGATGACTTGCTGAACACCTTGCAAACGGCTGACCCTGAATCCTGGCAAAAGGTACTGGATTTCCAGACCGAACAAGGCATCAGCATCCGCAACGACATTGCGGCTCCGCTGGGAAGCGAATATGCCTTTGCGGTTGATGGCCCTGTGGTTCCGATTCCTTCATTCAAAGCCATCATCCAGGTTGACGATCAGGCGCATCTACAGACCACGCTGGAACGCACGGTGGAAAAGGTCAATGCCGAATTGACCAGCCACGGCAAACAAGCTCTGGTTT
The DNA here is from genome assembly GCA_964570175.1 of uncultured Heliomicrobium sp. Lineage (GTDB taxonomy): Bacteria > Acidobacteriota > Blastocatellia > RBC074 > RBC074 > RBC074. Next base: position 25,015 of record CAZMXG010000066.1, on the reverse strand, counting down.
GGAATCGTGCGCAAGTCGGCGACCGGACATTCTATGAACTGAAATCGCCTGACGCTCCGATCGCGGCGCTGAATTATGCCTACGCTTACGGCTACCTGATCGCAGCGCCCAGCCGCGCGCTGGTCGAAAACGCGATCAAGTACAAAGAATCCGGCCACACGTTGCTGGGTTCGGCAAAATTCCAGGCGTCCTTGCCTGCGGACAAACAAGCGAATTTCTCGGCGATGGTTTACCAGAACGTTAGTTCACTGGTTCAACCCGCAGCGAAGCTGCTTGGCCAGGCAGGCCCGAAAGGTGCCAGCAAAGCGGTCAAGAGTTTCCTGGGCAATAAAGCCGGTTTGGCTTATGTGTACGCGCTCGGTGACAAGATGGTGCTTTCAGTCAACAGCGAAAACGGCCCGATTGGTTTGACGCCTTCCGACCTGCTTGGCTTGCCGGGTTCAACGGGATTGGGAAGCGTCTTCGGAAATCTTTTCCCATCTGACAAATCGTCTGAAGGGCATTCCGTTGAAGGAAAGGTAGAGAAGCACCTTCGAGAAGTAACCCGATAGTTCATTGGATGAAAAGCTAAGCGAAAAGCTGATTCATCACTTGCAAACGATAAGTTGCCAGTTTGTCGAAGTCTTGAATAATTCGTAAATCGAGTTATGACAGATGGAGGCGAACTGGCAGCTTGTCGTATACGTGTTTTTGCACGACAGCCCTGTCAACATTGACGAAAACGAAAACTTCGCTTCAACTTACGCCAATCGTTTGGAACTTCATTCAGACGGTTGGCGTAACCGTCTGTGCTCATCGAGACATCAGGAGGCTCATTTATGATGAAATCAAAATCAATCATCGCTTTGATTTTTGTTGCCGGTTTCAGCCTTGCCCTTACCAGCACTGGCTGCCGCATCAGCAACCGTTCCAAGCACACAGAACCCAAAGCTGCCGAACTAGCCAAACCCGCTGAACCACAGGCCGATCTTTCCATCAATGCAGGAGACGGCGCAGGATATGACCTTCCAGAAAAGGAAGAGATTCGACGCAAATTCCAGCTTGACGCCGAACCTTCAATGGGTGTGTACAACATCAACGGCACGCTGACGGTGGAAACCGCCGATACAAATACAGCAGAAATTCTGGTGGTTCGTTCAGCAAAAACACGCGAAGACCTGGAAAATTACCGGAAAGTCAAAATTGAACAACAGCGCGAAGGCCGGCTGATTGTCAGCATTGAAAACGACCGCAAAAGTTTGTTTTCCTCTCTTGGCAAAATTCCTGAAGGCCGCCAGCGTGTGATTTTGAAAATTCCGCGAAAAATCAACTTTGAGACTTACAGCGTTAGCGGCAATGTTACGCTGGGAGAAATTATTGGACGTCTTGAGCTGCGCGACATCAATGGACAGATCAAAGCTTCACGCATTGCGGGGGTCACTGAATTTGGCAACGTCAACGGCGGCATCGAAGCCACATTCGCGCCGCTCAATGGCAAAGGCATAGAAGTGTTCGACGTCAACGGCAATGTGGATTTGCATTTTGAAGGCGAAGTGAATGCTGAACTCGACGCTTGGGGCATCAATGGCAAGCTCAATCCGGATTTGCCATCTGTGCAGGCTCCCAGCGAAGAACAAAGGCGCGGCAGATTGAAAGCCCGCATTGGTTCTGGCGGAACGCCAATCAAACTTGGCGACATCAATGGCAATATCAATTTGCTGAAGGCCGAGAAAGTCACTGCATCGTCGGCCAAAGCTTCCGGCAAATAAAACGTCCTCGAAAGCGCACAGATTCTCGCGGGCAACCGCCCGCAAGCGGATTCAGCGTGCGGCTTCGTGTGTTTCGTGGAAGGAAACTGAATCTATGCATCCGGTTATTGAACTCGACAGCTTGCGCGTCACATTTGGCAAGCGCGAAATCCTGCACAGCATCAAAGGGGAATTGCACGGACGCTGCATCGGCCTGCTAGGCCCAAACGGCGCCGGCAAAACCACGCTGATTCACAGCTTGCTGGGCTTTCACCCGCCGTCGGCTGGCACCGCGCGCATCTTCGGCAAAGACATTCGCAGTGACGCCAAAACGATCCGCGCCTTAATTGGTTACATGCCCGAACGCGACGCGTTCATCGCCAACCTGACCTGTGTGCATTTTGTCCGGTTAATGGCGGAACTTTCCGGTCTGCCTTCCGAAGCGGCGCTGGAACGCGCGCACGAAGCATTGTTTTACGTCGGCCTGGGCGAAGCGCGCTACCGCCAGCTTGGGACGTATTCGCTGGGAATGAAGCAACTGGCCAAACTGGCTCAAGCCATTGTCCACGGTCCCCGCCTGATCTTTTTGGACGAACCGACAAACGGACTGGATCCCCCGGCGCGCACCAGAATGCTGGAATTGATCCGCGAGGTTCGCGACAGCGGCAAAGCTTCGATCGTGCTGTCATCGCATCTGCTGCGTGACGTGGAAGAGTGCTGCGACGAGATTTTGATTCTGAAAAACGGTCACATTGTCGCCAACTGCAATCTGGAAGAAGAGCGCCGCGCGAACCGACAGTTTGTTGAAATGGAAACGCGCAACGGCACGCAGGAATTTGTTGAGGCTATTGGCCGACTGGGCTGCGAATACGCCGAAACGGGGGCGCAGAAGCTGAAGATTGTCATGACCAACGGCATGGAAGTCCGCGATCTGTACAAAATCGCCGCTGAACAGAACGTGCAAATTCGCCGGTTGAATTACAAGCGGGATTCGCTGGAAGATATATTCCTAAAAGCGATGGAGCAATAGCTTCAATCCCCCGCCATCATCAACCGGAGGTAACGATTGTGAGAGGAATGCTCAAGATAATTTCGACGTTTGTTTTCAGCCTGACTTTGCTGCTGGCAGCGAGTTCGGCTTTTGCCCAAGCGCCCGTGCTTGACCGCGAACTGTTTTTTGGCGACCCGGAAATTTCTGGCGCACAACTTTCGCCGGACGGCAAATTTCTGGCCTTCGTCAAACCCTACAAAGGCACACGCAACATTTGGGTCAAGAAAACCGAAGAGCCGTTTAACGCGGCCAAACCAGTCACCGACGACCAGAAACGTCCGGTGACCACGTATTTCTGGAGCCGCGACGGCAAATACATTCTCTATTCTCAGGACAAAGGCGGCGATGAAAACTTCAATGTGTATGCCGTCAACCCTGCCGCGCCACCTGTTGCTGGCCGCGAAGTCCCTGCGGCGCGCAACCTGACGGATCTACAAGGCGTTCGCGCGTTTCTCTACGCTGTGCCGAAAAGCGATCCTGACGCAATTTTTGTCGGCCTGAACGATCGCGACAATTCCTGGCATGATTTGTACAAAGTCCAAATCTCTACTGGAAAACGAACCTTGATTCGCCAGAATGACGATCATGTAAGTGGCTGGCTGTTTGATCAGAAAGACCAGCTTCGATTGGCGACACGGACAGCCGACAATGGCGACACCGAAATTTTGGTTGTCGGCAAAAACGACCTGAAGAAAATCTATTCGTGCAGCGTGTTTGAAACCTGCGCTCCGGTGCGATTCCACAAAGACAATCGGCGCGTTTACATGATGACCAACCGCGGAACGGATGATTTGATTCGGTTGGCGCTGTTCGACCTGGAAAACCAGGTTACGGAATCTGTCGAAACCGATCCATTGAAACGCGTGGATTTCGGCGGTCCGATCTTTTCGGATGTCAGCGATGAACTGATCGCAACTTCTTACGAAGACGAACGCACGCGGATTTACTGGCGCGACAAGGAATACGAAGCTGATTACAAACTGCTGCAAAGCAAACTGCCCAACCGCGACATTTCCTTTGATTCTTCATCGGCGGACGAAAAGCTCTGGAAGATTTCCGCCAGCAGCGACACCGAACCCGGCGAAGCTTATCTGTTTGACCGGACCACAAAAAAACTGACGTTGCAATATCGGGTTTTCGACAAACTGCCGCGTGAACAATTGGCGGAGATGAAAGCCATCACGTATGCGTCGTCGGACGGCACGCAGATTCCAGCGTTCCTGACCTTGCCGAAAGCTTCAACCGGAAAGAATTTGCCGATGATTGTTTTCCCGCACGGCGGTCCCTGGGCGCGGGATTCATGGGGTTACAACCCTTACGCGCAGTTTCTGGCCAATCGTGGTTACGCTGTGTTGCAGCCAAATTTTCGCAGTTCGATCGGGTACGGCAAAAAATTCCTGAACGCCGGAAACAAACAATGGGGCGAGAAAATGCAGGACGACCTGACCTGGGGCGTCAAAGCAATGGTTGCGCAAGGCATCGCCGATCCCAAACGAGTCGGCATTATGGGCGGCAGTTACGGCGGATACGCGACACTGGCAGGACTGGCTTTCACGCCGGATGTTTATGCCGCTGGAGTTTCCATCGTCGGGCCATCGAATTTGATTACATTGCTGGCTTCGATTCCGCCGTACTGGGAAGCTGGACGGAAAATCTTCAATGAACGAATGGGCGACCCTGGAACCGCCGAAGGCCGCGCGCAACTGGAACGGCAGTCTCCACTGAATTCCGCGACGAAAATCAAATCTCCATTGCTGGTGGTTCAAGGCGCAAACGACCCGCGTGTCAAAAAAGCGGAGTCTGATCAGATTGTGATCGCGCTTCGGGATCGAGGCTTTGCGGTGGAATACATCGTCGCACCGGACGAAGGCCATGGCTTTGCGCGTCCAGTAAACAACATGGCCATGTTTGCCGCCGCTGAAAAGTTTCTGGCCAAACATCTGGGCGGACGGTTTCAGGAAGGCGCGACGCCGGAAGTCAGCGCTCGGCTGAAAGAGATTACAGTTGACGTCAAAACGGTCGAAAAGCCCAAAACTGTTTCTGTCCATTCTGTCACCGCACCTAAACCCGCAGTTGATCTGAAACCGATCAAGCTGAATTACAAAGCCAAACTGGAACTTGCCGGCCAGACGATGGAAATGACGACCACCACCGAAATCAAAGAACAAGGTGGCACGTGGCTGGCCAGCGAGATTGCCAAAACGCCGCAAGGCGATGTCAGCGATCTGACCACCATCGAAAAGGGCTCGCTGGTCGTGACCAAACGCTCGATCAAACAAGGACCGGCAGCGATAGATGTGGAGTTCAAGGCCAACAAAGCCAACGGCGCAATAAACATTGGCGGGCAAGCCAGGCCAATCGCAGCCGACACTGGCGGCGCGCTGTTCGCCGACGGAGCTGGAAGCTATTCGGTCATCGGAGCTCTGCCGTTGGCCGATGGCTATTCGACAACGTTTCGCAATTTTGATCTGCAGAAACAAATCGCGACGCTGAAACAGTTGAAGGTCACGGCATCGGAAAAAGTGACGGTTCCGGCGGGAACGTTCGACGCATTCAAAGTCGAAATCACTTCTGCCGAAGGCGAGCCGGGCAAAACCATCATCTGGATTGCCAAAAACAATCGCAACCTGATCAAAACCATCGCCACCATTCCCCAAAATGGAGCGGTGATTACTTCAGAGTTAGTGCAATAGAGTTCGCGGTTCACAGTTCGCAGTTCGCAGTGGATTCTGCTGCGGACTGCGAACCGCAAACTGCGAACACGGAGACATAGAGATGGCCGTTTACGGGCAAACTTACAAATCCTATGAAGGTCAGATGACACCGGCGTGGTCGCGGTTTCTGGTGATTCCGCGCTACGCCTACCAGGACCTGTTCAAATACACGCTTTTCGTCGTGTTGTATGTGGTGTGTTTTGTTCCGCCGCTGGTGTATGCGGTGTTGATTTACCTGAACCACAATGTCAGCGCGCTGGCGATTTTTGGCGCAAGTCCCGGAGTCATTCCGATCAACGGATTGTTCTTTTCGATTCTTATCGGCGTTCAAACTTCGCTGGCGTTCATTTTCACGGTAATCATTGGGCCGGTGTTGATTTCGCGCGATCTGGCGAACAATGGATTGCCGCTGTATTTATGCCGCCCGTTCACGCGGTTTGAATATATTCTGGGCAAAGCCTCCGTGCTGTTGATTCTGCTTTCGACCATCACCTGGATTCCCTGCACGCTGTTGTTTTTGTTGCAGGCATATTTGGAAGGCGGCGGTTGGTTTACGGACAATTTCTGGATTCTGTACGGAATTCTTGTTGTTTGCCTGGCTTGGATCACAATGCTGACCCTGCTGGCAATGTCGTTTTCAGCCTGGATCAAATGGCGCACAGCAGCCAGCGCAGCGCTTTTCGCCATCTTCATCATTCCAACGCCGATTGGTTTTGCGATTCAGGGAATCTTGAAATCCAACAAAGGTCATTTGCTGAACGTGGGGATGGCATTGAACGTGATGACCCAGGAATTGTTCCGGCTCAGGGAAAACATCAGCGTAGATGCCGACGACTTTTTCTTCTCGTATGGCGAAGCCTGGATGGTGTTTCTGGCTTATGCCCTGCTGTGTTTGTACATGCTTTGGCGCAAAGTTCGCGCTTACGAGGTGATTTCATAATGGAATCTCAACTTTCAAATCTGGAATCGCGAACGCCCACTTTCAACCCGCAATCGTTGCCGTCGGAACTGGAAACAGTTGATCCCGGTCAACTGATCGTCTTCCGGAATGTTTCGAAGTTTTACGGCGAAATTCTGGGCGTCAACCGCGTCAATCTGACCATCGCGCCGGGCATCACCAGTTTGGTGGGGCCGAACGGATCCGGCAAAACAACGTTGATGAATTTGATGACCGGGCTGATTCAACCTACGCGCGGTGACATTCGCGTTCTGGGCGTTGCGCCAGACGATCCACAACGCATGTTTCGCTTTGTGGGGTATTGCGGTCAGTTTGATTCCTTTCCGCGTGGGATGACGGGGTACGAATTCATCTACTCCTTCCTGTTGATCCAGGGCCATCCGAAAAAAGAAGCCGAAGCAATGAGCTGGCGTGCAATTGAGCGCGTGGATCTGGTGGAAGCCGCTCATCGCAAAGTCGCCGGTTACAGCAAAGGCATGCGCCAACGCATCCGTCTGGCGCAATCCATCGCGCACGATCCGGCGGTCATCATTCTGGACGAACCCCTGAACGGCCTTGATCCAATGGCGCGCGACGAAACCAAACGGCTGTTTCGCCAACTGGCCAAAGACGGGCTGCATTTGATTATTTCCAGCCACATCCTGCACGAACTGGAAGAGATGTCCGACACCATCGTGCTGATCAACAACGGCTACATTCTGGCCGAAGGCGGCGTCAGCACCGTCCGCGAAGAAAAGATGGAAGAACATCCGATGCAGATCATGATTCGATGCGACCGACCGGCGGAATTTGCGTCGCGCGTTTTCGCCAGCGATTCAGTTGTCGAAGCCCAATTGCACGAAGACAAGCACGGACTGTTCATCAAAACCCGCAATGCCGATGCGTTTTATATTCTGTTGAACCGGATGGTTGCCGAAAACGGTTTCAACGTCGAAGCGGTTGCGCCGGTGGATGACAACCTGAACGCCGTTTATCACTACCTGATCGGATCAGGCGGAGGAGGTCAAGCATGAGTTCATTGGTCGAAACAGCGGCAACGCCCGCGACAACCAATCTTGAATGGGGACTGTGGTGGCGGCAGATTCGGGCAATCCTCAGAATGGAAGTGAAGAAAAACTTCTGGGGCAAACGCGCGCTGCTGATTTATGTTTTTGCTTCAATTCCCGTGCTGGTCATGTTTTTGCTGACCTTTGCTGATCCGGATAGCGCCGCCGATATCACCAAAAACTGGGCTGGCGCGCAAGAAGTGTTCGCCAACATCTTCGAAGCGCTGATTCTGCGAACAATGGTCTTTTTCGGCTGCGCGTGGATTTTCATGAACCTATTTCGCGGCGAAGTCGTGGACAAGAGCCTGCATTATTACTTCCTGTCTTCGTTGCGCCGTGAAGTTCTGGTTGCCGGAAAATACTTTTCCGGTTTGGTAACTTCGGTGATTTTGTTTTCTCTGACGACAGCGGGTTCGCTGTTCTTTTTGTATCTGGCGCGCGATTACCCGGCAAACGTCAATTTCCTGTTTGACGGTCCGGGACTGAAACAATGTTTGATTTACCTGGGCGTCACGATTTTGGGCTGCATCGGGTACGGCGCAGTGTTTATGTTCATCGGACTGTTTTTCCGCAATCCGATCATTCCAGCGCTGTTGGTTTACGGCTGGGAATGGCTGAACTTTCTACTGCCTCCGGTGTTGAAAAAGATCAGCATTGTTCATTATCTGCACACGTTGGCACCTGTGCCGATGAATGAAGGTCCGCTGGCAACGGTGGTTGAAGCGACTTCGCCGTGGCTGGCCGTGCCCAGCTTGCTGATTTTCACCGCAATTGTGCTGGCTCTGGCAGCGGTTAAAATTCGTCGGCATGAAATTAGTTATGGAAGCGAATAATCAGGAGAAAAACGATGAGCAAGATTGGCACAGTTGGTTGGATGGATTTGACGGTTGAAAACGCCGATCAGGTCAAAGACTTTTACGCCGCCGTTACAGGCTGGAAACCTTCCGGGCTGGATATGGGCGGGTACGAAGATTACGTTATGAGTGCGCCGGAAAGCGACGATGGCGTTTCGGGCATTTGCCACGCGCGTGGAGGAAATGCCAGCTTGCCGCCTGTTTGGCTGATTTACATCTACGTCGCCGACATTGAACAAAGTGTGGCGAAATGTACGGAACTTGGTGGCCAGGCGATCACGCCCATCAAAGAATACGCTGGCCAAGGCAAATACTGCATCATTCGCGACCCCGCCGGTGCGCACTGCGCGCTGTATCAAAACCTGAAACAGGAATAAGAAATCCCGTTCGTGATCTGGACTGAAACCACAGATTCACACGGATAAACACAGATAAACACAGAGCGGTTTGGAAAATCATCTGTGTTTATCTGTGCGAATCTATGTTCATCTGTGGTTTGTTGCTTCACTCCCTTCAGTTCACGCGGATTCCCCAATCGCGCAACACTTCTTCGGTGTGCTGACCCGCTTGCGGCGGCACGGATTGGATTTCTGGCGCTGTGCGGCTGAATCGTGGAGCGGGCGCGGGCTGAACAACACCATCAATCTCAATAAAAGTTTCCCGCGCTCGATTGTGCGGATGCTGCGGCGCTTCGTCCAGATCCAACACCGGAGCAAAACAAACGTCCGTTCCTTCCATCAAGCTGCACCATTCGTCGCGAGTTTTCGTTTTGATGACCGTGGCGAGTTTGGTTTTCAGTTCCGGCCATTGTTTGAAGTCCATTTGCGCTTGAAACGCCGGATCGGTAATGCCGGTTTTTTCCAGCAACAACGCGTAAAACTGAGGCTCAATCGAACCAATCGCCACAAACTTGCCGTCGGCGCATTCATAACTTCCGTAAAAGTGCGCGCCGCCATCCAGCAAATTTACACCGCGTTTCGTGCTCCAATGTCCGGCGGCTTTGCGACCATAAATGATGGCCATCAACGCCGAAGCGCCATCGGTCATCGCGGCGTCAATCACCTGCCCTTTGCCTGATTCTTTGGCTTCCAGCAATGCGCACACGATGCCAAACGCCAGCATCATTCCGCCGCCACCAAAATCTCCGATCATATTCAGCGGAGGCACTGGTGGAGCATCCGGTCGGCCAATGGCGTGCAGCACTCCGGTCAGGGCAATGTAGTTAATGTCGTGCCCAGCGGCGGCAGCCAACGGTCCGAACTGTCCCCAACCAGTCATTCGTCCGAAGATCAATTTCGGATTCCGAGACAGACAGACTTCCGGCCCCAATCCCAACCGCTCCATCACGCCCGGACGAAAGCCTTCGACCAACGCATCGGCTTTTTCGATCAGCTTCAACGCCGTTTCGACACCTTCAGGAGTTTTCAGGTCAAGCGCCACTGAACGTTTGCCGCGATTCATCACGTCAAACTTCGAGCTTTTGGCATTCGGACGATCTATGCGAACGACTTCCGAGCCCATATCGGCCAGCATCATCGCGCAAAACGGCCCCGGCCCTATGCCCGCCATTTCAATAACTTTGATTCCTTTGAGCGGTCCCACAGTTTTCTCCTGGAAACGTCCAGAAGTTCTGCTTTTAGACCAGTGGTTTTAGGGTATGCGAAAAGCCCTGAAGGGGCGAAAGACAATAGCCCAGGGCAACGCCCTGGGTATGCTAGGAAAATGTTTTCAAGCCCTGAAAGGGCGGCAGTTCATCTTCATCTTTCGCCCCTTCAGGGCTTGCGATGTTAGGCCTACCTCTTACCAGGGGCGTCGCTTTGCTTGCCTCTGGCTATTGTCTTTCGCCCCTTCAGGGCTTTTCGGCTTAACCAACGTCATGGTCTTTAAGCAAGTTGTTCCGGACAATGACAAAAATTGGCTCGAAACCGGAGCAATGAAAGTTATTTGTAAAAACTCTCGTCTTTCGCGGCCATCTCAACCAGTAGCTTCGGCGGGGTGAATCGTTCGCCATAAGTTTCAGCCATTCGGTCGCATTCGGCGACAAACGTCTTCACCCCAACAGTGTCAATCAGCGAAAGCGGCCCTCCTGTGTAAGGCGGAAAGCCGAGGCCGAGCATTGCGCCTACATCACCGTCTGCCGGATCGGTCAACACGCTTTCTTCCATGCAGCGGGCGGCATCAAGCGCCTGCGCATACAGCAATCGTTTTTTCACTTCTTCGACGCTCGGTTGTTCGGCGGTTGACGGAAAGTGTTCGGCCAACCCCGGCCATAAAAACTTTTTACCGCCTTCGGGATATTCGTACATTCCCTTGCCGGACTTGCGGCCCAGACGATTGAGCTTTTCAAAAAACAGCGTGGTGACGGCTTCGCCGGATTGCGGTTTATAGGTGTCGCCCAGGTCTTTTTTCGTCTGTTCGCGGATGTGGTAGCTGAGATCAATGCTGACTTCGTCCAGCAACGCCAACGGCCCGACCGGCATTCCGGCCATACGCGCTGCGTTTTCGATCAGCGCCGGAGCGACGCCGTCCAGCAACATCGTCGTGCCTTCGTTGATATACGCGCCGCAGAACCGCGAGGTGTAAAAGCCCCGCCTGTCGTTGACGACAATCGGCGTCTTTTTGATTTGCTGCACAAAATCCATCGCCTTGGCCAAGGTTTCATCTGAGGTCTGGCGCCCACGAATAATTTCAACCAACGGCATTTTGTCCACAGGCGAAAAGAAATGAAGCCCGATGAATTGCGATTGGCGAATGCTAGCTTCGGCCAGGCCGGAAATTGGCAGCGTTGAGGTATTCGACGCAAAGATCGCCGTCTCTGAAATCACAGCTTCGGCTTTGCGCGTCACGTCAGCTTTGATCTCGCGGTTTTCAAATACGGCTTCGATGACCAGTTCGCATCCCGCCAGATCGGCGTAATCGGTTGTCGGCTGGATCAACGAGAGAACTGCGGCGGCTTTTTCTTCGGTCGTGCGGCCTTTTTTGATGCGACCGGCCAACAAGTTTTCGCTGTAGGCTTTCCCCTTTTCGGCGTATTGCAATTCGCGGTCGAGCAGGATGACTTCGATGCCCGCAAGCGCCGCGACATAGGCCAAACCCGCACCCATCATTCCCGCGCCCAGCACGCCCAGCTTGGTGACTTTCAGCTTGTCGTAACCTTTCGGTCGCCGCGCCAATTTGTCTGCCGCGCCTTTGTTGACGAACACCGTGCGGATCATGTTTTTGGCGACAGGATCAAGCAGCAGTTTGGTGAAGTAGCGTTGTTCGATTCTGAGTCCCGCGTCAATCGGAACCTGCAAGCCTTCGTACACGCAGGACATGATCGCTTGCGGCGCAGGGTAATTGTGGAAGGTTTCTTTCTGCATCAGCGACGCGCCGACCATAAAGGTTTCAACCCAGCGACGGTCAAACTGGCCTGCGCCGCCGGGAACTTTGAAATCTTTCTTGTCCCAGGGCTGAACCGGATCAGGCGATTCCAGCAACCAGCGTTTGGCTTCGGCTAGCAAATCACTCGGTGGAACCAGCTTGTGGATGATCCCTTTTTCCAGTGCCTGCTGCGGTTTTAACTGCGTGCCTTGCATCATCATCTGCAACCCGTCGCGCACGCCAATCAGCCGCGGCAACCGCTGCGTTCCTCCGCCGCCGGGGAACAATCCCACCAAGACCTCCGGCAACCCAATCAAACTGCCGGGCGTGTCGGCGGCGACGCGATAGTGGCAAGCCAGACAAATTTCCAAGCCTCCGCCCAAGGCCGTGCCGGTCATTGCGGCGACAAAGGGTTTTCCGCCCGTTTCCATCTTTCGCGTCAACGCGACGAACTTCATGCCATTGTTGAACAGCTCTTCCGCATCGCGCGCGGCGAACAAATCAGCAACGCCTTTCAAATCCGCTCCGGCAAGAAATGACGATTTGCCAGACGTGACGATTGCGCCTTTGACAGCCGGATCGCCAACGACTTTGTCCACGCACGCGGTCAGTTCTTCCAGAAACTGGCGCGTGATGACGTTCATCGGACGGTCTTTCAAATCAATGGTCAGCGTGGCAATGCCGTCGCCGTCAACTTGATAGGTAATCGTTTCGCTCATCTGATTCCTTTGGGTAATCGGGAAGGTTTGAATCTACGAAAGGCGGACCGCCTTTCTGCGCGCATAGTACGACACGCTATGGCTGAGCGAAAAGAGCGTTGGAGTGCGGCGTCCGAGCGCCGCACTCCATATGTTCACCGAACAACAATCAACCCTTTGTACATTCCCATGCCGCAGTTCAGTGACAGCTCTCCGGCTTTCATCGCGGGCAGTTCGATAATGACAGTTTCGCCGAGCGGCAAATCTCGGCTGATCCCAAGCCCCGGGATGATGATTCGATTTGCGCAATTCGGTTGATTGTCACGCGTAATAGCCAGTTTGGTTGGGCGATTGGCTTCGACCTTGAGCTGGGCAGGAGCAAAGCCGCCAGAGCCGACTTTGATCTGGATGGCATCGGCAGGAATTGGTGTGATGGTTTTAGCTTGCGGGCGAGCTTCGGCAACGGAAAGCACGAATGGCTGAATGATGACTTGTCCGTTCATCTGAACCTGTGCCCACAGCTTGTACAACCCCGCATGTGTAAAACTGACGATGGTGCGAATTTCCGCAGGCGGTGGGCCGAGCGATTCGGCGCTGTGGGCGTGAATTTGATCGAGTTGTGTTGGTTTGGCATTGCCGGAATCTTCCAGCGGATGCGCGTGGATAAAGCTGCGGTGTTCAGGGTCAATGATGACGAAATGCGCCCACGCGCCAAGGTACGGTTCCAGGTTGATAACGGCTTTGCCCGTCGCGGCGTCACGGATGGTGAAGGCGAATTCAACGTCTTCGCCTGCGCGCAGTTGTTGCTTTGGCACAAGCGTTAATTGCAGCGAGCTTTGTTGCTTCGCCAGTCCATCATCAGCTTTAAGCTTTTCTGCCGCGCGATTGCGGCCTTCAACCGTAACGGTGAAGCTAACGATCCGCTGCGCTTCGCCCGGCGCGGTGAAATCCGCATACAGCCGATACGGCCCGCCGTGCACGAACGTGTGCGTGACTTCGTAGCGGTCGCCGGTTGTCAGTTCAGGATGAACGTGCGCGAATTCGGCCAAGTCTTCCGAAACGATCAACAGATGCAGCGGCTTTTCGTGAACGGTTTCCAGAAAGCGCACCGGCGCGCCGCGCGGCGAGCGAAATTCGAAGCTCAATCGCGACGGCTGGCCGGATCGCATGCTTGGACCTTCCGTTTTCAACGTCAGTGCACTTTCGCCAAGCCGATGCGGTGCCACAATTTCGTGGCAAAGCGGAGTTGCCGGTGGCGGGGGAGTTCCATCGGCAAGATCACGGAAGGCTTCAGCCAGTTCATCGGCGGAAACTTGCCCGTGATAGCGCTGCGCCAACAGGTACGGAAATGCCAGCCGTCCTGAAGCGTCCGTGGTCAAAAAGTAGGCGTACGTTCCCGCCGGATATTCGGGAGTTTTGGCAAAGCGCCCATTGAATTCATCCAGGTCGCCTGTACTCGCAATAAACTCGTAATCTTCGACAAATGAACCCAGCGGAAACTGCTCACTGACATCGGGACCAAACTGTGCAGGCGTCAATGCCGTTCCATCAGGCAATTGCGTGCGCCGTTTGATCGGGCGCAGACGATAGCCGGAACGCATTCGCCGCAGTTTGCCGTTGGCGTCGGCAAATGCCCAAGGGCCATAAACAGGATAGCCATCAAAAGCGTACCCGATAATCGGTGAATGTTGGCTGGCGTCGGCAATCAGATTTTCCAGCAATCCAAGCGAGCCATTGTGCCCCTGCGTCAGACGTGGACGACCCGCCGCAACCAGCGAACCATCGTCACTCATCGCCAGCGGATCGAAGTGCCAAAGGTTTTGGCCTCGATACGACGTCGCTTCGAATTGGTTGTAAATCGGAACGCCGTTGACGAACGCGCCCAACACATCCGAGCGAATGCTGATGTGCGAATATTTCGCCGGTTCAGGCTGGCGCGGAATGCGAAATCGCAATTGCCTCGTCCGTTCAATGTGATCGGCTGGCGTTTGCAGCAATCCAAAGTAGTAAAGCGAGATTCCGGAAGATCGAATTTCCACGAAGCGATCTAGCAGATTGACGGATTGAACTTCAGGTTGAACACGTGCCAGTTGCGAATTGCCGGAATTCTGACTGGTGATCCACGCCGTACTGACCGGCTCCGCCGCACGCGCCAAAGGAACCAACAAGCAAAGCAGCCAAAAGAGGTGTTTCCAGTTCTTCATTCGCGGCGACCCTCAATCTGATGTTCAGTGCTCACGCTTCAGCGTAGAAGTTGAACTTCGACACGCTGAAGCGTGAACTCTGAACGTTATTGGGAGAAAGTTACTTGATCGAAACGTTGACCTGATTTGAAGCTCGGCCATCGGCGGTGATGATTACGCCAACTTTGCCTTTGCCAGCCAGCGAGCGCGGCAGCAGCAGGTTGTATTGATCCAGCCCGGTGAAAGTTCCCTGCGGCCCGGCATAAGCTGGGATCAGATTCGTCTCTCCCAAGCTGATACTGACTTGAGCGTTTTTGCCCAACCCCGTGCCGAACAAAACCAGGTACACAAGATCGGAATCCGAACCCAGGTCAATCGGCGTTGGCGTAATGGCTCCGGCAGCCGTGACGCCATAAACTGGTTCAATGTTCTGCTGACCGTTGCTGCGGAATCGCAAGACATACCCGGCAACAATGCTTTCAGCACCTACATTGAACAGATTCGGATAGGCCGACACGACATTGATCGCGCCAGGAATCGAAATGCCGCCAGCGGTAATCGTTACGGTAGCCAACCCGATCGCCACGGTGTCAGGCACACGATAGTTGAGCTGTCCGGCCGAGGCATAAGAAATCGTTGCCGTATGATTGGTTCCCGCCGCATCGCGCACCGTGACGGTGGCTCCGCCCAATGTGGTTGGCCAGGTTGGTGAAGAAGCAAACGCTGTGGATGTAGCCAGCTTCGCGCCGAACAGCGGAAAAGCTGACATCAGTGCGCCCGGAGCAGTTGGCCCGCCTTCAAATGAAGCCGCTGAAACATGCATAGAGCTGAGCCGCACGCCACCGCCGCCAACGTCATTGCGCGCAGAGTTGCTGTAACTGGCTCCGTCCGCGCCGTCAAACACGGCGACGCCATTCACCCACAATCCAATCGCACCCAGATTTGTATTGCGTTTTGTTGCAGCGGAAGAAGGGCTGCGCGGGAATTGCGCGCGGACATTTTGCGCGGTCGGAAAGTTTGGGAAAACGCCGCCATTGTTGCCATCAATAAACCACGGCCCCATCGTGTAACTGCCCAGTCCATTTGATGTCAGATAGACGGTCGAATCGGTGAAGCTGAGACTTTGCGAATCGGCTTTGACGGCTGTTGCCTGCCCGCCACTCACCTGAGCACCGGTTGGCCGTGTCACAGGCCAGGTTGTTTGCGGTCCGGCGGCCGGGTCGAAACCGCTGACGACTTGCGCGTTCTGCTGGGAGTTTTTGGTTAGCCAAGAATTGAGTTGTGGTGCGTTCGGGACATTTTGCGTGTATGCGCCGTTGACAAAATAGCTCTGCGCGTTGGCGGGTGCGGTGGCGTTTCCGCCCCCCGTGACGTTGCCGTAAAACTGTAACCCGATGACATACGGAAACGCTGGCGAACCATCATCGTTAATCGTCACAAAATAGGCATACGTTCCATTTGGAAATTCCGGCGTGACTGTGAACCGTCCGTTGTGAACATCCAGATCGCCCAAACCTTGTACGAACTCGAGATCTTCGATGTAACGGCCCAGCGGAAATGTGTCGGATACGTCCGGCCCTTGCTGGTTTGCGCTAAGCTGTTGAGCAATTCCAGCGTGACGCGCCAGCGTCCAATCGGGCAACGAAGTCCGCTGCGTCATTGAACGCAGCCGGAAACTTGGTTTTAACCGTTTGATGACGCTGTTTGGATTGTTCGGATCGGAATACCCGTACGGCCCATAGATCGGATACCCATCGAACATCCAGCCCAAAATCGGTGAGTGTTTCCACTGGCTGGCTTTTTCCCGATACACGGTTCCGATGCGCAACGTGGAAACTTTTTCCAAATTGTCTTCAAGCTGCGCTCGCAAACAGACAGGTTGCACATGGTGATGATATTGCCCATTGCCTGGTTGATGGCCCAGGCATCGGTCAAACGTTTGCGCTTCGCCATAATAGGCATTGCGAAGCCAGATGCCGTCGCCCTGGCCGCCGGGTGGCTGCGCAAAAGCGGCGATACTGCACGTTAGAAAGAAAAAGATCGTAAAGGCGGTTTTCATCATCTCTTCTCCTGACCTTCCTTCGGCTGACTCCATGTCGAGATTCTTTCGACAGGATGATCAGGATTTTTCAGGATGTGCCACGCAGCCGTCTGTTTGGCATCAGGCAAATCCTGAAAATATCCTGCCAATCCTGTCGCGAGTTTTGATTGATTTAGTTGCCTGGCCTGGGCGGCTTGGGACCTCTGCGCAATTCATCCAGCTTGGCTTTTTGCTCTGCTGTCAGCAGGTTATGAATCGCGTTGTCCGTGCGAATGCGGATCAGTTTTAGTTCGGTTTCGACTTGAGCTTCTTTGGCCAGCAAGGCGCGGGCGGCGGCTTCATCAAAACTGCTCCCTTCAACAATCGCGCGCATCTGTTCGCCATTGCCGCGCAACTGTTCATGGTAGGGTTCAGAATCCGTCCGCTGTTTTTCGCGTAGCGTTTTGATTTGCTGTTTCTGCGCGTCTGTCAGATTGAGCTGATTGAAAATCGGATCTTCGCCTCTTGGACCTCCAGGGCCACCGGGTCCGCGTTGTCCTGGCGGAGGAGGTCCATATCCACCCGGTCCTTGTTGTGCGCAAGCAGCACTGGACATTGCATTCATTCGAAAGCCCGCAACGCCCAAAACGGCGGCAAGCGTGAAACTCATCAAAATCATTCTTCTCGTTTTCATTGTTTTATCTCCCTTCAAATTGGTTCGAAGCCTGGTCAGGACGGAATCCGTCGACTGCGTTCGACACAATGGAGAATAGTCGCCAAACGTTAAGCTTTGATTTGCGTGGTAGAAGATTTGTAAAGGGATGGTAAATCCGGCTGCTGAAGCCAAAACCTTGCGCTAAACTTCGCGGCATATGGAAAGCGTCACGTATTCACCCGCCAAAATTCTGATGATTGATGACGACACGAAGCTTTGCCGGCTGGTGAAAGAGTATCTGGAGCCGATGGGGTACGAAGTCGAAGCCGCGCATACAGGCCCTGCGGGACTGGAAAAAGTGCTGACCGGAAATTATCAAGCGGTGATTCTGGACGTCATGTTGCCGGGAATGGATGGCTTCGAGGTGCTCAGACAAATTCGCCGAACTTCGGTTGTGCCGGTTTTGATGTTGACGGCACTGGGCGATGAATCTGACCGCATTGTCGGACTGGAAATCGGCGCCGACGACTATTTGCCCAAAACCTTTTCGACGCGCGAATTGCTGGCCAGATTGCGGGCAGTCACACGGCGTTCGCAGATCGCCGGAAACCAAGCCCTCCCTGAAATTGATGAAGTCATTGTCAACAATCTGCGCGTCAATGCCTCCGCTCGCAGGGCAACGCTCAGTGACCAACCGTTGACGCTGACTCCGGTCGAATTCGATCTTCTGTTTTGTCTGGCGCGGGCGGCAGATCGCGTGCTCAGCCGAGATCAGTTGTTGGATGAAATCAGCGGCAGAAATTACGAAGTCTTTGACCGCTCGATTGACGTTCATATTTCTTCTTTGCGCCGCAAGCTGGGCGACGATCCGAAAACACCGCGCTTTATCAAAACGGTGCGCTCGTCCGGTTATATGTTGATTCGCCAACCGGAGGATCAGGCATGAAATTTCGGCTATCGCTTTTCGCCAGAATCATGCTCTGGTTCTTTCTGAATCTGGCTGTCATTGGTGGAGTGCTGTTTGCTTTGTTCAACCTGCAATTCCGTCTGGAGCCGGGTTCACCGCTGCTTGGCGGGGCAAACGATAGAATCGAAAACATCGCGCGAGCGATCACCGATGACATTCGCGATAAATCCTATGAACAACGCGAAGCCATCTTGCAACAGTATTCTCAGATTTACCGGCTAGAGTTTTCGGTATACAGCAACGAGGGCGAAAAGCTGGCGGGTAAAGAATCAGTGCTGCCTGCGGAAGTATTGCAGCGGATCAAAGCGCGGCCACCAGGCCCCGGAATCCCCCCTGAAGAAGCTCCGTTTGGCGGACCATCACCGAATAACAGGCTTCCGCCACGGCCTAGGCCTTTCCCCGTTTCTACAATGAAGACTTCAAACCCGACTCGGTATTGGGCTGTGGTACGGATTCCCGTTTATCAGTCAGGCACTTCTGATCCGGTGCGGGCTGCGCTGACTGCTTCGTCTGATTCCATCACGGGCCACGGAATCTTTTTCAATCCGAAACCCTGGTTGGTCATTGCGGCGGTTGTGTTTGGACTTTCGATCTTGCTGTGGCTGCCGTTCGTGCGCAGCCTGACAACAACGATCAGGCACCTGACCTCAGCGGCAGAAAAGATCGCCGAAGAAAACTTCGATGTTCGCGTGGATGAACATCGAACCGACGAGCTTGGGCGTTTGGGCAAAGCGATCAACCATCTGGCGGGCCGTTTGAATGGATTCGTCACCGGGCAAAAACGATTTTTAGGCGACATCTCGCACGAACTGAATTCACCGCTCGCGCGCATGCAATTTGCTCTGAGCATTCTGGAAGAACGCACCGACCAGGCCGGACAAAAATACATCACCGATGTTCAAGAAGAAGTTGAGCTGATGGCCAAATTGGTTGCGGAGCTATTGGCGTATGCGCGCGCTGGATTGAAAACTTCGGCCATCAGGCTGGAAGCGGTGCGCTTGCTGCCGCTGGTTGAACAAATCGTTGCCCGCGAAGCATCTGGTTACGAAGTCAGAATTGACGTGAACGAGAATCTGGAAGCGATGGCCCAACCGGATTTGCTGTCGCGTGCGCTGGCCAACGTCATTCGCAATGCGGTTCGGCACGCGGCGGCCTCGGGACCAATTACGGTTTCAGCCGCCCAAAAGGAAGATAGAGTGGGCCTGACCATCACCGATTGCGGAGCAGGCGTCCCCGAAGAAGAAATCAGCAAATTGTTCGATCCGTTTTATCGCCCGGAAACCGACCGGGCGCGAACTACTGGCGGGACAGGATTGGGGCTGGCTATTGTTAAAACATGCATTGAAGCCTGCCAGGGCAGCGTTGCGGCTCGGAATCTGAAGCCATCAGGATTTGAAGTGAGTTTAGAACTTCGCCAATCTATCTGAACCAGGCAGAAAAATAGACAGGATTTACAAGATTACACAGGATTGATTTGATCAACTCAATCAATCTTCATCCTGTTAAATCCAGTAAATCCTGTCTAAAAGTATTACGTCTTTATTTAGACTAGTTCGACAATCGTCGCTGTCCCCATTCCCGCGCCGACGCATAATGTCGCCAAGCCTGTCGCCGCACCTCGGCGTTCCATTTCGTCAATTAACGTTCCCAGGATCATCGCGCCCGTTGCGCCCAGCGGATGCCCCATCGCGATGGCTCCGCCGTTGACGTTGATCTTGTCGTGCGAAACATCCAGCGCCTGCATATACCGCAGCACAACGGCAGCAAAGGCTTCATTCAGTTCGT
Source organism: uncultured Heliomicrobium sp. (assembly GCA_964570175.1). Classification (GTDB taxonomy): domain Bacteria; phylum Acidobacteriota; class Blastocatellia; order RBC074; family RBC074; genus RBC074. Next base: position 4,994 of record CAZMXG010000066.1, on the reverse strand, counting down.
ACAGGTCAATGTCCTGGGTCGTCATTCCAGCGCGCTTCAAGGCTTTTTCCGTTGCCGGAGCCGGGCCAGTCAACATGATCGTCGGTTCCGATCCAATCGAAGCAAAGGCGCGAATCTTTGCGCGCGGCTTCAGTCCCAGTTTTTCGCCAATCTCTTTGCTGCCGACCAATACGGCCGCTGCTCCGTCAACAATGCCGCTGGAATTTCCTGCGTGATGAACGTGGTTGATGCGTTCGACTTCGGGGTAACGCTGAATGGCCACGGCGTCGAAACCTGCCTGTTCGCCCGGCACAGTAAACGCCGGGTTAAGCTTGGCCAGATCGTCCATCGTCGTTTCCGGTCGCATGTATTCATCGTGATCCAGCACCGTCAGTCCGATTTGATCCTTAACCGGCACGATAGATTTTTTGAAGTAGCAATTATCCCAGGCGTGTTTGGCGCGGCGCTGGCTTTCAAGGGCGTAAGCGTCAACATCTTCACGCGAAAAACCATATTTGGTTGCCACCAGATCGGCGCTGATGCCCTGGGGAACGAAGTACAGCTTTGAAGCAATTTCAGGATCCATAACCATCGCACCGCCGTCGGCTCCCATTGGCACACGCGACATGCTTTCGACGCCGCCGCCGATGGCAAGATCGGATTGGCCGGACATCACTTGCGCCGCAGCCGTATTGACGGCTTCCAGGCCCGAAGCGCAAAACCGATTGAGCTGTTTGCCTGGCACAGTTTCCGCGTAATCGGCATTGAGCGCGGCGATGCGCGCAATGTCGGAGCCTTGTTCACCGACCGGCATGACACAGCCAAACACCACATCGTCCAGATAAGACGTGTCGAGTTCATTGCGATCACGAATGGCTTTCAAAACCTGAGTCGCCAATTCGACAGGGCGAATTTCATGCAAACTACCGTTTGCGCGGCCTCGCCCGCGCGGCGTGCGAACAGCGTCATAAATATAAGCGTCAGTCATTGATCAATTCTCCTCTTCCGAATGCAGTGGTACGTTTCTGAAACGATGTTAGCAGACAGCCTGTTTAGAGCAGAAACGAATCAGCTGGCATTGTGCCAATTCGTTGAAGTTATTGTAGGATTACCACCTTGATTCGGATCAATCATATGCACTGATTATCAGGAAAGGTTACGAGCACCAATGCCAGACAATAGAGAGATAGCCAACATCATCTCCGACGATTTCGGAGCCAATTCCACTTATGTCGAAGACCTGCTTCGGCAGTTTCAACACAACCCACATTCGGTCGGCGAAGAATGGGGCCAGTATTTCAAATCGCTGCTAGGGGGCAATGGAGTTGTGAAGGCGGAAGCCCATGCCGCGACGGCTGCCGCTTCGCCCGCGCCTGCCAAATCTCAAACCGCTGCTGCACCAGCGGCCAAAACCGCCACTGCTGAACACGTTTCGGGAGAACACCTGCAGATTCGCGGTCCCGCGCTGAAGATTGTCGAAAACATGGAAACCAGTCTGGCTGTGCCGATTGCGACGTCGGTGCGCCAGATTCAGATCAAACTGCTCGACGAAAATCGCCGCTGGATCAACCGCCATCTGGAAGAGCACGGCAAAGGCAAAACTTCGTACACGCACTTCATTGCCTGGGCGATTTTGAAAGCGCTGGGCAAGCTCCCGCAGATGAACGACGGTTACGAAGAAGTGGACGGCACCGCTTACCGCGTTAAACGCGCAGATGTGAATCTGGGTGTCGCTGTTGACGTTCAGAAAAAAGATGGCTCGCGCAGTTTATTGGTCCCCAACATCAAAGCCGCCAACAAAATGACCTTCTGGCAATTCGTACAGGGGTATCAGGACGTGGTGTTGCGCGCTCGCGACGGCAAACTTCAGGTTGCCGATTTCCAGGGCACGACGATTTCCCTGACCAATCCGGGCACCATTGGCACCACATCTTCCAATCCGCGATTGATGGCAGGGCAAGGCGCAATCATCGCCACCGGGGCAATTGAGTTCCCACCGGAATATGCCGCGATGACCGATGCGGCATTGTCTCAACTCGGCATCAGCAAAGTTTTCACCATCACCAGCACGTACGATCACCGCATCATTCAGGGAGCCGAATCGGGGATGTTCCTGGCGCACATTCACGAATTGCTGCTGGGCAAACATAATTTTTATGACGAAATCTTTGCCGACTTGGGAATCAACTACAAACCCTTGCGCTGGTCTGTAGACATCAATCCATTGCTGTCCGGCGTGGATCGCGAACGGCAGGAAATCAAAAAACAAGCGGCCATCTTTGAATGGATCAACGCTTATCGCGTGCGCGGCCATCTGATTGCGGATATTGACCCGCTGAACATGATTAACCTGTACGCGCACCCCGAACTGGAAATTGAAACTTACGGACTGTCAATCTGGGATTTGGATCGTGAGTTTTACACAGGTGGTCTGGGCGGCAAAGAGTATGCGACGTTACGCGAAATCTGGGCGATGCTGATCCGGTTTTATTGCGGCAAAGTCGGCACGGAAAGCCGCCACATCACCAGCAAAGAACAGAAACAATGGATTCGCGACCGCATCGAGCGGGATCCGGAACCGGTTCCAGTCTCCGTCAAAAAACAATTGCTCAATTGTTTGATCGCGGCTGAACAATTCGAAAAATTCCTGCACACAAAATACCTGGGGCAGAAGCGATTTTCGGTCGAAGGCGGCGAATCCATTATCCCTGTGCTGGATCAAATGATTTCGGGCGCTGCCCAGCGCGGAGCCGATGAGATCGTTTTGGGCATGGCGCATCGCGGGCGGCTGACCGTGCTGGCGAACATCATCGGCCACCATATGAGTGAGCGAATCTTCACGGCGTTTGAAGGCACGGTGCATCCGAATTTTCCCGCTGACGAAGGCGACGTCAAATACCATCAGGGCGCATACGGTTCGCGCACAATTGCTGATCGCGAAATCAAACTGACGCTGTCGCCGAATCCCAGCCATCTGGAATTCGTTGATCCGGTAGTGGAAGGCATGGCGCGCGCCAAACAGGACGCCATGCAAATTTCCCGCGAAGAAGCGCGCGCCCGCGTGTTGCCAGTGTTGATTCACGGTGACGCCGCCTTTGCCGGACAAGGAATTGTGACCGAAACGCTGAACCTGGCCGACCTGAAAGGCTATCGAACCGGCGGCACAATTCATTTCATCATCAACAACCAGATCGGCTTTACGACTTCGCCGACTTCCAGCCGCTCTTCGATTTATTCGACCGACGTTGCCAAGATGACTCAATTGCCGATCTTTCACGTCAACGCCGATGACGTCGAAGCCGCCTGGCGAGTGCTGGAAATCGGACTCGACTTCCGGCAGAAATTTAACAAAGACGTTGTGATTGATTTGATCGGGTTCCGCCGCCACGGTCACAACGAAGGCGACGAACCCAGCTACACACAACCGTTGATGTACCAGCGAGTCAAAGATCATCCCGGAGTGCGGGAGCTTTATACGCGGCAATTGATCCGCGAGGGCACGTTGACGCGCGAAGAAGTTGACCAGATGATCGAAACCGTTTGGCGCGGTTACGAAACCACACTGGCGGCGGCAAAAGAAATCGTCGCGAAAAAGAAGCCTATGATCGCCCCCCCGGAAATGAAACCGGATATGGATGGCTCAACAGTGCTGGAAACCGGCGTTGCCCGCGAAGCCCTGGACGAAGTTTCGCGCGCGATGAGCGTCGTTCCGCAAGGCTTCACAATCAATCCCAAAATGGTCACCCAGATGTCGCGACGCGCCAAAATGGGCAGCGGCGAAATTGCGATTGACTGGGGATTTGCGGAAGGGCTGGCCTTCGGCTCGCTGATTCTGGAAAACACTTCTGTGCGGTTGTCCGGTCAGGATTGCGGTCGCGGAACTTTCAGTCAGCGCCACGCAATTCTGTACGACACCCAAACCGGAGAATCATGGACCCCGCTGGAAGCGCTGCAAAAGAACGGGGTGAAGTTTGAAGTTTTCGACAGCTCCCTGTCGGAAGCGGGCGTGCTGGGTTACGAATACGGGTATTCGGTGGTTTCACGCGATGGCCTGACGATTTGGGAAGCCCAGTTTGGTGATTTCTCCAACGGCGCTCAAGTGCTGATAGACCAGTTTATCTCTCCCAGCGAAGACAAATGGAAACAGACTTCGCGGCTGGTGATGTTGTTGCCGCACGGGTACGAAGGCCAGGGTCCAGAACATTCCAGCGCGCGGCTTGAACGGTATTTGCAGCTTTGCGCTGAAGACAACATGCAGGTTTGTTATCCGACAACTCCGGCACAGTACTTTCATTTGCTGCGCCGCCAGGTCAAACAGGAATTGCGCAAACCGCTGATTGTCATGACGCCGAAAAGTCTGCTCAGATTGCCGGCGGCAGTTTCGACGATAGATCATCTGACAAGCGGAGGCTTCCATCCGGTAATCGGTGATGCTGTCAATGCGGCAAACGTCGAACGCGTTCTGCTGTGCAGCGGCAAGGTGTATTACGACCTGTTGGCCGAACAGGAAAAGAACAACAGCGGCAAGATCGCCATTCTGCGCTTGGAGCAGTTCTATCCTTTTCCATTGAGCCTGTTGCAGCGTTGGTTATCGTCTTACAACCAAGCGAAGCAACTGTTCTGGGTGCAGGAAGAGCCGCAAAACATGGGCGGCTGGAATTTCATTCGCCCCTGGCTGCAAGGGCTGAAACGGACGGGCCAGGAGCTTCGTTACGTTGGCCGCCTGGCCAGCGCCAGCCCGGCAACCGGTTCGTATATGATTCATCAACTGGAACAACAAGCTTTGGTCAAAGAAGCTCTTAGCCTGTGACGGCAGGAAACTTGAACCGCAAAGACGCCAAGCGGCGAGGGCGAACAAGAAATCTTCTTTGCGCCTTTGCCACTTGGCGTCTTTGCGTTGAGAATGCTTGATCTTGATCAAACAAAAAGGCGACCATTCCTGATCGCCCTTGTGAAGTTTCCGATAGCGCGTACGGGACTCGAACCCGTGCTCTCCGCCTTGAGAGGGCGGCGTG
>CAZMXG010000065.1:0-36582 GCA_964570175.1 uncultured Heliomicrobium sp. | reverse complement strand
TAAATCAAGAGTATGGAGTGCAAGCCCACGCTTGTTACTTTCATTAAATGGAAGCAGGACTGACCAGGTTAAGGTCTGAACTTCATGCTTTTTCGACGGAGAAGCACCATGCCAGAAAACAATCTGACCGATTCAGCCAATTCGGAAAACAATTTGCTAAATGAGGCTCCGGGTAAAACCTACGTTAATCCTTATGGGATTGCGGCATTGATGGGATACTTGCTTGTCATGGCAGGTTTGCTGCTATGGTCGCTTCATGCGGCATGGCCAAATGCACCTTGCGATCAGAAGACCGGCACAGGAGCGGCCTCGACGCCGTCACCTACAACCACGCCAACACCCGCCGCACCACCGGCTCTTACCCAGACTCCAACACCGACAGCGACGCCGACACCAACTCCATCCGCGACGCCAACGCCAACTCCGACGCCTGGGCCAAATAACTCATCCCCCTGCCCAGTGATGCCTCAAACATTATTATGGTTGGTAATTCTTGCTGGCGCACTTGGCGGAACAGTTCACGCAATCCGTTCCTTGTATTGGTATATCGGTAATCGGGAACTGAAATTTAGTTGGATTCCAATGTACATCATGCTGCCGGTGAATGGCGCAACCATCGCTGTGATTTTTCACCTGATTATTCTGGGCGGCTTCGTGAAGAATGTTGATCAAAATTGGTCGGCATTGGTTGGCGTTGCCGCACTGGTTGGTCTTTTCAGCCAGCAAGCGGCTCTGAAGATGAAGGACGTTGCCAACGCTCTGTTTACCAGGCCCGGCGCAGGCGAAGACAATAAGCCACAAGGGTCCGGATCCCCCCCCCCAAACTCCAATCAGAGTCCAAAGGTCAGCGGTATTGAACCAGATAAGGGACTTCTCAACGGAGGAGATTCAGTCGTGATCACCGGTGACCACTTTGTCGAAGGCGCAAAATTGAGTTTTGGCGGCATTATGGCAACTGACATCAACGTAACAGGCAGTAACCGCATCACCGCCAAGACTCCGGCTGGAAAACAGGCTGGAAAAGTTGTTGTCGAAGTCATCAATCCTGATGGAAAGAGTGGTGTACTTGCGGACGGCTATACCTACCAAAGTGAAGCTGATCCGGATGACACAGCCGGTGAACCGGCGAGAAGGTGAACCCAGTAAGCTGAAAATACGGAGGCTCTAAAATTAGTATGAACACTCTCCGCTCTCTAAATTTTCTTGGCGGTCTTCTCACACTGGTGCTGACAATTGCGTCCACTGCAAGCGGACAAGTCTCTTCCGCCGCGCTGCTGGGTGAAGTTTCGGATGAGAAGTCTGCGGTGCTACCTGGCGTAAAAGTCACCGCGCGCCACGAAGCGACAGGCTTTTCCAGAAGCGCCGTGACCAGCGCCGAAGGCGACTATCGCATAGGCGATCTGCTGCCCGGACGGTACACCGTGACGGCTGAAAAAGACGGCTTCCGCATGACGGCAGTCGAAGCTGTGATTTTGGAAGTAAATCAGAAAGCGCGGCTGGACCTGCAACTGAAAGTTGGAGTGCAAAAGGAAGTGTTGACTGTTACTTCCGACGTGTCGCCCTTGCAAAGCGATGATGCGTCGGTTGGTTACCGGCTGGATTTCGCCACCATTCGCGGGCTGCCGCTGGATGTGCGCAACGTGGCTTCGCTAATTACCCTGGGGCCTGGGGCGATACCGCGCCAACTTGGCGGTTTCGGCCACGACATCATCAACGACGGCCAGGAAAACCGTGGTGCCGTGGCGTTGAATCCGCCGCTCAACGGCAGCCGTTCGACGATGAACACTTACCTGCTGGACGGTGCGCTCAACACGGATTTCAACGCGCGTGCAATTGCCGTCAACGCGCCGCTGGAAACCGTGCAGGAGTTTCGCATTCAATCGTCACTGGCCGCCGCAGAGTTCGCGCAATCAGGCGGCGGCGTTGCGGATGTGGTGACGAAATCCGGCAGCCGCGACTTTCACGGCAGCGCCTTCGAATTCTTTCGCAACGAAGCCTTGGACGCGCACAATCTGTTTGACGATACCAGTCTGCCCCGTCCTGTCTTTCGCCAAAACCAATTCGGCGGTTCGCTCGGCGGGCCTTTGCCAATTGGGTCAACTTTCTTCTTTGCTTCTTACGAAGCGTTTCGCGCCAGAACGGCCAAATCCAGCCTGGGAATCGTTCCCGACGCCAAACAGCGCAGCGGAGATTTCAGCGGGCGCAGTCCGATCTATGACCCGCTCAGCATTGACCCTGCTACGGGCCAGCGGCGAGCCTTCGCCAACAACATGATCCCGGCGAATCGGATCAGCCCCATCGCGCGAACCTTCCTGGACAAATACGAGCCGCTGCCCAATCGCCAGGGTTCCAGCAATTACATTGACGCGACACCGAGCGACAAAACCGGCGACAATGGTTCGGGCCGCGTGGATCACGAATTCCCGGATCACAGCCGCATCTTCGGGCGCTACACCATCAACAACGACCGTAACCGTCTGGCCGGAAGCTTCCCGGAACGCCCAACGCAGGAGCGTGTGCGCGCGCAACAGTTTGTTGTTGGACACAATTATGCTGGCGGCGCGTGGATCAACGAAGCGCGCTTTTCGTTCACGCGGCTGGCAGTTTTGCTGTTGCCGGAAAGTGCAAACAGCACCGACGATGCGCGCGATTTGGGACTGGTTTCGTCCACGGCTGACCCTGAAAATTTCGGCCTTCCATTCTTTCTGACGACGGGGTATTCGATGGTGCTGGACACCACCAGCCGCCCGCAAACGCAGCGCGACAACATCTGGTACTTTTCCGACGCGATTACCTTTACGCGCGGCGCACATACCTTGAAGGCTGGCGTGCAGATCATTCGTTTTCAGATGGATTATCGGCAAAGCCAATTGTCGCGCGGACGTTATACCTTCACCGGCGCGTTCACTGCCAATCCCGCGCTGGCTTCACCGGGCGGAGATTCGCTGGCAGATTTCCTGCTCGGCTTTCCGCAAACCACCGAACGCAGCGTTGGCACCGCGCGAGCGAACTTGCGGCTAAACAGTTTCGCAGGCTTTGCGCAGGATGACTGGCGCGTCACGAATCGCCTGACACTAAATTTCGGGCTGCGCTACGAATACTTCTCGCCCTTCAGCGAAACGGGCGGCAAACTGGTCAACCTGGATTTTTCAACCTTGCCAGCCGCTCCGAAACTAGTCAGCACAAATCGGGCGGTCGAACCGGATCGCAACAACGTTTCGCCGCGTATCGGATTGGCGTGGCGTCCGGCAGGCGGTTTCTGGCAGCGACGCGATTTGGTATTCCGTGCGGGTTACGGTGTGTACTTCAACCCGGAAATCGCCATGGAAAATTATGACTTGGTTCGCAACGGCATTCGCAACGAGATCAACCAGACCGACGGATCGCGCGCCCCCGTGCTGACCACTGCCAACGGGTTTCCGCAGACAGCGGGCACAGGGCTGTTGAGTTATTACGGCCTTGATCCGAAAGCGCGTACTCCTTACATGCAACAGTGGACGGCCAGTTTGCAGCATCAGCTGCCAGCACGGATTCTTTTTGAAACTGCCTACGTTGGATCGAAGGGAACGAAGCTCGGCAAATCGCGTCTTTTCAATACGCCTCTGCACACGGAAACCGGCGAGAACCTCGCGCCGCGTCCGGGCAATCTGCAATCGCTGCGGACGTTTCCCCAATTTGGCCCGCTGATCGTGCGCCAGCATATTTCCAGTTCTTCGTTTCATTCTTTGCAGCTCAAGGCCGAAAAGCGCTTGTCATCCGACTTTGCTTTCCTGGCCAGCTTCGTCTGGTCGAAATCCATTGACGATGGCGATACGGTACTGAATGGGCTGTTTGACAGTTCGACGGCACAAGATGAGCGGAATTTGCGCCTGGAACGCGGGTTGTCGTTTTTCGATGTGCGGCGGCGGCTGAGCGTGGGGTTTGTGTATCACTTGCCGAAGCCAGGACGGCTGCGCCCGCTGCTGGCGAACTGGCGCACAAGCGGCATTCTGACGATGCAGGACGGAACACCATTGAATCCGCGCTATTTCGCTGCCGATTTCGCCAACACCGGCACGCCCAATCGGCCTGATCTGGTTCCCGGACAGAAGATCAGCCTTCCGCGCAGCGAACGGACACTGGAACGATGGTTCAACACCAATGCCTTCCAAGCGCCCAAGCCATTCACTTTCGGGAACGCCGGACGCAACACCATTCCGGGTCCGGGCAATATCCTTTTTGACTTCACCCTGCAACGGCGTTTCCCCGTCGGCGAAGGCCGCGCTTTGGAATTCCGCGCCGAAGCATTCAACCTGTTCAATCATCCAAATTACGGCATCCCGCTCCCCTTCGCAGATTTCGGCCCGTTCTTCGGACGCATCGTTTCCACGGGTAATCCGCGACGAATCCAACTGGGCTTGCGGTTCGATTTTTAAGCATGCAGCATTCGACGGACGACAACGCAGCGCAGCGCAACTGGCTCAACAGGTACAGGCTCGGCAAACCGTTTTGGATATTCTTGTGCGCTTCGTGCCTGTTTAATTTCGGCATGTTCATGTTCGTGCTGCTTTATAACTTGTACCTGATTGACCTCGGCTACAAAGAAGACTTTCTTGGATGGGTGGCCAGTGTGACAACGGCGGGCAATATCTTGGGCACATTTGCCGCCGTCATGCTCAATCGCCGCATTGGCTTGAAGGCTTCTGTAACAGGCTTTTTCGCCTGCATTCCGTTCGTCCTGGCGTTGCGCGCGCTTGTCACGGGGCAAGTTGCATTGCTTGGTTTCGCATTCCTGGCGGGATTGTTGTTTTCGATTTGGGCCATTTCGTTTGCAGTCGTGATTGCGCAGTTGACGACAGATGAACAACGCCCCGTGGCTTTCAGCGTTTATCTGGCGACTGTCATCGGCGTGGGCGTCGTCGCCGATCCGGTTGGAGGACGTCTGCCCGGCTGGCTGACTGCCTGGTTCGGGGCAACAGGAGCAGCACAAGTCAAACAAATGGCTTTGCTCCTTGCCTGTGCATTGCTTGCCCTGGCCTTCTTGCCAGCATCGCGCTTGCGGCTGGCTCGTCCTGAAAGTGGCGAGAAAGTTCGTTATCCCCGCAGCCCCTTTGTATTGCGATTTTTGATTGCGGTTGCGGTGATGAGCATTGCAACCGCCGCGTTCAATCCCTTTGCCAACGCCTTCTTTTCGCAATATCTGCGTATGCCTGCGCATCAAATCGGCCTGGTGTTTTCCGGCGGCCAGTTCGCCCAGGTCATCGCCATTCTGCTGTCGCCATTGATTCTGCGTAAACTGGGTTTGGTTTGGGGGGTGGCGAGCATGGAACTGGCGGCGGGACTTTCGCTGGCATTACTGGCAACAGGGCCGCCTGCAATGATGGCGGTGGCAGGCTTTGCGGGCTACATGGCTTTCCAATGGATGGACGAACCCGCGATGGAAAGCCTGTTGATGACTCGCGTCGCAGCGCACGAACGGAGTGGCGCGGCGGCAATGATGTACATGACTATTTTCGCGGCGGGCGCTGTCACTGCACCGCTAGCGGGAAAAGCAATTACCCGCTTTGGTTATCGGGCCGTAATGAGCGCGGCTGCATTCCTGCTATTGCTTGGCGGAATGATGTTCGGCTTCTTGCTGAGAAATATCGAGCCGAAGAAACAATCGAACGAAGAATTTGCACTGAACAACGCGTCAAGCGCGGATTAGCAAGGCCATCGGAATCCGGATGCGGCAATGAATTACAAAGATAGGTACGACATTTTCATCTGCGGCGGGTCACGGCATTTCCCACAGCTTAAAACGCTTCTGCCTCAACTCTATCCTTATGGACGACTTCATCTTGGATCAAGCATTCTTTCCGGCGCGGAGGTCGCGGAGTTAAGCCAGCACTGCGATTATTTGCACACCCCAAACTACGATCAGGACGGGTACGTCAATTTCAAACTCTTCTGCACCAGAGAAATCAATCGCCTGGCTCGTGCTCCGCATTTCGTCAAAGTTGACGCCGACGTTTCCCTCTCCGAAAACTGGATCGAGTACGTGGATCGCGGGGTACACGAACACGCCAGCGCCGTTCTCTTCGGGACAAAGGAAGGAGTCGCCCGGATCAACTTGGAGCGAACCGGATCGCTTGTTCGCGAAAAGCTCGGACAGGAAATCTGCGTAAAAGACGGACGGAAAGTAGTGGGAGGGTTTTATGTTGGTGAAACGGCGTTCTTTCAACGGCACGATCAATTTATGCAGCGAGCTTACGACCTGCTTTACAGCGACCCAAGGCAGAGCAGCGAAGACACATTACGCAGCCTGGTCGTTCATGCGGTTGGCGCAGGCGACAGGCTTATGATCCTGAACAGCCTAGGCAGAATTGTCATCCCACCATGCAAAGGGAATCGTCATTCGATGGCTGGAGCGAAATGAAGAGCGTAGATTCCAACTCGCTCTGCTTCGAAGCCGACGAACTTCTGGCCGACCTCTCGCGGCTTGAGCTTGATCTTGCTTATCAGCAACTACTCCAAAACAAAAACGTCATCGTCGTAGGGCCAGCGCAAACTCTGCTGGGAACGAAACATGGAGCGATGATAGACGCATATGATCTGGTGGTTCGATTCAACACGGTCATTGAACATCTTCCGTTCAGCGAAGAACTGGCCAGAGATGTGGGCAACAGAACAGATATTTTGTACAGCAACAATGAAGTTCTGATGGATGGCATTCTGGGCCAGAACCGAATCAGCCACGAAGCGTTTGCCCGCCTGGCCAATCAATGCGGGATCAAGTGGATCATCAGCACGAACAACAGTTTCAACTACCAGAAGGCCGCTGCGCGCACACTGAAGTGCTTCGTCGAAGAAAAGGAATTTCAACGCTTCATTGCCGAAAAGAACATCCGGTCACATTTCCGCATGTTGTTTTCGCTTCCCGACTTGATCAACAAATGGATGAACGGTTACGTAGGCAGAACGGGCTTTCTGGCGTTGGTTGACTTGCTGCGTTACGACCTGAACCGGCTGCATATTACAGGGATGACGTTCTACCACAGCGGCGGCCATCTGTTTCTGAAAGACAGCATTCGCGAACTTCATCCGCTGGGAAATCATCGCGGCGAATTGCCGACCGGGCCTGAAATCCGTGGGCACAATTCATACCTGGAACTGGAAATCATGAAAGTGCTGGCGCGCCATTTTCGAAACAAACTGGTGATGGATGCTGAATTCCTGACGTTGCTGGAAGGTGGTTCGCAAGCGGATCAAGCCTGATTTCTTTCAGCAAGAACCTCTCGGTAAACCTGGCTCAACTGCGCGGCCTGATGGCGCAGGGTGAAACCATTGACCATTGTTGGGCGCGCTTCCCGCCCAATTCGCTGGCGCAAATCGGCGTCATCCAGCAATGTAGCCAGCCCCTCTGTCAGGTCGTCCGGATCGTCAGGCGCAACCAACCAGCCGTTTTCGCCGTGGCGAATGATTTCAGCGATGGCTTGATTGCAACAGCCAATGGCCGGTTTGCCGGTCGCCATTGCTTCCAGGTAAACGCAACCCAGCGCCTCTTCCTGGCTTGGCAACGCGAAGATCGTGCAGCGGCGCATGGCGTCGGCCACTTCGCGGCGGCTGCGTCGCCCCAGAAAAAACACGCGGTCTGCTATGTTTAATTGCGCGGCAAGCGCGGTCAGACTTGCCAACTCCTCTCCTTCGCCAATGATTTCATAACGCAGCATCTTATACTTTTGGGGATATCGCTCGGATAACTTCGCTACAGCGCGCAGCACTTGCGAAACCCTCTTTACTGGCGCAAGCCGAGCGACACTGAGAATGGTCGGAGCCTTGGGTTCGCCATTCGGCGCGGGATTGAACAGCTCCGTATCTACGCCGTTGTAAACTACCGCCGTCCGCGCTGCGTCGCCCATCACATTGACAATCTCTTGCCGCACAGCACCGCTGACACAGATGTTCCGGTCGGCCTGGCGATAAACCCGGCGCGAAGCGCGGTCGCACCACCAGCGCGACAGCCCCTGCTCTCTGCCGGTGGAAAATGCGTCCACTCCGTGGATCGTGACCACAAACGGAATACCCAAATCGCGCGCCAGTTGCGCCGCAGGCTGTCCGCACGGGAGCGCGCAATGCGCGTGAATCAAGTCAATCCTTCGCTCCCGGTGAAGCCGTCGCGCTTCGCCCGCCAGCCGCAAGTAAAGCAGCGGCCCCCAACTGCCATACGCCGCCTTGCCCGGAAGTTGCCAGTGACGAACCCAAATGGCGCGCGGCTCAGCTTCGTTGCAAGCGACAGGCTTGTGCGAAATTGGCTTGGAGGCGATGACGGTCGAATGAACGCCGAACTCCGACATATGCGCTAGCGGTTCGGCGACAAAAGGGCCGTCGGCTTCATTGCCCTGGTGCGGATAAAACGGTGTCAACGTCAGCACGTGAAGCGGCTGTTCTGCGAAAGATCTGGTCATAACTAGTTCGGAGATTGAAATACCGGGTAATACGGAACGGTATGCACTTCGCTCGGCCACTGTTGACGAAGCCGAACTGCAAGCCTGCGCGCAGTTTCAACCAGCCCAGGCACTACGCCATCGTCGCCAGCCACTGTAACAAAGGCGTCCGTCCATCCAAGGAATTGTTGCCGCAACGTCGCCCGCGGACCGCGAGCGACCTCCGCCCGTAGAGCTTCCGCCAGGCGCGACGTGACATGAAAAAGATGCCATCGCGCCGCAGCCAACGCCATCGCTTGCCGATAGGTTTTTGCGTCCGCAGCCGCCGGACAACCCTTTGCCAATTCCTTTTGATAAACATCATCCATCTGGGCCATCAAGTCTTCGGGAATCCGTCCATGACATCCCCAGGTCATACGACCGGGCATCCCTTCGATCAATGCATGCCGCAATCCTCCGACGTTGAAATCAAACAGACGCAAGCGCGCGCCAACGCGGATGGCGTCGTTTGGAATTTCCTGATCCCCTTTGCAATACGCCAGAAAGTCACCCGGTTGATCTTCGATTTCGACAGTCACCAACGCAATTTCCTGCTCTGCGCCAGGTGACGCTAAAACACCAACCGCTCCCAACGCCGCGTTGTATCGGACAACAGCATCGCGAATTTCCTCTTCCGTCGAAGTTCGCAACCGGGCGCGCGACCACGGGTTGTTGTAAAGCGGCAGTTCAGGCTCCGGCGTCCCCAAGCCGTCACGAATCGGAAGATAGTCGCGCGCCGTCCGGCAGGTCGCGGCGTGCAATTGCCCCAGCAAGGCAACGTGTTCAATCAAGCTTTCGGCGGCTTGCTCTGCGTCATCGCCGAACAGCAGCGCAAATGTGTCCGGAGTCGTCCCTGTGCCAAGGTCTTCCATCACGACAATTCGATGCTGCAAATGGGCGCAATAAAAGCGCGGCCCCAGCGGGCCTGTTTTGTTGATTTGATCAAGGTAAAGTCCCGCCGCCCAATCATTCAGGATTGCGTACATATGCCAACCTTCATGGGCAGGCTCAGGACGCGGAACCGAATGTTTGACGATCAAGGTTTCCGGAAGCTCGCCTCGTGGCGGAACCACCCGGCACCGCAAAATACGATCCATCCAGGTTCTGTAAACATCCACCAGTGCCAGCCGGATTGGCCGCTCAAAATGACTGGATAGAAGGCTGGCAGCAGCCGTCACAATGGGAGAATAATCCATACTCGGCATTGTGCATCGGGGCATTGAAGTTTCAATAGCAGGGATAACGCAAAAACAACAATTCATCGCAAGGGCGCGAAGGTTCAAAGACGCAAAGATGGTTCTAGCGAAAGATCAATCGAGCTGCTGTAAATTGATCACAGCCAGAGATCGTTTGCGTCTTTGCCGCTTGGCGTCTTTGCGTTGTTAGCGATTCTGAGTAAGCCCTGAATAGCAGTAAAAACGCACGACAGACTGCTGCAATTCGCGGTAAGCCCCGAATTTGGTATGATGCGCGCCGCTGACCGCAATCCTGAACACTCAATACAAGCTATTCCCAAGGAGGAACACCCAGTTTGACTCCAGTCCTGTTTGTCTTCGCCTATCTGGTGACGGTGCTTTACATAGGCATTTTCGCTTTCCGCCGCAAAAAAGCTGGCGATCACCCTGCCGAAGATTATTTCCTGGCCAACCGCTCATTGGGAAATGCGGTGTTCCTGCTGTCGTTGTTCGGAACGAACATGACCGCCTTCGCCATTTTGGGTTCTTCTGGGCATGCATTTTCAAACGGGATTGTGACGTATGGATTGATGGCTTCGTCGTCGGCGCTGGTCGTTCCGCTGTCGTTGTTTTTCATCGGCACGCGCGTTTGGTCATTAGGCAAACGCTTTGGCTTTATGACGCCAGTGCAAATGTTCCGCGACCGCTGGGAATGCAGCCACATCGGAACTGTCATTTCCATCGTTCAAACGGCGCTATTGTTGCCGTACATCATCATCGGCGTGATGGGCGGAGGCACTACACTGTTTGCCATCAGCGGAGGGCGAATTCCCTTCTGGTTAGGCGGAGCCGTCGTGGCTTTGGTGGTCATGAGCTATGTCTTTTTCGGAGGCATGCGCGGAACGGCTTGGGTCAACGCCTTTCAAACGACACTATTTCTGATTTTCGGAGCGATTGCTTTAGGCGTGATCGGCGCAGGCATGGGCGGATTCGGAAAAGCCATGAACGAAATGCTGGCGTCGCCAACAACGGCTTCCCTTCTGACACGAGAGAAAATCTCGCCGCTGTATTTTTTCAGCTACACCTTCATTCCGCTGTCTTCGATCAACTTTCCGCATATGATCATCTTTTGCCTGACGGCGGAGAAAGTTCAGCATTTCAAAAAGACCGTCATCCTGTATCCCATCTGTATGCTGGCAATCTGGTTGCCTGCGGTTTTTCTGGGCGTCACAGCCAATCGAGCGACGGAAGTTCCCGCCATCCAAGCCAAGCTGGAAGCGCGGCAAACCTTGGCGACAGGAGCCGCAACGCTTTCCCCCGAACAGAAAACCGAGCTTCGTGCCAAATCGGCTGGAGACGATGTGTTGCTGCGCTTGTTGGAAGCCTATGCGCCATTGTGGCTTGCGGGATTGCTGGGCGCGGGGATTATGGCCGCAGTGATGGCCAGCGACTCCCAAATTCTGGCGCTTTCAACCATGTTCACTGAAGACATCTTCGCCTTTTACGAAGGCAAGGAACGATTCGGCGAAAAGGCGCAGGTGATGACTGGCCGCTTGTTCGTTGTTGGCTTAACGCTGATTGCCTATTTCATCGCGCTGAAATTTCCGCAGCCAATTTTCGACTTGGCAGTGTCGTATGCGTTTTCAGGATATTCGGCCTTGATGCCGCTGATGATCGCTGCGCTGTTCTGGAAACGCAGCACCAAATGGGGAGCGCTGGCTTCAACCCTTTGGGCGTTTGGAAGTGTCGCCGCCATTGCCGTCTTTCAATCCGTCGTGGCGACTCCCAAAGTCATTTGGGCGGTTGGAGGCTGGGAAGTTTTGGCAAGAACTCCGGGCGGGACTTCGATGTTTGGCTTGCTGCCAGTGGTGCCAATGACGATTGTTTCGGCGATTTTGATGATTGTGGTTTCCTTGATGACCGCAAAACCGACCGAACCAGCTATTAGCCGTTATTTCCAAAAGTGAACTGATGGCTTATTTGAGCAAGTAATCGCTGAGGTTCGTCAACAATCGCTTATGTCTTGCGGCGTCAACTGAGCCAATACTGCCGATGACCTTATTGCGTGGGATAACAGCCAGAAAACCAAGGCGAATGACCGAATCCGCGACTAAACCGCTGATCGTGAAATCGCCGTCCTGTTGCCGAACGATTTCATCAAATCCGACAACTTCCTGCTGCAACTGCGTGCTGATTCCGCAGACAAGCGCATCTTGAAAAGGCGGCATCTCTCGCAAAAACAAAGCGGCCGGTTTTTGATTTGCCCATTTGCTTGCGGCACTGGCGTAAGAACCACGTCACCTTCTTTCATAAGCAGGATTCCACTCCTTGATTTGGCTCAGGGAATATTCCGCCTCGTCAGCGCTATAAGCAGCAGCCAGACTCTCTGCTGAAAAGCTTTGCCATTCCTGATCTTCTTCCGCACCAGATGGTTGAACCACTGTCACCAGCAGTCTGGTGTTTGGCGGCAATTCAACCGGCTCATCAAACAAAACCTGCCTGCCGTCATAATGAGCCTGCAATGTGATGTTCTCCATGACTTCTACCTCCTCTCAAGCTGGTAATAACTCGGCTATTGAGTTCAACCGTTTGCCGAGGGCACGTTCCGCCATTTTCAGATCATAAGAAGCCTGAAGATTCAGCCAATACTGCGGCGATTGCCCCAGAGCACGTCCGAACAATAAAGCCAGTTCGGCTGTCACGGGTCTGGCTCCTCGTAAAAACTGCGAAATGCGAGACGGCGTGATGCCTATGGTCCGGGCAAATTCTGCTTGCGAAAGATCAAGCTCTTCCAGAGTTTCACGTAGAAATTCTCCGGGGTGAATTGGTGCTAATCCGTTCTTCAACATCTTTTTCCTTTCAGTGGTAATCAACAATTTCTACGTCAAATGCGTCTCCGTCATCGAACCGAAAACATACACGCCATTGATCGTTAATGCGAATGCTCCATTGGCCCTTACGATCTCCTTTCAATGCCTCCAACCGATTCGATGGCGGCAAGCGCAAATCCTCGACGCGGGTCGCCGCGTTCAGTTGAGTCAATCGCATCGTCACTCGTGTGCGAATGTCGCTGGGAATGTAACGCGATTTTCCTGTGGTAAAGAACCGCTCGGTTTCGGCATCGGCGAATGATTGGATCATAAGGCAAAGACTCGTAACCTTGTTTGGCTGTTCTGAACTCCAAATCTTGTTGGGCGACCTAACCCCTGGTGCTAACTGGCGGCGAGTGAACGGCAGTCAACCCGCAATGCAAGGAGCATCTTGAAAGCATGCTATCAAGCCGTCCGATTGAGCGACTTGTTAGGCTTGGTCTAAGGGATATTTGAGCTTCCATACATTTATTTGATCGTTCAGAAGTACCCAATATATTTTAAGTGCTTCGACACAGGCTTCATGCTCTGAGGCCAATAAGGGTAATACCCCAGAAACCTTTACAGGATGTTCTACTCCGAATTCATATGATCGCTTTCCTTTTTCTACTTTACGCCTAACGCTAGACAATAACCCAATTTCTAGATATGGCTCTACTTGATGATGGAATCTGTTCCTATAATTTTGAGTCTGCTTTACAAAGGATTTGGAATTAATGTAACAGAGCCTTTGTAGAAATACATCGAAGCTGTTCCAGCCCTGAGCATTGGCTAAGGGCTGGAATGCCTCCAGGGTTTTGTAGGTAATATCTCGATCTTCGAAATCCTTAGATGGGAAGCTCAACAATCTAGCTGTTTCCCTCAACTGCAAAACCGAAACATAAATCAAACTACTTCGTAACGCATAAGGATAATCCATTGTCATTCTGAATACAGACTCAACCATTTCCATTAACACCTCGATTTTTTCGCTTTCTTCCTTAACCTCTTCAAGTATCTGCAACCATACGCTCAGTCGCCTTCCTCGTGTGCAAAAATGGTTAATCCCATTAAGCAACTCGTCCGTATGTCCTTTGGCCATCATATGGAAAATCATCCATTCAGGACCTTGAACTATATCGCTAGGAATCAAATAGTCGTCAAATGGCAGAAGCTTTTCAAACCAAGGTTTTTCTTTATCTAGCAGATCGTAGAACCTTGAATGTATTTGCAGGTATTTTTCTTTACTCAACATAAGCATCCTTTAGAAGCAAGAGCTGAACATGAATTAGGCTGTAATTTTGGGTGTCTATCTTTAGATACGGATGACTACTAATAGACATTTGTATCCAGTAATAGACACCACGCGGTGTCTATTACTGGATACCGGCAGGCGTCTAAAATCAGACACCCTCTGATTTAGCGATTCGATCTTTCAAAAGGCAAGCACGCTCATTGGGTCAAGCTGTGTCCACTTCACTAACCTTCACCGGCAACTCTGTCTGTTTAGACTCAAGCACACCATCCTTGATGGAGCCGTACCCAATCATCATCGTGTTGGAAAAGTAATTTTGATCCAACCGCCTCAATCGTTTGAGTCTTTGACTTTTGCAACTGGTTTATTCTCGCCTCGATGTTCGAGCGGACCGGCCAGCGCGAGAACGATCAAGGTGAAGATAGTACTCAGCAAGGCGACACCCAAAGTTCCCAACCCAACTGCCACGCCGATGGCGGCTGTCATCCACACGCCTGCCGCCGTAGTTAGCCCCTGAATGTCTCGCTCTTCGTTCAACTTTAGGATTGACCCGGCCCCAAGAAAGCCAATGCCAGTGACGATGCCCTGAATAACCCTCGAAAGGGCGTCGGAAGACATTCCCACGCCGGAGCACGCCAGAATGAAAACGGATGTGCCCAGGCAAACCAGCATATGAGTTCGCATGCCTGCGGGCTTCCCTGCTTTCTCCCGGTTCCACCCTACGACCGCCCCCAGCACTGCAGCAGACGTCAGGCGGATCAGGACATGTACCAACTGCCTTTTATCGGGCAGTCCAGAAGTTAGCTCTTCCCAGAAAATATCCATTGGAATTCCTTTTCTATAGCGGGTCAGTTCGCGCTGCCTTCATAAGGCTGCGTCATAATTTCTAGAAGATGGCCATCTGGATCAACAAAATACACGCCTCTTCCGCCGTTAAGTTTGTAGATTTCGTTAGGACGTTGCCGGACAGGATCGGCCCAATACGGAAGCCCTTTCCCAACGATCCGCCCGAAAACCTGGTCGAAGTCGTTTTCAGGGATCAGAAAGGCATAGTGCTGAGAGGAAATCTCGCCGTCGTTGTTATAAAAATCCAGTGAAACGTTGTTTCCCATCTTGACGACAAGCATCGGCCCAAACGGAGTCGCTTGGGGCAGTCCAAGGATTTCCGTCAGGAATGCCGACGACTTCTGTTTGTCGCGGCACCAAACAATCGTATGGTTTAGTTCTACGTTCATGATTCGCCTCGTTTCTCCTCAGGCGTTATGTCATCAACTTATCCAGAGTCAGACGGTGGAGCAGACATAAACGAGAATATGCGTCGCCGCTTGCTTCCCTGTTCATCGGAGAAAGCTTCAACATCAGTCCCGGCGAAAGCCTTAATTGTAGTTTCCCAAAACGGCAGCGCGGCCCGATTGCTTTCGAGCACGCGCACTTCCCACGCTCCGGGAAAGCGCCGCCAAATCTCGTGCGCAAGCGCGGCTCCGATTCCCCGCCTGCGATACCTGCGCATAATGAAGAATTCCGCCATATCCCAGATTTCGGGGTCTCCACTGATCAGCGAACCTTGCGAAACTAGCACGAACCCGGCAAGGTTTCCGTCTGCCTTCACCAGGAATGGAAAGCGAGTTTCCTGCTGCCAGTACAGCGGCAACCACGGGTAATCAAAACGACCATCCGGTCCGATTGTCAGGTCGAGAAACTCGCTGAAGTCATAGATATACAACTGCAACAGATTGGCCAGCAACGGTTGCTGTTCTCGCATCGCGGGAATTACTTCAACTCCTGATGGTAACGATTTTGCAGGGTGCATACATGATTCTGAAGAACGGATTTAAGCTGTGGCAACTTCGCCAACCTTTGCGGGCGATTCCGCTCGCTTGAACTCAAGCGCATCATCCTTGATTGAGCCGAAGCGAATCATCAGCGTGTCGAAAAAGTAATTCTGGTAAAGCCGCCACGGCAGCTTGGAGCCTTGGCGGGGAAAGCGATCCATCGCGCGTTGGATGTACCCAGAAGTGAGATTGAGTAGCGGCAAGTCCTTGACCGTCGGATCATCCAACCGCGGCATGACCTGACGGTAGCCATGCTTGTCCATGTAATTCAGTAACCGGCAGACGTATGCGCACAGCAAATCCGCTTTCAACGTCCACGACGCGTTGGTGTAGCCGAACACGAACGACAAGTTTGGCAGGCCAGTCAGCATGCATCCCTTGTAATTGACCGTTTTGTTCAATTGCACTGGCTGGCCATCCACCCGCAGCGAAGCCCCGCCCAGCGCAACTAACTCTAATCCTGTGGCGGTAATGATGATGTCAGCATCCAGATGTTCGCCGGATTTCAGCTTAATGCCGGTCGGCGTAAATGAATCAATCAGGTCAGTCACGATAGAAGCCCGCTTTTCGCGCAGGGCAATCAGCATATCTCCGTCGGGAACCAGACACATTCGCTGATCCCAGGGGTTGTAGGGCGGCGTAAAATGGCGATCAATGTCGAAATCCGGGCCAAGCTCTTTTCGCAGCTTGTCCTTGATCCAGCGCTTCATCACTTCCGGTCGCCGTTGTGATAACTGATAAATCAGCATTCCAAACAGCGTGTTTTTCAAGCGTGTCAGCAGGTAAACAACGCTTTCCGGAAAAATTCGGCGCAACGCATTGGCAATGGCGTCCGAAGACGGCAGTGAAACCATGTATGTTGGCGAACGTTGCAGCATCGTCACGTGGCCAGCCGTTTCGGCCATTGCCGGAACCAGCGTTACGGCAGTGGCTCCGCTGCCAATGACGACGACGCGCTTGCCAGTGTAATCCAGATTCTCTGGCCATTTTTGCGGATGAATGATTGTGCCCTGGAATTGCTGGATGCCAGGAAAGTCTGGCGTGTATCCGGCTTCGTAACTGTAATACCCGCTGCACATCATCAAAAAGTTGCAAGTCGTGATTGAAACCTCGCCGGTTTCACTGTGGCGGCTTTCGACTGTCCATTGCGCCGTTTGGCTGGACCACGAAGCGTTGACGACTTTTTGATTGAAGCGAATTTTTTTCTCAATGCCAAATTCAGCGGCAGTTTCGCGAATGTAGCTTAAAATCGCAGGGCCGTCGGCGATGGATTTGGCGTCCCGCCACGGCTTGAATTTATAGCCCAGCGTGTACATATCCGAATCCGAACGGATGCCAGGATAGCGAAACAAATCCCATGTCCCGCCCATCGTCGAACGGCCTTCCAAAATGGCCACGCTCTTGTTGGGGCATTCGCGTTGTAGATGACACGCTGCGCCGATGCCCGAAAGCCCTGCGCCGACAATCAAAACGTCTACATAATTTGAGGATTGATTTGACATAGTTGATGACCCGATGAGTTTAGTCCGTTTCAATTCAGTTCCATTCCGCGGCCGGCCTTCCCTGCCATAACCAGGCGATATAATCCACCAGCGGAGGTTCGCCACCCAGTTCCCTAAGGCGAGCGTTCACCTGGCCTCGATGATACGTCGTGTGCATTGCAACTTGTAGAGCAGTTTCACCAAGCGTTGTGTTTTCGGGCTTATGGCCAAACCGCTTTTCCACCATCGCCGCCCAAGGCAAAGGCGTTGGCTGTTTCAAGCTTTCCTCGTTAATTGTGTCCAGATAAATTTTCGCTTCTGCGTAATAATTGCTGGCCCATTCCAGCAAAGCCCGAGCCTCGGCGAATTTCGGGAATCCATCATCCAACGATTCACCGCGCCAAACTTTGAGAAAGGCCCGCTGGACAATGTGAAGGTGATAGAGGATTTCATGCAGTTTTGCATCTTCGGTGGCCGTCGAAGATGCCAGAACGGCTTTCCACACAACCGCATCCGCCCACTGCATATGATCAAAAAGCTCTTGAATCGTCTGTACGTTCATCTATCAAATTCTCCCGGGTTGCCGGATTTAGGCGTATCGTACTGCAGGTTCAGCCAGTAGTTCGAGATTACTCTTTCTCTCCGCTTGGACATTTTCGCACAGGTTGGAAGTCAAGTCTGGCAGATTGTTGAGTTGAAAAGCAGTGTGCTAGATTTTTGCCCGCCAATCCCTGGTTGTCATTCCGACTTCAGTTCCAATGCTTGGCGCCGTCAGGTTTTAGGTAGCTACAATTTCAACCGAAATGCATAAAAGGTACAAACTAGACGATTATCTGTTAGACGCAGAAGCCCAACTGTTGAGCAAGGATGGAAATCGCGTTCGTTTGAACGGGTTACCGTTGCAAGTGTTAATTTTCCTGATTGAGAACCGCGACAGATTGGTCAGCCGCAGCGAATTGCTGGATCATTTTTGGGATGGCCGCGATGTTTATGACGATTCCATGCGCAAGGCGATTGGCGCAATTCGAAAGGCCTTGTCCGACAATGCTTCTCAACCGCGTTTTATCGAAACCCGCCGTGCTGGAGGGTATCGTTACATTGGGGTGGTGGAACCGTTGGCAGAAACCCAGACAGTGTCTGCTTTATCAGAGATGGCGTCTTCGAAAAAACTGGAAAAGCCGAACGGAATTCCCATTGGCATTCAAGAAGCCCCCCCTGAAACAGATGCGATGCCCGACAACGATCCAGGCGTTGAACTTTCTCAGCCAAAGCCGCCATTACCCGGATTCAGTCCGCGAAAAAAGACGTTGATTTGGCTCTTTGGACTGTCTTTGCTGGCAATCACCGTGCTGGTGTTGTTCAGCCGAAATAAAGGTAAAAACGAAGTTATCGCTTTGCCAACCCATTCAATCGCCGTGCTACCGATCAAGAATTTATCGGGCAATGCGTCGCAGGATTATTTCGGCGACGGCGTAACCGAAACGCTGATCAATGAACTTAGCAAAATCCGAGACCTGAAGGTCATCGCGCGAACTTCTGCCTTTGCTTTCAAGGGAAAAGAAACGGACGTGCGCGAAATCGGGCGGCGGTTGGGCGTGGCGGCCGTGCTGGAAGGCAGCCTGCGCCGCGATGCTGAAACCGTTCGTTTGACGGTGCGGCTGGTCAGCACAGAAGACGCACGGATTTTGTGGACTGGCGACCTGACGCGTCCGCTAAAGGATATTCTGATAGCCCAGGACGAAATCGGATGCAGTGTCGCGGAAAGTTTGAAAACCGTTTTATGTCGCGATCTGAAGCACCATCCCGGAACCAGAAACCTGACGGCATACGAAGCGTACCTGAAAGGACGCGACCGGCGTTTGAAAGGCGACCCGAAAACTGCAGCGGAGTTTTATCAGCAGGCGATCAGCGCCGATCCAAATTATCCCCTGGCCTGGGCGGGACTTGCCGAAGCCTGCACCGTCATGGAAGTCAATTCGCTGGTTCCACCGCGCTCCGTGGCGGGAAAGGCGAGGGAAAGCGCGCTGAAAGCAATTGCGCTGGATGACGCGCTGGCTGCGCCGTATGCGGCGCTGGGTTTGTTGACAGCCTTCAGCGACCGTGACTGGGCGACGGGCGAGCGTTATTTGCAGCAAGCGTTGGAAATCAACCCAAACTACGCCATCGCTCATGCCTGGTACGGGAACACGTTGATGGTGCAAGGAAAGTTCGCTGAAGCGGAACGCCAGTATCTGCACGCGTGTGAACTCGATCCGCTGAATCCTGGCTTTCTCAACAATTTGGCGGAAACCTATCACTACTGGCGGCAACCCGACCGCTGTCTGGTGCAAGCAGCCAAAGCCCTTGAACTTGATCCCGCCAACGAGTGGGCGCGATTCAATCAGGCGAAATGCTATGTGGCGCTTGGGCGTTATGACGAGGCAATGCAGATTTCACTCGATGCCAAGTACAAAAATCTGATGCAGGCAGGAGTTTTCATCCTGTCAGACCGTCAACGTGAAGCGCAAAAATTGCTGCCTCTGATTTTGAAAGACTGGGGCCACATTTCCCCTTACATCATCGCCAGCCTTTATGCCCGTCTGGGAGAAAAAGACGCGGCCTTTGACTGGTTGCAAAAAGCCGCCGACCAGCAACAAGCCGATCTGGTCTCGCTGAAAATCGAACCGAACTTCGACGGTTTGCGGGCCGACCCACGCTTCGCGGAATTGCTGCGGCGCATCGGGCTGGGGCCGTGATGCCGCAGGAGCCTTTCAACCTCACGGTTTCCGCTTTGCCAATAACTAGATCGGCTTGCAAATCAGTGTCTGGTTTAACACAAAGGATCAAAGGGACAAAGGATCAAAGAGAAACAAGGCAGAATCCGAAGTCACTTTGAATCTTTGTTCCTTTGACACTTTGTGTTGAGTTCCCCAATCACCGTAAACCCAGTTGAAAGCCGATCTAAATCGTAGTGGTGCCGCCGCCTGGAGAGCTGCCAGTGCCGCCGGACGCGCTGCCCCCAGGGCCGTTGTTGAGAACGGTTCCCGGCGTGACGGGCACATTGGTATTCACCGAAATCGTGCCGCCCGTGCCGTTCGTCAGGCCACTAATCAGGCCGCGAAGAAAGTCTCGGATAAATTCGGGGGTGATCTTGATTTCAGGCTCCTTTTTATTCTTCTGACAGGTGTCAAGCCCGGAGGGGTCAAACAAATTGAGCGGATCGCTAAACGCATAGCGGTAAAGATTCGTGTCCCCGCCGCCGAAAAGAATCGGGTCTTTCGCCGTCCACCTGCCCGTCTCCGCATCGTAATCACGCGCGCCAAACCGTGTCAGCCTCGTGTGCGCGTCGTAAATGCCGCCCGCAAACCCGAACGGCTGGAAGCCCGGATTACTGTCAAACGTCACTACGCCGAATTCGTCGTAATCCAGCCGCTCGGCAATTGTCCCCGTCGCCGCGTCCACTACCAGCCGCACACTGCCCACTTGATCAACCAGGAAGCGATAAGTCACTCCGCCTTTGACCATATATTCCGGCGCCGTGCGGCGATGGCCGTACACAAACCGGCTGACAATGTTATTCGCGCCGTCGAGTTCCGCCACCGGTTCAAGCTGATCCTGGTAGAGAAAGCCCTGCGTCAGCGTTCCGTTGACGCGCTTGCCAATGCGCCGGTTCTGCCCGTCAATCTCATAACTGATTTGCGTCGTATCCGGCAGCGTCACCGTGCGCAGATTGCCCAGCACGTCGTAGCCGTATTGCGTGACGTTGGCACCCGCCGTCTTGCTCTGCAATTCGCCGTTCGCGGTGTAGCTGTAAGTCGCCGCGCCGTATTGCGTCAGGCGATCCTGATTGTCGTAAGTGCCGCTGGTCACGACGCCGCTGCGATTCAGACTCGCGCGGTTGTCGTTGCTGTCGTAACTGTAGGTATCAATCAGCACGCCGTTGCGTGTGACCGTCTGCAAGCGCCCGGCGGTGTCGTACCCATACACATTCGTCGTTGTCACGCCGCCGATGATTTCAATCTTCTGCGTGATTCGGCCCAGTTTGTCGTAGGTGAATTGCAGGTCGTACAGCGTCGCCGCGTTGAACTTCGCATTATAGCCGGTCAGTTCGCCGAAGCCGTTGTAGGTGCGTGTGTCGCTGATGTTGCTCAAAGCCGTGCTGCTGATGAGGCCGGTTTGCGCATTGCGCGTGAACGTGAGCGCGCCCGCGCCCGTCAACAGATTGTCGTTGTCGTAAGTGAAATTGATCGTATTCGCGTTGTTGACGCTCTGCGACGTGACGCGGAAGTTGTTGTCGAAAGTCTGCGCGACGTTGCCCGCCACCGCGCCCGTCCACGTTTGGCGCGTCGGCAGGAAGCCGTCGTGTTGGTAGGCCAGCACGACGCCGCCCGGCGCGGTGATGCTCGTTAACCGTCCCGTCGTCGCGCTGTAGGCGTAGGCGTAATTGCCGTTCGGCACGGTCAGCGTTTGCAAACGTCCGGCGCTGTCGTAAGCGAAGTTGAGTTGCAACGCATCGGGCCGCGTGATGTTCGTCAGCTCGCGGTCGAGGTTGTAGCTGAACGTCGTCGTGACATTGCCCGGCGCGGTGTATGACTGCACCAGATCAACCGCCGTGTATGCGAACGTGTGCGCCGGACGCCCCGGCGGCATCAGTGAAGTGAGATTGCCTTTGGCGTCATAACCGAAACCAATGACGCGCGTGTCGGGCAAGATCTGTTGCGTGATGCGCCCCGCGCTGTCGTAACTAAAACTCGTCACACGCGCGAGCGAGTCGGTGAATGAAGCCAGAAAGCCTCCGGTGTTGTAAGCGAACGTGTTGGTGCGAGCGTCCATGCCCGTGCCGAACACGCTGGTCGCCAGCCGTCCGTGCGTGTCATACGTCGCGGTCAACGGATTGAGGTTGGCGAACTGCACGCCGGTCAACCGGCCCTGCGCGTCAATCATGCGGGTTGTTTGCCGGCCCTGCGGCGTGCTGCTGACAAATGTGCTTGTCGCGGCGGTGAAGGCCGATGTGAAAGTGCGCCCGTTGATCGTCAGCGTGTCGGTTTGCGTGGCCAGGCTTAGCGGGTCGTTTGGCGTATTCAGCGTTACCGCGCGCGCAAAATTTGTCGCGAAATTCAGTGCGCCGGGCGTAAGAATGGCCGTGCTTGTCGCAAGTGGCGCTTGTAATTTCCAACGCGGATCGCCACTGAGCGCGCGGTTGGTAATCGTGCCGTCGGGCGCGGTGAACATACTCGTGCCGTCGGGGCGTTCCAGCAGCGTCTGCGTTGTTCCGTCGGGCGGCGTAACGATACGGTTGCGGTCGAGGTTGCCGAGCGTTTGCACGCGGAAGCCGGTTTGCCGGTTGAGCGCCGTGTTGCGCGTGACGGTGAAATCGAAATCCGTGCCGGTGCGCGTCAGCGTTTGAAAGCCGGTAGCCGCATCGTCGTCGCGCATCAGGCGGCCGCTGGCGTCATAGGTGAATGTATTTTGGTTATTGCGCGGATCGGTTTCGGTCAACATCTGGCCCCCCGCGTTATAAGTGAATTGATATTGCTCGTTCGCCGGGTTGGTGATCGTCGCCAGATGGCCGTTGCCATTAAGCGTGAAGGTCGTCAGTTGATTGTATGGACTCAAGATTCCGGTCGGCTGTCCGCTGCCATTGCGTTGAATCGTCGTGACGTTGTTGTCGCCGTCGGTAACAGTCGTCAATCGGCCTGCGGAATCGTAAGCGAAGGTAAACAGCGTGGCGCCGGTCAGCGTGTTGACGGTGTCGAGATGCCGCCCCGCCGCGTCGAAGCGGAAAAGCCGCGTGCCGTCTTCCGAAGGGATTGCGATTTGATTGTCGGTAAAGCCGGGCAGCGGCGGCGAGATTTTCCAGATGCGGCTTTCGCTGAAATCGAAAGTGAATCCGCCTACCTGGTAGATGCTGCCGTCAGGCGCGAGCGCCAATGCCAGCAGCCGCATCGGGCCAGAGAGCGCCGGATCGCCTTCATTGGGCCTGGCTGCGGGTTGGCCATTGCCCGCAATGCCCGTCACGATGCCTTCGGGTGAGATGCGCCGCACACGCCCGCCGTTCACATTGGCGTAAGAGACAACATAAAGCGAGCCGTCCGGCGCAAGCGACATTGAACTAGCCTCGATCTGATTACTCGCGCGGAAAACAAAGTTGGTCTGCAACGCAGGCAAGCCGTCCGGCGAAACGCCAAAGACGCCCGTGCCGGCATAAGTCGAGATCGTCCCGTCCGGCGCAATGCGGCGGATGCGGTTGTTGTCCTGGTCAATGAAATATACGTTACCGTCCGGTGCGGCAACGATGTCGCCGGGGAAATTGAGTTG
This sequence comes from uncultured Heliomicrobium sp., assembly GCA_964570175.1. GTDB lineage: Bacteria > Acidobacteriota > Blastocatellia > RBC074 > RBC074 > RBC074. The sequence continues at coordinate 13,249 of CAZMXG010000065.1, read as the reverse complement.
CGCTTGTGACGCCGGACCGCCATCGCCGCTGAACCCCGCTGTGCCAGTTCCGGCAATCGTCGAGATGATGCCGTTGGGATCAATGCGGCGGATCCGTTGGTTGAGCATGTCGCTCAAGTAAACGCTGCCATCCGCCGAGAGCGCAAAGCGTGTGGCCCCGCTGATTTGTGCGTCGCGTGCCGGGCCGCCGTCGCCGCTGAATCCATCCAGCGCCAACCCCGCCACACGGCGAAAGATGCCGTCCGTCGTCACCCGCCAAAGCTGGCGCCCACCGCCGATGTAAACGCTGCCGTCGCGTGCCACCGCCACGCGATTCACGCCGCCAAAGGAGGCATTGGCCGCCGGGCCGCCGTCGCCGCAGGGGAAATTAGCAGGATTGCAACCACCGCCGTTGCCCGCGAAGGTTGTCACCGTGCCGTCGGGCGCGATTTTGCGGACACGCGAATTGCCCGAGTCCGCGACATACAGCGTGCCGTCCGGCGCGAAGCCCAGGCCGCTCGGCCAGTTGAACCGCGCGCCGCTGACCGGCCCGCCATCGCCTAAAAAGCCCGACAACCCGCCAGCGAAGGTTTCAATGCGATTGCTGACGGTTTGCGCGTTACGCTGCCTGCCGTTGCCTTCGTAAAGCTTTTGCCCCACGGGGTCGTAAGTGTGATGTTCGCTTAACGTCCAACCGCCCAAGGCCAGCGGCGGCGCGGCAAACGTGCCCAGCAGCAATCGCTGGCGGCGGTGAATAATGATTTCCTGCCGCGTGTTAGTCGTAATCGGCACGCCGTTGCCGTTGTAGCCGAAGCTGGCGACGTTCTGATACGTGCCGTCGTAAACATTGCCGATGTCAATCAGCAATTCCTGCTGCCCCTGCACGTCACGCCCGTAAGCGTCCTTGCCACTCCAGGTGAAGCTGGTGATTTGATTCGTCTGCGCCGGGAAGGTGGAAAATTGTGTTTGCCCCGCGATGCTTAAACTGAGTTCGATGCGTTTGAGCGGGCCCGGCAAGCTGGCGCCACTCAGGGGAATGCGCGCCGTGTAGTTGCTGACGTTGCTGCGGGAACGTGTGCTGTCGTAGCGCAGGAAATACTTCGTGCCGGTGACGTTGAGCTCTTCGCTCAGCCGTTGATCCTCCATGCCCAGGATACAGCCTTCACATTCACTGCTGCTGTTATCGCTGTTCGAATCGCCGCCGCCATTGCCGCCACCACCCGACCCACCGCCACCGGGACCTCCGCCACCAGGTCCGCCACCGCCAGGCCCTCCTCCAGGGCCGCCGCCTGGACCGCCGCCACCTGGTCCGCCCGGCCCACTTGGACCGCCACCTGGACCGCCCGGGCCACTTGGGCCGCCACCTGGACCACTACCTGGTCCGCCTCCACCGGGACCGCCGCTTGACCCTCCGCCGCTGCTGCCTGCTGGCCCGTTACTACCTCCGGATGCCGATCCACCATTCGGTGGCCCGCTTCCTGCAGGCGGCCCGAAACCGAAGTTGGAATCCCAAGCCGAAAAATGATTCAGTGGCACGCGCCACAGCGATTGGTTGACACTGAAACTGATTGCCAGTTGCTGCCGTTCCGCTGCGTCAATGCCGAACGCGGCGTATTCAGGATCAGTCGCGGGCACGCCGTTTCCGTTTACATCCAAATTGGCTTGGCCGGCGCTGACTGACAGGATTTTGACAATGCGTCCGTTGGTTGATGGCTTCCAGATTCCCTGTTGAGGGTCGTAAAACCCCGAGGGCACATTTGTGCCCACTGGAATATTCAAAAAGTTTTCGTTGTACTGAACCACTGGCTGGCTGAACGTGGTTTCAACCGCGTTGGCTGCAACGGCTTCGTCAATCGTGTATGCGGCGGCGTAGGTGTAAGCGCTGGTCGCAGGCAAATCCCCCGGCATTGCGTTCGGGCCGTTTGCGCCAACGGTGAATTCGGTTCCGCGCACGTGCAACTTGTCCAGCCCGACCATCGCTCCGCCGGGCAACGTCATGGTTGCCGTCGTTCCTTGTTTGAAGAAAAAGGTGGTGCGGCGTGTACCGAAGCTATCAGTGTTTGTGGAACTTTGCGCGACCTGGATCGGAATGTTTGCCAGAAGATCAATGAACGTAACGTTGGAGTCATATCCCATCAACACAACATCGGCAACGGTGCAGTATTCCTGCCACGGCACGTCGAATGTCCGCTGCAACGTCATATACCCAACTTTGTCGAATTGCAGGTTCAGCACTCCGCCGCCATTGACGGCCAGATCGAAACGGCCATCGGCGCGGCTGAGAGTTTGGCCATATTCGGGATGATTCAAAACCGTTACTTTGACCAGCGATAAGGGGTTGTTGTTTTTATCCAGCACTCGGCCTTTGAACACTGCGACGCGGACTTTGTTGATCGTTCCCGGAACGACACCGGTTTGGATTGGGTTCGCTCCCGTGTAAAGAAACTCGGTCGCGTCCCCAATAGTTGTCGCCACAGTCATATTCATCGGCGGAGCGACAGTCATTGGATCGGGAGGTGGAATCGTCGGATCAGCGTTGACAATAACCTGCACGTCATCGCTGGCTGTTGTCATCGAATCCATGGCCGTCAACCGCAACACGTATGTTCCCGCAAAACCAAAAATTGCCGTTGTGCCCAATCCACTGGCGTTGCTGAACAGCACGGAGCCCGGGCCACTGATTTTGCTCCAGCCGAATGTCATGGCTCCGGCCCCTCCCGTGGTACTCCCCATCAGCATCGCCGTGTTCGGCAGAGTAATAACCTGATCCATTCCCGCATTCACTGCCAGCGCAGGGTTCACGGTCACCGTGACATCATCTGTCGCAGAGAGTTGCGAATCGTTGGCCGTCAACCGCAACACGTAATTTCCCTGCTGGCTGAATGTCGCACTGGTCGTCACAGAGTTCGGCGCGCTGAAATTCACCGTTCCCGGCCCGCTGACTTTGCTCCAACTGACGGTCAGGGAGTTTGACGGCAATCCATCATCGCTTGCCGCACCTGTCAACGTTGCGGTATTCGAAGGAGCGCTGGTGGTTTTATCCGGCCCAGCATCCGCCAACGGGGCTTGATTATTTGCTGGAGGCGCAAAAAAACCGGACAAGTCAACTACCAAATCGGTCGTGGTCAGCGCGTACATTTTGAACGCGCCATCCATTCCCAGCCCGACCGTGAAGTGACGATTCCACACCACACCGGCTCTGTAATTGGACGTGGCAATCAACGGGCGAGCGACGTTGCTTGGCCAGAAGCTCAAAAAACCTTGCGCCGGAGGCAACACCGTCGTCGCATTGCCGACTACTCCACGCGCTACCGCCGGAATGTTCACTCCCTGGCAAATTCCTGCCGCCGGTTGTGTGTATTCCGTGGTTCCTGCGAGTGGCGCATTCAGTGTGAAACATCCCGGATTGGCCGGGCGGGTTTCCAGCAACCGCACAGGCGTGGGCAGCGGCGAAAACAGCAATCCAGTTCCGTTGACATCCACGGCGTCCGTGCTGAAATAGCCTTGCAGGTCAATGACCAGATCCGTCATTGCCACCACAAAAATCTTGAATGCGCCGTCCGGTCCCAAGCCCACCGTGAATGGACCGTTGACAGTTTGTCCGGCTGGATAATTTGAACTGGCAACAAAAGGCTGCGCGGCGTTGCTGGGAAACAGCGTCAAAAAGCCATTGACAGCCGGTGCGACCACCGTTGCATTCCCCGTCACCGCCAGGGCATTGGCTGGAATGGTCACGCTGTCACAGGCTCTTCCGGCAGTGGCTTGTGTTCGCGTGCTGTTGGCGGCCAGTTGCATTCCGGGTGTATCGCAACCAGTTTGTCCTTGCCGGGTTTCCAGCAAACGAATCGGTTTCGGCAGGGGATGGAAATAGAGTCCACTTAATCCCGGCGGAGCGTAATACCCTGTCACGTCAATGACGACTTCGGTCGTTTTGAACGCGTAAATCTTAAAGGCTCCGTCCGCTGCACCCAACCCAACGGTAAACACATTGTTGACGATTTGGTTTGATTGGTAATTCGTGTTGGCGACCAGAGGCCGCGTGGCGTCACTGGGATAAAGCGTCAGAAAACCACCTTCGGATTGAACCGTCGTCACATGACCTGTCAATGCCCGCGCGGTGGATGGAATTGTCACGCTGCTGCAGGTTCTTCCGGCCGCAGTCTGCGTTCGCGAAGTGTCCCCAATAATCGGAGTTCCGGGAGTATCACAACCGACCATTGCCCCTGCCCGTGTGTCCAGCAATCGGATTGGCGCCGGCAAGGGATAAAACATCAATCCATTTTGTCCTGCGTCCTGGGTTACCGTGAACGTCTGTCCGGCTACAGTGATCGTTCCAGTGCGCGTAGAAGCGGCAAGGTTGGAAATGACCGAATACATGACAACACCGTTTCCCAGCCCCGACGTTCCGGAGGTAATTGAAATCCACGAAGCATTGGAAGCCGCAGACCAGTTACAGGAAGAGGAAGAAGCCGTCACCGCTATGCTGCCTGTTCCGCCACCATACGCGATATTTTGGCTGCCGGAAGAAATCGTGAAGCTGCAGGATTGCGCATTTGAAGCTTGCGGCGGATTCATCAGCAGCAAAACAACAAACACCATTCCAAGAAAACAACTGGCGATAAATCTGCTGGCGAAATCTCTTCGCGCTTTCTCAATTGCTCTCATGACAACCCTCCTACACGTGCATATCCTGAATAAAAAATGATTGGCAACAGAAGCGGTACCAGTCACTGACTGGACGTATTTCTCTACATCCGCCAGCGTCGAGTTCTTGACTCGCGCACACATGTCACAAACCATGCTTGATAGAATCTGGAACACAAAATTATGATCCGGCTTCGCAAAAGCTGACCGGAAAATAAGCGGAAAGAAATCGGAAATCTTGAAGTGGAAGGACTTTTGAAACCAATGACAAATCACGTTCCGGCAACTGAGCAATTGGTTGTAGAAATTTACGTGCGCGATCTGCGCCATTCGCTAAGCTTTTACCAAAAGCTTGGCTTCAGGCTAATTCGGCAGGAACCAGCGTTTGCCGAATTGGCGTGGGAAGACTCACGGCTGATGTTGGAAGAATTCAAACAGATGCCGTCGCCGCATGACACCGTTTTGGCGTTCCCAATGGCCAACATTCGGATCATGGTTCCGAACGTGGACGAATATCGCGCGCTGGCCAAAGAAATTGGCGCGCGCATCTTTCGGGAAATTGACGACCGGTATTACGGCTTGCGGGATTTTACGTTGGTCGGGCCGGATGGAATTGGAATTCGGTTTGCGACCGAACTGCCCGGAACCAGCCACGACTGAGAAGCAATTTATTTGATCGTGAACAACGCTTCGTCGAGCTTCGGGTTATGTGCAACACGATCAAAGGTGACAGTCCATTCCTGAATCGAAGTTGCCCGGCCACCTTCGGAACTGTATTGAAGCTTGTATTTGTGTGGCAACGTCAGGCCGTCAACCGTGCGAAAATCGTCGAAATCTTCAGTCACATGAAAGTAATTTTCCTTGTTCGCGTTCGGGTTTTCGCGCGAACCGATCATCGCCGCAATTTCGAATTGATATTTTGTGCGAACGTGGCGGAAGGTTTCCGGATCAAAATAAAGGAAGGTTTTCAGATCAGTTGAGCCTTTGCGCGGGCGGTAGCCGAGTTCGTGCAGTGGTCGCCCGTCAATTTTCTTCAAGCCGCGATATTCCAGTTTGGGTTGTGTCTCCGCCAGTTTCAGCAGCGGCCAGGCAGTTGAAAGAACGCCGCCCATCAGACCTTCTTTCAGCGGCATGCTCTGCTGGATTGCAAACATGGACATTGCCGAACGGCGCCCCTGCGGCTGAATTCCGGAGCTGGCTTTGTTGCCATCAAACGCCAAATCTTCGCCCGTGTAATCTGCCGTCTGGAACATCATTCCAAACCGAAACTTCGCGCCGGAAGAAACGAACATCGCCTTGCCAGACAGGTTTGCCGCGCCGCCGACTTTGATCTGAAATTGCGCCAAACCACTGGCAACACGGGCAGCGGCTTTTGCGCGCGCCGCTGCATTCCCGATTGCATCCAGATGACTGGCAACCAGTTCTTCCGGCTTCAGTTTTTCATCGGCAGAAACCTGATCGAAAAGAGGGACAACAAGGAAACAGCAAATCATCAACGCGAAGAGCAGCTTTTTCATTCGCAGACTCCTCCTTTACAAAAGTTTGTCACGAAGGAAATTGAATCCGCGCGTAAAAGCGCGGCGCAGGGGATTTGGCCAGTCTGAATTCGGTAAAATTGCCGGGAAGCTTTTTACACCCAACTGTTCAAACGAATTGTTCCAGCCGCTGCCATCCCAAAAGATGTCGCAATTTTTTGCGCCGATTTCTTTGACCAGTCCGGCGGGATTACGTCCGTTGTCGGCAAAGGTGTTGCCATAAATTCGATTGCTTTCGGGAATCGCGCCAACATCGAACGTCTGGCCTTTCGGAAATGCCACGGCCAAACCGACAACCGCCAGCCCAAACGAATCGTTGCCGCGAATTTCGTTAGCGGTCACTTCCGTGCGATCAGCAGCCATAATCAGCATCCCGGTTCCGGGAATCAGTTTGCCGACGATTGCGTTTGGATCGCCGAAATTTGCGTGGTTGTTATTGAGAACGCGGTTGTTTCGGACCTTGTGATCGCTGCCGACTTTGGAAGGATTATTCGGCAACAGAAAAACCAGGATTCCGGCTGTGTTGTCGTGCAAGTAATTGTTTTCGACCAGCGAGTTGACGCTGTTTTCAATCTCAATCCCGGCGACGTTTTCATAGCATTCGTTGTTGCGAACGATGATATCGCGCGATTGGCCGACGTAAATCGCCGCGTCTTTGATTTTGGTCAGCTTGCAGTTCTCGACCAGCACGCCTTTTGATTCGACTGGGTACACACCATACAAGCCTGTATTTTCGACCATCAAATCGCGGAAAGTGACATCCTCTGCCCCGTGAACAGTAATGCCGTTGCTGACGTAATCTTTGATCATCAACCCTTCGATGGTGAAATGGTGGCCAGAGGTGATAACCGCGTCGGTCAGAATGTTTTTCCCGTCCAGCACGGCTCGCTGGCCGTTTTCGATCACGCCGCGAATCGTGATGTTGTCCACGTCAATCAGCAAGGTTTCATGGTAAGTGCCGGGATGAATTTCGATGGTGTCCCCGGCAATTGAACGATCCAGCGCAGACTGAATGGATTCGCCGGGTTTGACGCGCCACGTTGTCGGGTCGCGCCGCGCCTGAATTGGCGAGGCAGTAAATGAAGCAGGATTTTTGGCGGCCAGTGCCGATGGCTTGATGCCCTGCTTCAATCGCGGAACGACTGGCAATCCGGAAGGAACTTTTTCGGGAAACGCGGGCATGTTCGATTCGTCGGTCAGGGCGTGCAGAAACGCGATTAAATCGTTTCGTTCTTGTGCAACGATCGGGAAACGGCGAATTTTGTCATCAATGTTTTTCAGTTCCATCCCATTTCCATGCCCGCCGCCGGAAGCATAAAAGTTGATGACATCTTCCAGCGTCAAAAAGCGCCCGTTGTGCATATACGGTGCAGTCAGCGCGATGTTGCGTAGCGTGGGAACCTTAAAGGCATGTTTGTACGGTTCGCCGCCTTCAACTTCAGCGCGGCCCCAGTCGTCCGGCTGGCTGTATTGGCCCAGCATTGGCGGCACGCCAATCACCTTGAAATCCGGATTGGCAAAGGTCGGAAAGCCGTGGCATTCAAAGCAGCGCGTTTTCAACGAACGAAACAGCGTCAGGCCTCTGCGCTGGTCCGCGGTCAGTGCGGTTGTGTCTCCGGCGGCGTACCGATCAAACGGCGAATTATTGCTGATGAGCGTTCGTTCGAAAGCCGCAACGGCATTGGCCACGTTGTCAAAGGTTATCCCTGAACCATTTGACCCGTTAAAGGCCTTATCGAACATTGCCACGTACTCTGGAACCTTCTTCAATTCTTCAACCAGTTCTTCCGGCTTTTGATTCATTTCATCGGCAGCGGTGATCGGCGACCGCGCTTGATCTTCCAGATCGCTGGCCCGGCCATCCCAGAAAAGCTTGTGGCTATACACGGCATTCCAAATCGTTGGAGAATTTCGGCGAAGAGATTTGCCCCCTGTTCGTTCCTGGCCGGTTCCTTTTCCGCCAATTCCCATCGAAGTAAAACGACCATCGCTGAATCCCAAATCCGGTTGATGGCAGGTTGCGCAGGATTGCGTGTTGTCGCCGGAAAGAATCGGATCGAAATATAGCAAGCGGCCAAGCTCGGTTTTCTCCGGAGTCGTCGGATTGCTGGCTCGCTGATTCATTGCCGGAAAAGGGCGTCGCAAACCTCCGCTGCCAGGATTGCCGTTGGTATGCCCGGCGGGCGGGCGGTCTTCCGGAAATTCAATGATTCCGATGACCAACACTACGGCCGCCAGCAACCCCAGCAGCGCAATCAGTAACATCAACAACCGGCGAAGTTTTCCTGTTTTTGGCGTGGAAGGAGAAAGCGGGGCGGTCGAGGCAGTCATGGTTCTGATCTCCATTTTTCTATTTCGCTCAAAAACGCCGAGACCTTGAGGATTTTTAGCATAGGGTAACGATTGAAAAATGAGGGTGAGCCATCCACCGAGGGGTTCATCAGTTCAAGCAGGTCCTTGTCTTTGCTGACTAAGTACCTGGCGCTGGCAACAAGTGCAAGATTTATGTATCGCTCATCTTTCGGATCACGCTCATACTGGAACTCTTCAGGCACGTTCTTTATGTGAATGGCTTTTTGTTCCAGCCGTTGAAAAAGCGCGGTTACTCGCTGCTCGTTGATCCTGGGCATCAACTGGCGAATATATGAACGGTTAAGGACGTCCCAGATCTCAGCAAGAACTTCATCGCTCACAAATAAAGTGATCGCTCCTTCTTCAACCAGCTCGAATGCCCTGGCAGCGTCACTTTCTTCGTTGGCAAGAGATTGAACGAAGACATTACAGTCAAATACAACTCGTGGGTTGTCTTCAAGCATTATTCTTTCCGTCTCTGTTGCTCATCCCAAATTGCCTGGCGCTCACGTTCAATGATTTCGTCGAACTCTTCTTCTGTCAGCCCGGTTTTTCGGAAATCTTCACGGATAGGAGCAAGTATTTCACGGAATGGCTTTTGTGAAAGAATCTCAACTTCAATTAAGCTGCGCAGGTATTCTTCCAGGCTCTTGCCACGTTCGCGGACAATTTTCTCCAAAGCAGTCTTAGTGCCAATAGGCAACCCGGAAATTGTTAACTGAATAGTCTCAGTTTGCACTGCCATATCTTTAACCTCCACAACAGATTCTAACACGGGAAAGAAAAAGGCTAAGACTGACGGGCAAGCCTAAGCCGATTCCAAATCGAAACCGGGAACGCCTTCATCGCGTTGCACGCCCAGCGTATTGAGCGCCATTGAAACCAGGTTGTATTGGCCAACCGCGAAAATCAGGTCGAGCAGTTGCTGAGCCGAAAGATGATCGGCCAGCTTTTTCCACGTCGGGTCGCTGATGAAGGCTTCGGCATGAAGTTCGTCCACTGCTCTCAGCATTGCCTGCTCAAGATCGTTCCAGCCATCAGCTTCCGCGCCGTCTTTGATTCGGCGAATTTCTTCATCAGTCAAACCGGCTCTCCTGCCGATCAAAACATGTTGGCCAAATTCGTATTCGCTCCGACAAAGCCAGCCGATCCGCAAAATCACCATTTCGCGTTCGCGCGGCGGCAACGTGGATTTGCCCAGCACATGAGAGCCAAACACCATCCATCGCTCCAGTAACTTTGGGTGATGGACCAGCGTGCGAAAGATGTTAAACACCTTTCCGCGCATTCGCGAGCTTTCCAGCACTTGTAGCCCGTCCTGATCCAGTTGGTCATCCGAAAGCGGTTTTAGGCGCGGTTCGTCCAAATGCATTGCACTTCCTCCGGGTGAAATCTTCAAAATTGCTTCTACCATACTGAAGCCGACTTGGCACGCTCGGCAGGCGCAGAATGCCACTTTCAGAAAGCCCTTGCGCCAAACCCTGACATAATCTAAAGTTAGCGCTGTCGTCAGCAGGTAAGCGGGTGTTTTGAACGACAATTGCTGACTTAAATCACCATATGATTCTGACGAAAAAGAGTCAGACAAGCCCAAAGTTGCGACACACAACCCTAAGCCCCAAATGCATAATTCCTCCCACCAGGATATTGAAATATCGTTTTTACTTGATGGCCTGTGCCCGAAACCGGATTTTTAGGTTGTTGGGCAACAGATGATTTATTTCAGACCAAGACTGCGGCACTCGCTTTTGCCGTTCTGTTGGTTCTGAAATCATGAGCAATCTGCATGAGTTGGGAACCAAGTGTCCGTACACGGCACTTAACCGTAATCATTTCACTGGTTTTAATCGCCACTGCGACGTTGCTGTGCTTTAACATTGCGCGCCTGCTGAATGCGCACACTACCGCCAAGCGCGAAGCATTTCAAAAAGTCGCCGACCCGCTTTCTTCCTTCGCCCAAAAAGCAATCAACACGCATCCGCTGGAAGACCAGCGATCCGCCATCAGCTTTGACGAAAACGTTCGAACGCTGATCAAAACCAACGTCAACGACACCACGGACTTTGCTTATGCGGCAATCGTCGCCAGCGATGGAGCGATCATTGCCCAATCCAACCCGATCAACTTGCTCCGGCAATCTGGCAAAGTTTTTCCAATGGAGCAATTTGAATCTGCTCGTTGGTACAAACAGCTCTGGGAATTGTGGCGGCACGACAACATTTACGAAATGAGTTGGGCGCTGAACCTGGATAACAAACCCTTCGCCAACATCATCGCCGGAGTCCCGGCTGCGTCCTTGCGCGCGGAGCTTTCGCCGACGGTCAAACTGAGTTTGGTGTTTGCGGCAATCATCATGGGATTGTGCGTTTTGACGGCTTTGCTTTCCGCTGGACTGGTGCTGTTCCCATTGCGCGAAGTGATGGACAGCATTGAACAGCTAGAAGCCGAAAGCACTGTTCCTGCCGAATCCCGCCCGGTGAATGCGGAGATGCAATCCATTGCCCAGCGCTTGCGAGAACTGGGTCGGCGTTTTGCCGGAAACCGGACTGAAATCGAAGCCATACGCGATCAATTGCAACAGGTTGTCGGCAGTTTGTCAGAACGTGTTTTGCTGCTCGACCGTGAACGACGTGTGATTATGGCCAGCCCGGAAGCCGAAAAAATGCTCAGCGGCGGGCGATTCACGCTGCGCGGTCAACGGCTTTCCGATGCTCTGAGTTACAGCCATCCGCTGACGGTCATTACAGAACGCGCATATACCAGCGGTCAATCTCTTCAGGAAGTCGCGAACTTCCCTGTTAATGGAACGCAACAGCCGCAAACTATCGTCGCTTCGCTGCAACTTTTTGAAGACCGAGGCCAACCGGCTGGCGCGCTGTTGACCTTGCGCGATTTTGAAACCCTGCAGCGGCTGGAAACCCAACTGGATTTTGCGACGAAGCTTGCTGCACTGAATCGCATCACCGCTGGCGTCGCGCACGAAGTCAAAAATCCTTTGCACGCGATGGTGCTGCATCTGGAACTGCTCAGTGCAAAGATGGATGCTGGGCTTGATCCCAAACCGCACGTTGACATTCTAATGACCGAAGTCAACCGCTTGAAACGTGTTGTTCAAACCTTCCTGGATTTCACGCGCCCGGTGGAAATGAAGCTTACACAGGTTGACGCCAACGTACTGGTGCGCGAAGTTATCTTGCTGGCCGCTGATGCTCGCGCCCAAGGCATTGATCTGGAAGAGCATTACGGCAAAGGTCCGCTGATCATCAAAGCGGATTCCGATCTGCTGAAACAAGCCATCCTGAACATCATCATTAACGGCTGTCAGGTGATGCCAAACGGCGGCAAGCTGGTTGTCGAAACCGGCCACAGTGACGAAGAACACGTCTTCATCACCATCATGGATCACGGCCCTGGCATTCCGGAAGATGCTCGCGACAAGATTTTCAACCTCTATTACACGACCAAACCCAAAGGCAGCGGCATCGGTCTGGCGCAGGCTTTCCGCGCCGTGCAGCTTCACAACGGACGCATTAAAGTCGAATCCGAGGTCGGAGCCGGAACTTGTTTTCGCATTATTCTGCCGGTCGTGGCTGCTTGAAACCTGCAAGGCCAGCCTGTTCAAACCAGATCGAAATCAAGCGCAGCCAATTCTTTCCCGTTTACAACTATAGCCAGTTGGTGCCTGCCGGGATAATGTTTTCGCGTGGTCAGGTCAGCCGTTGCGTGTTTCTTTCGCACTGGATAAACGCCTGCGCAGTAACTCTTTTCTGAAATCTGAAACACCTTTTTCGAAGATTTGCCGTTGGCTTTGACGAAATCAATCGTGTACTCCAGCCGCAACTTGCGCTCGTCACTTCCGTTGACATGAAGATCAAAATCAAACGCCAAATCTTCGCCAATGCGCAACCGCTTCTTTCCTACCTTGAAATTTGCCACTTCAACCTGGCCATTGTCGCCAAACCCAAACAGCGTCAAAGCGCGTTCGTGCCGCGATTTCAGCAAGCCTCGACAAGCATGTTTGACGATCCAATCTGTTCGCGGCGAATGCCCAAACCAGCGTTCGCAAATTTCGATCATTAGCTCCGGGTGGTCTTTGGAAATGTCGTTCAGGTTGTTGGCGACGCTTTTGCGAACGTATTCCGATTCATCGTCTTTCAGTTTTTCCAGCACAGGCAATATCGGTGAAGGATCGGCTTTGAATTTCGGCAGCGCCATTGCCCAGGGCAATCGCGGGCGACAACCTTCGCTGGCCAATCGCCGAACGTGATGGTTGGAACTTTCCGCCCACTTCAACACAAACGGCATCGCGCGTTCGGGAGCTTGGTGCAGAAAAGGCCGCATCGCGAATTCTGAGCTGCCGAAGCTGGTGAAAAACTCCAGCGCAGGCAAAGACCGCTCCCAGTCTTCCAAGCCGTAAACTTCCACGAACTCTGGAAACACCATGCTGTCGAAGCCTCTGCTTTGCGGTGCCACCCGTTTCAGAATTTTCAACGCCTGCGGGTAAGACTTCGGCAGAGTTTGCCCTAAACAAATCGCCGCGTGGCGCATCCTGGCTTTTAGTTCTTTGGCTTCCCAAGCTTCGTCGAAAACCAGCGCCAGAAACTTCGCCCGATCAAATTTGCCATCAACCTCCTCAATTGCTTTCGCCAGTTGAGCCAAAGTCGCGCGCGTGAAAAACAAGTCCTTTACCTTATGTGTGACTCTTTGAAGTTATGATCCATTAAGCCTTCTGCCTGTAA
>CAZMXG010000064.1:0-36778 GCA_964570175.1 uncultured Heliomicrobium sp. | reverse complement strand
ACCCTTGATCCGGGGCACTCAAAAAGTGCCCCGAACTTTTCAAAACCTACTTAGGCTACTGAATCGCGACAATAGATGTAGCACCGAACTCTTTCTCCCGAAGCCGGTGCTACATTTTTTCCTACGACAACGCGTTACGTAGCGAGTCAGGAATCGTAGCGGGCTTCCCATCTTTCACAACCACCACTGTCATCGAACCTTCCACCGCCAATTCCGTGCAATTATCATCCGCAAAGATTTGATAGTCGTACCGGATGGAACTGTTCCCAAGCTTTCCAATCGAAACGCGCATGACAAACTCCGCATCCAGCGGCAACACGCGATGAAAAATGGCATCAACGTGTTTTCGCGGAAAGTCATACTCCCGGACTTCAACACCGCCGCCCAGCAGTTGAACTCCTACTGAGCGCAACAACTCGACTTCGCCTTCTTCAAAGTATTCAAAGATTCGCGGATAATGCAGCCGTCCGGCGGCATCAGCATCCGCCCAGCGAATTCGCCGTTTCAGCTCAATTGAAACCATAACGCTTCCTGCTCTCCAATTCCTTATTTCGCCAGACGTTCAATCACCTCGTAAAAGAATTTCACGCCATCAACAAATACATTCTTGCCGATGCGTTCGTCGTTACCGTGAAAGCCTCCGCCCAGTTCCCTGTTAGGCGCGACAAACGGCGAAAATCCGTAACTGTGAATTCCCATTTCGCGGAAGTAATGACAATCCGTGAATCCAGCCAAAACCGGATGCGTGATGATTGCGCCAGGAAAACGCTTGGTAACGACATCCGCAACAGCCTTGACCAGATCGGTATCAATTGGAGAAGCATTGGCTTCAAACGCCAGAACCGGTTCAATCTTGATCGAATCGTCTTTGATGACACCCCGCAATTCCGCGATCCAACGATCCAGCTTTTCTCCCGGAACCAACCGCGTATCTACTTCAGCGGTCGCGATGGGAGGAATGACGTTCACCTTGTTGCTGCCATTCAGCATTGTGACCGTAATGGTGTTTCGCGTCAGAGCCTTTGCGCCTGGGTCCGCTTCCAGCATTCGCGCAAATGCCGGATCTTTGACCGATTCGCGCAAGTTTGAATATTTGGCAGCCATCTCTGGCGGCATCAAGGGCGCAATGGCTTTGAAGGATTGCTCGACCACGGGAGTTAACTGAATGGGCGGCGAGTAATCCAGCAATCTGTTCAGCGCTCGCAGCAAGCGGTTCACCGATGAATTTGGCCGCGGAATCGAAGCGTGTCCGGGTTCGCCCGTTGCCGTCAATCGCAACCACGCAGGCGTTTTTTCCGACGGCCCAACACCGACAGCAAGAACTTTTCCGCCAGCATCAACCACGTTGTTGCCGCCTTCATTGAAAAGGAATTCGGCTTTGCCCAGCAGTTCAGGATGATTTTTGGCGAACCAGCCAGCGCCTTGCAACCCGCCCGCTTCCTCGTCCGCTGTCGCCAAAAAAATGATGTCACGTTTCAAACTAACCTTCGCACGCTTCAGCGCCACCATGGTCATGAACTGCGCGATGCCAACAGATTTCATGTCTTGTGCGCCGCGTCCATAAATGAAGCCATCTTTGATTTGGCCGCTGAACGCTGGAACAGACCAGAACTCCGGGTTGTGAGGAACGACGTCTGTGTGGTTCAGCAACACAACCGGCCGCTGACTGCCGTCGCCTTTCAACCGCGCCCACAAGGTCCCGCGCCCCGGAAACGGCTCAAAGACTTTGTGCTCTATGCCTTCGCGCTTGCAGATTTCGGCAAAGAAATTGGCAGCGCGCGTTTCATTGCCCGGTGGATTGGTCGTGTCAATTTTCAAATACTGAATGAACAGCTCTAAGGCTTCTTTTTGGACAGCGTCCCAGTTGATTTGGGATTGCGCGCTCGCGTAAGCCGAAAAAAGAATGAGGATTCCCATCAACAGACCGCTGACCGCAGTCCGGCGAATCAAAGTCATAAAGTTCTCCTGAAAGTTGGGTGTAAAGCGGAGGCATCTTACCCTGTGAAATGAGTGACTTCCAGCACGTGATTCAGCACTGCCTGTTTGGAATCTCTGCCAAATCGCTTTTGAAGTATTCGCACAAGCGGGTAACCCAACTTCGCCAAAAAGGAAGCTGGCCGGGAAAATGCCAGAATGTCATACCAGACGCTGTCATCTTCGCGCCGCCATTCGATCAAAAAGCGCTCTTCTCCCTGTTCATCGTGCGCAGGCAACGTTCCGTAGCCAAATCCAAAGCGCCGTGCTTGTTGGTCAGCCTCATCAATGACGTAAACGATCTTCGCTGGATGGCATGACCAGAAGCCAAAGTGATGACAGAGAACGGCTACAGCGGAACCAACTTCAATCGGCGCATCCGGCCAGCACAATTCCACCCAACCTAACTCGTGCATCTTCCAGTTACGCACCGCTGCGACGGCACACTGAAAAGTTTGCTCTCCGTGGCCAAGCTGAATTCGGTTGTGGTCAATGTTGTAACCGGCTGGCAGGACGGAATTTGTCGCGCCGACTTCCGGGTAAGAGAAATGCAAGTCGCGTTGCTTGTCGAGGAATTGCTGAATTCGTTCGGCGGATGGTTTTGTCAGAGCGAACATCAGGATTCCTCGGCAAAAAACTTCTCCACGTCTTCAATCTTTCGGGTAACACGGCTGGGCGGCAGGCTCTTCAAAAAGCTTTGGCCATAGTTTTTTGTGACGATGCGTGGGTCCAGGACTGATAGAACTCCGCGGTCTGTGGCACTGCGGATCAACCGGCCAATTCCCTGCTTCAAGGTAATCACAGCCGCAGGCACCGAGTAATCAGAAAAACTGTTGCCGCCGTGATTGTCCAAATACCGTTGCCGGGCCGCAACCACCGGATCAGACGGAACGGCAAACGGCAGTTTATCAATAATGACGCACGACAGAGCCTCGCCGCGCACATCAACGCCTTGCCAGAAACTTGCCGTCGCGAACAACACGGCGTTTGGCGTAGCGCGAAAACGATCCAGAATTCCCGACCGCGAGCCTTCGCCCTGCATCAAGACCGGAAATTCAATCTGATATTCGACCAGATCGCGCAAAGCCTTCATCTGGGAATTGCTGGTGCAAAGCACAAACGCGCGACCTCTGCTGGCATTGAGCAGTTTGACGATTTCATTCGCAGCCGCGTCGGTAAAGTTGTTGTCGCGCGGGTCCGGCATTTTGGGTGGTAAATATAAAAGCGATTGTTTCTTGTAATCGTAGTTTGATTCAGCGATTAACTCCGCCGCTTTGTCTATGCCCAGACGCTTGCGAATGAAGCCGAACGAATTCGCAGTGGTCAGCGTCGCCGAAGTCATAACAATGCTGTCAATCTGGCTGAACATGCGATCTTCCAAAATGCCGGAAGCGTCAATCGGCGTCGCCTGTAAAAAGACTCCGCGCCCACGGCGTTCGCACCAATTGACGAAGCTGTCATCGCCGTTTAACACCACAAAATCCAGATCGAACTTAATTTGCTCAACTCGGCGAAGTATGGCTTCCATTTCCGGCGGAGGTTCTTTGACTCCGTTCAATTCCGCTCCCAGACGATCCAGCGCTTGCCTCAAATTCCGGAACCGTTCGCCTGCCGGAGAGACTTCTTCCTGTCCGTTGCGATTCTTGCGAACGAACATCTGAGGCCGAATGACAAAGCGGCCTTCGCCGTTAAAGGTTGAAATGGTAAACCCGGCTTCCCCGCCCAGAAAGGTCATCCAAAAGTATTCGGCATGCTTCGCCAATCGAGCCGAAACCTTTGTGATTTCGCGCGCCGAATCCACGTCGGCAATTGCCAGTCGCGAAATATCATTCAGCAGATCGTCCAACTGATAGTTCGACACGCTGGCGCCAAAATATTGGGCGGCAATGTCTTCGATCTGATGAGCTTCATCGAAAATCACTGCGCCGTAATCCGGCAACACCTGCCCCCACTCCTTGTCGCGTAACGCCAGGTCGGCGAAAAACAAGTGATGGTTGACGATGATGATTTCGGATTCCAATGCCTGTTGACGAGCTTTGGTAATGAAGCATGCGTCATAGTCAGGACATTTCTGGCCGATACAGATGTCCGAACGCGCATCAATGTGACGCCAGAATGAAACGTTGTCAGGAAGTTCCGCCAATTCCGCGCGGTCGCCGGTTGCGCTTTTGTAAGCCCAGTCTCTGACCAGATCAAAGTACTCAACCTCCTCCAAACCACTCAGCACCGGCTGAGATTCGGCGCGCTTCAACCGCAACAGGCACAGGTAATTCGACCGTCCTTTCAAATACATTGCCCTGAATCTGTTCGGAAAGGCTTTGTGAAGAAATGGGATGTCTTTGTTGAACAACTGTTCTTGCAGGTTTTTTGTGCCAGTCGAAATGATGACGCGCTTGCCCGTGGCAATGGCCGGAACCAGATAGGCCAGCGTTTTGCCTGTCCCGGTTCCCGCCTCAACCAGCAGGTGATGTTTGTTGGCTAAGGCGTCGGCAACAGCTTCTGCCATGGCTACCTGCCCGGGACGGTATTCGTAATCCGGGTGAAGTCGGGCAAACAGTCCTTGGGGGCCAAAAATTTCTTCCATTATTTTGGTTGAGTGACGAAGATAGCGTTTCGATCTTGAAACCTCAGTTTAACACATGTTTCAACTTTGATATGAAGCCCTACCCTCTTTTCCAGGGTATAGGCTCAGAAGTTCGAGAAGAGCCTGCTGTGGCAGCAATGCATCAAACTCTCGAGATTTCATACGCACGAAAGTATTACACCTGTTTTGCTGTCGTTCACCCACAACACAATTTCTCCTCACAACCCCTTGATCCAACAGAAATAAGCCTGAATTTGATTCTGGCTTGCTCTTTGCAGTCACGATTAGTCATTCGGGAGTGAAAGCATCACATATAACAATAAAAATGCGTCTCAGAGGATGCCCCTTTTTCAACATTCGATAGATCAATGCTTAGCAAGGAAGAAACCATGGAATATCAAAAGCAAAACAGCGAATTGACCGGCGGTCAGCTTCACGGAGATTACGACAATGCCGAACATCAAAGACCTAGCGGTTCGACTTTTCAGCAGATCAGGTCAACAGTGGCGGAAAAGTTACAGTCGGCGGCACAAACGCTTCATCAAAAAACTGATGGAAGCGATCAGCAAAATGAACTTGCCAACTTTGGCAAGCGGGCAGCGAATTGGTTAGAGCATTCGGCAGACTATGTCAGTCAAATTGAACCTACCCAGGTTCGCAATGACATCGAAACGCAAGTACGCCGCAATCCGGGGCGTAGCCTACTGATTGCTGGAGCAGTTGGATTAGTGCTCGGTGGGCTGCTTCGCAGGAGGTAAAGGTTATGGCCTTTCAACAACGAAGAACGGCTTATCAACCAGGTTCGACACAATGGGAGCCAACTGCAGAACAGCGTGAAAGCCTGGGCGGATTACTTTCTGATCTGGCTTCGCATTCCGCTAATTTGGTGCGCGATGAAGTGGCGCTTGCCCGTCAGGAATTGAAAGACAAGCTGAAAACCGTCCAGGCGGCGGCACTTGTCGTTGCAGTCGGAGCAATATTAGCGTTGGCCGCGTTGCTGACTTTGTGTACTGCCATCGTCTTGGCGTTGACCCTATATTTGCCCGCATGGCAAGCGGCGCTGATCGTCGGCGCAGTATTGGCATTGACCGCTCTTGCTACGATTAGCAGCGGGATAGGTGCGCTAAAACACACAGAACTGAAGCCCAAACAAACGCTTGAAACGCTCGAGGAGAACAAGGAATGGCTAAAGGAAATTACATAAACGCAGCTTCAACGGGCACAGCTATGGAAAAGATTCAATCAGAAGATTCCGAACGCAGCGCTGAAGAAATTCGTCAGAATATTGTGGCGACACGTGAATCCATCACCGACACGGTAGATCGGTTAAATGACCGATTTCAAGAAACCTTTGATTGGCGAACTTACGTGGGGCGCAATCCGATGGTGGCAATTGGTGTGGCGACGGGTTTGGGATTTCTGGTTTCAGCAATTTTCAAACCTCGCCCCACGCCCATGGACCGCATGAAAGCGGCATTGGCCGACAGCGTGGAAGATTTTACCGATCACCTTCGCTCTCAATTCGATGGAATTGTGCAGCGGCCCGGCATTAGCCAGACGGTTAAGGCAGCGGCCACGGGACTGGCCATTAAAGCGGCATCTGACTTTTTAACCAATCAATTTTTCGGCACGGCTGAAGAAAACAAGAAAAATTCTTATGCGGCGGCGCATCCCAGCGAAATTTCGCAAGCGGCTGCTCCTGGCCATCAGAGCAGTCTATAAATCACAATTTTTGAGGAGGAGTTTTATGGCAGAACCTACAAAAATCACGCAGATACCAGGGACACAATATCCCGCGGGCACGACCCCTGGAACAAATCCCGCATCGTCAACTCCATCGGCGAGCGGTACGGCAGCGCGAACAGCGCGCGAACAGCAACCTTCACAGTCCACGTCCAAAGATCAGGATTGGGGAAAGGCAGCAAAGGAAAACTTTGACCAAGCGGCGCGCAAGGGCGAGGAGCTATATGAGAAAACCCGTGAAAATGTCACGGAAGCATACGACCGCGCCTCCCGCAGCATGCATGAAACCTGGGATCAGGCAGTAGATTATGGGCGCAACAATCCTGGAACTGCGACGCTGATCGCTTTTGGCGCAGGCGTTGGCCTTGGCTTGTTGATTGCCAGCAACATCAATTCGCGCAGCCGCTCTCAGCGCATGGTGCCCCCTGTGATGAAAGCGCTGTCCGACATCGCTGTGGAATTTTTTCGTTAAACGGTAATCAAAGAGATTGCCTGACAAATGGCTGTCGCGTGGTTGCGCATTTATGCGCAATTTCAGCGGCAGCCATTTGTCTAATTGAGAAAAACGATTTCGACGGGTTGAGGTTATCAGGATGCTGCTATTTGACTTTTAGCACTACGAACGTCACATCATCTTCCTGTTGTTTTCCATCTGCCCAGGCTTCTCCAACGCCGACAAAATGCTGGATAATTTCTTGCGAAGACCGGCTGGCGACTTCCCCCAGCGAATCTTTCGCCCGCCCGTAATCAAGCATCTCGCCTTCGGGGTTAAATCGTTCCGGAAACCCATCGCTCATCAAAACAACGACATCGCCTCGATTGATCAGCACTTGTTGTTGTTGATAACGGTACCCTGTCATGCTCCCAAGCGGAACGCCGGTCAGCGGAATTTCTTCAATTTCCCCAGTGTTGGCGCGATAAATCAAAGCGGGGGGCATTCCGGCAGAGCTAAGTGTTACCCGATGTCCGTTGAACCGTGCCACCGTCATGGCCATAAATAGCGACCGGAGGTTCATGCGCTTCAACGCGCGCGATGAATGAGAGAAAAACTCCGTCACATCCGGCGTTTCCGCCAGATGATTGAACAGGCTTTTCGCCGCCGTGACGACAGTTCCCGCCTTTAATCCGTGGCCGGTTGCATCGCCAACAACAACGGTCAACTCTCCGTTATCGGCCAGATTGAAGTCATAGTAGTCGCCGCCGACCTCGGTCGCTGTCTTCATATATGCGGCCACTTCCAAGTGCGGCAATTGCGGGATGGTTTTAGGCAGCATCGAAAGTTGAAGCTGACGCGCCTCCTCCATCTCTTTCGCACGCTGTTCGTTTTCGGCCTCAATCTCTTCGCGGCGGCGGGCTTCTTCGACCATTCGCTGGACCAGGCGGGCATTTTCTATAGCGAACGTCGCTGGACCAGCAACGCTCATCAGCAAATGCTTGTCGGAATTGGAAAATGGCAAATCACCCAAACGCGAACCGACCGAGATAAAACCCAGCACTTCCCCTTTTGTGGCTAAAGGCAACAACAAGGCGGATTTCAATTCGCGCAATGTCTTCCGTTCAGATTCCGGCAAACCACTCTCGCCCTGGCTGCTGTTTTCGCTCAAACTCGATTCTTCCGCCGCTTCGACTTCTACCGGCTGCCCACTGATCGCAAGCTCCTTAACAACCTCAGCGTCGGCGGAAAATCCCCAGCTTCGTTCGCCGGTCGTTTTTGACTGATCAGCGTGTTGATAATCTTGTGAATATACCGATTGATAGCCGCCGCCAGCTTCTTCTCGCAAAAAGATGGTTACATTTTCCGTGGGCAATGCGCTTTGAATTTTGGTTGCCACCAATTCCAACAACTGGGGCAAATCCGTTACGGTTCGCAAGGATTGCGACAAATCGGCAAGAATCTGCTGAGCATTGTAGGACTGGCGAAAGAAGCGACGGTCAATCGCAGGAGCGAGCACGCGGCGGTGAAACCAATGATTCAGATTCCAGACAACGATTCCGACAACTGCCGAGATAACACCGATGGTGCGACCGCTTATGGATGGCATCTGGGTAAAAAACGCATCCATAATAAAAAAGATCACAGCGGCGGCCAGCCCAAGATGCAGAACAATCGAACCGCGCGAAACCAGCAGATAACGAACTCCACGCCGGATGATCAAGCTGACAGGAATAACTTTGTGGCGAACAATCGCATAGACAAACGATAGCGGAACAAGAGGCAACGTGACGTAGATCGCCTTTTCGAACCACGCCCACACAGCGGAAAGTTGTTCCTGAAGTCCTGTTAGACCGCCCAATATCAGAAGCAGTAGATTTAAGAAGCCGGCAATACTCCCTGCCATCACGACGCGAAGCCTTCTTCTGGCAATGAGGTCAGCGACACGATAGTTAATCACCAGTGAAATCAGCCCTGCCACCAAATACGCGATGACAACCAACTGAACTACGAAGTCGAAGCGATTCCAACCAATCTTCAAAAGCCAGCCCAACAAAACTGGCGCTAACCGGGCTGGCCCAAAGACAGGTAAGATCAGCAAGAAGAAAGGCAGGTAAAGCCAAGTTTCCAGCCGACGCCAACGGCGCAGCAGGGGGGAGGGTTCCGGAAAAACCAGAAAGAAATGTGCAAAGACCGGAAAAAATATCATCGCTGCAACTGCCCCCAATCCTGCTGCCACTGCCAACCACCAAGGCAAATTGCCAGGGCTATTTCCCACCAATCCAACCAACGTTGCCAGCATTATTGCCAGCAGCCATGCTTGCTTATCTTCAGGTCTCAGCAGAAAAACAGCCCATCCCGTCACCAGGAAAAGAATGGAAATGTAATGTATCGGATCGAACCGCACACCGGTGGCATAGGGGACCGTGGTAATGGTGGCGTCGCGTAATTCACCTGCTCGCCGAACCGTCAGCGTCAAACGAGTTCCTGGCGGGTAATTACTGTTAAGCAGAACCCCAGGCTCATCCCTAATTTTTATTCCATTTATCGCAACAAGTTCATCACCTGATTGCAACAAACCGCTTGACGGGCTGTTGACGTCAACGTTGGTTATTTGCGGGTCGCCTCTGCCGTCCCAGGTTGCAGAAAACCCATCCGAACTTCCTTGCCTCGGCAAAAAGGTCGAATAAACATAAATGGCCAGATAAACCGACATTAGCGTCAACAGAATCCCACCCAGCAATACCCGCGTGCGTTTTGACATTGGTTCTCTCCGATTCGTCAAGACAGCTCTTACTTCACTTTCAGCACAAC
The DNA here is from genome assembly GCA_964570175.1 of uncultured Heliomicrobium sp. Taxonomy (GTDB): domain Bacteria; phylum Acidobacteriota; class Blastocatellia; order RBC074; family RBC074; genus RBC074. The sequence continues at coordinate 27,230 of CAZMXG010000064.1, read as the reverse complement.
AAAGGTCACGTCGTCATCTTGCGGTCTGCCGCGCGCCCAAGCGTCACCGGTACGAACAAAATGGTCAATGATTTCGCACGGCGAAGCGTGTGCAATATCGGCCAGCGCGTCCGAGGCTCGCCAGTAATCGAACATCTCGCCTTCCGGGTTGAACCGCTCCGGCAATCCATCGCTCATCATGACCACAACGTCTCCGCAAGCGACTGCAAGCTCCTGCTCGCGATACGTGTAACCTGTAATGCTTCCCAACGGCATTGACCTGATCAGCACTTCTTCTATGGTTTGATCTTTTGCGCGGTAGATGAGCATCGGCGGCATTCCGGCAGAAGAAATTTTGAGTTGTGGCCCAGCCAACCGGATTACCGTCAGCCCCATAAACAGCGACCGCAGATTCATCTTTTTCAGCACATGAGAAGACCGGTTCATCACCGGCAACAGCTCTGCCTCTTCCGCAAAGCAATGAAACAAACTCTTCATCGCGGTTACGACTGTTCCGGCTCTCAGACCGTGACCGGTTGCATCTCCGACAGCCACGGTGAGCGTACCGCCAGCCAAGTGAAAGTCGTAGTAATCTCCGCCGACTTCCGTGGCGGTTTTCATGTAAGCTGCTATCTCGACCCCAGGAAGTTCCGGCAGGCTTTTCGGCAACATCGAAAGCTGCAACTGGCGGGCTTCTTCCAGTTCTTTGGCGCGCTGTTCGTTTTCCGCTTCGACCTCTTCGCGGCGGCGAGCTTCCTCAATCATTCGTTCGACTAGCCGCGAATTCTCAATCGCAAAGGTTGTCGGTCCGGCCACACTCATCAACAAAGCCTTGTCTTCTCGCGAAAAAGGCAAATCGCCTAGACGAGCACCGAGTGAAACAATTCCAGGCATTCCCTGCCGCGTTACCAGCGGCAACAACAAGGCAGACTTCATTTGCCGCAAATCAGCATCATCTGACCGATCCACTTCCAGCGGTTGGCCGGACTCTTTCAAACTTGCAATGACCGGAGAGTTGCCTCGCAAACGAAATGGCTTTTGACAAACAGAAGCTTTCCCATCGCCAGAGTCAAACTCGCAAGAGTAATCACTGGAATAATCTCCGGTGGATTCTTCCCGCAGCAGCACAACAACATTTTCAGTTTGCAACGCGGATTGGATTTTGGTCGCCACCAGTTCGCACAATTGCGGCAAGCTGGTGGTTGAGCGCAAAGATTCCGTCAGGTCGGCAATGATTTGGTGAGAGTTATACGATTCCCGAAAAAACTTTCGATCAATGATCGGAGCCAGATACTTTTCGTGCAGCCGGGTTTCCAGCTTCCAGACCACAATCGCGACCGCCGCCGAAACCAATCCGATCACAATTCCCGGCGGATTGAATCGGCTGAAAATGTACGTCAACACCGCCGTGACAGCCAAAACAACAACAAGGCCTTCGATCAGCACCGATCCATGCGAAACCAGCAGATACCGAACACCTCGGCGAATGATCAAGCTGACCGGGATGACCTGATGACGGATGATGGCATATGCAAACGACAGTGGAACTAGCGGCAAAGTGAAGACCAACGAGAAATCCAGATAGCCCCAGACCGTCGGGAACATGTCTTTCAAGCCGAAAAACTCGCCCAACGGCATCAGAAACAAATTTAAGAAACCGGCTCCGCTGCCTGCGGCAACGACTCTCAAACGGCGACGATCTGCTCGGCTCGCCGCACGATAGTTAATCGCCAGCACCACCAGACCGAAAAACAGCAAACCGACCAGCACGATCATTCCCAGCAATCCATACCACCTTTGCTGTAACAGCCAGACGGAACGCAACCAGGAGCCAATGTCCGGGGAAACTCGCTCAATCGCAAAGCCCGGCAACACAAAGATCAGAAACAACGCATAAACAATTGGCAGGATTTTCGGAAATCGTTTCAACAGCGGCGAAGGCTCAGGGAAATACAAAAAGAAATGAACAAAGATCGGCACAAACCACAAACCGATCAGCTTGCCAAAACGAACAATTTCAATCAGCCCCGACGGCAATCCGTCAATGTTGCTGCCATTAACCGCCGTATAAGTTCCCAACATCAACGCCAGCAAAAATGCCTGTTTGTCATTCGGCTTCAATCCAAACACAATCACGCCGGTCAACCAAAACAACAGGCTGACCGAACCTGTCAACACAACCGAAAGCCAGTTCAATCGCAAAGGCGCAGTACGCAACGTCAATTCCAGTTGCTGCTGGTTTCGCAGAATTGTCATTGTGTAGGTCGTCCCGGCTGAAATAGTGCGATTCAGGTTCAAAATCGAAAACTGTTTTTGAGGGTTGATGCCATTGATGGCCAGGATCACATCGCCAACCTGCAAATCCGCTGCTGGGCCGTTGCGGTCCACCGAAATTATGGCCGGTCGTCCACTAACAAACCGTGAACTCCAACCATCGTAACTGCCCATCAGGGGAAGAGCGGCGACCGCAGCCAATTGCACAAACATCAAGACAAAGAAAAGCGTCCCGAACAGGAGCCTGAGCTTGTTTGCCATTCCGTTTCCTCGATTGTTGAAGTGGTGAAAGTTGCGACTCGAAGCGATTATGCTAAGATTGGCCACACTTTCAAGCATTACACATTTTCCATAGCTTTTATTTCTGCTGGAGGTTTTTTTCAACGTGCCAAATCCGTTTGCGATTCAGTCATCGGTTGAAGACGGTCTTTCGATCATTACCCTGGAAGGATTCGTTGACGCCCACACGGCGCCACAATTTGAAACCGCCGTTCAATCCGAAATTGACGCCGGGCGAATTCGTCTGATTATTGACTGCGAAAAGTTAAGCTACATTTCTTCCGCTGGGCTGGGAGTTTTCATGAGCTTTGTCGAAGAGGTTCGTGATCGTGGCGGCGATATTAAAATTTGCGGCCTGGTCCCCAAGGTCAAACACACATTCGATATTCTGGGTTTTCAGGACATTTTTGAAATGCTTGAAAATCAACCCGCCGCGAAACAAAGCTTCAACGCAAACTGACCCTGTCTGCCATTAACTGGCAAAATAGGAGGCGACAAAACGATGGCCGCCATCGAAAGAAAATTCACCCTGCAGGTGCCCTCATCCACGGAAAACCTTGCGCTGATCCGTGAATTCGTCACCAGCATTGGCCGGCAAGCCACTCTGACGGATGAGGACATCAACAACCTTGAGCTGGCTGTTGACGAAGCCTGCGCGAACGTCATTGAACACGCATACGGACACGACATCACCAAGGATGTCAGCGTGCGCGCCACGTTTGACGACGAAAAGCTGAAAATCTCTGTCATTGATGAAGGGCGAGGATTCGACCCGGGCAAAGTGAACGAAAAATCCCTTGACCAATTGGTTCACGAACGCCGCTCAGGCGGCTTGGGGATACGAATCATCAAATCCTTGATGGACGAAGTCAGCTACGAAATTGAACCCGGCCAGAAAAACGAACTTCATATGACCAAGCTGATTAAGAAATAGCCCGCCGTATGACCAAACCAACTGTTTCGAAACTGGAAACCACTCTGGAATCAGCGGAAGCGCTTCTGGAATCGGCGCAATTGCTGCATTCATCTTTAGACCTGGATCAACTGCTGCGTCATTTGCTGCGATCCGTGATGGGACGCTTACTGGTCAGCAAAAGCCTGATTGCCGTAAGCGATGAAGGAACGATGAAGTTGGCGCTGGTTCGCGGCACGGCAACATTGAAAGCCGGTCAGGAATTTGACGAACAGGCGGCTCGTGCTGCAGGCATTGAAATCATCTTGCCGATTGGTGATGAAACACAGCCCGTCGGCTTCCTGGGCGTCAACAACCCAGCAAGCAAAAAAATTGGCGACGACGGACTGGAATTCCTGAGAGCCTTATTGGGAATTGCTGCAAGCGGCATTTCCAATGCCCGCGCCCACACTGAAGTCCAGCAACTGAATCAACAGCTTGATCAAAAAGTTCAGGAACTGAAAACACTGCTTGATCTGGTGCGGGGGTTAACAGGCACAATTGAACCTGATGAAGTTGCGCAACTTTTGATGCTGACACTGACGGGGCGTTGGGCGGTGCGCAAATACGCACTGGTCGCCTGGAAAAAAGGTCACCCTCCTGTATTGCGCATGAAAGGCATGGAGCTTGACGCCCTGGACAATTACGAAAGCTTCGGCATTGACGTTGAGTCATTGGACGAAGCCATCAGAGTCGCTGATCTGCCCGAATGCCATCTGAAAACTTTGCTGCGTGAAGAACAAGGCGAAGTGCTCTTCCCTATCAAAGCGGGCGATGAAACCACCGGAGGCTTTGCCCTGCTTGGGCCTCGACCTGGCAATCTTTCGTACAGTGAATCTGACCTGGAGTTCGGCGCGGGCCTGACAGCCCAAGCCGCTGTGGCGTTCGAAAATGCCTGGTTTGTCCGCGAAACCTTGGAACGAAAAAAGATGGAGCAGGAATTGGCGCTGGCTGCTTCAATCCAGCAAAACCTGTTTCCTGCCATTCTACCGAAACTGAACGGTTATGACTTGGCGGCGCACAACCGTCCGGCCAGAAGTTGTGGCGGTGATTATTATGACGCGCTGGCGTTCACCAAAAGCGAAAACACTTGCTGCCATCTGATTTGTGTTGCCGACGTTTCCGGCAAAGGCCTTCCTGCCTCGTTGTTAATGAGCAATATGCAGGCGACGATGCGCGCCTTGCTGGGTCGAATTCCCTCATTGACGGAATTGGCGTCTCATACAAATGGACTGCTTTACGCTACGACACCATCAAACAAATACGTCACAGCAATTCTGGTCGAGCTTGATTTCCTGACAGGCCAAGGCCGTTACGTAAATGCCGGACATACAGACTGTTTGCTGTTGCGCGCAAACGGTGAAGCCGAATGGTTGAAGTCTACTGGCACTCCCTTGGGTTTGATGGACCCGGCCTTTGTCAATCTGATGACTCCCTACACTGAGCTGAGCTTCGAGATGCAACCAGGGGATTTGCTCGCGCTTTTTTCAGACGGCGTGACTGAAGCTCAGGATGAAGAAGAAAACGAATTTGGCGAACAGCGCACCGCTGACTTTGTTCGCCCAATTGCTAAGGAATCCGCGAAACTCATCGTCGAAAAAGTCTTTGATGAAATTGACCGCTTCGCCGGATCAGCGCCGCAATATGACGACATCACGCTTTTTGTCATCAAACGAGAGGTTTAATCAAAATGCCGAGATCAACTGAACTCACTCGCCGCAAAATGCTGGCTCAGGCGGCTACTGGAATCGGAGCGTCCGCTTTTTTGGGGCTGGCAAATACGACTGCGTTTACGCTTGAGCCACAAAAAGTTGGTGGCAGACTGAAACAATCCGTTTGCCGATGGTGTTACAACAAAATCCCGCTTGAAGAGTTCGCCAAAGCAGTTTCCGAAATGGGCTTGAAAGGAATTGACCTGCTCAACGATCCGAAGGATTGGCCGATTGCTAAGAAATACGGTTTGGTTCCAACAATGGTTTCTGGCGCGGGAAACATCCCGGATGCCTGCAACCGCAAAGATTTGCACGACAAATTGCTGAAAGAATTTGAGACCAACATCCCGCGAGCCGCTGAAAATGGGGTCCCGAACGTTATTACGTTTTCCGGCAATCGCAAAGGCATGTCCGACGGTGAAGGTATGGAGAATACCGTGCTGATTCTGAACCGAGCCAAAGGCATTGCCGAAAAACACGGCGTGACCATTTGCATCGAGTTTCTAAACAGCAAAGTTGATCACAAAGACTACATGTTCGATCACATGGCCTGGGGCGTAGAAGTCATTAAGCGAGTAAATTCTCCGCGCGTGAAGATTCTTTACGATGCCTATCACGCCCAAATTATGGAAGGCGACATCATTCGCACGATCCGAGCCAACATCCAACACATCGCCCACTTCCATACCGGCGGCAATCCGGGACGCAACGAACTTGACGATACCCAGGAATTGAATTGGCGAACCATTGCCAAAGCGATTGCGGATTTAAACTTTCAAGGCTATGTCGCCCACGAGTTTGTTCCCAAACGCGAACCATTGAAATCTCTTCGGGAAGCCGCAGAAATGTTTGACGTTTAGTTTTCAGATTTCAGTCAATCATCAACCTCAGAACTATTGTTCACCAGTTCCAGAACTTGGCTCTACCGCCTAAACCAAACTGCAAAAGTGTGCGTCTACCTGAAAGGGGCGATCCGTTATCAGCCTCACGAATCATTTTATTGATCAAGACTGTATCTCTTACGCAACGAACCGCTTGCTCGTTGCCGGGCGATTCCTTAAGATCGTCGCCGATGAAAGAAGACAAGAAATTAGTCGCCGAATTTATCACCCAGCTTAGAGTGGAAAAGGGATTGGCCGATAACACTCTGATGGCGTATCAGCGCGACTTGCAGAAATTGCTCAAACACACAGCGGATCTGAGCAAAAGTTTGCTAACGCTGGAGCGCGCCGATCTGGTTGATTTAATGGCGGATATGAAAGATTCGGGAGCGAATTCCAGCAGCATTTCGCGGCTGGTGTCGACGGTCAGAGGTTTTTACAAATACGCACTGACCGAAGGCATTACAAAAAATGACCCAACGGCACATCTGGAAGCGCATAAGCCTTGGCAGACGCTGCCGCATTTTTTGACTCAAGAAGAAATTGAATCTTTACTAGCGCAGCCAAACCTGGAGTCTGACCATGGATTGCGAGATCGTGCAATGCTTGAAACGTTATATGCGTCGGGATTGCGAGTTTCTGAGCTTATTCACTTGAAGCTGTCGGACATAGACCTTGAATCCGGTGTGTTGACCTGCTTCGGAAAGGGCAGCAAACAACGCAAAGTTCCGCTGGGACGTTCAGCCATCTCTTTTCTGAACCGTTACTTCCCTGCTAGACTGCGACTTCTCAACGGCAAGTTATCCAATCTGCTTTTCATTGAACTCAATGGACGGCTGATTACGCGACAAAAGTTCTGGAAGTTGATCAAACGTTACGGCGAAGCGGCCAACATCTCTTATATAACACCGCATTTGCTGCGACACAGCTTTGCCACAGTGCTGCTGGCGAACGGAGCAGATTTGAGATCGGTTCAATTGATGCTGGGTCACAGCGATATTTCCACTACTCAAATTTATACGCATGTCACCAACGATCAACTAAAGACTGCATACAACAAATTTCATCCACGATCCTGAAATCGTCACAACTCTACTTAAACAATGAACCTGGGAGAGATAGCTCAACGACTGAACTGCACTGTAGTCGGGAATCCTGAAATCGAAATTGCCGGCCTGGCTCCAATTGAAATTGCCGAATCCACTCACCTCACTTTTCTAAGCAACAAGAAATATAAGAAACACCTGGCAACAACAGCGGCGGCGGCCATTATTTTGAATGACGCCAACGATTTGCCCGAAGGAAAGCCGGGAATCGTTTCCGCCAATCCATATCTGACGTTTGCTGAGGCGATGTGGTTATTTCATCCGCCACTTCAGCATCCTAAAGGCATTCATTCGTCAGCCATCATTTCCCCTTCTGCCGTTATCGGCCAAAATGTCTCCGTCGGAGCTTTTACTGTTATTGGCGATGGAGCCAAGCTTGGCGACAATGTCACCGTCCTGGATCATTGCTCGATTTATCCAAACGCAGAAGTTGGAAACGGAACGTTTATCCATTCGCACTGCGTCGTCAGAGAATTTTGCCAAATTGGAAGAAACGTCATCTTACAGAATCACGTTACTGTCGGCAGCGACGGCTTTGGGTTTGCCAAACAGAATGACGGAGGCTGGTTCAAGATTCCACAGGCAGGAATTGTCGTAATCGAAGATGATGTGGAAGTTGGGGCGGGTTCAACCATTGACCGTGCCACAATTGGCGCGACCGTCATACGAAAAGGCACCAAGCTGGACAATCTGGTTCAAATTGGCCACGGTTCAACCGTTGGAGAAAATACTCTTCTCTGCGCCCAGGTCGGCTTGGCTGGCAGTTCGCAAGTCGGCAACGAAGTTATCTTGAGTGGCCAGGTTGGTGTCGCAGGGCATCTGATAATTGGCGATAAGGTAATTGCCACCGCTCAAACCGGAATTCCCAGTTCTGTTGAAGCCGGCAAAATCATTTCCGGCTATCCGGCAATTGATAATCGCGACTGGCTGAAATCATCTGCCGTATTTGCTCAACTGCCAAAGCTTCAAAAAGAGATCAGACAGCTAAAAGAAGAAATCAACAAACTTAACGCACTACTTGAAAGGTAAATTCAACGAATGGCGATAAAAATCGAAAACCAATCCAACCTCAAACTTCCTAAACAGACTGAGGAAACCATCAACAGCGTCCTTGGCTGTGTGCCGGGCGAACACTTGCGAGGCCTGAACAGAGTCGTACTGGTTGATCGCATTATTCCGGATTCTCGCATTCAACTCCCAACTGCTCAGGAACTTCCCGGCCTGTATCATCCGAAACAAGGCGGCTCTCAACCCTGGTTTGAAATCGCGCTGAACTCATTGCTGATGCCGTCGGAAGGTTTCTTCAAGCGAATAGCCGCTCGCCTGAATTTCAAAGCGAGCCTGGCGTATTTAACGCTTTCACTTCAGGCGCAGCATTATCACTTCACACTCTCTCATGGCTTGAAAAAGCACCAGTACGAAGGCGCCATTCGTTCTTACGTTGATAAGCATTTGGAACGATGGCGGGAAAATCAAGGTGGCTGGCGAGTCAAATTGTTTAAGCCGCTTCGCCCATGGCTGGAAAAATGGTCGAAGAAGCTGAAAAAGCGTTATCAGCAGGAAGAGCAAAAACGGAAGTCATAAAAAAGAGGGGGTTTATTCAGCCCCCTCTTTTTTATTCTTCTCCAACTTTGCTCAATTCTTCAAGCGCTGTCCTGACGGCTTGAAGCAATTCATCGTGTTCCACTGACGAACGGCGAAACTTAACCTCGATGGTGAAGTCCTTGCTCGGTGCTTGAAATCTGTAAACAAACGGTTGAGCTCGCCCTTGCTTATTCTTTCTTGCTTGCCGAGCCTCATCACGATTCAGCCCTTGAGAAGCGATTCGCTGGACAAAACTCAGCATCGAATCCTGATCGGATTGCCTGGCAACTTGAAGGAGCAGAGACTTGGAATTGATGCTTTCCGCCCGGCATTTGTCACGGATTGCAGCCGGAATAGCAGCAATCGAAAGTGACTCGGTGATTGAAGACCGGGACTTGCCAATCTTCTTTGCGACCTCTTCGTGGGTATAATCAAACCGCTCAATCAGCATCAGATAGCCTTCAGCTTCTTCATACGCTGTCAGGTCTTTCCGCTGAAGGTTTTCAATCAATGCAATTTCGGCAACGTTGCGTTCGTCTACATCCATCTCGATGCAGGGAACTTCGCGCAACTCGGCTTCCAGCGCGGCCCGGTAACGCCTTTCGCCGGAAATGATCATGTACCTGCCGCCCACATCTGAGGGACGAACCAGCAAAGGCTCAAGAATTCCCTTTTCCTTGATTGATGCGATCAACTCTTGCAAATCGCCCATGTCTACCCGCGGCTGCTGGGGATTTGGCTGCAATTTCTCAACAGGTATCATTTTGCCAATTGGCGCTCCCCGCAAAGCCGACAACTCTTCTACATAATGACGGTCATGTCTCATCTTCAAAGTTGATGGCAATCCTCTCTTAGCTGGCACGTCTCATCACCTCGTCGCACAAACTGGCATATTCGACCGCTCCGCTTGACGTCGGAGCGAAAGTAAAAATAGATTCCCGATAGGCCGGACTTTCTTCCAACCGAACGGACTTAGAAATTGTTGTCTGAAAAACTTTATCACCAAACACATTACAAATCTGATCGTAAATATCTCGCGACAAAGTAGTTCGCCTATCGTGAAGCGTCACAACAACACCTAAAACCTCAAGTTGAGGATTAGGTCGAGCTTTTATTCGTTCAATGGTCTCAAGAAGGTCATCGGTCCCTTCCAAAGCAAAATAGGAAGACTGAATTGGGATAATCAGGTGGGTGGAAGCGACCAGAGCATTGACTGTTATCAGTCCTAAAGTCGGCGGGGTATCAATAATCACAACATCGTAATTATTCACAACGGGATCAAGCCTGTCTTTTAATCTATAAGGCCCGTCCATTTCCCCTACCAGTTTGGCCTCCAATTTTGCCAAATTGATTCTTGACGGCAACAGATCCAGATTTTCGATTTTTGTCTTTTGAACGATGTCGTTGAACCGAGTTTCAGACTCAGTCAGCAAATCATAGACTGAGTAAGAGATGTCATCCTGAATTAAAAATGAGATTGTGCTATTGGCTTGGGGATCCAAATCCACCAACAAAACCTTCTTCCCCAATTTTGCAATTGCAGCAGCAAGATTGATCGCAGTAGTGGTTTTTCCTACTCCGCCTTTTTGATTGGTAATGGCTATCTTGATGCCCCTCAAGGATTCTCCTTATGGTGAATAAGTCTTACTCTTTTTGTTATTACATTTTATAGTCGCTAACATCATCCAATTCTTCAGGCCATTCAATCTCTTCATCAAAATCGTCATCGTCCTCATCAATCACCTTGCTTATTTCTGTGCGCGATGACTCAAGAACCGATTCCTTCACAAAAATCGGACAATCCACTCGCAAAGCTAGCGCAATCGCATCACTGGGCCTCGCATCGATCAAAACAGTTTGCTCAAGCAAAGAAATCTCGATAACCGCAAAAAACGTGCTGTCTTTCAAATCAGTAACCACAACGCGGCTAACAGTTCCCCCCATTTGCCGAATGACATTCTTTAACAAGTCATGCGTCATAGGTCTTACAGAAGGCGTTTTCTCAATCTCTGAAGCAATTGAATTGGCTTCGTAGGGCCCAACCCAAATTGGTAACATCGTATCGCTGGAAACATCTTTCAGTAGAACCACAGGAGAGTTTGTGGTTGGGTCAATTAGCAGTCCACGAATTTTTACTTCTTTTTCCATATCAAACCTCGCTTGCCTTACACAGCTTTACACTAAATAACCGTAAAGACTATTTGGCTTTACGGAAGCGATTCTGACATTGACAAGTCTTCCAATAAGGTCTTTTTGCCCAGGGAAATTCACGATTTTATTGCTTCGGGTATGACCATAACAGTCATCCGAAGAACGAGCGCTTTCGCCCTCCACCAAGACCTCAACAGTTCGCCCAAGATAACGACTATATCTTTGTTTTTGAATTCGGCGCTGCAATTCCTGGAGTTTCAAAAATCGCTCGGTTTTTACTTCTTCGGGAATTGAATCTTTATAAGTAGCCGCAGGCGTGTTCGGGCGTGGAGAATATTTGAAGATGTATAAGCCATCATATTCAGTTTCGGCGACCAAACTCATCGTCTGATCAAAGTCGTCTTCTGTTTCTCCCGGAAAGCCAATGATGATGTCGCCTGTGATCGAAAAATCCTTTTTACCATTTCTGATGAAGCCAATTTTTTCCAGATATTCTTCTCTGGTATAACCACGTCTCATGGCTCTTAAGACCCGATTACTTCCAGATTGCACTGGCAAATGAATCCATTCGCAAAGATTCTCATGCTCATCTATTACTTTAACTATTTGCTGATCAAAGTCTCGTGGGTAGGAAGTTGTAAACTTGACCCTCGGAATACCGCTATATTTGGCCACTGATTCCAATAACTTAGCAAATGTAACCTCATCCTTTTTCTCACCTGTTAAAGCTACATCATTGCCATGAAATCGCCCGCTTAATCCATAGCTATTCACGTTTTGACCAAGCAAGTGAACTTCCTTGAAACCTTGGTGAGCTAACCCTTGCGCTTCAGAAATAATTCTGTCTGCCGGGCGGCTTCGCTCACGTCCTCTGGTAAAAGGGACAATGCAAAACGAGCAAAACTTGTTACACCCTTCTGTAATGGTGATATATGCCACCTGCTCCGTCCGTCGCGCATCAACATCCAATTCAAAAAACTCGGCATTTTTTGTTAGGCGAATATCAATGGCCTTGGAAAACCCTTGTTCAAGCTGGGAAACCAAATCGGGAAGCTTGCCAATTGCCTGAGTCCCCAACACCAAACGAATATCTTTGTTTCGATCAAACATTCGATCAGCTTCGGCCTGAGCGACACAACCCATAACACCAAAGATTGGCTCGCCACTGTTTATTTTTGATTCTCGTTTTAGCTCACCAATTCTCGAATACACTTTTCGAGCGGCTTTTTCCCTAACCATGCAGGTGTTTAACAAAATCAGGTCGGCTTCGGTTGGAGTCTCCGTCAACTCATAGCCCGCTCCAGAAAGCGCAAACACAGCCTTTTCACTGTCATGCACATTCATTTGACAGCCATAAGTTTCTAAATAAAGCTTTTTGCTCATAACTCAATTCATTATTGGGATTGCAGCAACTCGCGCGCGTGTTTTCGGGCGGCGATTGTCGCAGTAGATCCACCGATCATCCTAACCAACTCATCAATCCGGCCATCTTCATCCAGCTCAGTCAGCCTTGTGACCGTGCGCTTTTCGCTTACCTCTTTGGTAATCAGGAAATGTGTATCCGCATACCTGGCGATTTGGGGCTGGTGAGTGATGCATAAAACCTGATTTGTTTTAGCAAGCCGCTTCAGTCTCTGCCCAACCGCCTCTGCCACTCTACCGCCAATACCCGCATCAATTTCGTCGAAAATCAGTGTTCTTGGGAAAAGGGTTGGCGCAGTTACAGTCTTAAGTACCAGCATGAGTCTTGATAATTCACCGCCTGAAGCAACAGATTTCAAGGCTTTCAAGTCTTCACCAGTATTTGCAGTGAAAAAGAATTCCGCCAACTCGCTACCATTACGGTTGATAGCTCGAACATTTTGCGCAGTCAATTCATTGATTTTAGTCACCAATGGACCACTTTCCTGACCAGAAAAACGTATTGAAAATTTTGCAGGACCTAAAGCAACAGCCGATAACTCTTTTGATATTGCTCGCTCAAACTTTGAAGCCGCTTGCCGGCGTAGATTGCCAAGCTCAGTTGCCGCTTTCTGATAATCTGAAATCGCAGTTTTCAGCTTGGCTTCAATTTCTTTTCCACGCTCTTCACTATGCAAGAGCAGTCCCTTTTGTTCAAGCAGTTTATCGCGAAAACACAAAATCTCACTGACCGATCCGCCATACTTCCGCTTCAACCTGCGCATTTCAGCAAGGCGATCTTCAACAAACTGCAACCGTGCAGGAGAAGACTGAATTCCATCCATGTAATCTCTGATCGCAAATGCCACATCATCAAGAATGTATTTGGCATTTGAGAGCTGTTCAAGCTGAGCCGCAAAACTTTCATCCAAGCCCACCAAATCACTTAGTCGTTTCTGCGCAGCAGCCAAGCGCGATTGAGCGGAATTTTCATCGTCATATAAGCACTCATAGGCCTCTCGACTCAATTCAGCCAACTTTTCCGAATTTGCCAGTTTGTTTCGCTCCACTTCAAGCTCTGTATCTTCGGATTCAGAAAGGTTGGCTACTTCAATCTCTGAAAGTTGAAATTCAAGCATATCAAGCGACTTCAATCGTTCTGATTCACTCTGCCGATTTTCTTCCAAATCTTTCACCAACCGAGAGATTTCGTCATAAGCCTGGGCGACATTTGCTCGCAACACAGCTACATCAGCAAAGGCATCAAGCAGATTGACATGTGTTTCAGAAGCCAACAAACTTTGCTGATCTCCCTGCCCATGAATGTCAACAATGTGCGGCTGAATCGCTCTCAGAAGCCCAATCGTCGCAACTTGATTGTTGATAAAAATGCGACCTCGTCCGGTGATATTGATTTCGCGCCGGATCACCAGTTCATCATCCTCTGATGCTTCAATGCCAGACTCGGCGATGACCTGAATTAGTGGCTTGTTGCCTTGAAAATCAAAAACCCCTTCAACAAAAGCACGATCTTCCCCAGTGCGAATCATGTCAGACGAACCTCGATCTCCCAGCAAAAGTCCAAGGGCATCAATAATGATTGATTTGCCGGAGCCCGTTTCTCCACTGAGTACATTCAAGCCGGATTGAAATTCGATTTGTAAGCTGTCTATCAACGCAAAATTTGCGATGTTGAGGAATCGGAGCATAAGCCTATATGATTTTAGAAAGCGTGTTTACGCAATTAAGGGGACAGATTATACTCCCCCGCGTTAGAAATGCTCGAAACAGCCTTGAAAGATGTAATTGCTAACTCGGCCTGTAGTTTAGCAGTAACTCGCGTAAGGCGGCAATCCATTCTCGAAATTTGATACACAAAACCACTGGAGAAAGTTATGGCTTCGTTTAACAAAATTGTTATCGTGGGATATTTGGGAAGAGATCCTGAAATTCGCTATATGCCGGACGGAACAGCAGTCTGCAATTTTTCTGTAGCAACGACAGAAAAGAAAAAAGATCGCTCCGGCGAAGCTCAGGACATTACGACTTGGTTCAGGATTAATGTCTGGGGTAAACAAGCAGAAGCGGCCAATCAGTACTTGTCAAAAGGAAGGCAGGTTTATGTTGAAGGCAGGCTATCCCAACAGGAATTTACAGATCGAGATGGCAATAAAAGAAGCTCTTTGGATGTCAGGGCAACTGATGTTCAATTTTTAGGCCCGCGTGGTGACGAAGGATCACACTCTTCTTTTCAGCAACCACATTCAGCAGGAGGAGGCTCCAATTCGCCGTCTGATAGCGGTGAACCCGATGATCATGTTCCATTTTAATCAGCTTTCCAGAGATTGTCGGCGCGCCGACAATCTCTGGAAAGCTAGTAAATTCAACTATTTAATTCACCCCTTCGCCTCACCCAAAGCCCGAAACTTCTGATAACGCTGCTCCAACCGTTCAGCCGTTGTCATCGCTTCAGACTGAGCCAACATCATCGCAAGATGATCACCCAAAATCGCTGCCGCACCATCCCAATCTTCATGGGCTCCTGCTTCTGGTTCGGGAATAACGTGATCAACAATTCTGACGGCGAACAAATCATTGGCTGTCATCTTCATACTTGCCGCCGCCTGGGGAGCGAGCTTCGCGTCTTTCCATAAAATTGCCGCGCAGCCTTCGGGCGTAATTACGGAATAAACAGCATTTTCCATAATGCTTACCGTGTCGCCGACGCCAATAGCCAGCGCGCCACCAGACCCTCCTTCTCCCGTGACCGTAACAATAATTGGAACTTGAATTCTGGCCATTTCTCTTAGGTTGTAGGCGATTGCCTCTGCCTGTCCGCGCTCTTCTGCATCTATCCCCGGATAAGCTCCGGGGGTGTCAATTAGAGTGAAAATTGGCCGGTTGAATTTTTCCGCCATTTTCATCACTCGCAAAGCTTTTCTATAGCCATCAGGTTTTGGCATTCCGAAATTGCGAATCTGGCGTTCTTTTAAGTCTCGGCCTTTTTGATGGGCAACAATCGCGACAGGCTTTCCTCTGAAATTGGCAAACCCGGCAACAATCGCAGGATCGTCACCGAATTTTCGATCTCCATGAACTTCAGTGAAGTCGGTGAAGATGCGCTCGATAAAATCCAGCGCATAAGGCCGACGGTCATGCCTGGCCAGTTTTACGCGATCAATTGGTTCAAGTGAAACTATTTGGGATTGGCTCATAATTGAATGGTTTGATGTAAAAGGTAATTACGCTTCGGAAACATATTCGCTCATCACAAGCTCGACTTTCCAAGAAGCATCTATACGTTCGATTTCCTGTGTTAATGCCGGAGAAGCGCTGACTCTAAAAAACTGATTTGGCCTCAACCTGACAACAAGCCCATTTGCCGTCATGACGTCAAAGAAAATCTGCGCGCTCCCAGAATTGGCCCCGATCAGATCATTCAGCCGCTGCAAATTCTGCTGATCAGCAGAAGCTTCTTTCAGTTTGATAACCATCGCTCTGGCCGCTTTGGCCTTGGCGCTTTCCAGGTGAATGATTTCTTGTGTGATGATCGAAGCGTCGCTTTCATCGTTCAACTCAAGCTTCCCTTTGATCAGCACCGCCTCGTCATTCTGAATCAGCGCTTTATACTTGTTGAATTGCTCTGGCCAACAAACAATCTTGACCGAACCAAATTGATCCTCCAGGCGAAAGAGAGCAAAACGATCTCCTTTCTTGGTCGTCTTGGTCGCAACATCAAGGATTATCCCGCCCATTGAAACAATTTCCCCTGGCTGGCATGCCGTGATATTGCCGCTATCCGCTTTTGCCATTGCCTTAATGGAATCCGAATACTCTTCCAGCGGATGACCACTGGCATAAAAGCCCAAAGACTCTTTTTCGTATGCCAACTGTTCCTTGGTGGTCCAGGCTTTGACGTTTGGCAACTGCAACTCTACAGAGGTTTCATTGCTGGTCGCCATCAGACTGGCAAATAAATCAGTTTGGCCCGATTGCTTGTCGCGCTGCGCCTTTGCACCCGTCTCTATCGCTTTATCTAGAACTGCCAGCAAAGCGGCTCTGTTGGTTGAATGAGAATCGAAAGCCCCAGATTTAACCAATGACTCCAGCACTCGCTTGTTGACGGCTCTCTGGTCTACTCGCTCGGCAAAGTCAAAAACAGACTTGAACGGACCTCCTTCCTCACGAGCCGCAATAATCAACTGCACGGCAGACGATCCCAGCCCTTTGATCGCAGCCAAGCCAAATCGAATGGCGTTGCCGACAGGTGTAAACCCTTCGTTACTGGAATTCACATCCGGCGCAAGCAAGCTGATGCTGAAGGTTTTCATCTCGGCTATATACCGAGAGAGCTTGTCTGCATTGGAGATTTCGTTGGAAAGAACAGCGGCGTAAAAATGAGTCGGATAATGTGCTTTCAGGTAAGCCGTCTGATAAGCCAGATAGGCATAAGCAAAGGAGTGCGAGCGGTTGAAGCCATAATCCGCAAATTGCGCCATTAGGGTGAAAATTTTCTGGGCCTTATCTTCCGGGATTCCGCGTTCAATAGCTCCCTTCACAAACTTTTCTTCGTGAAGCGCCATTTCCTCTTTTTTCTTTTTACCCATCGCGCGACGCATCAAGTCAGCTTCACCCAGCGAATACCCGGCCAGCTTTTGCGCCAATTGCATAATCTGTTCCTGATAAACCAGAATACCATAGGTGTTTTCCAGAATATCTTTCATCTGGGGGACAATGTAGGTGACTTTACGGCCATGGCGACGAGCGATGAAATCGTCCACCATTCCCCCATCCAGCGGTCCCGGGCGATAAAGAGCATTCAAGGCAGATAAATCTTCCAGACTTTCCGGCTTCAGCTTGCGGCAAATTTCCACCATGCCGGAACTCTCGAACTGGAAAACAGCATTCAATAACCCGTCGGCAAAAAGCTTCAATGTCGGTCCGTCTGTCAACGAGATATTTGCCAGATCAAGTCGCTTCCCTGTTTCTTTCTCGATGGTTCGCAAGCAATCTTCGATGATGGTGAGCGTCGTCAGCGCCAGAAAGTCCATCTTCAGCATTCCGGTCTTTTCCAGATCGGACATGACGAATTGTGTGACGAGTTCGCCATTTTGGCCTTTGCAAACAGGAATCAATTCATGAAGCGGCTTGGGAGAAATTACCACGCCCGCAGCATGCACCGAAGAATGGCGCGCGTTCCCTTCCAGTTTTCTGGCGGTATCAATCAATGATGCGACTCTTTCATCCGACTCAATGGCTTTTTTCAAATCGGGATTTTGCTCAATGGCAGCTTCGATAGAGACGTTGCGTCCACGGACTGGGGGCGGAATCATCTTGGCGACTTTTTCCACTTCGGCATAACTGATGACGTCGGTTCCCATGGCACGTCCAACGTCCTTGATCACAGCCTTCGAAGCCATCGTCCCAAATGTTATGATCTGACAAACATTCTGCCGCCCATAAAGATCGCTGACATAATCAATCACTTCAGCACGGCCACGCACACAGAAGTCAACGTCAATATCTGGCATAGTTACGCGTTCTGGGTTCAAGAAACGCTCAAACAGCAGATCATATTGAATCGGATCAACGTCTGTGATTTTCATGCAATAGGCGACTAGGCTTCCGGCAGCCGAACCACGACCAGGTCCCACGGGGATCCCCTTCTTTTTGGAGTACCGGATGAAATCCCAAACGATCAAAAAATAGCCCGGAAAACCCATTCGCTTAATTGTAGCAATCTCGTGAGCCAGGCGATCTTTGTACTTTTCCATTGGCTGCTTCAGCGAATTGGTGGCTTGCAATGGTTGCCAGATTTCCTTCAGCCGTTCCTCAAACCCATCCCAGGCGACCTTTTCAAAATAGCTTTCGATCGTAAAACCATCAGGCACGGGGTAAGCCGGAACCTGATCTATTGTCTTAGGAAAGGTCAAGTCGCACTTGTCCGCAATTTCAAGAGTTCTATGCAACAAGTCCGGTTCTTCACCAAAAACCTGCCACATCTCTTCAGCCGTCCGTACATAAAAATTCGGGGCACCATAAGTCAAAAAGTTTGGATCGTATGACTTGCCACGTCCAATGCAAAGCAGCATTTCGTGTGCTTTCACATCTCCTGGCATCAGGTAATGTGAATCATTTGTGGCGACAATCGGCACTCCTGTCTTTTTCGACAATTCCATCATGGGCTTGCGAATGCGCTTTTGCGCATCCAGCCCATGTTCCTGAACTTCCAGGTAGTAATTCCCTTTGCCGAAAATGTCTTGGAATTCGAGAGCTTCTTTTGCCGCTTCATCGAATTTGTCGCGTAGCAACAAGTAAGGAGGAACACCGCTGATGCAGGCTGACAGGCCAATCAATCCCTCGCTATGCTTTGCCAGCAATTCTTTATCAATTCTGGGCTTGCGCCAGAAACCTTCCGTGTAAGCGTAAGAAGAAAGCCTGACCAAATTGTGATATCCGGTGAGATCTTTGGCCATCAGGACAATGTGATTTGTTGCTTTGTCGCCGGGCTGAAGATTTGTTTCGCCCTTTTCCAGGCGACTACCACGTGCAATGTATGCTTCGATTCCAATAATCGGCTTGACACCCTCGGCTTTCATTTTGTTATAGAAAGAAAGAGAGCCGTACAAATTGCCATGATCTGTGATGGCGACTGCGGGCATCTTCAATTCAGCGATTCGTTTCGCCAATGGCCCGATCTTAATTGCGCCATCCAGGAGGCTGTAATCGGTGTGCAAGTGAAGGTGAACAAACTGCTTTTCCATATTTGTTTTAAGCAAACGAAGACTGGTAATTAAACATTAAGCTAAGCACTTATGTAATCCTAAGCAAAAGCCTTAAACATTAAGCATTACACCAGTTAAACACTTTGGATATCCGCTTAACCCCAACAACAGCTTAAAATAAACATCTTAAGCCGGCGCTTATTCCCACTCGATTGTGCTTGGTGGTTTTGAGCTGATGTCATAAACAACTCTGTTGACGCCACGAACTTCGCTGACGATTCGACGGCTGATGGCTTCGAGCACTTCATAAGGAATCTTTGCCCAATCGGCAGTCATGCCATCCGAACTTTCAACAGCGCGGATAGCGACAGCATTTTCATAAGTTCTAAAATCTCCCATAACTCCAACAGTTTGAATGGGAAGCAAAACTGCAAAGGCCTGCCATATTTTCTGGTACAGTCCCGCTCGCTTAATTTCTTCCATGACCACGTTATCAGCCTCTTGCAAAAGCTTGACTCGATTTTGATCAACGGGACCAAGAATCCTGACTGCCAATCCGGGACCGGGAAAGGGCTGACGATTAATAAGCATTTCCGGCAAGCCCAATTCTCTGCCAACAGCGCGAACTTCATCCTTAAAAAGTTCGCGCAAAGGCTCAACCAGCTTAAGCTTCATCTTTTCCGGCAAGCCCCCGACGTTGTGATGACTCTTAATCACGGCCGAAGGACCTTTGACGGAAACCGATTCGATGACATCCGGGTAAAGCGTCCCTTGAACCAGAAAATCTACTTCGCCAAGCTTGTTGGCTTCTTCCTGGAAAACTTCGATGAACTCGTTGCCGATGATTTTTCGCTTTCGTTCAGGATCGGCAACGTCTTTGAGCGCAGTCAAAAAGCGCTCACCAGCGCCAATGCCTTTAACATTCAACTGGCCGTAATCGCTGAACGCTTCCAGCACTTTCTCAAATTCGTTTTTTCGCAGCAGTCCATTATCTACAAAAATGCAGGTCAACCGGTCGCCTATCGCGCGGGAAACCAATGCAGCAGCAACGGAAGAATCAACACCTCCCGACAAACCGCAAACTGCATGGCCTTCGCCGATTTGTTCTCTGATCCGTTCAATTTCCGAGTGAACAAAGGAAGCGGGCGTCCAATCCGCATGGCAACCACAAATTTTGCGAACAAAGTTTTCCAAAACTTGTTTGCCATTTGGAGTATGGGCAACCTCAGGATGGAACTGTAAACCATAGATTTTGCTGGAATTGTTTTCGACGGCGCCAAGCGCATTTTCTGTGCGGGCTATCGTTTGGAATCCAGCAGGAGCAGCGGTGACGTGATCGCCATGGCTCATCCAGGCTTGAAAGCTTGCAGGCAGCCCCGACAACAACTGGCTTTCCCCAATCAAATTTACTTGGGCTGCGCCATATTCTCTATGAGCGGAAGATTCGACTTTCCCACCTAAAAAGGAGCTCAGCAGTTGTAGGCCATAGCAAATTCCTAGCACGGGCACGCCGAGCTTCAACACATCTGGCGAACAATGAGGCGCGCCGCCTTCATAAACAGAACTTGGCCCGCCGGATAGAACAATGCCTTTCGGGTTCAGGCGTTGAAGCGCATCAATCGAGATGCTGTAAGGATGTATTTCGCAATAAACGCCGACTTCACGAATTCGCCGGGCAATTAGCTGGGTGTACTGAGATCCGAAATCGAGAATGATAACCGTCTCGAAGCTTTTGGACACGAGGCCGCTCCTTTTTACTGTTCAGTTTTGTGGATTGTGTCAGTGAGGTCGGAGTATAAGCGAGAGCCGTAACGACCTCAATCGGGCCGTTATTCTTCGGCTTTTCAATGACTCAAAAGCGAAGATTTTTATTCGACGGATACTGATCTTGGCGACTCTTCAGCGCTCGCAGAACGACGGAAAGGGCGGCTAATAAGATTCCACAATTTGATGACGGGGCCGTGCGTAACGTAAACCGTCGTCAGAATCAACAAAACCCATTGCGAATAAAACCAGATGCCGGCCACCAACAAAGAAAGCAACGGCAAAGTGATAAAGGGTTTATTGCTTTTTGGGCCGATATTCTTGAAGCTGGTATACCGAAATGTGCTGACCATCAACACCGCAAGCGCGGACATCCCTACGATCAAAAACCAGCTATAAAGTTCCAGTTGTTCAGCCTTGAAGGTTGGCAACGGGCGCGGGATAAAATGAATCACTGCGGCAAGCATGGTCGCAGCCGCTGGGATGGGCAACCCAACAAAATATTTTTTGTCCAGCTTGGGGGATTTTCCAGGGTCAGAAAACCTTGGCGCTCTTGCCATCACATTGAAACGTGCCAGTCGCAATGCTCCGCAAATCAAAAAGAAAAATGACACGCCCCAGGCAATACGCTCAAGGCCGGACGTGGAACCGTATCCCCAGGTGTAAGCCATTACCGCCGGAGCAATTCCGAAGGTCAGAACATCCGCAATGCTGTCCAATTCGACACCAAAATCACTCGTCGCTTTGGTCATGCGCGCAATGCGTCCATCCAACCCATCCAGCAAAAACGCAATGCCGATGGCTCGCGCGGCGTTGTCAAACAGATGCGTGGCCTGGTCAATCTGCCCGGATTGATCCATCAATTGATAGGCTTTAGCGGAATTGATGACAGCGTAAAAGCCGCAAAGTATGTTGCCGATCGTGAAGGCGCTCGGAACAATGTAGATGCCTTTTTTGATTCCACGCCGGGGCGGATTGGGTTGAGTTTCTTCGTTGAAATCGCTCATTCGGCAACCTTTCCGAGAATCGTGACACCGCCTTTTGTGCGCTGACCTTTTCTTACCATTACCTTAACCTGAGGCGGAAGAATAACATCAACACGCGAGCCAAATTTGATGTATCCGACGCGCTCACCCAACTTGAGTGTTTCACCAACCTTTTTCCAGAAAACGATGCGGCGCGCAATCAAGCCGGCAATCTGTTTGAAAACGACTTTGGCGTACCGGTTTTCGACCGTAATAATCGTTTGTTCGTTTTCGACCGACGCACGCTGAGCAGATGCAACCAAAAACTTGCCAGGACGGTAATCGTAACTTGTAATCGCTCCGGCAAGTGGCGAGCGGTTGACGTGAACGTCGAAGATGGAAAGAAAAATACTGATCAGCGTGCCTGCTTGATCATTGTTCGGATCAACAGGCTTGAGCACGACAATCAATCCATCAGCCGGAGAAACCACAGTTTTTTCATCAACCGAAACGGCACGCTCCGGATCGCGGAAGAAGAACGCAACAAATGCGGCTAGAAATAGCAAAATCCCAGCGATCCAATAAAACGCTGGCGCACTCAGCCAGCCCAAGAGCAAACAAATTACGCCCAAAACTACGAGCGGAACGATGAAGGTATAAGCGTCTCGAAGCAATGCTCAGTTCCTCAATAAATTGAACAGGTTGTTTAGGAGATTAACGAGATAAAGATTATCAGGCCGAGCGGCAAAAGAAAACGGGGCCACATTTTCGTGCCCCCGTTTTCTTTTTTATATTGAATGTAATTGCGACTTCACCAGCATTAATGCGATGTCGCGCTAGCCTTATACTGACTGAGAATCATTTCCATTTGATCTTTGAGGTGAAGCTTCTTCTTTTTCAAAATCACCTCTTCAGTTTTTTCGTCATCGTTTGGATGAGATAGTGACAAAAGCTCGCTCAATCTAGCATCATATTGATGATGCTCGTTGACCAACTCTCTGTAATGCTCATCGTTTGCGATTAGGTAGTCTTTCAAAGCTATTTCGCTAGCTGGAATGCTCATTGGCTTTATCCTCCTTTGGAAGTTAGAGTTGCCGATGTTTTGGTGATATCACCAGTTGTGTCTCTCGATGAACAGATACTAGTACAAAGCCAAAACGTCATCAAGGCTGATTTTCATTCCGAGCCGGCTATTTTCTGCGAAAGAATTAGCGCGTCATCAACGGGATCACGATAGTAGTTTTTTCTCTTCCCAACGACTGTAAACCCATTCTTTTCATAGAGCGAACAAGCAGCACCGTTGCTTGAACGAACCTCCAGAAAAGCTTGGACTGCACCTTTTTGAGAGGCGACCTGCATGGCTGCGGCTATCATTTTTGAACCAATGCCAGACCTTCGCCAGTCAGGGGCGACTGCCACATTATCAATTTCAAGCTCATCAGCAACCAGCCATCCAGAAAAACAGCCAATAACTTCAGAATCTTTATCCAGCGAAACAAGTAAGACAGAAACTGGTTCTTCCAGAAGCTTGGCGTAGCCTTCTGCGCCCCGCGAACTGAGTTGGCAACATTGCTCAAGTTTAACCACCGAGGAAATATGCTCGACAAGCATTTGGGAAATCCGGACGTCCAACTCTTCTCTCAATCCTTTCTTTTGATTTCAGCGTCCGTCGGACGAACGTAGTGAGGACGCAAACCGTAGTTGGCATTGTCAATACCGAGGACTGGAATACGGAGAGCAATCGCCTCAGCAACGGAAGTTAAACACGTTGTGAAATGCCAATTTGGCAAGTCAGCTAGGAATTCTTCTGAAATGCTACCCACTACAGACAAGGATTGACTGCTCCAGTCCGAACCTAGCACAGAAGCTGATAAACCAACCCGATCAGTGCCAAGCGGCTCAACTTCACCTATTTCGGAGACCCTGCGAACTCCTGAATAGACCTCGCTGCGTCCTGCCGCGATAAAAACCAAAACATCGCCAATTACTTTTGAACTGAGCGCCATGGCGTCAATTGAATTGACACCAACGGCTGGCTTACCAAGCGAGTGAGCCAATCCGCGGACAGCAGCCAACCCGACCCTAAGCCCAGTGAAGCTGCCCGGCCCCGTAGCCGCGGCAAAGATTTCGACTTCGCCAAGACCGATGCCAGCAGTTTTCAGTAATTCATCAATTTGAAGGAAAAATGTTCGTGAATGCGGCACTGAAGCATCACTTTTGAGCGAAGCAATTAGCTCTTTTCCTCTGGCCAAAGCAAATCCGGCGCAAGCAGACGAAGTGTCAACGGCTAAAACTATCGGCGGTTTGGCATCATTGAAGTTGAGGTTTGACATATTTCGAGCGCGGATTATATCTTCCAACCACGGGCTAACAAAGTGACTCTCAGTCCGTTTCCGATGATTCACCTGATCAACTTTAGAAAGGCACGACAAAATGTCTTCTGACAAAAACGCCGGGCAGCTAACGCCTATGCTGCGTCAGTTTTACGAAATCAAAAAACAGTATCCCGGAACGCTTCTATTTTTCCGCATGGGCGATTTTTATGAACTGTTTTTTGACGATGCGATCATCGGCGCCCGCGAGATGGAAATCACCTTGACGGCTCGGCACAAGGAACGTGGAGTGCCCATTCCAATGTGCGGAATCCCTCATCACGCTGTAACCGGCTATATTGCCAAATTGGTCAAAAAAGGATTTCGGATCGCCATCTGCGAACAAACGGAAGACCCAAAATCCACCACCAAACTTGTCAAACGCGATGTTGTCAGAGTCGTCACACCTGGAACTGCGCTGGAAAGCCAGTTGCTGGAAACAAAACAAAACAGTTATTTGGCCTCAGTTTGCGGAGCAGGCAGCGGAATGGGACTGGCCTTGCTTGATCTGTCAACGGGTGAGTTTCTGGCAACGGAATTTTTAGGAGAATCAGCCTGGCAAAAAGTTCAGGAGCAAATCGAAATTTTTTCTCCACGCGAACTCATTTTTCCCAATTCCCTGTCTACATTGGTCGGCCACAAATCCAAGAAACCTACTCAACACTCTGAAACAACCCAATCAGTTAAACAAGAAAATGCAGCCCCGTTATCAGCCTCAAGTCCGCAAACTGCCTCTCGATCTCAGGCGTCGTTATCAGAACCTGGAACCTATGAGCTGAAAAATGTGGCATTGACTCCGGTTGATGATTGGCTGTTTGGATTCGATCATGCGGATTCTTTGCTCAGAACCCAGCTTAATGTCAGCTCGCTGGACGGATTCGGTTTAAACGGTCACGAATATGCCGTGTGCGCCGCGGGTGCGGCGGCGCACTATATTAATGAGACTCAAAAGGCGCAGGCTTCCCATCTGACCGAAATCACTTACTTTGAATCCAGCGAGTTTCTGGTGCTGGATTCAACCACGGTCAGTAATCTGGAATTGGTGAAGGCGACGGACGATGTGGCGGCGCATTCTCTGGTGGGGGTCCTGGATGAAACGCTGACCGGGATGGGCGCTCGAGCGTTGAGACAATGGATTGTTCGTCCATCGGTCAAGCTGGGAGAAATTCAGGCGCGGCTGGATGCAGTCGAGGAACTGCAAAGCTCAACGATCAAGCGCGATCAGTTGCGGCGACAGCTTGAACCGATGGGCGACCTGGAAAGGCTGTGCGGGAAAGTCACTCTTGGCCGGGCCAACGCGCGCGATTTGATTGCCCTACGACTTTCCATCGAAATCATCCCACGATTGAGGCAAACTCTTAGCGACAGTCGCTCTTCACTGCTACAGGTTTTGAATGAAAGCCTGGATGAACTCGATGACGTGCGTTCGTTGATTGCAGAAGCTATTGCTGATGAGCCTCCGGCGGTAGCCAATGAAGCTGGAATGATCCGCGACGGATTCAATCCCGAACTCGACGAACTTCGCAATCTGGCGCACAGCGGCAAAAGCTATATCGCCGCCATTGAAGCCCGCGAACGCGGACGCACGAATATTTCGACGCTCAAAGTGAAGTTCAACAACGTCTTTGGCTACTTTATAGAAATCAGCAACTCCAATAAAGATCGCGTCCCACCAGATTACGAACGCAAACAAACGCTGGTCAACGCAGAGCGATTCACGACGCCGGAACTAAAAGAATACGAGGCCAAGGTTCTGGGAGCGGAAGAAAGAATCCTGACGATCGAAATTGAACTGTTCAACGATGTTCGCCGCCGAGTCGCTCTGGAAGTAAAACGCATTCAAGGTGTCGCGCGAGCCGTAGCGACACTGGACGTGTTGGCTTCTCTGGCCGAAGTCGCTGCGCAGCGAAATTATGTGCGGCCTCAGCTTCACGAAGGCGACGAGATTGAAATTCGGAACGGGCGGCATCCGGTGATTGAGACTTTGGGCGAACGCTTCGTGCCAAATGATCTTTGCGTCAACAACACTACAGACCGGCTGCTTATCATTACGGGCCCAAACATGGGCGGTAAGAGTGTTTTCCTGAAGCAGGCAGCATTAATAATAGTCCTGGCGCAAATGGGAAGTTTTGTTCCGGCGACTTCGGCAAAAATCGCGCTGGTGGATCGTATCTTCACGCGCGTCGGAGCTTCAGACAATTTGGCGCGTGGACGCTCAACGTTCATGGTTGAGATGGTGGAAACCTCGAACATTCTGAACACCGCGACGCCTCGCAGCCTGGTGTTGCTGGATGAAGTCGGCCGAGGAACCGCAACTTTCGACGGTTTATCCCTGGCCTGGGCAATTGCCGAATACCTGCACGATCACGACCGACATTCCGCCAAAACGCTTTTCGCGACTCACTACCACGAAATGACCGAGCTCTCGAAGCTGCGTCCAGGAGTTCGCAATTACCAGGTTGCCGTTTCGGAATCGAAAGGCGAGATTGTCTTTTTGCGAAAAGTCGTCGAAGGCTCGGCGAGTAAAAGCTACGGAATCGAAGTCGCAAAACTGGCCGGATTGCCGAAAACTGTGGTCGAACGCGCACGAGAGATTCTGACCAATCTGGAACAAAACGAATTGGACGTGACCGGCAAACCGAAATTCGCCAAACATCTGAAAAAGCCTAGCAGGCACGTAAATCAGATGTCGTTGTTGGATGCGTTTGGAGAAGCGGCTGAAACTGCGGAATGACGTCGGGCAGGTTTACACGATTGATCAGGACTGACTTGATCCTAAAAAGAAATAGGCGCGACAGTCGTGGGATTGCCTGTCGCGCCTGATAGTGCGGTTACCTTTCCTCACCCTTGGTAACCGCTGACACCGTCAGTGGAACTAACCACCTGGTATCTCGTTGCCCCACCTAAGCTAGTGCAAGCCCGGTGCCACAGATCGTCATCGTCTCAAAAAAGCCAGAAACATCAATAATGACAGGCCTTCCAGCGTGTTTGCCCTTTTATAAGCAGTTACGCTTGCGTGACGCCTTCGAGCAGTTTTTACACGAACCGCCGGGAAGATTTTTCACAAAGCTGCTCATCGCCAGTA
>CAZMXG010000063.1:0-36802 GCA_964570175.1 uncultured Heliomicrobium sp. | reverse complement strand
CGGGTCGAGCGCCAGAAAAACTTCGCCCATGCCGCCCGCGCCAAGCTGCGAAAGGATTTTGTACTGTTGCACCTGATGTTCGGGTTGAGAAACTTTTGGCTGAGAACCGCCGATCCGAGTGCTGTAATCGGTTTCGACAAGTAATTCTGCGGCAAACGCAGCAGCAGGCGCTTCGATAAAGCTTTTCGCTTCCGCCTCCGACTGTAACAGGGATTCGACTTTACGACGAAGCTCCGCATCGCCAGCGCAGACTTTGTCTAAAAAAGCCGGACGGTCGGGTTGGGGGATTTCCAGCGCCGCATCCAGCAATTCATCAATTTGCTTCCAGCGTTCAGCGGAGATCGGCATCGGAACTGCCCTCCTCGTGTTCGGTCAAGGCTTGATGCAGCCACGCTTTGGCCTTTTGCCATTCGCGCTCGACGGTGCGTAACGACATCTGCATGACCTCGGCAACTTCTTCGTTGCTCAGACCGCCAAAAAAACGCAATTCGACCAGACGGCTTTTACGCGCATCGAACTGTTCCAGGGATCGCAGCGCGTCATCCAGCGCGATCAACTCCACCGCTTTCTGTTCCGATACCGCCGCCGCTTCATCCAATGGAACCAGCCGCGTTCCACCGCCGCGTTTGGCGCGCGCGTGTCCGCGCGCGTGATCGAGCAGAATGCGCCGCATCAATTGCGCCGTGATGCCAAAAAAATGCGCGCGGTTTTGCCAGCGAACCTGTTGCTGATCCACTAACCGCAAATAGGCTTCATTGATCAAGGCGGAGGTTTGCAGCGTGTGATCGGGATTTTCGCGTCGCATATATGCGTGCGCCAAACGGCGCAGCTCCGCGTCCACCAGTGGCAACAACTCCTCAAGCGCCGCCGCATCGCCCTGATTCCAGGCGAGCAAGAGTCCCGTCACATCTTGTGGAAAAGGCGTTCCCATCGTTTGGGTTTGGCAATGGAAATGTCGGGAAAGACGGCGCGCAGTATACATCAAGCACGTGCATCAACTGAGCTTTTTCAACTCGAAGGGGGAATGGGCAATTTCGAACCTTCAAATTTTTTTTCGAAGTGGCGGGTTGCGCGCAAAAAGGTCGCGTTGGTGAATGCAGG
The DNA here is from genome assembly GCA_964570175.1 of uncultured Heliomicrobium sp. Lineage (GTDB taxonomy): Bacteria > Acidobacteriota > Blastocatellia > RBC074 > RBC074 > RBC074. The sequence continues at coordinate 35,701 of CAZMXG010000063.1, read as the reverse complement.
TCAAAAAGGACGCAACCGTGCATCCTGGCAGGCTTGCCCATAGCGACTTAATTTTGAGGAGGACTTCATGAAAAAACGGCCGTTGACATTTGCCACGCTTGCATTATTCGCCCTTGTGTTTGGCCTGCTGTTTCAATTCAGCTCGCCAGTGGTTCAAGGGCAGGATCGGGAACCATCACTTGCCAAACAAAGCGTCAATGACATTTTTGACAACTTTCCGCTGACTTTGACCTTCGATGTGGCGACGGATGCGCGCACATTCAGGATCAACCGTGGCGCATCGTTGCCGGAAGCAAAACGAGGCGACAGCTTTATTGTGGAAGGATTGATTTACCCGGCTGGCACGATTGCTCCGGGCGGCACGCTGCTCAGCCCCGGAACCTTCAATCCGATCACGGCAACTGGCAGCATTGGCAAATGGGTGTTGCGCGGAACATTCAATTACGATTTCGGCGAAATCATGGCAGGCGCGGAACCGGCGGTGTTTGGTACGGAATACTTTCTGTTCAATGACGGGAAAATGTTGGTGAGCGAAGGCTCGCACGGTGGTGTTCAGCCTCAACTGCGTGCGATTGTCGGCGGCGGGGGAACTTTGAGTGGCGCGACGGGTGATGTTCGTGAACAGGTGATCGGGACAAATATCACCGGGCTGTTCAATCAACAATTCACCTTCAAGATCAAACGGCAATCAATTCGATGATGAAGACGATAGGGAGCAGCAATTCAGATGCGATTAAAGTCTGATAGTTGCTCCCGCTTCGCTGCTGTTGGCCTTTGGGGGCGGCTCAGATGTTTCCCAACGTATATTGATCTGGCCGCTGCTTAATAGGCCGAAGTTGTAACTCGCCCAGGCTGTGTGTTCTTTTTTATGCTGGTCGCGGATGACGAACCATAGGTAAAGCGTGTTTCTACGCGAAAGCCAAAGGAGTTTGTTTGGCCCTCTGTCGTTACGATATTCAACCAATTGCCAGCCATTCTCCCTTACCCATTGCGGTAGCCAATTCTCAAATTTGGCTGTGGCATCGTTCAATCGTTTGCTGCTCCAAGTCATCAACGTGGTAACTAGTGTCACGTAGACGATCAGTGCCAGCACAACGGCTGCGATGCCAAATTTGCTCATCAAAAATACGAACATCATATTCGCTCAAAATACCGCTTACGTTCCCAATCCGTTACGGCCGAATTGAACGCAGCCTGTTCGGTGCGGAAAAAGTGCGTGTAATGTTCAACCACGTCTTCGCCAAAGGCGCGTTTGGCGAAATCGCTGGCTTCAAACTTATCTGTGGCTTCGGCCAGCGTGTAGGGAACTCGCGGCAGAGATTTGGCAGCGTAAATGTCCCCGGTAAAGCATTCGGGAGGTTCGATTCGGTTGGCAATTCCGTCCAGGCCGGAAGCCAGCGAAGCCGCAAAGGCCAGATACGGATTCGCGTCGGCTCCCGGAATGCGGCATTCGATGCGCAAACTGTTGCCGCTGCCAACGACGCGAAAGCCTCCGGTACGGTTGTCGTAGCTCCAAGCCAGCCGCGTTGGCGCCCACGAACCATCCACGTAACGTTTGTATGAATTTACAGTCGGCGCATAAAACGGCATCACGTCGTACACGTGCGCGATCCAGCCGCCCAGAAACCAGCGAAACTCATCCGTACATTTCACCGGGCCGAACTCTTTATCTCCGGCAAAAGCGTTCTGGCCGTCGCGCCACAAACTGAAATGAATGTGGCAACTGGAACCGGCGCGGTCGGCAGCGAACTTGGCCATAAAGGTCACGCTCAGTTCCATCGCTTCGGCAATTTCCTTCAAACATTGTTTGTACACAATGTGGCGGTCGGCCATTTCCAAAGGTTCTGCATAGCGTACGTTCAATTCGTGTTGGCCAAGACCCCATTCGCCTTTGGAGTTTTCAACCGGCACTCCCGAATTCTTCAAGTGACGCCGAGCGGCTGCGGTGAAGGCTTCGGTGCGTGTCCCTTGCAAAATGTGGTAATCCTCCAGGTACCAGCCCGCCGGAGTCAGCGTTTGGTAAGCTTGTTCATTGGCTTGGCGGTAACTGTTTTCAAACAGGTAATACTCCAGTTCCGAAGCGGCGAAACTTTCAAAGCCCAAACCACGTGCTTGATCCAGTTGCCGCCGCAAGATCGAACGCGGAGCGACGCTGACCGGCGAGTGCGTTTTTTCGTTTTCCACGTCACACATCACCAGCGCGGTTTTATCCAGCCAGCTTGCCACGCGCAGCGTCGCCATATCCGGCACCAAATGAAAATCGCCATAGCCCAATTCCCAGTTAGCGAATTTGTAACCAGGCACGGGCTCCATTTCCATATCCACCGTCAGCAGGTAATCGCATCCATGTGTGCCGTGCGCGATCGTGTCTTCGACAAACATTTCGGCGTCGTAGCGTTTGCCGACCAATCGCCCGTAATGATCCGTGAAGCCGACGATGACGGTTTCGATTTGTTCCTGCGAAACCAGTTCGCGTAATTGGTCAATGCTGAGCATTCCTCTGACTTTTTTCTCGCTCACCTTCAGCTCTCCTATTGCTTCAAAAACACCGGCTGCGTCCACGCGAACTTGCCATTCGATTCGATGACTTTGGCGCGAACATAGGCCTCATCGCCTTTGAACGTATAAACCGCAGGGTTGGTCGTGACTTCCTTCAATGCTTTACCCCCTTGGCCGATGAACTGGACAGTGTATTTGCTGGTGGCAGGTTGTTCGGCGATGGTGATAATGATTTGCTTTTTATCGGCTTGATAATCGCGCAGCGTAACACCGGTCGAAGCGTAAAAATCACCGCGTTCCATCGCCTGCAAAATTTCCGTCGTGCCCAATCGTTCAGCGCGAACCATCACCCAGCCAAAACCGGGACGGGCTTTGGTTCTATCTTCGGGCGTTTTGAAATAATGCGCGTCATCCACGGCGATTCCATACAGCAGTATTCCGGCGGAAAGGATGTCGTCCCACATGGCTTCCAGGCCGGGAACGCCTCCGCCGCCCAGGTTGTTGACGGTCGGATGGCCGTTGTAAATTTCGAACAGTTTCAGGTTCTTGATCCGCTTCAGGTCGTCGGTGGTAATAGACCAATTGAAGTTGGGATGGTTGACGTGCGGAACGCCTTCGACATTGCGAATGGCGTTGACGTTGTTTTGAATCGTTGCCACAACGCTGTCGCCATGTTGCGGTTTGACCAGTTCACGCGGATTCAAGCCGTTGATGTGTATGTCTTTCTTTTCAAACTTGTCGGTGAGCTCTTCGCCTGGAATCATCAAGAATTTTTCTGTTGCCCCGAATACAGACTGCAATCCGCTGACTTGGGTCAGGTAGTTGTGGTCTGACAGCACCAGAAAATTGTAGCCGTGTTCGCGGTACCAACGAACCACTTCATCCGGCGTTGAATCTCCGTCGCTGTTGATGGTGTGCGTATGCGTGTTGCCTTTATACCAGTTCAGCTTTTTTTCCTGCGCCGAAAGATTCGGCAGCAAACCAATGATCACCACGATCAGTGCAAAGAAAAGAGCGACGTGGGATCTGGAGACAATAGATTGATGCATGAAGACACTCCTATTGATTGGACCATTCTGGGCCTTTGAAACGAATTCGTTCGCTCAGGGCATACCACGCGGCAAGCAAGACCGTTACGGCAAGAATGGACTGCCAGGTGCGTGCATCGGCCAAACACAAAATGATGCACAAGAAAATGACCCACAGAATGGCGATTACGTTCAACGCGCGGCTGAATGCTCCAAGATGCCACGGGCCGCGTTCCAGTTTCGATCCACTGCGCCAGTGCAGCCACACCGGCAAGATGTAGGAAATGTACAAGCCGATCGTGCTGATGGCAGTGACGACCGAATAGGCTCCGCTGTAAACCAGCGCCAGAAACGCTGCGATTGCGCAGAGCCAGATCGCAGGCGCAGGCGTCAGATGCCTGGTGCTGACGTGTCGCCAGACTTTTGAAGCGGGCATGCCTTCGTCACGGGCAAAAGCGTAAATCACACGCGATGACCAGGTCACCGCCGACAAACCGCAAAACCACATTGCCATGGCCGCCAGAGCAGAAAACAAACTTCCGGCTCGTTCGCCAAGCGCAGCCACCAAGATGGCTACGACTGGCGGAACGGTCGAATTCAACACTGACGGAATGTCTTTGATCGCCAGCGTGAGTGCGATCAGCAGTAAATAGCCAACAACACTGGAAACGACGACGGACATCACCATTCCCCAAGGGGCGCGGTGGCGCGGGTCAACGGTTTCTTCGGAAACGCTGGCCGAAGCGTCGTAACCTGTGTACGTCCACATGGCTTGCAGCAATCCGATGATGAACGCCCACCAGTATGACCAGCCGTTTTCGTTACTGGTGATGCGCGCGAAAAAAAAGCTGGCCGGTTGTTTCGGAGCAAACAGCAATAATGCCCCGACGATCACGATGACTCCGATGATATGAACTGTGACGCTGAAATCGTTTAGCCAGGCAACAAGCCGAATGCCAAAATGATTGATCAAGGCGTGCGAAAGCAGGATGGCTCCGTAAACCATCAGCAAATTGTTGGTCGTGGCTTCCAAACCCAGCAAGGGCGCGACGAACGTGGCACAGCCGTAATCAATTCCGGCGATGGCGGCAATCTGGCCTACGATATTGAACCAGGCAGTGAACCAACCCCAGCCTTTGCCACCTAAGCGACACGACCAGTGATACATCGCACCGGAAGTGGGCAGCGCCGAAGCCAGTTCGGCCATACTGCACACGACAGCCAACGTAAACAGCGTGACCAGTGGCCAGCCCAAAGACATTTGCGCCGGGCCGCCGTTTTTCAATCCGTGGCCATAAAGCGTGACGGCTCCGGTTAAAATCGAGATGATCGAAAAGGAAATGGCGAAGTTGGAAAATCCGCCCATTGTTCGGAAAAGCTCCTGGGCGTACCCGAGTTTGCCAAGTTCTCGTGCGTCGTCTTTTGCGTCGTGATGGGAGTGAGAGGTCATTCAGTGGTAAAGATAAAGAAGGGCAGATTGAAAAATCTGCCCTGTTGATTGAATCAAAGACGCACGGGCAAGTTGGAAAACCTGCCCCACGGATTAAAAGGTCAGTCGCATTGTGACCTGACCAGTGCGCGCGCCACCCAGTTCAGAGGTACGAGCGCTGGTTATGCGGCCAAACGCGGTGCTGGTGACATTCATCTGCGGATCAGCCAAATTCGTGTGATTCGTGACGTTTGTGAACGACGCGCCCGCTTCGAGTTTGACTTTTTCGGTCAGATAAAATGCCTTGTTGACGCCCAGCGACATGTTGATCGTTCCTGGCCCGGTCAAAATGCCTACGCCTGCCGTGCCGAACCGTCCAATTGGCGCAGCATCACGAGCCGGGTTGACACCGATGCGGCAGTTGTTGGCTACGCGTGTGTTCAAGCCCGGACAAACAAATGCATTAACATCGAACCATTGATACCATGTCGGGTTCGAGATGTTGCCATCGCCGATTCGATCCGGATGCTGAGTTCTGGACAAGCCGGAACCGCTGCCGGAGGGGTCAACACTACCGACCGTCGGAGTCAGGAAGGGTCCGGTTTGCGCCAGGAAGATGGCGCTCATTTGCCAGCCGCCGATCACAGCATTGGCTGCGGGATGAATCGAGTTGGCAAATTTTCGTCCTTTACCGAACGGCAGCTCATACACCACGGTCGAAATCGAACGATGTCGGCGTGTGGCGTAATCGTTGCCGTATTCGGCCTGGCGATTGTACAAATCCGCCGCGCGTCCGCCGCCGGTTTCCCCAATGAAGCCTGTCGCGCTGGGCCCAAGGTTATCGGCCAGGCTCTTCGCCCAGGTGTAAGTCGAGTTCAGGGACAATCCGTTCGAGAACCGGCGGTTCGCTTCCACCTGCATCGCGTTGTAATACGCCGAAGCGCCCGCCGTGCGCGTGAAGATGATTCCCCAATTCGGGAAGGGGCGATCACTCAGCGGGCGGTTGATCGCAAACTGCGTGGAAGGCGTCATCTGGTTCAAATCCGGCGCCCAGGCCAACTGCGTCGTCTTCATGCCGATGTACGAAACGCGCACGCCGACGCCAAAACCCACGTACCGGTCAACCGACAAATTCCACTGCACGGAATATGGGTCTTTGTAGTTGATGTCGTTGGCTGTGCGGAACGAGGCTGTTCCCAATTGACCCGCGTTGATGCCTGTGCCGCCCGATTGAATCGCAGGCCATTGATAGAGCGGACGACCTCCGGTGGTCAGGTTGGTGAATTCGCGAACGTCGGATTGCAACGTTCCAGTCAGCGAGAAGTAAATGCTGCCGAGCAGAGTGCCGTTGTATGCGCCGATGCCGCCGCGCACGACGGTCTTATCATTGCCGAACGGACGGTAGGCAAACCCGAAGCGCGGCATAAACCGCAGTTTCGGAACCGTGCGCAAGCCTTCGGGTAAACCAGCTTCTTCCGCGGAAAGAACGGGAGTGCAGGCAGCCCCATTTGCCGCCGGAGCCGGACAGGCATTGAAGGTTTTCAAGAAGCCCGGAGCCAGCAGATTTTGTTTGCCCGTTGGATAAACGACGCGGCCTGTTTTCGGAACGCTCGGGTCGAAGTTGCCGATGTTGCCGCCTGCATCGGTGTATGACGGATGGTATTCGTATCGCAGACCGTATTCGAGCGTCAATTTTTGATTGACGCGGAAACTGTCCTGTCCGAAGAAGTGATAATGCGTGGTGCGACCGTCGTTGTCTTGCTGAATGATCGCGTAGGAACTACGAATCGGAATGCCTAGCAGGAAATCTCCGAAATCGCTGCCGCTGAACGTGCCATCAAACGACGAATTTCCGTAATTGTCCGCACCGATAAAACCCAACGGCGAAACAGCCCGAATCCACCGCACGTCAAAGCCGTATTTCATTGTGTGGCGGCCTTTTGTCCAGGTCAGGTTGTTGTTGAACTGGAAGGTGCGCGATTGCGAACGGCCATCGGCGCGGTTCCGGTTCAGATCGGAAATGTCCTGTGAAAAATCAATGTTCGGCAATCCGTTGAAAGGAAAGTCAGGACCGATACCGGTAAAGTTTAACCCCTTGGTAAATGCGCGCCCATCAAACGGGAAATCCGATCCACTGTCATTGAGCGTCAATCCGAAGCGCGCCTCGTTCAATAAATGAGGATTGATGGTGTAGTTGTGCGAAGCGACCAGGATTTTATATTTGTCGAAAGTGGTGCTCGATGGCAGCGACAGAATGTTCGGGCTGTCCACGTTGACGTTCTTTTGCGTCCACCGTGCGAACACAGATTGTTTCTGTGTCAGGTAGTGATCAATGCGAATGTCGTATTGATTCGAATCAAGATTGTTTGATGTGTTGCGAATGTAATTGGCGACACCCAGTTTGGTCGTCGAACCTGTGTTCGGCAATGGGTACAGCGACAGAATCTGCTTCGCAATTGGACTGATACGGTTATCAGGAATCCGATTGTTGGCAAATGCCTGTCCGGTCAATGGATCGCGCACGGTCACGGTTTCGCCGCTGAAATCTCCATTGCGCATTGCCTGCGTCGGCACTGTGTTTTGCACCGTCGCGCCGCGCGGAAAGCGGAAGCCTTCAAATGTTCCGAAGAAAAAGGTTTTGTCTTTGCCTTTGTACAGCCAGGGAATGTACACCGGGCCGCCGCCGCTGACGCCGAAATCGTTGCCAATTTTCTGTGGTTTGGTCAGCGCGCCGAAGCGGTTGGAATCCAGCGCGCGATTCTGGTGAAACCAGAACGCCGTCGCGTGGTAATCGTTTGTGCCGCTCTTGGAAATTGTCGTTACGTCGCCGACCTGTCCGTATTCTGCTGCATTCCCGACGCCTTGCACCTTGATTTCGGCAATGGATTCCGCTGAGGGAAAAGCTTCTCGCAGCGGGGAATTGCCGGTCACATTGGTTGTCGAAATGCCGTCGAGCGAAAATTGCGACTGCGAGGGTAGCGCTCCCTGGATCGAAAATGCTCCGCCGTTGTCGGATTGCACGCCAGGCAATGCGGAAATCAGGTTGTACGGACTGGTGCTGCCAGAAGCGCGGTAGTTGGCAGGCAGATTGAGAATTTTCTGTGACTCAAATGCGGAAGAGATGGTTTGCGTTTCGGTTGTAATCACTCCCGCGTTGGCAGTAACTTCAACGCGGGCTGTGACTTGACCGGCGGTCAGCGCGGCGTCCACGCGAAGCGTTTGCCGCGCAACCAGCACCACTTCCGAAGCGACGAAGGTCTGGAATCCCGAAACCGAAATTTCGATTTTGTAGCGTCCGGGTTTGGTGTTCACCGCTTCGTAATCGCCATTGGAGTTGGCTTGCACGGTTCGGATTGTGTTTTCGTCAACGTTTGTGATTTTTACCGTGGCATTCGGGACCACGCTGCCAGAAGCGTCCTTGACCGTTCCCAGAATGGTGCCGAAAGTGGATTGGGCCAGCACCAAAAGTGACATCAAGAACATTTCTGCCATCAACAGTAGGCTCAAGCTCCGAAGGGTATTTCTTTTTCTATGCATGACTTTCTCCCTTGAAGAAATAGGGGTTAGAGGAACAATTGGCCATAACGTCTTAAAACGTGATGACCCGACAGCTATGGCGCACTGGCGGACAAATTTTACTGCTTGAATTTAGTGAATTACGATTGGTCGCATTATGTTTTGAGGATGAGGAATGTCAAGTTATGCTCTGGTAAAAATTTGGTGTGTGCCAAATCGTTTGGCTGTGGTAAAACTACGCTTCAATTGTCTTTCCGCACCCCAACCCTGTCACTCGGACGGAATTGGTCCGTGAAACTTTCTCACACAACGAAACCCCGACTTGAACATGCAAAAAAGACTAAATTGCTCCGTTACCGTCACGCTGGTTTGGTTGCTGGCTTTTCAGGCAATTCTCGCTCAATCTCCAAACTCAACTGCATCCCTGACGACAACTGCTCCTTCCGCCGTTGGCATGTCGCCAACCCATCTGACGAACATTGACACAATCGTCGAAGCCGAAATCGCCAAAAAACAACTGCCAGGTGCAGTCGTGCTGGTTGGCCGCCAGGGTAAAATTGTCTGGCGCAGAGCCTATGGCAATCGCGCGCTGGAACCCCAACCGGAAGCGATGACCACAGACACCATTTTCGATCTGGCTTCGCTGACGAAGATTGTGGCGACGGCGACTTCGGTGATGATTCTGGTCGAACGCGGCTTGGTGAGGCTTGGCGATCCGGTTTCGCGCTACATTCCCGAATTCGCCGAAAACGGCAAACGAGCCATTACCGTTGAGCATTTGCTGATTCATCGCTCCGGCTTGATTGCCGACAATGATATACGGGATTACGAACAGGGGCCGGAAAAGGCGATGGAGAACATCTGGCGGCTGGCTCCGCTGAATGAAGTCGGCTCGAAAATGATTTACTCCGACGTCAATTTCATTGTGCTGGCTGAACTGGTCAAACGCATCAGCGGCAAATCCGTGGACCAGTTTGCCCTGGAAAATATCTATCAGCCGCTGGGCATGAAAGATACGGGCTACAAGCCGCTCGAACGATTAGGCGCATCGGTCAAATCCAGAATTGCGCCAACCGAACAGCGCGGTGGCGCAGAGCAGAACCGAAGCCGCGAAGGGGCTGCCAAAGAAGGTGAAGTCGTTGCGAAAGAAACCGAGCACTGGATGCGCGGTGAAGTTCACGATCCGCGCTCTTATTTACTCGGTGGCGTTGCCGGACATGCCGGCTTGTTTTCGACGGCTGATGATCTGGCAATTTATTGCCAGATGATTTTGAACGGCGGCGAATACCAAGGCCGAAGAATCTTGAGTCCGATGGGCGTTCAGCGAATGACCGAACCGCGACCTTCGGCAGGGAATGGCAGCGACGGGAATTCGCGCGGGCTTGGCTGGGATGTTTATTCCGGCTTTTCGGCAAATAGGGGCGATCTGTTTCCAATCGGCAGTTTTGGCCACACGGGGTTTACGGGAACTGGGTTGTGGCTCGATCCTTCCAGCCAGACTTTTGTTGTCTTCTTGAGCAATCGTGTTCACCCGAAGCTGGATTCCAAAAAGCCAGCCGATGTCAGTTCTCTGCGTGGGCGAATCGCGTCGGTTGTCGCCGCTGCAATTATTGCGGCACCATTTGGGAACGGAGCGACGGGACGAAGAAGCGACGGGGCGACAGTGGCCTCCACCGCTCAGTCTCGTCCCTCTGCTTCCTCGTTATCGCACTCATTGAACGGAATTGACGTGCTGAAACGCGATGGCTTCGCCTTGCTCAAGGGCAAGCGAGTCGGATTGATCACCAATCACACTGGTCAGGATCGCGACGGCAATCCGACGATTGATGTTTTGTTCAAAGCTCCCGACGTGAAGCTGGTTGCGTTGTTTTCGCCGGAACACGGCATTCGCGGCGCGCTGGATCAGGAAAAGATCACCAATTCGACCGACGAAAAAACCGGTTTGCCGGTGTTCAGCCTGTATGGCGAAACGCGCAAGCCGACGGCGGAAAAGCTGAAAGACATTGATGTTTTGGTGTTCGACATTCAGGACATCGGTGCTCGGTTTTACACCTATATTTCGACGATGGGGCTGGCGATGGAAGAAGCCGCCAAGAACGGTAAGACCTTTGTCGTGCTTGATCGCGTCAACCCAATCAACGGAACAGATGTGGAAGGTCCGCTTGCAGATCACGACAAGCTGTCGTTCATCGCGCATCATCAGATTCCGGTTCGCCACGGCATGACGGTCGGGGAACTGGCACAACTCTTTAACAAAGAGCGAGCCATCAACGCAGACCTGCAAATCGTCCGCGTTGAAGATTGGAAACGAAATCAGTGGTTCGACGAAACAGGGCTGACCTGGATCAATCCTTCGCCAAATATGCGCAGCTTGGCTGAGGCGACGCTATATCCCGGTGTCGGCTTGATTGAAACGACCAACGTTTCTGTCGGGCGGGGAACCGATACGCCGTTTGAGCTGGTGGGCGCTCCGTGGATTGACGGGCGCAAATTTGCCGAAGCGCTGAATTCCGCGAAACTGCCCGGCGTACGCTTTGTGCCAGTGCGCTTTACGCCAAAAGCCAGCGTTCACAAAGATGTCGAATGTGGTGGCGTCAACATCATCGTCACCGACCGCGACCGTTTCGAAGCGGTGTTGCTGGGAATGGAACTGGCTGTGCAGTTGAAAAAGCTGTTTTCTAAAGACTTCGCGGTGGACAAGTTCACGCGCTTGCTGGTGAACCAGAAAATTTACGACGCTTACCGGCAGGATTCAGACGCGCGCGCGCTGAAACAAATGTGGGAAAACGATCTGGAAGGATTTCGGGCGATCAGGAGAAAATACCTGTTGTATTGAGTTTATGAGACGAGCTGTCACCATCATTTTTGCATACCTGATTCTGTTGCTCAGCGCGCTGCTTCCGGCGCAGAAAACCGCCGCGCCTTCACCGACTTTGCCTCGTGTGCAACAGACTGGGAATTCTTTCGCGGCGGTGTTGCCGACGGCGGAAAATCCGATCAGCGAAGTGCGCGCGTTGTGGGTGGTTCGTCACACCATGGCTTCGCCACAGACCGTCAAAGAAATGGTGGCGCGCGCCAAAACAAATGGCTTTACGGATTTGATTGTGCAGGTTCGTGGCCGTGGCGATGCGTATTACAAGTCGCAGATTGAACCTCGCGCGGATGAGCTTGCCGCTCAGCCAATTGAATTCGACCCGCTGACTTTGACAGTGGACGAAGCACACAAGGTCGGCATTCGTGTACACGCCTGGATCAATATTTACGTCGTTGCCAACATTGAAGAATTGCCGCAATCGAAAAGTCATCTGATTTACCAGCATCCGGAATGGTTGATGGTGCCGCGTGAAATCGGCAAGGAGCTTTACGCAGTTGATCCGAAATCGCCCGAATACCTGGCGCGGCTGGTAGAATTCACACGCAGCAACCGTATAGAGCTTGAAGGCTTGTACACGTCTCCGGCGCATCCGGAAGTCAAAGAAAACCTGATTAAAATCTGGATGGATGTGGCCGGGCGTTACGGCGTGGATGGACTGCATTTCGATTATGTGCGCTATCCGAATGCCAACTTTGATTACAGCCGGTCGGCACTGGATTTGTTTCGCAGCGAAGTGGACAAAACTCTCACTCCGGAAAGACGCGCGGAACTCGCGGAACAAGTCAGCCTGGATCCGTTTACATACGTCATCACGTTTCCGGATCAATTTGCCAATTTCCAGCGACGCCAAGTCACAGATCTGGTGGCGCGCGTATATAAAGGCGTCAAAGCCATCAAACCGTACGCAATTATTTCCGCCGCTGTTTTTGCCAACGAAGAAGACGCTTCCAGGTCGCGCTTTCAGAATTGGCGGGAATGGATGCGATTGGGTTGGCTGGATGTGGCCTGCCCAATGGCCTATACGCCGGAAACCGAAGCTTTCCGCCGTCAAATCACGAATGCGTTAAAACTTTCCTCCGGCAAGCAAATCTGGGCCGGCATCGGCGCGCATAAACAAAATGCCGACCACACGCTGGAAAAGATTCAGGTCACACGGGAGCTTGGCGCACAAGGATTTGCGCTCTTTTCTTATGACAGTACGATCAAAGCCTCGCCCGATTTGAATCCGCAGGGAGATTATCTGGAACGAGTCCGACAAGCCTGGCTACCCATCTTGCCAGGGATTGTCTCCCAGTGATCCCTACTCTTGCTCATTGTTCGCCCAAGATTCAAAATGTGTTCGCCTTGCTGGGATTTTAGAATTCACGACCAACGACTGGGAGATTCAATCTCGGTCATCGAACTCAATCCATCACAATAAATGAAAATGGCAGACGCGGGCGAATGCTCTGTCTGAACTTATCCTTGAACCCAGGAGAGAATTATGTTGCGCCGAAAAATCCAAACAGCTCTTGCATTGCTTTTGTTGCTGTCAGGTCTGAGCCTGACTGCGATGGCCCAGACAGTGACCGGCACTTTGAGCGGAACCGTGACGGATTCCGCAGGAGCAGTTGTCCCTGACATTGAAGTCACGGCCAAAAACAACGAATCAGGATTTGTACGCACTACCAAGACAAATGGCGAAGGCTATTTCACTATGCCGTTTCTGCCGCTTGGCAGTTACAATGTGATGGTTGAAGCCAAGGGGTTCAAGAAAATCACCAAGACAGACCTTCTGATCGAACTGAATAAAACCACCGTTTCCAACTTTAAGCTGGAAATCTCGGCGGTTGGCGACGCGGTTCAGGTGACCGGCGAAACCCCACAAATCGAAACGACTACTGGCGAATTGAAGCATTCACTGGATGCCAAACGCATTGAAGATACTCCCCTGGCCGGACGCAACTTCATCTCGCTGGTGGAACAGATTCCCGGTTTCCAGATCGCTTCGTTCGGCGGCGACGCCAGTAGCGGTCAGAACAACCCGACCAACTCCAGCGGCTCGTTTGCGGCTTTCAGCGGACTCGGCAGCCGTTCGACGACATTTCAGGTGGACGGTGTCAGTAACAACGACGCATCGGAAAACCAGAACCGCCAGGGCGTCAACATCAGCACGATCAAGGAGCTTCAGGTTTTAACGAATGCTTTTTCGGCCGAATTCGGCGGTGGTGGCGCGGCGGTGCTGGTGCAAACCAAATCGGGCGGCAACCAGTTTCACGGCGACGGATACGACTTCATTCAGAACGACATTTTCAACGCCAACGGCTTTTTCCGAAACGCGGCAGGGAATTCGGCCACGACGGGCGAGCAATTGCAGCCACGGCCGGCGGTTCGCCGCCACAATTATGGCGGCACATTTAGCGGACCGATCTGGTTACCGCAAAAGTTTTTCGGCCCCGCAGCTTTCGATGGACGCGACCGGTTGCATTTCTTTATCAGTGCCGACCGGTTGTTCAACAAGACTGACAACAGTTACACCCGCGTCATCTTTCTGCCGGGCGAAGATCCCAAAGCATGTCCGGTGGTCAATGGTGTGACAGTCAATCCCAGACCGGGCGACCCGCTGCGTAATTTCTGCGTTGATCCGCAAACGCACCCAAATATCGGGCGCGATCTGGAATTCATGCGCAAGGTCATCAGTTTGTATCGCACACCGGAATTACAAGGCGTTGCGCCGAACGATCCGAATGCCTGCGCCGACCTGATTTCCAGCGGACGCGAAAATCGTTGCGTTACGCTGGGGATTACCACCCGCCAGCCGCGCGGGGATTACTCCGGCCGGCTGGATTTCAAAGCGACTTCTAAAGACACGATGTGGCTGCGTTATCAATATAGCCGCCAACGCGATAACACCGGACGTTTTATCCTGGGTGACACCTTCGGTGCGCGTAATGACCGCCAATACAATCTGGGCGTGACAGAAACGCACGTTTGGTCGCCTCGCCAGGTCAGCGAATTCCGTTATAGCTTTGGCAATCGAGTGACGCTGCAGGATGTCAGTGACGGGAATGACATTCCGGTCATTCGGTTTTCGACCAATCTTTGCACCGGCAACAACACCGGTGCCTGCGGCGGCATTATTGGGACTTCGACCAATGTGCCGATCAATCGCCGTCAGCGCGACCATCAATTCGTTTACAACCACACGCTCACCTTCTCTCGCCACACGTTGAAAGCGGGCGTTGACCATCGGCTGAATGCATTGGATGACGAAACGGGCGATCGTGCGCGCGGGTTTTGGACCTTCGGAACGAACGATGCGCTGGCTTCGATCCGAGCGCGCACTGGCTACACCAGTTTCGAAAATTTCATGCGCGGTTTCATCACCGCCTACCAGAAAGGCTTCGGCAACCCCGTGGCTGAAAATCGCTTCGGCGAAACGAACCTGTACTTGCAAGACGATCTGCGGCTGAAGCGTAACTTTACGCTCAATCTGGGAGTGCGGTACGAATATGTCAAAGCCCCGAAAGAAATCGAAAACCGGTTTAGCTATGGCTTTGGCGATGACAAAAACAACATTCAGCCGCGCATCGGCTTTGCTTACTCGCCTTCGTTCGAAGGCGGCTGGCTGGGGGCGCTGACCGGCGGCGAAGGCAAATTCGTCATTCGCGGCGGTTATGGCATCAACCACAGCCGCATTTTCCAGTCTGTCTTTTCGCAGAACCAATTGAGCATTCGCACGCAGCCGCCAAACGGCTTTGCCAATGTTTTCAGCGGACTGTGCGTGAATGAAATTTCTGATCCGTCATGCGGCTTTGTCTTCACACCCGGGGTGGCTTCCCGCACGACGGCTTTCACTGCAAATAGTGCCAACAACACCGGAGCTGTGCGCGATATTGGAGGGCGATTGAATACCGTGCTGCTGCTTCCGAATCAGAATCTGCAAGTTCCTTACACACAGCAATGGAACCTGACGTTGGAACGGCAACTACCCAACAAGTTCGCTGTTCAGGTCGGTTACGCAGGCAACCGCGGCATTGGCGCTCCCTGGTTCGACAGCGGCAACGATGCGATCTTCCCATTCGTATCGCCATCGCTGTTGGTGGATGTCGGTGGAGGCAATTTCAAGCCGGTGGTTTTCGATCGCGCCTGCACCAGCACGGCGGACCCGATTTGTCTGAATTCCGCCAACCCGAGTGATACGCAAGTTGGTTCCTTGCGAACTTTCTCTGCGCTGACCAGCACGACGGCGACACTTGCACAGAAAGGCATTGTGATAGTGGACGGAGTTCCGCACGGTTACATTTCGCTGAACACACCGCGCGTCAATGAGCGCCGCCCTGATCCGACGCTCAGCCGGTTCGTCAACCTGCAAAACTTTGGCTGGAGCTATTACCACGCCGGTACAATCAAAGTGACTCGGCGTTACGGAAATGGCCTTTCGTTCAACGCGTTTTACACGTTCAGCAAAACGATGGACACCGGTTCGGAAGCAACCTTCACCGTTGTTGACACCAACGCCCCGGCCAGTAAAAAAGGCGGTGCGGCGGCAAGTCTTCGCGGGTTGAGCGCTTTCCATGCAGCGCATCGATTTGTCGCCAGTTACTCTTATGAACTGCCGATTATGCGCAGCCAGCAAGGCATTCTGGGTCGCGTCATTGGAGGTTGGAATGTCAGCGGAACGACGACTCTCCAATCCGGCAATCCGTTCAGCGTCACGCTGGGTTACGACGCCAATGGCGACGGGCTTGGTGGCGAGCGTCCGCGAATTGCCGATCTGAGCCTGCTTGGAACTTCGGTGGACAATGGCCGCCGTAATGCCAATGGTGTGCAAATTTCGACGCTGCAATTGCCCGGTACAGCGTTCATTCCAGCGCAAGCTGCGACCATCGGCCAAGCCGACCGAATTTACCTTCCGGGCGGAGGCTTGGATGGCCAGATCGGTCGCAATACCTTCTTTTTGCAAGGTCTGAATCATACGGATATGTCCGCGTTCAAAACCATCAGAATTAGTGAAGGCGTCAAGCTGATTCTCAGGATGGAACTTTACAACGTTTTCAATCGGGTCACGTTTGGTGCGCCTACCCGCTCGATCTTGAGTGGTAACACGCTGGGCACAATCTCGACCGAACGCAATGTGTCCAGCTATGTCAACTCAGGCCGGTTGGACGGCAGCAGCGGACGGCAAGGACAGTTGGCGCTTCGACTGGTGTTTTAACCATCACCCGGCCGATTCAACCCATGACCGATGAACACTTGGACTGTTACAGTTTGCAACCGGGTGTTCATCGGTCTATTGTTTTTGCAATCAAGGTTTTCAACGATCACATTGCGATAGAAGTAGAAAGGTTTATGAAGTTCAAAATTTATTTGGCCAGTTTGTTGATCATTTGCGCTGTTCCAGTCGTGGCGCAAAACGCCAGCCAAGGCAAGACTCCGGCGACAATCGCCCGCGAACAATCACAGGCCGTCGTCATTATCGAAGCCTTGGATGATCGCGGAGGCGTCATCGGGCAGGGAAGCGGTTTCATTGTCACTTCGAATGGCGCAATTGTCAGCAATCTGCATGTTGTTCAGGGTGCGGCTGTGTTACGCATCAAGCTGCCGAGCGGCGACGTTTACAAAACTTCGGACCTGGTAGATGTGGATGACGCGAAAGACATCGCCATCATCAAAATCAAAGGCTTCAAGCTGCCGACGGTCAGTCTGGGTGATTCCGACAAGACTGAAACCGGCGAATCCATCGTTGCCATCAGCAGTCCCGAAGGCCTGGTGAATTCGCTAACCACCGGCGTGATCAGCGGAGTTCGCCGGCTGGACACGCACAGAGTGTTTCAAATTACAGCGCCCATCAGCCGAGGCAGCAGCGGCGGCGCGCTATTTAATTCCAACGGCGAGGTCATTGGCATCGTTACCTTTCTGTTGAAAAGCGGCCAGAACATCAACTTCGCGTTGCCGATCAATTACGCCCGAGGAATGATCAGCGATCAGGTGACCACTTCGTTGGCGAAATTGCAGCCTCTGGCGGCTCAATTGCCGACTCAGCGCGAACCTGAAACCAAAGCTGTCGAGGTTTACAACACTGATCAGCCGTTTCAAGAACAGATTGTTGTCGCGACGCGGGGCAAGCTTGGTCAGACGCAGCAGTTACCGGTGTTTGTGCGGCCAGACGAAGCTCTGGCGCTGTTTTATCGTCTGGTCGAAGGGATTGGCCTGTATAACTACAAAGACGTGGCTGAGCTAACACGGACCGCTGCGATGATGAAAACCAAGGACACTGACGAAGCAGAAGAATATACGGTTAAATACCTGAGCTTCCACAATGGAATGACGATTGGCTTTAACAAGCCCGACCGTTTATTAACCAGTGTCGAATTGCTGGTGACCTGGACGCTGGAAGAAGTCAAAAACACTTACGGCGAGAAGTTTAAGAAACGCACTTCCGGCAACCAGCAGATTTTGGAATTCAGTAAACAACCTCCCGGTCGTCAGTTGATCGCTGTGATGGACGGAAACGGCAATGTGCGGTCCGTCAGATTTTCCAAGACGAAATAAGGTAAATGCCAAAAGGCTTGACGCCGGACCCCGGGCTCAAGCCTTTTCCTCATCGCGGCTTATAAAGTGCATAAATCGTTTGCCGCCGTGTCCCGCCAAAACCGAACCACGAACGATCCAGAATGCGGCCTTTCAAGGAAAAGGATTTTGAATACAGATTGACGAAACCAGCCATTTCAAAGTCCGTCGCATTCAGGCCGAATTCTTTCGGCCCGGCAAGTTCATCCCAAATGACCATTGTTCCCGCAGGCAATTCGCGCAAAGTTTTGAAATCCTCGTCGCGATTGCGCGTGAACGCCGGGTTTTCCCAGGGATCGCGGTCGAACAGAATGCACGCATAAGGCTTGCTCCAGACAAAGCGACTGATTTGTGGCCGTGAAGTCTGAGATTGCCAAAACGAATGGATTTCGTTGATCGCTACGGCGTCGCGCGACCATTCGGCTCCATCGGCATAAACGAAATTCGTCCAGGCAGACACAACCAGCAAAATGGCTACACAGCCCAATCTGACAGGGCGGGAAACATGCGCGAAGCATTTGGCTATTTGGTTCCAGCCCACCAAAGTAATCAACGCCATTGCCGGAGAAACCGCCACCAGGTAACGCGGATACCCAGCAGACCCCAGCAAGCCATAAGCGCGGAAAATTGTATGCAGCACAAAAATCAGTAGGAAAGATGAAGTCAGCGTAAATAACTGACGATGTTTTAATAGCCAAACCAACCCGTAAACAAAGACTGGCAACAGGAACAGGCCAACGGCTTCGGGCAATCGGGCAGGATAGGCGAGCAATCCATGCGCGCCGTAGATTGTTCCGGTCATAGACCAACCGGACGGCCAGTTGTTTTTGATAAACATCGGGTCTTTGGTGAGAAGCGTTGCTGCAATCCACCAAAGCAGCGTGCCGGTCGCCAGCCATAAAAGCCATAAAAGATTGATTGCGGATTGCGGATTGCGGATTGCAGCTTTGACCCAGCGAAAGTTTTGATGGGATTGATCTTTCAAGCCGGGTTCATTTGTCGTCTGTAGTACCCATATCCCCCATAGCACGCCGAGAAAGAATCCTTCCGGCCTGGCTAAAACCATCAATGAGGCGACAATCATTCCCGCTTTGACTCTGCCTTTATGGTGAAGCCGCAGAGCTATGATGAAAATTAGCGCAAAAATCGGCTCCGTCATTGTGTCTGCGCAAAACAAAAAGAAAGACGGCTGAAGAAACAAAAGCACAATCGTGAGGGGCGCGCGCGGCAAATTGAAATCTTCCGCCAACCGCCAGGTTTGCCAGCCAATAACCAGACAGATCATCACCGTGAAGCCACGCGCAGCTTGATAGCCAATCAGTGATGGAAACGCATAAAGAAAGGTGAACAGCGGGCGCGCCCAAACCCCAACAAACAGTTCGTGATGTGTCCAGGCCCACCGCGCAAACAGAAAATGTTGCCCTCCGTCCATCTGGCAACTGTCGTTGTACAAAAGAAGCAGGCTTGCGCCCAGGGCAGCGCACAGCAGCAACCAACAAATGGCTTGAGTTCGTGAAGAAAGGGAATTCATCGCGGGGCGGATGTTAGACGAATTGCCGAAACTGGTAAATGAAGCAGGTGTATTGTTTGCTTAAGAGTTAATTTCACGCATGAGACGGTGAAAATTATTTTCACTCCGAAATTCTATTCGAACAACAAGAAACCACACTCTGATTGCTGCTGAAAACAAGGCATTTATCCTGCCTTGCCAAGGTATTCATTTTGGAAAGCCCAACATTCTGTGGCTTAACATGATTCGACCACAAGACAGCTTTCCGGGATTTTGCTTAACCACTCCGATTTTTGCACAAATTACATGTTGCATGAGGTTTCGGCTATGAAACTACTGAAAAATAGTGCTTTACAGGTTTTTTAACGCGTGGTACCTTCCGCGCCATCTTAAACAAACAATTAAGCAGTTAGGTTCAAGGCCGGTTTTTTCCGGTTTACAGGTTCAAGTAAATCGAATCAAAAGTTCAGACTTTTTGGGGAAACTAAACCCCAAGTCAGGCATTGTGAAGCAAATACGTTTATCTGCCGTAGCCCCGGCCAGATTCGCAGATTCCGTATAGCGGACAATAACCAATTTGCATAGCAAAGTGCATCTTCGACGAAGATTCGTGGGAGTTGTAATGATAGCTTCGGTATTGAACGTGTTCGTGGGTGCCAAGCTAAAACAATACAAGAAATATTTGGAGGTGTTGCTTGAAAAGGGTAGCCAATTCGTACTCAGCTAGACATAGTTCTGTTGCGGTTCGCGCACAGGCCTCGCCATTTGGCGGACATACATCAGTCGGCGCTCGCGTCGAAGGCTGGATTCCCAGCATTCCCAATTATGCTTGGCTCGCCATGCTGACATTGGCATTGTTGGCATTGTCGGTCACAACGTTTCTTCGCGCTCAGGGAGCTGAGCGGGAGGCAGTAAAAACCCACTCGCTGGCACTGACACGCGTCGAAGATGCAAGAGTGGCCAACAAACAGGCCAAGTCACAGACCGAAAAGATCAAACATGACCCGGGCGTAAAGGCGCGCCATGCTCAGGAGCAAATGCGCGGTGTGCGTTCCAACGAAATTATCGTTGCCACACCATAAAGCCCACAGCATTTCTCTCTGTGAATCCGAAATAAAGGGGAGCCGCGTAATCTTGAGCGAATTCAAGATGACGCGGCTCTTACTGTTTTTGCGGTCATTGATTCTGAGCCGCCTGTATTTCAAAGGCAATACACCGAAGGAGAAAAAGCTATGTGGTTCACCATTTTGCTTTCTGCCGTGGGAACGATTGCGGCGATTTTGATTATTGGTTTACTTGTCACTGCGCTGGTCGAACGCAGTCCTTACCAAAAAATGTTTGTGCAAGGCCGTGTGCCAGATTCGCTTGATGGGTTTCATCCGGGAGCGGCGCACGTTTTGTTGGACAAGCAAACGCCCTGGCTGGGCAAGCAGTTTGATCAACGACGACAAATTGGTTTCAACGTGTTCACGCCGCTGGGTGCACAGATCCTGAAGTTTGCGTCGCCCTTTTATCGAAAGTTCAGCGTCAACGAAGAAGGCAACACACGGGCTTATTACTTTAAAACTTGGGTTGGCAAAGGAAAGAAAGACAGCCATTTGAACGTTTTCAAACTGGATTACGACATGCCCGAAAACCCACGGTTCATTCGGGTTATTCTGGACGAAGTTGTCGAAATTGCGCCGCAGCAGTTTCTGGGAAAAATACACGTCAAATTTCTGCCGGGATTTTTTGTCACGATTGGTTATTTTGGATTGAAGTCTCAGCCGCAAGAATCCACTCTGCAAGTTTGGAATGATGGACAGCCTGTTCTGGCGAAATGAAGACGGGAGGGAGTCGCTGTTCTTTCTAAGGTTCAGGCTTAGCAGTATTGCCACATTGCCACCGGAGTGCTGCATAAAATGAAAAGGGCCGATGTTGGGAGTCATCGGCTCTATAAAAAAGGCAATAATCGGAATGGCACTGCACCAGGGGCTGCCTGGCAAACGCTTGATGCCATTCGTTCTCTCGACTGCCTCTCATAAGCGCAATCGAGTCATCAGTCTCCAATGCAATCTCTCAAAATAATTGGCGAACGGGGCATAAGCCAATCATTTGGAAAAACTTTGACCGCGCTTGTGCTGAATGTATACCTAGCAAGAAACAAAGTGCATCCCATTTCCTCGGTCTTTATTTCTTGCTTGGCCCTCTGCTAATCCCACGCTAGCATTCGGATGTCATCACTTTAATGTTAATAAAGCAGGCAGCAAATGGGTAGAACTACGTGTTTTGGAGAATGAAATCGCGGAAAATCTTATTTTGTCGCTTGTGTTTTGGGTTTCAGGGCAAGCTCGGCATCGAATTTTCCGGCAGGCGGGGTGCCGTAAAATTCCTCAACAGGACGGGCGACGATTTCTTGCACACGTTGGCGCAAGGGCTCGATGTCGTTTTTGCCAAGCCCAGACGTTTCAATTGTGTCGTGCATATACACCGTGATCTTGGAGCGGAAGAGTTTCCAATCTCCCTTTTTGCTGAATTCGTATGCGCCGACAATGCTCATGGGAACAAGCGGATAGCCATATTGAACTGCCATTCGAAAGGCACCGGGATTGAATTCGTGAACCAGCCCATCCAGCGTGCGGGAACCCTCGGCAAACACAATCAGGCTGACGCCAGAATCCAGCCGCTCACGGGTCAGTTTCATCATCTGTTTATATTTGGCTAGATTGCCCTCGGGCGGAACAGGGACATTACCGAATCGCCGCATCATCCAGCCGTACGCCGGAATCTTGAAATGCGATTCATGTTCCAGGCCGCGCACGAATTGCGGGATTGCGGAATAGATGATGAAAGCATCCCACAGGTCAATGTGGTTGCAGATGAAAAAGCTGGTGCGTGTGCGATCAAACCCTGCCGAGTATTTCACTTCGAAATCCAAACCGGCCAGACGCAGGATGTTGCGAAACAGCCAGCGTTGCGGTTTGTCATTTTTGCGCGGATCAACGAAATACCCCATCAGCACCAAGGCTGAACAAACCGGGAAGAAATGAACGATGCTGACGATCCAAACCAGAATCGAACGAATGTAGTAATACGCCTTCTGGAAAATGTTCAGCGATTCCCAGGCGTGGGTTGGATGATTGCGAATGTCGGAGCGAATAATCATAAGTAGGTGATAGGCGACAGGTGGCAGGTCGAAGGCGGCAGGCAATCATTTCATCAGTTCCTGTCACCTACAACCTGCCACCTATCACCTATTTCAAACCATAACGTTCAAAGCGGACGGCAACACTTCCAGCGATTCCATTTCTACGGTCATTACTTCGCCGTCAACCATAATGTCCATCGGCCCGCCAAAATCCATCTCGATCCGTTTGGCTTGGCCGGTCCAAATTAGCGGATGATGGATGTGCGAACCGTCATAGCATTTCGGAAAATTTTTGATGAAGTCGAACCGGTCAGCCGACCAGCGAACGATTTCTATTTGTCCGCTGGCGGTGTCGGCATTCGGAGCCAGCATCATGTTGCCGCCCGTGAATTTACTGTTGTTGAAAATCAGCAGCGCAGTGCTTGGCGAATTTTCCAGCGGTTTGCCTTCCAGCTTGAGCGGAAAAACTCGTTTTTGGAATCGCGCCAGCGTCAGCACGACAGCCAAACCGTAACTTGCCGCGCCCAACAGCTTGAATTTGGCCGCCAGCGTGCAAACGTCGGCGACAAACCCCAAGCTCAGGATGTTGATGTAATAGACCTCGCCGGTTTTGTGTTTCAGCTGAATTACATCGCAGGGCCGCGAACGATTTTCGATGATCGCTTGCAGCGCGAAATTCGCGCCGTCTTTGGTGAAATCGCGCAAGAACGAATTGCCCGTGCCGAGCGGCAAAAAACCAAGCGTTGGCGGAGCGTCGTTTAGCGCTTCAGGGAACAATCCGTTGACCGTTTCGAACGAAGTCCCGTCTCCGCCGACGGCAATAAAGCGGCGATAGCCTTGCTTGTAAGCTTCGCGCGCAAGTTCCGTGGCGTGACCGGCGTGCTTGGTTTCCGCAACGTCAAATTCCACACCCGCAGAGCGCAAACGATCTATGGTCGGCCCCAGCAGCTTAGCCGCTTTGCCGAAACCCGCAGCCGGATTGACGATTGCCAGAGTTTTCATAGTTCTTGCAACGCTGCTTGCCGATCAAGCTTTGCGCGAATCTCTTCTGCCAGCACAAACCGTTTGATCTTCATCGAAGCGGTCCGCGGAAAATCTTGATCCCAAATGACGTAGCCGCTGATGCGTTTGAAGTTCATAAGCTTGGCGTTGCGGCGGATCAAGTCCTGTTTCAACTCTTCCGTGAACTCTTGGCCTTCGTTCAGCCGCAAGACCGCAACCAACTTTTCGCCAAGCATTGAGCGTTCCGGCCAGATGTAATTCGCTGCGAAGACGCAGAACTCTTTGACGGGCAAACCCTCAAACGCGGCTTCGATGTCTTCGGGATAAACGTTCTTGCCTTCTTCGGTGACGATCATGTTGTTGGCGCGCCCGAAAAGCTGCAAATGTCCCGACTGGTCAAAACGTCCAAGGTCGCCTGTCATCAACCAGCCATCAACAATCGTTTCGCCAGTCAGTTCCGGATCGTCCAGGTAATGCGACATGACGGTTTTGCTGCGAACGGCGACCTGGCCAATGCCGTCATCGCCTGTGTTGATGAGCTTCACTTCCATACCGGGAAGCGGTTTGCCTACGGTGTCCGCCCGAAACGGTTTCAGGTCATTGAGTGTGATTGTCGTTCCCGCTTCGGTTAACCCGTAGCCGATGGAAACCTGAATCCCCAGGTCATAGAAAAACTGTATGATCTGCGGCGCGCAAAAAGTGCCGCCGGTAAAGATCGCCTTGAGTTCACCGCCGAATGCTTCGTGAACTTGTTTGAGCAGCTTGCGGCTTAGCTCCAAGTTAGGCCGCTGTTTGGTTAGTGCCTTGTTGATGTCGAGCAGCCGATTGAAGACAAAGCGTTTGAGTGGAGGCAGTTCGGCAAAACGTTGTTCCAACCCGGCTTGCAGATTTTTCAGAATCAGCGGAACTAGCGCAACGTAGGTGATTTTGAATCGAGTGAAGGCTTCGCGAACGAATTCCGGGCGCAAGGTTCGCAAATGCACGACGGTCGCTCCGCAAACAAAAGGCCCGATGAAGCCAACCATAAAATCAATCGCGTGGTTCGTCGGCAGAATGCTCAGGTAACGGACGCCAGGCCAGAACGGATAAAGGCTGGTCAACGAAGCGCATTGCTCCAAATAATTATCGTGTGTCAGCACGCAGCCTTTGGGGCGACCGCCCGTGCCGGATGAATACACGATGCAGGCCCAATCCTGTCGCGTGCGAGGAACGAAAACCGGCTCGTTTTCGGCTTTGGCGTCTTCCCAGCGAATTGCTCCCATCAGGTCAGCGTTTTTCGGAACGTCGGTGACAATCACTGTGTGCGGCAAGTTCGCTTCGTCGGGATTTTGTTGTTTGATCGCGCGCCAGAAGTGATATTCGGTGATCAGGACTTCAGCTTTGCTGTGTGCCAGCAGCGGAATGTGTTCGTAAGCGTTGAGCTTGTAATCCAGCGGAACCAGGACCCCGCCGGAATGAAAGATCGCGTAGGCTGAAACCAGCCAGCGCGACTGGTTGGTCATAATGATTGCCGCGCGCGAATCCGCTTTCAGCCCACGCAATTGCAGGAACGCAGCCAACGGCAATGCCATTTCCTTGAACTGGCGATAGGTTAGCCGATGATTTTCGCGTTCGCGATCGGCTTCGATCAAACAGGTTTCGTCGGCGAATTTATCCAAAGCTTCGCGCAAGGCTGCGCCAAGCGATTGATGTTTGCTCAGGTCAATCATCGTGACTTGGGGCTGTAAGTTGTTGGACATTTTCGATTTAGAGTCTTGATTCAATTCGTTCTGCCAGCGTTCGGAAATCGCTGACGCCTTGCACTTCATAGTCAGGAAGTTCAACGCTGAAATGGTTTTCCAGGCGCGTCAGCAAGCCAAGCGCCTGCAAGCTGTCAATGCCGAGCTTTTTGAAAAAGTCGTCGTCAGGCGAAAGCTCCGCTCGATCAACTTTGAAGTGCGAAGATGCCAGCGTCAGAATTTCGTCAATAATCTGTTCAGTCGTTTTCATCTAAGAGTAATTCTCCTGAAAATCAATAAGCCCATCGAACCAAGACAGAGCCGGAAGTGAATCCCGCGCCCACGGCGGCAAACAAAACCAGATCGCCTTTCTTCAGCTTGCCATCGTCAATCGCATCGCCAATGGCAAGCGGGATCGTTGCCGCAGTGGTATTGCCGAATTTGTGAATGTTCTTGATGACTTTTTCCGGCGCAAGCCCGGCTTTCTTCGCCGCAGCGTCAATGATGCGCAAGTTCGCTTGATGGGCGACAAAGCAGGCGATGTCGTCGCCGGTCAAATTGTTTTTCGCCAGCATGCCGGTGCTTAGTTCTTCCATTTTACGAACGGCGAATTTGAAAACAGCCTGCCCGTTCTGATGAACGTAGTGCATTTTCTTGTCCACGGTTTCGTGCGAAGGTGGATGCAAGCTGCCGCCGCCAGGCATGTACAGGCTTTCTCCGCCGCTACCGTCAATTTCGTGGTGATAATCCAAAATGCCGAACTCTTCGCCTTCTTCGCAAGGTTCCAGCAACACTGCGCCCGCGCCATCGCCAAACAGCACCAGCGTTGTGCGATCTTCGGGATTCAAAATGCTGGTCATGACATCTGCGCCGACAACCAGCACTTTTTTGTGCTTGCCGCTTTCAATAAACTGCGCGCCCGTGGTCAGCGCGTACAGGAACGACGAACAAGCGGCGGAAATGTCGAAGCCCCAGGCCTTGGTTGCGCGAATTTTGTTCTGAACCACGCACGCAGTCGAAGGGAAGAACATATCCGGCGTGACCGTTGCGACAACGATCAATTCGATTTCCTCGGCTTCGATGCCGCGACGTTTCAGGCAATCATCAATCGCGTGAACGGCCAGTTCGGAACTCGGCGTGCCGGGTTCAACCCAATGACGTTCGTGAATTCCTGTGCGTTCGACGATCCAATCGTGACTGGTTTCGACCATCTTGGAAAGGTCTTCATTCGTGACGACGCGGGGAGGAACATATCTGCCCAGTGAAGTGATTTTGGCTCTTCTGGTTTCGGCCATTCAGCAACTCCTTTGATAAATGCGTAAGGCGCTAGTTTTCGCGCCGAAAATTCTGTTTGGCAGATGTGATTTTCACGGACTTGGTCCTGTGCTGTGTCACGATGCTGCCACGAGTGAATGAATATTTTGGCGAAGGCGTAACTTGTATTTCACAGGTGACGGATGCCAACACCGGGTATTTATGTAAGATCATTGCGGTCAGTTGTTTATTGACGATTTCCCAGAACGCAGTTTCATTCGGGTATTTGCCTAAAAATGCGTCCACGTCCTTTCTGATCGGAATGAAATCCGGATATTCCTGGTCCGCAATGTCTGCATTGTACTCGTAACTTACCTTGATGTTGAGCGTGTTGACCTCGCCTTGGTGTTCCATTTTGTAATCATTCATCAGAAAGTAAAAGCTTTCGCTTGGTACCGGAACGGATGGTTTCGGCCATGCTTTCTGGGCCGATGTTTTGACGGTTTGCGCACAGACCGTTGTCGGGCAGGTGAAATGGAATATCGCGCCCAACAGGCAGCAGAGAATGATGTTTTTCATGGTTGAGGTGGCGACGTCAGGGAAGGTAAGGTTGAGCATCGGTGCTTTCGACAAATTTACGCAATCCGGCTTCAACCGCCGGTTTGGTGAACAGGTCGCAGAAGATTTCGATCTCCTGCTGAAGTTCGAGATAAGGAATGGGTTTCAGAAACTGTTTGGCAGTGGCGCTGGTTGCGCGGTCGAATTTTTTCAGTTGCGCGGCAGTGAAGCGCGCCAATTTCAGTGCCTCGCCTTCCGCTGCAAGTTGGCTGACCAAACCAATTGCCTGCGCTTTCGTTGCATTGATGCTTCGACCGGTCAGAAGCAAATCCCGGACAATTCCATTGCCCAGGTCTCGCTTCAACCGTGGAATTCCTCCAAAACCGGGAATCAACCCCAAGCGCAATTCGGGAAAACAGAATCGCGCCATCTTGTCAGCAAAGATCAAGTCGCACACCAGCGCCAGCTCGAACCCGCCACCAAAACAGACCCCGTGAACTGCCGCGATCGTTGTCAGCGGGGAAGCGTCAATTGTGTTCATCACCGCGTGGATGCGATTCAGAAAGTCGCGAACCTGTGGAGCCGCGTTTTCAAAGCCAATTTCTTTGGCCTGGGTGAATAGATCGCGCAAATCAGCTCCGGCGGAAAAGCCGTGCTTCATCTGGCTGTGAATGATCAACGCGTAGGCTTCGTTCTTTAGGATTTCGTGCGCCGCGACGAAGTGTTCCAATTCTTCCAGTGTCTTCAACCCGATTTCGTTGGCAGGTTCGCGGTGAAGCGCCAATTCAATGCAGCCGTCTTTTAATTCCCATGACAAGGTTTCGCCTTTGTAACTTTGCATATCAGCTTATTTTTCGTCCTTCTCTGATTCGGCTCTTTCAGCTTCTTTTTGATTCTCTTCGGCGATGCCTCGGGCCGCCAACGCCATCGCTGCCATAATGCCAATGATAACTGTCATAAAAAGACAAAGCCCACTTAGTATGAGCATTCAATTTCCTTTTGGCTTTTTGTCAGCCTTTTGGGGAGCGGTATAGCTCTTCGATTTCGTTGGCAAAATGCTTGTTGATGGCATCACGCTTCAACTTGCCGTTGGCAGTCAACAATCCGCTTTCAATTGTTAGAGGTTCTTTGACGGCTCTGAAAGCAAGAATTTGTTTGTAATGCGGCAGATCGGTGTTAACAGCATCAACGGCGGCTTGCACTTGTTCGGAGGTTAAATCGCCAGTGATGAGCGCCGCCAGAAACCCTTTGTTATTGCCCACCACTACACATTGCTGAGCCGTTGGCAGATTGAAAAGGATTTTTTCTTCAATCGGTTCAGGCGCGACATTGTGACCGGATTTCAGAATCAGCAGATTCTTGATGCGTCCTGTAATTGTCCAATTGCCTTTTTCGTTTACCTCGCCTTGATCACCTGTACGAAACCAATCGCCGTCCTTGTCAGCTAGCATTGCTGACGCTGTTGCTTCTGGCTTATTCCAGTACCCTGTAAAAATGTGCGGGCCACGAACCAGCAACTCACCGCCTTCCCCGAGTTTCATTTCAATACCTGGAATCGCCGGACCAACTCTGCCAGGAGTGAAATCGTCAGGATCGTCCATTGTGCAAATTGCCGTTGTTTCCGTCAGGCCATAAACCTGTAAAACTCGAATGCCTAGCATCGAGAAAAACAACTGGGTTTCTTTTGCCAGTGGCGCTGAACCGCAAATCAAAGCACGCAAATTCTCGCCAATCTTCTTTTTGATATTGGAGAAAATCAGCCAATCGGCCAGCTTGAATGCAAAACCCGCACGCCCTTTTCCTTCGTGTTGGCGCAACCAGGCGGCTTTGCCATTGTGATAAATCTTTTGGACGAAAGCTGGTTTCTGCGCAATCTGGCCTTCGACTCCAGTGCGAATGCGTTCGAGCAGCGTTGGCACGTTCAGGCAATAATTTGGCGCAGCCAGCTTCAATTCATCAGCCAGTTTGTTCAGATCCGTCGAAAGCGACAGCAAGCTATTTCGCGACAGCGCCGTCAGCAGCAAAATCCACGAACCGGCAAAACAAAACGGCAAGTAGTGAAAAACCTGATCAGGGATTTTTTCTGTCCGGCCTTTCATTAATTGATCCAGCCGCGCGCCGGTGCAGGGAACCATATGATTCAGATTCGTGACGCTCAGCATTACGCCCTTCGGTTCGCCGGAAGTTCCGGAGGTGTAAATGATGGTGACGATGTCTTGATCATTGAGCGGATTGGGTTCGTCTTGAATGCTGTTGTCGCCTGCGGACGCAAAAATATTGTCAAACAAAACCAGCGAAGGCGAATTCTCCGGCCAGTTTTGAGCGATTCCTTCTCGCAAGCTTTCATCGCCGCAAATAACCATCGCAGCGCCACAGTCTTTCAACATGTCAACCAGCTCATTTGGTGCTTGCCGAGAATAAAGCGGCACCACAATGATGCCTTCGGCCATCAGAGCCAGGTCCATTGCCGCCCAGCGAATTGAGTTTGGCGCAAGCAATCCGCAACGATCAGTTTTCTTCAGGCCGGAATTGCGAATGAAAGTGCGCGCAGAGCGAATTTGCGAAAGCAGTTCGGCGCAAGTTGTAGTGACGAATTGCCCATCTCGAACTTCCTGGATGACGGGGCGATTCGGTGTTTGAGTGAGTTGTTGGAGGATTCTCTCAAGGAAATTCATCAGGTCAATGATACAGGCTGAGACTACGATTGGGCAAAACGAATGCGGCGGACCAAAACGAACTTTTTCGCTTCGAGCCGCCGCATGAATGCCGGTCAAGAAACCGTCAACTGTAATTTTCCAGCAGGTGCCGCAGATTCGGACTCAGCGGCGGCAGATAGTCTTCCCAATTCTGCAACCCTCGCCGAATGGGGAATTCGGGATAGCGTCGTTGGACGTGTTCTTCAAAATAAACGCCCATTTTGGCCATCATCTTCAGATTTTTCGCCACGGTTCTGCCAATGCCGTCGCGTATGGTTTCGTGCTCTCTCTGAAGTTTGCCCATTATGCTGTAGAGCCGCTCTTCCAAATCGGGATCATCAACATTGAGCAGCAAATCCTGATGGCCACGCTCGTGCATCAAATTGCGAATACGCTCGTCCATTGTGACACCGGCGGACGCCACAAGTCCGGGCATGCTGGTGACAATCCCGTGATACCGAGATGAAACCATCATGTGGCATGATCGCAAAATGCTGACCATTTGATACATGTCATAATTTTCTGATGAGAAAATTGGTACCCCGCCCAGGTTGGCTGACATGTCTTCGCAGGCTTTTCTGTCCAACATTTCCATGCAGGCCAGAACAACAAATACATCATTTTCTTTGCGGAATCGCTCGACAGCGTTGGACATTCCGGTCAGGTAGTGGTTGTAAGCAGCATCAACCTCTGGTCCAGAACGATGGAAGTAGACAGTGCGGTAATGACTGTCCTTATAAGCCCCAAACAGGGTTTTCGCCACGTACTTGCTAACAGAAGCTTTGACTGGCCACCAAAACGGATTAATCGGGCAAACGACCAGGACAGGAGTTTGCTCGTCCCATCCAACTTTTCTGAGTTCTGAATAGCCGTATTCGGTCGCGTGTGGTTCAAAGGTCCAGGCAGTGTCTGTTCCAAGTTCGGTGGAAACACCGAGTTTGCCCAGGACATCCTGTGATTCCGGGTTACGGGTGATCACCAAGGAGTCTTTGCAATATCGCGCGACCATTTTGTTGAGCATTGGGTCCATTTGCCCGGCCTCTGCGCCGTACCCAATACTGAGTTTGTTCTGTGCCGAAGCCATTCCAAGGCTGCCAACCATCATCGTGGTCAGCGCATTGGCAAACTTGCTTTTGAACATCGAACCTTCGCAGGCGACGACTCCATCGAAATTCGGAATTTCTCGATAAAGCATCTGCGGGAAGATATCGGGCAATTTAACCTGCTTGACTCCCTTGAAATAGCCACTCGTCAGGTCGAAATTCTGACTTAGCACGCTCAGTTCGCAATTGTCTTCACCAAGGATATGCTTGATTTGTCTGAGCATTTCTTCGACACGCACATCTGCGCCAGTGTTGCGCGTGCCGTTATAACCTGTAAAAAGTAGCTTGAGTTTTTCTCCCGGATGCCAGCGTCGGCCTGAGCCGAGCATCCATTTCAATTTTGAAAGTTCGATTAAACTGCTTACCCATGCTTCCAAGCGTATATCCATACTCATATTGCTTTGATTCCTCCTGAATTTGTGGGGAAGACCTCGCCGACAAGCAGAGTACTTTCTAGTGAATTGCTATCGGGGGCAATAACTAATACTGCAATCAAAATCAGCGTGGTACCAAGAGTTACCAAAGAGCTGCGTGAGAATGTCTTCGGAGTCAGTTGCAAAGGGTAGAGTTTCGCAACTGTGCTTCTCAAACACGTGTGCCAGCTCCGTTTATCCAAACGATCGAATAATCGTCCTCGTTGTGTGTAGTTCGTGAGGAAACAATTGTACCGGCTCAACTTTGGCTCTTTTATGGGGTTGATTCGATGGGGCCGTGCCGAATCGTCCAAAGTTTAAAGCTCGCAGTCTCTGAGCGGGGCCAGAACTGCATTGGTCAATCGTCTTTTGGAATGACGGCGTAAACTGCTTCTGACTAGAAAAAGCTTCTGCAGCTTGACCAGTATTGTTAGCAATCTGCCAGGGCACTGTCATTGATTAAGCCGAACTGCTAAAAACAACTTGTACTTGAAATTACTGAACTGCTTGTATGATTTCATTAGCGGCGAGCCATTGTTAGATCTGAGTTTGCGTTATCTTTGGATAGCGCGCCCGCCTTCGTTAAATCGCCTGGCCATTCCTTATAGGGATACGTGAAATTTCCCGCGCGACTGAATTGTAGCAGAGGATAACTATATTTGGAAAATGGAATTGGAGATTTTTTTGTCTCATTTGTAATTCTTGTGTTGTCAAAAACGGTGTTGAAGGTGATGTATGGTAGAAAAACTTTCAAAAGTGTCGCGCCTGCGCTAATCGAATTGCCACGAAGATTGTTAGCAATCCAGTTGGTTATTGTTGTGAATGGTTTTTCAAAACTCGGCAAAAATACTGGTGGCCGCTTATTTTGCGCCTTTGCTAAAGCGTCCGTTAGCTCCATAAAAGTCTGGGACGCAGTGCCCGAAGCCAGATGATAAATGTCGTGCGATGGGTTGTCTTTTTGGTGGATGGTCACAATGGATTCGGCGACAAAATCCACATTCACGATGTCAATCTGGTCAGTCTGCCTGAACGGTAAAAGCGGCAAGCCGGCCAAAAAGACGAACGACCGAACCATGTCAAACTGAGTCGTTTCAGCGTGCCGACTGTCCCCCAAAATAATGCTCGGCCGAAAAACTGTGTGGCGAACATCAGGCAAAAGCTCTGCAACCATGTGCTCACAAAACTTTTTCGTTCTGGCATACGGGTCGTAATCAGAGCGGTTCCAATCCAATGATTCATCTTCCTTGACGACCTCGCTGAAACGATGGCCACAGATGGCCACGGTGGAAACATCGCTGAACCTGCGCAGCCCATGCAGATCGCGCGCAGCCTGGGCGAGTTTGATGACTTCCAGTGTGCCCCGCAAATTAACGTTCAAACAAGTCTTTTCGCTTTTGCGGTTGAGCGATGCTGCGCAATGGATGACAGAGTCCGTGGTTTCAATCAGTCGCCGATAATCTGCGTCCGACAAGCCAAAATGAGAGTCGGTAAGGTCTCCGCAAAAAATGTCAATTCGTGATTTTAGGAAATCGTAAAAGTGAGGGAAGTCCAGATGCAGTTGCAATGACTTCCATAAACGTTGTTCCGCATCTTGCCGGTTTTTAGCGCGCACCAACAAGTTCAGCCGGTCTTTATGATTTTCGAGTAGCAGCGCCGCAACGTGCGCTCCGACATAACCGGTCGAGCCGGTAAGAAAAATTGCCATGCTAGTTTTTCATTAGTGCCTCGCTTGTCCCAATCAGGGGATTTAGCAAGACTCTCCATTCCAGCTTTTGCGTTTGATTTGGCAGCCTGTCTGCCAGAACTTGCAAAAGCTGGTTTTCTATAAATTCAGTTTGTCGCAACACTTTGTTCCTGAGGAGGAAACGCGAGTGAACGGCTGGATTTGTTTTCCACCGGACGGCCTTCAATCAACGGATACGACCACTTTCGCAATGCAGGAATATGAACGTTGATCCAGTAATCCCACCAGTCAATATAGCTGGCGTCGTAGCCAAATGCCTGCTTTTCCTCTTCTGGCAGCAGCGCCGAAAGGATCTCGACATTTCTGGCTTCAAAGACATATTCGTTGTGTAAGATGAATGGTTCGTAAAGCTCAACCAGCTTGGTGACTTTGTCCAAATCCCTTTGGCGACGAATCAGCGGCGAGCGCATCATCGGCAGCGGGGAAACGATTCTAAGCAACGCTCTTACAAGCTGTTTTTGCGCCGGAGCGGAAAGCTTCTGATAACGCTCTTTGGATACGGGAATCGAATCGAACATTGCCAGCAAACGATAATTGAAGTCGTCTTGCGAGCGATAATGTTTGCGATGCGCCAAACCTGTTAATTCAATCGTTCGCCGCATATTGCACGGATTTACTGCGGAAGTCGCCAGATGGTAAAGCTGTTCGTGGCGTCGTTCGATCAATGCGCCGCCTATCAGAATCATTCCTCGAACAACCAAATCAACCGGAATAATATCCAGGCACTTTTTGCCATTCGACGGCAACTGGCGGAAGAACGTGCCGAGCAGATACGAAATTGGCGCTGAAGTGTTGACGCCCTCATTCCAGCCTTTGAATGGATCGTGCGTCGAAGTTTCCACGATGGAAGGCCGAACGATGGCAATTGGCAAGTCGCTTGCTTTCGACGCGATCAACGATTCGGCCAGGCTCTTTGTCAGCGTATATGTGTTTGGCCAACCAAATTCCTGCGCGCGATGCATTCCCACATCAATGAGTTCGTCGCGAACCCAGCGTTGCCGCTGTTTGCGAATTTGCGCTTCGATTTCGGAATCGGAAAGTTGCTTGTTTGCCCGGCGGCCTTTTTCCAAAACCTGCTCGCGTAGCAGATTGGTGACTTCTTCACTTTCGGAACGAACTTCGACATCCTTGACCAGACGATGCAGCGTTTCATATTCGATCTCGGCATCGAAATCTGCCACATCTTTGGGAGTGTAATTGGGAATTACTGTTTCAGAAATACGCCCGTCCCGAAAGCCGACGACGTAGGAGGTCGAAAGGTGCAGGAGGGCAGCCCGTTTGCACTGCCGTATAAAGTCCAGAACATAAAGAGTGCCATCAACATTGATTGACAGCGCTTGTCGCAAGTCCGGGTTGAAGTCAGTCAGGCCTGAACTGTTGATGACCAAATCAAGCTGCGATTGCAGGCGCGCACAGGCATCAGGCGCCAGACCAAGACCCGGCTGGCTAATATCACCTTCGACGACTTCTATTTTTTCAGCCAATAGTTTGCCAAAGTTATCGCCATAAATTTCATGCAGTTTGTCGAACACGGGCGATTCAGAGGCGATCTTTTCAAACCGGCGATTGGCAGTGACGGACCGCTGGCGGCGAATCAGCAAATACACTTTGCCAATATTTGGCACTTCCTGAAGTACTTTTGCCAGCCAGACCTTGCCGATGAACCCTGTGAATCCAATGAGCAGGACATTTTTGCCAGCCATCGAATCCCGCATCGAAAGATTGCCGAGTTGTTTATAAGGCTCAAACACGACTGTTGGCGAAGTTAAGGGGTGGACAACACGGCGCGTCGGGACAATTGCTTTTTTCAGAACTTCAGCCGGATTGCCGAGATTGCGGGAAAGTTTTCCCAGCACCACGCGGCCATCCGGGTTTCTGCCGATAATTCTGGCCAGCACCTGCCTGGGGCGAACCACAGGAGAGAGCAATCTGCCAGTCGCCAGTCCATCGCAAAATTCCAGCCGATTGGCCACCAGCCAATCCACACCCAGATGCTCTGCCAGAGGGCGCATCACGTGATCCAAGCCCTGGCTGACCAGCACAATCTTTTCACCGTTCGCCATCGCTTCTTTCAACTTCGCGATGCCTTCCGGTTTCAATTTTGGCTTTAGGTAGTAATGAAAATACTCTTCGCCGAGCAGATCCAGCCGGTCTCGGCTGACTCCACGCAACAATGTGTGAAGAAACCGTGTGGCAAAGACTCGGTCGGCTGCGTAAAGCAAAGGGCGAATCAGTGCTGACAGCGCCAGTGCGCTCCGCCGCATCCAGCGCCCCGAAAAGCTCTGAATATTCCAGGTGAAGAACGCCACCGGACGCACGGCGCTTAAATTAAGCAGGCTTCCCTCGACGCGCCAAAATGTCGCTTCGTCAGGCGACACAGGCACCGATACGTGGGGGCCAGTCTGTTGTTTCGAAAGGACTGTACTCACGATTCCAATAATACTCGCAATGAATAAGAGGCATCACTTTTCGGCGGAGATTTCGCTTAAAAGCCTACCGAAAGTCCCGTTTGTCTTTGTAAATGATGCCGCATGAAACATGAAATCTCGGCGCGAGTCAAACTTGACGTTTTAACCGTTCCGACCTAACTCTTTTCAAAAAGTGAAAGAGAGGCTTGCTGCCTCAGGGCTTTTGCAAAGTCAGAGGTTGGCTTGGCCGATTGCTTGCCAAGCTTCTG
>CAZMXG010000062.1:0-36846 GCA_964570175.1 uncultured Heliomicrobium sp. | reverse complement strand
GTCACAACTTTTCCCTTGACGCCGTCACCTACTTCATAGATGGAAAATGAAAAGCAGATGCCGCATCAGCATTACCGACAACTTCTAAAACGGAATCAACGAACCTTGTTGATCAAACAAACTCACGGGATTGCCGACGATTTCCACTTTGCCTTTTACTTCGTCCAGCGCGGGTTCGGACACATACATTTCATCCAGGTGCAGTGTGTCTGTGATGCGCACCAGCTTTTTGGGTTTGTGCGGATCGTGGCTGCCGCGGATGCCCCACTCCAAAGCCTGTTTGTCGGTTTGCGCGACGATGGGCAACATAAAGTGTTCGTAAAATCCGCTGGTCACGCCGTTCATATACGTCGCGTCCCAATCCACTTTGTCGGCCAAACGCCGCGTCGCCACATCCGCCAAGCCAATACCGCAGGCGTTGCCGTGCGAAACGTCTGTCAAATCCGTAATAACAATGGATTTGATGTTGGGGAATGCGGGCTCCACTTCGCCGCGAATTCGCATACGCCCGATGATGTTCGGATCCATGCCTGAACCGCTGATGTTTTTGCCGATTTGATCCACTACCAAAACATCAATTTCGTTCAGCGGAAAACTGGGCAGTTTGGCCTTGGCCATGTCGAGCAGCACAGGTTCGCGCAGCAGAATTTCCGCCGGAGTCAGTGTTTCGATAATTGCGGTTTGATCGTATGCGTTTTCGACAATGCCTACGCCCAGCAGCACTTTGCCCGTTTCCAGAATCTTCCGCCCGGCCTGTGGCATCAGAGTTTTCAACCCGTAAATGCCGAAGCTGTGAATGGCATTGGCCAGCCGCTCTTTGCCCAAGCCAATGATGCTCATTTTGACCAATCCGCTTTCAAACTCTCCGTGAAACGCCGTGTGCGGCTTGATGCGGTTGACCAGAATGACGCCATCGGATTCGTACGCGTGCCGGTCCATGTACAGGGGCAATTCCAATCCGCCGTTGTCCAGTTGGACGACTTCCATCGAAGAGCGAATCGGGCAACCCATTGTTTCTTCGGTGATGCCGTACGAAGCCAGAATTTCCTGCTGACCTTCGGCTGTCGCTCCGCCGTGGCTGCCCATCGCCGGAAAGACGAATGGCGCGCCGCCTTTGGCTTTGACGGCATTGACGACCGCGCCAACGATGCGGGCGATGTTGGCGACACCGCGGCTACCGGCTCCGATGGCGATGCTCGCTCCGGGGGCAATGTGCAGCTTGGCGGAGACCTGTTCGATGACGGTTTGTTCAATATCGCTGAGCGACGTGCTGTCGAATTGCTGGCGGATTTTTGTGAATAGATATTCGCTCATAAGTGTTCATCCCAGTTTTGGAGTGCTGCGCCATGGCGGAGCTTTCGGAATCGAATGCGAAAGTTGCGTCGAGCCGCAGCACTCCAAAAAAGCTATTTTTTCAGTAAGGATTCGTGAAATTCATACCGTGCGCGAACGCTGTCGGCTTCGGCGCGAGTGTTCACATCAATAATCATTCGCTGGTTTTCCTTGAACGTCGGCCATTTCGGCAGACCTTTGCCGTTGGGATTTCCGGTCTTGATGAAGTTGGCAAAGTATTCCTGCATTACCTTCGAGACTTTGTAATCGTCAGGCGTCCAGGCGTACACCTTGTTGCCGTCCAGATTGCCCATCGCGTATTCGATTTCAGCAGAATGCACCGCGCCGCGTGGAGCCGGTCGCGGCGGACCTGCGCTCGGCTGCGGGTTGCGAATGACGCCACCGGCTAAACCTGCTTGCGCGTTGCCCATTTCGGGACGCATCGCCGGACGCGGGCGGTCGTAGCGGTAATAGTACGTCGGTTTGCCGCCGGTCTTTGTCGCCAGTTCCACCCATTTCCAGGTGCTGAAGCTGATGAACCGATCTACGGCCAGATCGCGCGCGGCGTCCAAGACCTCGTTTTCGTTGGTGGCAGGATAAAGCTTGAACACCTGCTCGGCTTTGCCCGGATAGAGTCGTTCAAGCGCTTTCTTGTAATTTTCAACGGTCGGTGTTTCGCGTCCTAAAACTCCTGCTGCACCGGATTCTTCGGAGTTCGATCCGGCCAGCAGCGGCACCCGCGCTTGTTCGCCCGCAGTGAAAATCTCCACCGGAGCTTTCGGGAAAAAGTAGCCGTCCACAACCGGCGAAAAGCGCGGCAAGCCTGGTTTCGCGGTCGCTTCCAGCAATTGGTCGGCAGGCATTGCGCGAAGCGCGGCTAAAGATTCTTTGCCAATCGCCTGGCCAAACTTCACGCCCGCTTGTTCGCCTTCACTCAGCGGAGTGGCGGAAAGCGCTCCCATAATCGAACCGCTTTCGCCTATGGCTCCGGCGATCAGATTCTTCGACAGCGGCGAAGCCATTTGGGCGCTGACTGCGATGGAACCGGCGGATTCGCCTGCGATGGTTACGCGCTTCGGATCGCCGCCGAAAGCCGCAATGTTTTCCTGCACCCATTTCAATGCCGCATATTGATCGAACAAAGCGTAATTGCCCGACGAATGATTCGGCGATTCTTTGGTCAATTCGGGATGCGCCATAAAGCCGAACACGCTGAGCCGGTAACTGATCGAGATGGTGACAATGCCCTTGGTCGCCATGCTTTCGCCGTCGTAACGCGGCTCCGAACCGTCGCCCGCCATAAAGCCGCCGCCAAAAAAGTACACCAGCACAGGCAATTTTTCTTTGCCGGTTTTGGCCGGAGTCCAGACGTTCAGGTACAGGCAATCTTCGCTCATGCCGTCGGAGCGAAAATTCATATCGCCGAAAATTGCGCGTTGCATGCAGCGCGGGCCGAACTTGTCGGCTTTGCGCACGCCCGTCCAGGCTTTGACGGGTTGCGGCGGTTTCCAGCGCAGATCGCCGACAGGCGGCGCGCCGAAGGGAACGCCTTTGAAGCTGCGAATGCCGGATTTTTCGACAACGCCTTCCAGGGTGCCGTTGGCGATTTTGACCTGGGTTTGGGCAAGAGTATTTGTTGCAAAAACTGTAAGAAGTGCGAAAGCCAGTGCGAAGACCGTGTTGTGAACTTTGAATTTCATGGGAATCGTTTCCTTCGATTGATATTGGCAGGAACCTGTTTTCATCACAAAGGATCAAGGGAACGAAGGTTCAAAGGTTGTTTGTGAAAGGTGGGCTACTTTTCCAGGACTCTTTGAACCTTTGATCCTTTGTGTTGAATCTTCTTTCTTATGAAACTTGTTATTTGCCCGCCGACTGGAACAGCTTCTGTGCGTAATCGTTCAAATAAATCCGCCAGTTGATCCAGGTATGCCCACCTGCGCTGACGTTCATTTCATGTTTGATGTTACGTTTTTTCAGAATCTCGTCCAGATTTTTCGACCCCGCAAATGCCAGCGTGTCTTTTTCGCCGCAACTAATCGAAAACAATTTGATTGCTTTGTTGACTTTGTCGGCATTTTCCAGCAACAACGCATTGCGTTTTTCAAAGTCGGCAGTCGTTTGCGGATTGACGCCTGCACTCCACACGCCAACATAAGCAAACTGATCGGGATTGCTGCCGACGACGCGCATTGTCTGGCCTCCGCCCATCGAAAGCCCAGCCAGCGCGCGGTTGGCGCTGCCCGGCAAAACGCGGTACGTCTTTTCGACAAACGGGACGATGTCTTTAAGCAGTTCGCTGACAAACCGATCCTGAAACGCGGCGTTTGCAGCCGGATCAGGCGGCGTTCCCGGAACCACAGGCGGGCGCGGCAAGCTGCCATTGGGCATTACAACCAGCATGGGCTTGGCTTTGCCAGCGGCAATCAGGTTGTCGAGGATGAAACCCGATCGGCCAATCGTGCTCCAACCGGAGTCTTCGTCGCCTCCGCCGTGCAGCAAATAGAAAACGGGATATTTGCCTTTGCCGCTGTCATAACCCGGCGGAAAGTAAATGTGCAGCCGCCGCTCTTCGTTCAGTGTCGAGGATTTGTACCAGACTTTGCGAATCTCTCCGTGCGGAACGGCCTTGCTGTCCTGAAATGCGGCGGCGGCTCCAGGAACGAACACCATATTGTCCAGGCTGTTGACGCCCTGCTTAATGAATGCGTTTTTGGGGTCCAGCGTTCGCACGCCGTCTACGGTAAATGAATAGCTGTAAAAATCTGCGGGCAATGGCCCGACTGTCAATGACCAGACGCCTTGGTCGTCTTTGGCCAGTTTGCCGCCGGTTCCCAACCCTTGTGGAATCCAATCGCCGCCAACGGTGACTTCGCTGGCTTTCGGCGCGTAAATGCGAAACACGACGCGGCCATCGGAAAGCACTTCGGGCGATTTCAGCGTGTCGTTGGGAGTGGGTTGGCGCCCGGCAGGTTGGGCGAAGGCGGAAGAAACAGCGGCGCAAATCAGCAGGAAGATTCCCGCGATGGATGGACTCTTGCGACAAATCATAGAGATGCCTCCTGAAGTTGTTTGTGAAAAAGGCCGGATTCTTTCGCGGTAAAGAATCCGGCCTTTGGTTGGGTCGGCTTACAGTTTAGAACTGGAAGCGCAACGACCATTGCATGTTGCGCGGTAAGCGCACCGAGTTGATGGAGCCAAAGCCATTCCGGTTGGTTTGTTCATTGGCCAGGTTGGTGATGGTGGTGCTGTTCGGTCCGGAGAAAACTGCACCGCCATTGACGCCGTCAAATTGCGTGTGGTTGAAGGCGTTGAACGCGTCCAGGCGCGCTTCGAATCTATATCGCTCTTTGACGCGGAACTCTTTTGAGAGCGCCAAGTCCCAAGAGTTAATCGGACCGACGCGCAAGAAATTGCGTCCCGATTCATAGCTGAAGCTGCCGAAGTTCGGCGAAGCAAACGCCGTAACGTCGAGTTGGCGGTACGGATCGCTGCTGTTGCCGCTGCCCGGATTTTTCAACAGAACAACACGGTGGCCTTCCAGTTGAGCCGTTCCAGTCAATCCGTAGGTCGAAAGTCCGTTCACCCCTGCGCTCACGTTGTAGGGAGCGCCTGTCTGGTAGCGATAGATACCAGACAACTGCCAACCGTTCGCAACATAACCCAGGCCTTTGTTGTCGGTGGCCTTCGGCAGGTCCCAAACCCAATTGACGTTGAAATTATGCGGACGGTCGAAATCCAACGGGCCGTAATTGGCGCGACGATGGTCCAGGTTGTGCGGCGCGCCGAATCCGGCGATACCTGGCAGATCGTTGGTGATTGTTCCCAACACTTTCGACCAGGTGTAGTTCACGCCGACCAACAGCCCTTTGGTGTAACGGCGTTGAACAGAGGTTTGCAGCGAATGGTAGTTGGAGCTTGCCGACGGTTCGATGAACGAAATGTTGCCAAACCCCTGATACGGTCGCAGGAAGTCCACAGGCAGCGCCGTCGCGCCGGGGAGGGTGCTTGCTGCCAGCGTCGGGTCTTGATTCGCTGCCGCATAACCTGCGCCGTACGCCGGAGCATTGATGTTGCGGCGTTGCAGCAGATGCTGCCCCGAAGTACCGACGTACGAAACGTCCAACACAGCATCGAGCGGCAGTTTGTACTGAATGCCCAGGTTATAGGCATAGCTGGTCGGCACCTTGCCCTGGCGGTCAAACGCAACCAGGCTCGGCGGAGCCAATAAAATCTGTCCCGAATTGAGTTGCTGCATGAAGCCGAAGGTCAAGGTCGGAGCCAGTGTGGTCGGCGGGTTTTGCACCAGGTCAAACACGGTGTTGCCCTGTGGGCGATCATAGAAAATGCCGATGCCACCGCGAACGACGAAGTTTTGTTTGCCGGTCAGGTCATAGGCAAAGCCAAACCGTGGCGCAAATTGGACGCCGCGATTTTTGTAGGTGCCTTTTTCCAAGCCAGCGCCGGCGGTCAACACGCCGTTTGTGATCGAACCCGTGTTGGGAACCAGACGGCCAATGAACAAGCCGGCCAGGGTATTTGCTGCCGAAGGCACAAAACCCGGCACGATCAGGCGTGGGTCAACTGCGCGACGATTGTCGCCGCTGCACGGATTCGCGTTGCCGATACAAACCGGGCGATACAGCAACGAAGCATTGGACGGATTGAAGCGGTCAGGCAGGAAGTTGCCCGTCTGCAAATCTTCGTCAAATTGCGGCTGAATCCAATAAAAACGCGCGCCGTAATCAAACGTCAATTTGCTGCTCACCTTCCAGTTGTCCTGGGCATACCATTCAATATTGTTGTAACGGTATTTGCCAATGACATAAGCAGAAGCCTGATTGAAGGTGTTGTAAACACCCGTCGCCGCGTTCGCAAACGCAAACTGCGTATCGAACGGGTTGCTGGCATTGTCAGTAAAGACATAGTCGCCATTGTTGGCAGCGAAACTGCTTTGCGGTTTGAAGCTGTTTTGCCAGAACCAGCCAAATTTGAAGTTGTGAGAGCTGACAATCTTCGACAGGTTGACCGACCAGTCGCGCGTCGTATTGAAGTTGTAAAACGGCGCATTGTTGGCACCGATGTTGGGCGCGTTGGCGACACGACCGCCGTATTGGAATCGTGGCGGCGAATCAATCTGAACCGCGTTGGGGAACAGCACGGGAATTCCCGTCAGCCCCAACCCTGCCCGATTGAATTTCGGGTTGTGCGGCAAAATGTCAATGGAGTTATGGCTTTGCCCGAAGGTCACTTCCAGCACGGTCGTCGGATTGATCGAGCCTGTGACCGTTCCCGTCACACTGTAGCGAGGGTTGACAAAGTCCACCGCAAAATCAGGCATGTTGGTTCCGAGCACGAATGATCCATACGGTTGAACCGGGCTGTTTTTGTTGTACAGATATTTGCCGGTTGCACGCCATTTTTCATTGACCACCCAATCACCACGATACAAATCCTGGCGTTGCGGGGCGCTGGTCGGTTCCTGAGTTTGGTAATTGAAATTCGCGCCTGGCTGGTTGGAGTTTGGCAGCGGATAAATGCTCAGAATTTTCAGCCCCAACGGATACAGTCTGTTGGCGGGGATCTTGCCCAACACGCCGCCGTCTTTGAAACAGCCCGCCGTGTTGGAAGCATTGCAAGGGGCGTTCAGCGTGTAATCACGGATATACGGGAACAGAGCGCCCGTGTTATCCGTGGTCTGCGAAAAGTCGCCGGCACGTTCCAGCGCCGTTGGCACGCGCACATTCGTGGGCGATGTCGGCGGGGTCA
The DNA here is from genome assembly GCA_964570175.1 of uncultured Heliomicrobium sp. GTDB lineage: Bacteria > Acidobacteriota > Blastocatellia > RBC074 > RBC074 > RBC074. Next base: position 29,745 of record CAZMXG010000062.1, on the reverse strand, counting down.
GGCGTTTTTGGTGTTCCTGGCTGAAGAAGAAAAAGAACCTGTCTTTATCTTTGTTGAACACGCCAGGAATGTACGCCGGGCCGCCGATTGTGTAACCAATGTCGCGTTGGTCCAGGCGCGGTTTGTTGATTTTGTTGGTCGGCGTGCTGTTGCGGTTGTTGATCCAGGTGTTGGCGTTCATGCCGTCATGACGACGGAAGGCATAAAACGATCCATGAAACTCTTTCGTGCCGCCCTTTGACACGGCGCTGATTTGCGCGCCTGCCGAACGTCCGAACTCCGCCTGATAGTTTGACGTCAACACTTTGAATTCGGCGATGGCGTCCACGTTGACGCTGATCATTGTGCCGTTGTTGCCGGTGTCAACGATGGCGACACCGTCCAATTGCAGGTTGTTGGCGCTGGTGCGCAGACCATTGGCCGATACGTTGGCGATTTCTTCGCTATTGCCGACGTTGTTGTTGAACACAACACCCGTTGCCAGTGAAGCCAAGCGAATGAAACCGCGCCCATTGACCGCAATGTTCTGCACGATTTCGCCCTGAATTGCATACGAACGTTCCGCGCTTTCCGCCTGCACACGTGTGGCTTCGGCGGTGACGGTGACGGTTTCGCTTGCCGCACCGACTTCCAGGGGAATGTCACCAAGCGTCAGCTTGTCGTTGGCAACCAGTAATAGCCCCGTGCGTTCCGACTTTTTGAACCCTTTGGCTTCAATGGATAGGGTGTAAGTGCCGGGAGGCACCGATGGAAACACGAAACGACCTTCGCTGTCTGTCGTTGCCGACAACGTGAAGCCTTTGCCCGTGTCAGAAATTTTGACCGAAGCACCGCTGATTGCGGCGTTATTCTGGTCAGCGATATTTCCAGCAATCGAACCGCTGGTGGTCTGTGCGAACGCAGAGCCTGCCAGCGCGAGTGCCAGGATGAGAAAACTGCTGAGTCTCATGATCCTGTGCATTTCATTAACCTCCGAGGGGTATGGTGATGTTGATATGGATATGCACGTCGCGGAATCGGACGCACGCTTAACCTGACCAGCACACCAGTGTTTAGACTGTTGTACCAGCCGTGCAGTTGTTAGATTGATGAGTTCAAAAACCTGAGGTCTTCAGGCTCTTTTTATTGTTTTTCCCAGCAGAATTTATCGGTAAGCGCGCGGACTATCGCATAACATTCGTGGAACTGCAATATGAGTTGGTCATTCCAATGGATCAAAATGCAATTTTGCAGTTAAGGTGTTGGCATTGCAAGGCTTAGCAAGTGGCCGTTGTAGGCAAAAAAGACTTTCCGAGCCGATTTGGGTCCAAAATCCGACACCCACATCTTCATGCTGTCGAACTGAATTTCGGGCAAATCCAGCCAAGGTTGAAACTGGAACCGCTGCGTTTCATCAGCCAGTCCCGCACAGGCCATTGCCAGAAAAGCTCGTCCGTATCTTCACGGCGGATTCCGCTGACTGTGCCGATGCCCCATTCCACATTCAATTTTGGCCGAGCATCCAGAATGGCTTTGATGCGGTCGTGAGCATCGGGTGTGTCGGGCATCAGCCCGATCAATTTCGGCAAGATTTCTGAATCGTCTTCGGCAGCTTCCAGCAACCGATGGCGAATTTTGTCGCTTGGCAAGCTGCGCTCAGACGATGAAGCTGGGCGCGACCAGTATTTCACCTGCAATTCAATTGGCGCGTCTTCGTCGGGGATTGGCGGCGGGTTTTCGCGCTCCCACGGATCTTCGTAATCATAGGCGGAATCCGGCAGCGGCGCAGCCAGTTCCAGCAATTTCGCAATCGGATCATTCTGCGTTGGCTGCGTTGGCTGCGTTGGCTGGGTTGGCTGCGTTGGCTGCTGCGCTTGCGAGGTGAAAACAAACGTTGAAATGGCGAAAACGATGATTGTCAGCAGACATTGACGAGGCTTGAGCATTGGCAAATCCTCCATCCGAAGGCATTACTCAAAAATTATTTGGCGCCGAGTTTGGCTAATCGCTGTCGAATGTCACTCATTGTTTGATCGTCACGGCGGTATTCTTCTTCCAGGAACTTGAGCAGTTTTTGATACGCCGCAATGGCGGTTTGGCGCTGGCCACTTTGTTCGGCATTCCGGGCGGCATCCAGTAGCGAGTTGTATTCCACGCCGTTCGGATTGGCGATGTAAAAACAGATGCTGGCGGCGCGCAAGATGACGGCTTCGCGCGCTTTGGGATCATTGACGGCTCGGCCTTTGAATCGTTTCAGTTCCAGCATTGTGTCGTCAATGTGCTGTTGGCCAGCGTTGTTCGCGGTCGTTTTGATGACGTTTTCGCGCAACGCCGTCAGCAAGCGCAACCATTCAGAAGTTTCGTCGGCGTCATAAGTGGGTTGGGCCGAACGTTCAATTTTTCCGGGCGTATTAGCAATTTCAGCAACCAGTTTGGCCAGCATCGGCGGATGTTTTTCCAAGGCAGGGAAGTTGATGCGAGCGGGCACGTCGGCTTTGGAATGATAGGCGTAATGAATGCCGTTTGTGATGCTGAGCGTCGGAACTTGGCCCAGTTTGAAGTGCAAATGTTCTGTGCCGATAAACCGCGTTACGTCATCGCCAAACATTGTCAACGAAGCGCCACCGCGTTTCTGTTTCGTTACGGCTTCTGCAAGCTGCGGCGAAAATTCGGCTCCGATGATCAACAGCGTTTCGTACAGATGTTCGCCGAAGCCTCCGCCAAACCCAGCCAGGTTGATTGCCGCGACAATCTTGTCCAGCGGAAGCAGTGGACGCTCGGCATAAAGTTTCGCGCCAGAGTTGTTCTGTTCGCCTCCGTCAAAGGCGATGAACAAAACGCTGCGTTGCGGCGGAGTTTTCCCCAGCAGTTTGGCGATTTCGATCATCACCGCGACACCTGCCGCGTTGTCCATCGCTCCAGCAAACGCGCCGCCAAAGCTGTCGTAATGCGCGCTGACAAGAACAAACTCGTCTTTGCGTTCCTTGCCTTCGATCACACCGGCCACGTTGGGCGCTGCGCCGGGCAACAGCTTCAAGCCAGCGTCGCGAAACTGGCTGACGATGAAGTCGGCAGCTTTTTGAGCGCCTTCGCTTTTTGAGGTTCGGCCAGCGAATTCGGCAGACGCCAGTTTTTTGGTGACTGCTTCAACGTTTGAAGATTGCGCCAGCGCCGATGAACAAACCGCAATAAGAAGAATGCACAGTCGAATGGTGTAAAGCATAAGTTCCAATTGAATACAAAAGCTGTTTGCTGGCAGAAAAATGGGGGCAGAAAAACTTTTTTGCCCATATCTTTGTGCCAGCTTCGTAGTTTTCAAAAAAACGTGTGGTACAGGTCAATGACGTCGTAATCATCATTAACCATTGGAATCGCTCGCCATTTGTCGAAGGCCAGACAAGGGTGCGAAATCCCGCAACAAACCAGATCGCCAACTTGCAAATGCTCTTCACCGCTTAAATCCAGGTAAGCGTGCTGATCGTTCAGATTGACGACTTTTGTGTTTGCCATGGATCGGGCTGCGCTCAAGTGTTCGCCCTCGGAAAGTGTAAACAGCGGCGTTGGCATGTCGGCGCAGTACGCGCAATCGCGTTTGCCAAACGTCAAGTACGCGCGACGTGCTTCAGGAATGGATTGGACGTAAGACCACAGCTCCATGGCCGGTTTGAATTCAGGAATCGTGCCGCCAGACCGTTCCAGCGCCGCAGCTTGTTTGCGGTCGTACATTCCGTGATCGTGCGTGACGTAACAGCCGCTGCGAACGACAACGCGGAAGTTTTCCGTCAGCGGTTTGGCCACTTGCTGCACGCGATCCAGGAAGGCGCTGCCGCCGACGCTGAACAGCGGCAATTCACTGCCAGACCAATTCTGGCGCAAAGTTTTGGCCAACCCTTCCAAGCCATGCAGAAAATCGCCGACAAGCTGCGCTTCTTCGTCGCGCGTTGCGGCGCTGGCCAAGCCTTCAAACGCTTCGACACCGCAAACGTTCAGCAGCGGATGATTGCTGGCTTCGGCAAAAACGTGCAATCCGGCTTCTTCGGAACGCACGCCGGTTCGCCATCCATTGCGTCCCCATTCGACCAGCACGTTGATCGGTCTGGTCGCGCCATATCGTTTCAAGCCTTCGGCCAAGTGTTTGACGCCGGCCACGCTGTCAATCAAACAGTAAAACTCAACGAAACCGTAGCTGTTGATCGCCGCCGCCAGCGAACGCAGGTTCGAAGCGCCGACAATTTGATTGGCAATCACGATTCGTTTGATGCCGAAATTCAAACACACCAGCGCCTGTGAAACCGAGGCCACGGTCATCGCCCAGGCCCCGTGATCGAACTGGCGGGCAAAAATTTGCGGACACATTGTGGTTTTTCCGTGCGGAGCCAGCAGGAAATTGTTTTGCTGGCACCAGGCAGCCATCGCTCGCAGATTGTGGTCAAGCGCCGATTCTTTCAGCACCATCAGCGGAAACGGCAAATCGCCTTTCAGCACGTTCCAGCGGTTGGCGGCAATTTCGGCAGAAGAGACTTGAGCGCCATACGGCAAGCCTTTGGTGGCATGGTCCAGGATTGTTTCTTTCAATGCGGTCAGATTCATAAATTTCTCCATTCGCGGTTTTGCTGGCAGAGACTAACCCAGTTTGCCTTTTGTCTGAAGTTTGCCCGCAACTTTATTGACACCTTAGGTCTGCGAAGCTAAAACACTCAGCAGATACTTCCTTTGGAGACCCGAATGAAAAATTTGCGGTTCTTATTTGGGCTGGCGCTCTTGTTGGTGGCCATGCTGCCAATTGCGCAGGCCCAGCGGAAACTGCCGCGTCCGCCGAATTATTTGTTCATCGCCGTGGATGATTTGAATGATTGGGTGGAACCGCTGGGCGGGCATCCGCAAGTCAAAACGCCGAACTTCGCGCGGCTGGCCAAGCGCGGCATGACGTTCACCAACGCGCACACGCAATCCCCGCTGTGCAATCCTTCGCGCGCCAGTTTGTTGTCGGGATTGCGGCCTTCGACGACCGGTCTGTACACCTTGCAGCCGGGAGTTCGCGCAGTTCCTGCGTTGAAAGACCAAGTCATGTTGCCGCAGTATCTGGCAGAAAATGGCTATGCCACATTTAGCGCCGGAAAGATTTTTCATGACGGTTCGATCAAGCCTGCTGAACGCGAACGCGAATTCAACGCCTGGGGCGATACCGGCGCACTGATTTTCCCGGTGGCAAAATTCGTTAACACGCCCGACAAAATCAAAGCGATGGATTGGGGCGTTTTCCCCGAACGCGACGAAGACCAACCGGATTGGAAAATTGCGGATTCCGCCATCGCGTATTTGAAAGCTGCTCCCACAGACAAGCCGTTTTTTATCGGTGCGGGGTTTCGATTGCCGCACGTGCCGTGTTTTACGACGCAAAAATGGTTTGATCTGTATCCGGACGCGACTTTGCAGATGCCTCCGGTCAAAGCGGATGACCGCGATGACGTGCCGGAATTCGCCTGGAATTTGCACTGGAAATTGCCTGAACCGCGTTTGTCGTGGTTGAAAGCGAACAACCAATGGCGTCCGTTGGTGCAGTCGTATCTGGCTGCGATCAGTTTTATGGACTCTCAGGTTGGGCGGTTGCTTGATGCACTCGAAGCCAGCCCACACGCCGACAACACGATCATTGTGTTGTGGTCTGATCACGGCTGGCATTTGGGAGAGAAGGGAATCACAGGTAAAAATTCGTTGTGGGAACGCTCCACACGAGTGCCGCTAATTTTCGCCGGGCCGGGAATCGTTGCCGGCGCGAAAAGCAATCGCCCGGTGGAATTACTGGATTTGTACCCGACGCTGGTGGAATTAAGCGGTTTGCCTGCCCGAAAAGAACTGGAAGGCCACAGCATCGCGCCGCTGCTGAAAAATCCGAAAGCCGAACGAGCGTGGCCAGCGATCACAACGCACAATCTGGACAATCATTCAGTTAGGTCGGAACGCTGGCGCTACATTCGGTATGCGGACGGTTCCGAAGAGTTGTACGATCACCAAACCGATCCAAACGAATGGACGAATCTGGCAAGCAATCCGCGCTTCGCCAAAATCAAAACCGAACACGCACGCTGGCTACCGAAGTTGAACACGCCGCCGGTCGCAGGCAGCGCAGCTCGTTTGCTGGTCAAAGAAAACGGCGTTTGGATGTGGGAAGGAAAACCGATTCGCAAAGAAGAGATTGAGCGATAAGTTGAAATGAAACTAAATAAGCCCCAAAGGGGCGAAATACAGCAGCCCAGTGCAACGCGCTGGGAAAACGACGGACAATTATTTCAAGCCCTGAAAGGGCGAAATAACTTTGGTGATTGCGCCCCTTCAGGGCTTGCGGAGGGTGGGCGGTTCGTCCCCAGTGCGTTGCACTGGGCTGTCACAGTTCGCCCCTTTGGGGCTTCCATGCCAGGCATTGGTGGTAGCCGTTCATTCTTGACCGCGATTGTGTTGACCTGGGTTTTATTCGTTATCGGTTGTGAAACGTCGAAACCTGTATCGCAATCACAAACCGGCCATCATTCGTCTGCTGCATCCAATGTGGATTCAACATCCAACGTGGCTGGCTTCAACGCTCCGGGCGTTAACAAAACGACTGCACCCGGCGTGGCTCCGGCAGGGATGATCTGGATTCCCGGCGGAACGTTCCGCATGGGCTGTGACAATTGCAATATGTCCGACGCCGAGCCGGTTCATCTGGTGACGGTTGACGGATACTGGATTGATGAAACTCCGGTGACAAACAAACAATTTGCCGAATTCGTCAAAGCCACCGGTTATGTCACCATCGCCGAGATCAAACCCAAAGCTGAAGATTATCCCGGTGCCAAGCCGGAAATGCTGGTGGCCGGTTCGGTGTGTTTTGCGCCGCCGAATCAACCCGTGTCTTTGGATAATCCTTACATCTGGTGGAAGTATCAGCCGGGCGCAAATTGGAAGCACCCTGAAGGGCCGGGCAGTGGCCTGAAAGGCCGTGAAGATCATCCGGCGGTTCACATTGCCTGGGACGACGCGGTGGCCTATGCCAAATGGGCAGGGAAGCGATTGCCGACCGAAGCCGAATATGAATTCGCAGCCCGTGGTGGAATGGACGGCAAAATGTTCGCGTGGGGCAATGAATTGAAGCCCGGCGGCAAATGGGTCGCCAACATCTATCAAGGCCGCTTTCCCAATGAAAACAAAGCCGAAGATGGGTATCGCACGACTTCGCCTGTGAAGGCGTTTCCGCCAAACGCGTTTGGACTTTACGACGTTGGCGGCAATGTTTGGCAATGGTGCGCGGATTGGTATCGGCCTGATTATTTTGAAAAGCTGGCGGCAATTGGCACGGCGCGCAATCCGCAAGGTCCGCCGGACAGCTTCGATCCGCAAGAGCCTGGAATTCCCAAGCGGGTGCAAAAAAGCGGTTCGTTTATGTGCAGCGATCAATATTGCGCGCGGTATCACGTCGGCAGCCGGGGCAAAGGCGCAACCGACAGCGGCGGTTCGCACATCGGGTTTCGTTGTGTGAAGTCAGCTTGAATTGAAGCTAGTGAAAAATAGACAGGATTTACAAGATTGTTCAGGATTTACTTCTTCGCGATAAAAAGCATCTTGTTGAATCCTGTAAATCCTGTCAAAAAAATGTCTTCTGATTTTGTGAAGTCCGTAATGAGTTACAACCAAAGGCATCGGCGAAAATTTATTGCTCAACTGAGCGTAGCCGGAATTGCGTTTGCCTTACCGCAAACTCCGAAGACCAGCATTCAACCGAAGCTGGACTTGCCAAATGGCTTGGCGCTGAACGACCAGGGCGAGCTTTTCATTTCAGACATCGGCACACATCAGGTTTTCAAACTTGACGGGCGAGGCCGTTTGGTTGTCGTCGCCGGAACGGGTGAAAGTGGCTTCAGCGGGGAAGGCGGGCAAGCCGCGAAAGCACAGCTTCACGCGCCGCACGATCTGGCCTTTGATGCTGAAGGCAATTTGTTCATTGCCGACACGGGCAACCAACGCATTCGTCGTATAAACCGGCAAGGTGTTATCACAACCGTCGCCGGAAATGGCCAAGCCGAATTGGCGGGCGATGGCGCGGCGGCAACTGCGGCTTCGCTGAATAATCCGCAAAGCATTGCTTTCGACGCCGAAGGGCGCTTGCTGATCGCCGACACTTACAACCACGTCGTTCGCCGAGTTGATCGCAGTGGAATGATCACGACGATTGCCGGGACGGTTCCCGGTTTTGGCGGTGACGGCGGCGCGGCGACAAAAGCGCAGATCAATTTGACGATGGCGGTGACTGTCGGCCCGGACGGCAGTATTTTCATCAGCGATGCCGCCAACAGTCGCATTCGCCAGGTTACGCCAGACGGTCGCATTCAAACCATTGCCGGATTCGGCCCGGCTCAGGATACTTACGGCGGAGGTTACGCGGGCGACGGTGGCCCGGCGGCAAAGGCCAAACTATTTTCCGCGACCGATCTAAAGTTTGATGCCGCAGGCAATTTGTTTATTTGTGACAGCGGCAATCACAGAATTCGTGTGATCCGTAACGGAGTCATTACTACGGTCGTGGGATCAGGCCGCATGGGTTCTGGCGGAGACGGCGGCGAAGCGGCGAAAGCGGAACTGAACACGCCGCAGAAAATCGCTCTTGCCAAAGACGGCAGCATTTTCATCGCCGACCGGGCCAATCATCGAATCCGAAAAGTTGACGCCAAAGGATTGATCCATACCATTGCGGGCGAATCTAAATCGGGCCAAACGGGATTAAGACACGGTTTTTGACAGGATTTTCAGGATGTTTCAGGACTGATATAGATCACTTCGCTGTCTAGCGAATCATCCTGAATGATCATGTTCATCCTGTCCAAAAATTTTACGCTCTGATTTAGAACCAATACTGAGGAGGCCGAGCAAGTGCCAAATACAGATTTTGCCAGGAACGTTCGTCGCCTGATTTGTCTGGGGATCGTTTTCGTCGCAACCCTTTCTTCCACCCACAGACCTGCTGCGGCAATTCAATCAAAAGACAGACCTGTTTTTCCAGGCAAAGAATGGGAGCGAATCGAAAAGCCGGAAACGGTTGGCTATTCGTCGGTGCGGTTGCAGGCCTTGCACGGCTGGGTGCAATCGCTGGATACCACGGCGATGATGGTTTCGGTTGGTGGTCGCACGCTGTTTGAATACGGCGACCTGACGCATCAAAGCTACCTGGCTTCGGTTCGCAAAAGCGTTCTGGCGATTTTGTATGGCAAATACGTCGAAAACGGCACGATCAATCTGGACAAAACCCTGCGCGAACTGGAATTCACGGATGTTGGCGGTCTGACTCCGCAGGAACTGGAAGCCAAGATTGAACATCTGGTCACGGCGCGTTCCGGCATTTACCATCTGGCTTCGAATCCCGGCGACAGCACGGACAGCGCGCCTCCACGCAGTTCGCAGCGTCCGGGGACTTACTATCTATACAACAACTGGGACTTCAACGCTGCCGGAGCCGTGTTTGAAAAACTAACGGGCCGCGAGATTTACGATGTGCTGGAAAGCGATTTGGCCAAGCCAATCGGCATGCAGGATTTTGACCGCAAGCGGCAGCAGAAGAGTGGCAATCCAGAGCGCTCGCAGCATCGCGCATATCACATCTGGCTTTCGACGCGCGACATGGCTCGTGTCGGATTGCTGATGCTGCGCGAAGGCAAATGGAACGATCAACAAATTGTGTCGCGCGAATGGACGCGTCGCATCACCAGTTTGGTGACGCCGCTGAATGAAATGAATCCGCCGAGCTTACGCTCGCTGGGCAGCGGCAATCGTTGGGGCTACGGATATATGTGGTGGGTGTGGGATGCGCCAAATTCGCCCGGCGATTTCAGCGGAGCCTTCACCGGCATGGGGGCGGGCGGGCAATACATCACCGTGCTGCCAAAACTTGATATGGTCATCGCGCACAAAACAGACTTGGATCAAGCTTCACAGCTTGGACCAAGCGGCAGGCGCAGATCGCTGACACTGACGGAATACGATTCCATCTTGAAAATGTTAATCGCGGCGCGCTGCCCCGGCGGCAGATGCCAATAAGGAAACCAAAATGCCTGCTAAGAAAAGCAAAACGGAGCCAACTTCGTTGGGGCTGATGGCCAAGATTCAACGCAAAGACCCCAAACTGCCGCGTTTCATTGTTGTGCCGAGCATGCTGATGGACGATTGGGGCGTAACGCAAAACATCGAAATCGTTGGGGAATTGAACGGTGTAGATATGGGACGGCGGCCGCTGAAACGTTGGGATGACGAACGATGGTTTATTCAAATCCCGGAACCGCTCTGCAAAAAAGCAAACGTGGACACAGGCGATATGGTAACGGTAACGATGCTGATTGCTCCTGCCGAATAAATGGGCACAGAACCGGGAGCGGTAGCGACCGGGTGACGGCGTAAGAGAAATTATTCGACTGATTGGAGGAAGTATGCGGCGCAAACACTTCATCAAAATCACGGTATTTGTTCTTTGGGCTTTTCTGGTGCTGCGTTTTGGCAGCGAATCGCTTCAGGCGCAAAAGCCCCAACCTGAAAAAAGCAAATTTCCGGCAGAACACAGCGGCGAAAAACTTAGCCCGGCGCGACCTGACAAACAGGTCAGCGAATTGACGCGCGATGTAACTGCCAAGCTTCCGCTAATTGGTTCGAACGACCAAAAAGTCATTGTCAAAAATCTGATTGACCAGCATTTGTTTGGCGCGATGAAAGCCGACAGCGTGCCGCACGCTCCGCTGACGAATGATTATGAATTCTGCCGCCGCGTATATCTTGACCTGATTGGCCGCATTCCGACGCCGGAACAGCTTCAAGCATTTGTCAGCAGCAAAGCCGCAGATAAACGCGAACGATTGATTGATTCGCTGATTGACAGCGAAGAATGGGTGCAGCAATGGGGGTACTGGTTCGGCGATCTGTTCCGGGTTTGCGGCAATCGCATTGGCAATCCAACGCTAAAGCATTTCGATGCCTGGATTCGGCAGTCTTTGCGCGAAGACAAAGGCTACGACCGGTTTGTCACAGAAATGCTGACAGCCAACGCACCGAACACCAACTGGATGCCCGATGCCGCGCCCAGCGGCTTTTTGACGCGCTGGCACGTTACGGGCGTGACGATGTACCACGACAATTACGAAGACACCGCAGATGAAATCATCGTCAACGCGTCGCGGATTTTCCTGGGCATCAATTACCAGTGCATTTCCTGCCACGGCGGCAAAGGCTTTCTGGAAAAAGTCAGCCTGGATTTGACTTCCAAAAAGCGCAGCGACTTTTGGGCGATGTCTGCGTTCTTCGGCAAAACACGCGTTCGCGTTGTTACCTATCAAGATCGTTACGCCATCACCGAAGACGGTACCGGATACAACACCAAAGCCGCCAGCATGGTGCGTTTGCAGCGGGATGGCAGCGGTTCGATTGAACCGGCTTTCGTTTTGACCGGCGAAAAAGCAGACCCGGCAAAACCGTTGCGCCCGCAGTTTGCGCGAATGCTGACGCAGCATCCGCAGTTTGCGCGGGCGACAGTGAATCTGATCTGGAAGCAGTTTTTCGGGCTTGGCATCGTTGACCCGGTGGATTCGTTCGATATGGCCAGGCAAGACCCGCATGCCAAATTGCCAGAACCGTGGACGTGCCAACCGACAAACGATGATTTATTGAATGCGCTGGCGGCGGATTTTGCCAAGAATCGCTTCAGCCTGAAACAGTTGATGCGGACAATGGCGCGCTCGTCGGCTTATCAATTGTCGTCGCGGTTTGACGGCGACTGGAAAGAAAGTTACACGCCGTATTTTGCGCGGCATTACGTTCGCCAACTGACTGCCGAACAGCTTCACGACGCGATTTGCCAGGCGACGCAAGTTTTTGGAGATTACAAGCGACGCGATTGGACGTACGAAACGCCAATTGCTCCGGTGAAGTTTTGGACGGAAGCGGCTTCACCTGAAGACATCGGCAACGGAGAAGCAAAAGGTTTTCTGCGAACGTTCGGACAGGCCAACCGCGAACAGTTTGATCGCCAACCGGGCGGCTCTGTTTTGCAGGCAATGTCGTTGATGAATCATCCGTTTGTCACCCGCCGAGTCCAGGCGGCGAACAACAGCCGCGTCGAACAACTGGTAAAGTCGGCAAAATCCAACGCTGAAATTGTTGAAGAATTGTACTTGGCGACACTGTCGCGCCATCCGCTGCCGCAAGAAAAACAGCTTGCGTCGACTTGGCTGGATCAAGACCGCAAACAAGGCACTGAAGATTTGCATTGGGGTTTGCTGAACAAACTCGACTTCGTTTTTAACTATTGAAAATCCGTCTCAACGCAAAGACGCGAAGGTACAAAGGCGCAAAGAAAATAGACAGGATTTACAAGATTGATCAGGATCGCTTTCAGGCTATGCCGCTATATCTTTTCATCTTGTTGAATCCTGTAAATCCTGTCTAAATTTTTTGGTTTTCTTTTCTCGCGCCTTTGCGTTGAATCGCACTATTTGGAGGAACAATGAAAACTAAATCGTTGGTGGTATCCGCTTTGATGCTGGCTGGGGCAGTTGCCCTGAGCTCCTGCACTGCTTCGTCGGCTGACAACAGCGGCTTGAGCAGCAGTTTGTCGCCCGCTGAGTTTCAAAAGCGGTTTCAGGAAGAGTTGATCGCGGCCAAACCCGGCAGCGTGATTGAACTGCCCGAAGGCAAATTTCAATTCGACAAAACGCTGTCGCTGACTGCCAACGGCGTCACCATTCGCGGCAAAGGCATGACCAAAACCGTGCTCGCGTTCAAAGGTCAAACCGCCGGTTCCGCCGGAATGCTGGTCAAAGCCAACGATTTCGTGATTGAAGATGTCGCCATCGAAGACGCCGCGGGCGACGGCTTGAAAACCGAAGCCAGCACAAACGTCACAATTCGCCGCGTCCGCGTGGAATGGACGGCTCCGCTGAACGAAAAGAACGGGCCTTATGGGATTTACCCGGTGACCAGCAAAAATGTGTTGATCGAAGATTCTTTTGTCAAAGGCGCAGCCGACGCGGGCTTTTATCTGGGCCAGTCTGAAAACGCGATCATGCGTCGCAACCGCGCCGAAGGGAACGTTGCGGGCTTTGAAGTTGAAAACTGCAAAAACGTGGACGTTTACGAAAACACCGCGACGAAAAATTCCGGTGGCATTCTGGTATTCAACCTGCCCGATTTGCCGGTGCAAGGCGGGGAAATGGTTCGCGTCTTTAACAACCAAATCATCGGCAACAATACTCCGAACGTAGCACCGAAAAGCCAGACGGTTTACAACCTGCCAACCGGCTTGGGCGTTTCGGTCATGGCGATCAAAAACGTCGAAGTGTTCAACAACACGATCAAAGACAACAACACAGCCAACATGCACATCATCAGCTATCTGGCGATGAGCCAGGAAATCAAAGATCAACGCTACAATCCATTCGTGTCGAACGTGTACGTTCACGACAATCAGTTTGGCGGCAGCGGCAAAAATCCGGATGCGCGGTTGGAAAGCGTGATGATGGTTGCCAAAGTTGTTGGCCAGCCGATGCCGGACATTTTGTACGATGGAATGGTAGAGCCTGTCGGCGGCAAACCCGGCGACGCCAAAATCTGTTTGCAAAACAACGGTGAAGTGACGTTTGCAAACTTCGATGCGGCGAACAAATTCAAAAACGTCAGCCGCGACCTCAAAAAACATCAATGCACCTTGCCCACGCTGGCGGCGATTTCGTTGCCGCAAGCTGCGTCGAAACCGATGTCAGGTTCTGCCGGAGGCGGTAAATGAAGTCGGCGGTTCGATGGTTGGAGAATAGGTCGAGAAAACTGTCTTTCAACCGCAGAGGCGCAGAGAACGCTGAGGAAACGCAGAGTGACGTGCCAACGCTCTGCGAAACCTCTGCGCGCCTCTGCGCCTCTGCGGTGAGACGGCAACTTTGCTTTGAATCCATTTCTAAACGGTTTGTTCTTTTCCTTTTCTGCCTGTCAGCACTGGCGTTGACAGGAAGTTGTAATTTGTTTTCAAGCGGCGTGGCTTCATTTGTCGAAGAACCTTTCCCGAGACAGCTTTCCGGCTGGCGGTTGTTCGTTTCAGGATCAAAGCCGCTGACTCCAAACAAAGGCGTTGTGCCTTATGATCTGAACACGCCGCTGTTTTCCGATTACGCAGACAAGCATCGTTTTGTCTGGATGCCCGAAGGAACTTCGGCGACGTACAGCGAAGACGGCGTGTTCCAATTTCCGGTCGGGACGGTGCTGGCCAAGACCTTTGTCTTTCCCGCGACAGAGGCTGGGGGCAAAGAGCGAATCATCGAAACCCGGTTGCTGGTACACGGCAAAACTGGCTGGGTCGGATTGCCGTATGTCTGGAACAAAGACCAAACCGAAGCAACGCTGGAATTGGTCGCCAGCCCAACCGAGGTCACGCGCAAAGCCGAGGACGGCAGCTTACAGAAAATCAATTACATCATCCCCAACGCCAACGAATGCAAGCAGTGTCACGACAACGCCAAAGTGACGCTGCCCATCGGCCCGAAAGCACGGAATCTGAACAAGGATTTTCAGTATGCCGACGGCAAAGCAAATCAGTTGGCGTATTGGACGAAAGTTGGCTACTTGAAAGGCGCTCCGGTGCCGGAAACCGCGCCGAAAGTTCCCGCTTGGAATGACAGGTCATCCGGCTCGCTCGACGCCCGCGCGCGCGCTTATCTGGATAACAACTGCGCCCACTGTCATCAACCGGGCGGAACGGCGGAAGCTTCGGGCGTCAACTTTCTGTTCACGCATTCGGATTTGCGAAAACTTGGCGCGTGCAAAATGCCGAATTCAGCCGGCTATTCCGGCGGACATCAGTACGATTTGGTTCCGGGCAATCCGACGGAATCCATTTTGCTGTTCCGCATGGAATCCACCAAAGCCAAAGAGATGATGCCGGAAATTGGCCGTTCGCTTTCGCACAAAGAAGGCGTGGCATTGGTGCGCGAATGGCTGGCGACGTTGAAAGGCGGCTGCGGCCAAGTCAACACTGCCGCCAATTGAAAGAGGGAAATCTCACGCAAAAACGCGAAGACGCAAAGTTTATAAAGAGAAAACCGTTCTGGTTTTTTCTTCCAATGTTTGCGTCTTCGCGTCTTTGCATTTGCCAGTTTGGTTATCCGAACAATTCCTGCACCGGTTTGAAACCAACGTATTTTGTCCCCGAAGCCGGTTCGACGTAATGGAAGGACCGTCCCGACGGTGTGTTATCAATTGACTTCGTCCAGTCAATTCCCAACGCTGAATATATCGTGCAGGCGATGTCTTCCATATAAATCGGCCGTTTCGCCGCCCAGCCAAAATCGGTGATTTTGCCGCCAGCGTCGTCAGTTTTGCCAATGACCTGGCCGCGACGGATGCCTCCGCCCGCCAGCATTCCAGAATGAACTTGCATGTAGTGTTCGCGGCCAAGCCGCGTTTCGCTGATCGCTCCAGTGGTTCTGCCAAATTCGCTCATGGCAACCACCAGCGTTTCATCCAATAAGGTTTTGCCGGGCGTATGATTTGCTGGTGTGCTGTCCAGGTCTTTGATCAACGTGCTGAACGCAGTATCCAGTTCGCGCATCAGCACCGGATGATTGCGCGAGTTTTCCTTGTAAATGTTGCCGTGATGATCCCAGCCGCCGTGGCTGGCCATAATGAATCGGGTTCCGGCGTCGGCTTTGAATAGATTGCGAGCCAGAGCCAGCGAATTGCCGATGCTGCTGGAACCGTAACGCTTTTTATCTTCGTCACTGAGCGTGAAAATTTGCGGCACGCGCGGATCGTTCATAATCGCCCAGGCTCCGCGATAGTATTCGTGATAATCGCCAAAGCTTCGGTCAACGCTGCCATTGCCGCTGCGCAGGGTGCCGTCAAGTTGTTGCAAGCGTTCCCAGCGCCGCTGCATTGTCGCTTCCATTCCTTTTTGCGGTGACAGGTTTGGCGGAGCATCGCCGACGGACAAGCTCATCGGCCCAAACTCTGCGGACATAAAGCCCTGATTAATCAATCCCGCCTGATTGCCAGCCATATTCATGACAATAAACGGCGGCAATGAATCGCTTTCCTTTCGTTGTTTGGCAAGTTCGTGGCAAACCACTGCGCCGATGGAGGGAACTTCTTTGGCCAAAGCCAGATTCAACGGATGTCCAGTCTGGATGTAATACTGCGCGCGCCCGTGAACCACATCCCACGCCGCCATCGAACGCACAACCGTGATCTTGTCCAGCACGCCGGGCAGGTTGGACATGACGCCGAACGGAAGTTTCAGATCGTTCGGAAAGCTGCGAATGTCGAAATACTTCGGCGTCCACGCGCCTTCTTTGGCATCCAGGGTATCTATCTGGCTCATGCCGCCGTCAATGTTGACGAACAATACTTGTCGAGCCGTTGCCATCGGCCGAACATTCCGCCCTGCGCGAACATTAAACGGGCGAAAGGCAGTCAGGGAACCTCCAACCAGACTGAGGCTGCCAACACGTAACAATTCACGGCGAGTCATTTGTAGGGAATTGCTTTTTTGGAATTTCATGATGCGACAACTTTCCATTGCCATTGATGGCGTTTGATTGGGTCGGAACTGTTTTCAGGCAATTCGTCTGTCCAGAAGGTTTGATCCGGTAAACTTTCAATTTGAACTTCCACTGTGTGGACACTGTATTTTGTGCGCAGCCCCGGAAAAGAGGGTGACTCCCTAAGCGTCGTTTGCGGTTTATCGCTGGCACTGAGCACGGTCACGCGTTCCGATTCGACGCGAAGCTCTTCTTCGATGCCTCTCAATGCAGCCCCGACAGGAGTTTCGCCGGGTTTCATCTTTTCCGACAAAGGAATCCCTCGATAACGATTCTGGTTTCCCCGAAATTGCTGTTCGCCTTCGATCAACACTTTGTTGCCACTGCGAATGACAACATTGACAACCTGAACCACGCGTAACAGCGGTGATGATTCCAGCACCGAATCGCCATGGATGATTTCGGCCCATAAATCGTTAACCGATTTGGCCACCCCGGTTCCCCAGCGGGAAGTGTCAATGCCATTTTCCATCAGCCGCGCCTTGAGTTCTTCGGCATTTTTGAAATTCGTCATGCGTTTACCCAGAAACTTTCTCTTGGTGCTGTTCTTTTCTTAACCGTAGCCATTGTTCCGAGGCTGTTTCCCAGATCATCTGGTATTTTTCAAAGAGGTCAGCCACTTTCTCTTCGCTGATTTCATCCGTTGGCTCCAGCCCAGCTTTATAGAAATTCAACTCGTTTTTCAACGTGTATAGCTCCAGAAGCGTGTTTTTTTGTTTTACCCAAAGTTCACGGTACGCAAAAATTGCTCCCACGGCATTCACCACAGCAATAAGCGCCCCGCAAATAAGGGCCGCATCTTTCAACCGATCAGCCCAGGAAGTGGATTTCACGCCCAAGGCGATGGTAATCAATGCTCCAAGAAGTGCGGAAGACATGCTAACAGCATAAGACCGGTTTCTGTTCCGGTCTGCCTTTAAGCGGATCTTTTCGATGTTTTGGGCGATTTGCTCTTCCAGGTATTTCAACTTTTCTTGAAGCTGCATAAAGATCATTCTCCGGGATTCCAATACCCCATTCCGGGCCTATCGGATTACTTGTTGCTACTGCTGTTGACTGGCGCCCCAGTGCTTTGCAGGACGCGCGGTTGGTCCAGCACCCAGCGGCGAATGATTTGGTAGCCCCGTTCGGACGGCGTATAGCGGCGTCCGCCTTGGTGCCCGTCTTCCTTGCCGGTTTGGACGTTCAGCGGCTTGCGCAAGAGTTTGCTGGTTTCGATGTCGGCAATGTTGACGCGTTGTTGCAGTGTCAAATAATTTTTCAGCATGTTTTGGATTGTCCAAAAACCATTGCCATCCGGTCCGGCCAATCCCATGGAAGGCACGCGCCCTTCGACAGCGTGACACTTCATGCACGACATTTCGTCCATTCGCTGATTGCGATTGAGTTCCGGCGCAACGTAATCGCCGAAGTACCGGAAGCTGGCGATGAATTGCGGTGAAAGATTCGGCTGGCCCTGCGCGTCTTTCAGCCCCGCTGCCAGCGGCTCTTTTTTCACGGCCTCCTGCAATTCGGCCATCCAGGTTTGCGCGTCGGCGTACTTCAACGCATTGCGCGCGGCGTTGTTTTTTTCGGTTTCAACCAAATTTCTGAGCGCAGCCTGCACAGTTGGGTCTTGGCGCAACGCCGTTGTATTGGCCAGTCGCAACGCGATGTTACGGCTCATGACAGGCGTTGTGGGTTGCAGCATTTGCACAAATAACTCCACCGCACGAGTCCGGGCGGCAGCGAGTTCGGGTGAAAGCGATTGTTTGGTGGAGCCGTCAACTTCTGGAATCGGATCGTCAAACGAAACCACCCAGGCAGCACTTGGGAGCCAGAAATGCGCCGTCAACGGATTTTTCGAAGCGCCGGGAAGGAAACGCAGAAGGTCAGGCGTGTGCAAATCTGTATTTGTGGCCAGCATCGCCCCCATTCGGTCGGCAATGTACCAATCGGCGTCGGGCAAGCCCATGGGTCGAACAGCGGCTTCGGCGGCGTCAATGATTTTCTTGAGCTCGGCGGCGCTTGGGTCTGCGGTCTGTTTCGGGATTAACAAGCGATACAGCAGTTCGCGTTGTTCGGTGGTTTTCGGCACAGCCCATTTGGCACGGCTGAACAACCGCAACACTGGTTGCGCCAGCGATTGGCGGCGGTCGTAATCGGGCGCGGCGCGAACAATTTGTTCGACCAGCGGTTCGACTTTTTCCTGCACGGCAGGCAGCGTTACGGCACTGGGATCGCTGACTGCGGCTGCGGCCAGCGTGCGCAATTCTTCCGGGCCGTGCGTGGAATAATCAATCACTTTGTCCTGCAAGGGTTGATAGGCGACGTTGGCCGCGCCTTCCATCAACAAGCGAAGTTCAGGAATGTTAGCCGCATCGGTTTTGCCCCACACACGCAAAACGGCCTTACCCATCATTTCAGTGCTGTTTGCAGTGATGTAGCCCATCTGGCCTGGTCCGCCGTCGCCGCCTGCCGCCGCATAAAACGTCGCGGAAATGGCAACCAGACGACGCGCCAGCCGATCTTTGACGGGATCGCTAAGCGAAGCGTCATCAAGTTTCTGCTCAAGCGTTTTGAACAACCCGGCCAGTTCTTTGTACTGATGTTCTTCGCTGCCGTTGGCTTTGTGGCCGTTGACGACAAACAGCGCGTGGCTTTGGTAGCGGAATGTGTTTTCGACCAGCGCATTCGGTTCGGCGGCCAGCAGTTTTTTTGTCCATGCTTGGTTGATGGCTTCGCGTACGGGAGGATTCCAAATCCACCATTGCCAAGCCGCACGGGCCGCCCAAGCTCTGACAGCCGGGTGACGGTCGTCATTGATCGCGCGATCCAATAACGCCGTCAGTCGTTGCTTGCTGAATGAGGGCTTGGGCATCACGGCATCCGCGCGCATCCCTAAGGCTTTGGCAATGCTTTCGCGTGTCAAATCGCTGCCGGTTTCGAACGCGACAAACACTGCACCGAAACCTTTGTCGTCAAGCAGTGTTTGTTCCATCGCCCAGCTTGCAGCGTCGCGGACCATTTTGACCGGATCGCCCATCAGTTTGATCAGTGAAGGCACGCCGCGTTCGTGATGAACGCCGCCCAAAGCCATCGCTCCCCAAACGCGGACTTGCGGGCTGGCGTGTGTCGAAGCCTGAATCATCAAATCAATCAGCGCCGGATCGTCCGAATGCGACAACGCGCGAACGCGAGCGATGGTCGCGGATAGACTTTCACCAACGCGAGGCGTGAATTGCGCGCGAACGGGTTTGACCATCTTTTCAGGATACAGCCGTGACAGTGCGTGAAGCGCGTAGCTGGTGGTGACAAATCCTGTTAGTGCGTTTTTGTTCCAGCGGCCATACGGGTCTTGAATCCGTAACAAAGCTTTGACGCCGCGCGCCACCGCCGGATCGCTGTCGTTGTATCCAAGCGCGTGAAAGGCAATCAGCGCCAGCGCGGTTGGCGCTGGATCATACTCGCCATTGGTTTTCCACTTGTCGCCCTCAAGCTTGCCGGGATCGAATCCCCACGTGCCGTCTGCGTTTTGAATTGCGCGCAGCCGAGCTTCGTCTTTCTTGATGGTTTCCTGGATTCGCGCGATCAGCTTTGCCGCCTCGTCGGCGGTCTTCAATTTGTATGCCGGAAATAATGCGGGCGGCGGTTCAACCGGTTTGCCGTCATTTGACGGCGTAGGCGTCGGTTGCGGTTTTGGATCGGGCGGCAGCGTCGGATAAATCTGGCGCGCTTTCTGGCTTTGCGCGACGTAATCCTGCGGGAAGTAACGTTTGAAAAACTCTATCCGATTCGACAGGTCGTCGCTGTAACGCGGCAACACGCTCAGCATCCGGTCGGCTTTTTCTTCCAGTGCAGCCAGGTAGCGCGGATGGCCGGTGCGATCCCAGGCTGTGCGCAGAATTTCTCCGGCGTAATTGTAAACAATGGATTGCCCGACGTTTGATCCGGGACCGGCGGCGTTGATGCCGCTAGGGTCTGCGGTTTGAATCGTGTGGTTGGCGGCGCGAATCGCCTGCATCGAATGAAGTTTGCGCGCGGGAACGACTCGCTCGGCAGTGCAAACGTTGTGACCCGCGACACGCGTTCCGGCTGGGCCGTCGCCCACATCCAGCGGAGCCAGGCTGGTATTGTTCGCCGCGTCTTTCAGGTAATTCGTCGGACGCAATGATTCGTACATCACATTGATCAAACGGCGATAGTTCTGTTTGTTTTCAATCGTGTAGCCATTTTCCAGCGGTCCGGCTGGTCCCCAAACGCCGGATTGCGTGTGGCAGCTCATGCAATGCGTGCCCATCAAATTGCCCGTATCGCGAATGCGGCGTTCGACCGAAGCGCCGCGTGGGCGATTGGTCAGCCACGAATCCACCTGCCCGATGTGGTCATACATCGCTTGACGCACAGCCATTCGCGGATCGTCATACGGCGCGGGTTTCAACACGCGAAGCTCCAATTCATATCCGGGAGCGTTGGCTTCGGCGCGAAGAAAATACGTTTTGCCGGGTTTCAGCACGCGAACAATGGCCGCGCGATGCTGCTCGTTCTGTTGATGCACACGTTCGTTTTCGTTTCGGCCTTCAGTGTACTCAGCCAATGTGCCGGTCGGGTCTGCGGCATAAACCCTTAACTGCGCCGCCAACGTGTGGTCAGGAATCGCCAGATTCGCGGTCAGCAAGCGCGGTTCTTTGCCGTTGAAGTTCAGCCGAAACCAGTCATCGCCGGATTTTCCAACTCTGCCGTTGTCGAAATATTCGATGTCGTCGGCTCCACCGTTGATGCGAATGGCTTGAATACCATCACCTTCAGGCAAGGTAATTTCCTGCGCCAGTTCGGGCGTATCATTTGGTTCGGATTCCACGAAGCTTCCGGCTTTTGCCGAATCTTTCAGGTCAATTGGGTTGATCGTTACGGCCAGCGGAACAGTTTTGCCGCTCGGCCACGGCGTTTTGTTCGGGAAGGTCACGGCTTGGGGAGCGATGCCGTCTTCGCGCCAGCGAATGCTATCTGGAGTGGCGAAGATGTTGGCTTCGTCGGTGACGGGCGCAATTTCCAGCCGATATTGTCCGGCGACCGGAGCGCGATAGACCAGATATAAATCGGAATCCAATGCGTGCAGCACTTTTCGCCAATCAGCGGTTGGCGTTGTGTAAATGCCGAACGCATCCGCTTTTCGCCCAGCCACAGCGGGCAGCGATTCGCCAGCATCAGCTTTTTCCAGCGTCCAATGCACGCCGATGCGTCCATGTTGCGGCAACGCAGAAGGCGAAGGCAGGCTGACCGACAGCTCAAACGTATCGCCGCGTTTCAATTGAAGCCGTTTTTCCCACAACGATTGAAAGGGAAGATTCAGCTTCACTGGCGCAAGGCCGGTGACGGTTTTCTCTGCGCTCAAGCTGGCTTCGCTGTTCTTCCACCAGAATAGGATGGCAAACAGCGTCAAACAGACCGCGAATGAAATTGCTCGACGATTCGTGTACGGCTTCATGTTCCCTCGCTTGCGAAAAGTGATGATGGTTTCGATTTAGAAACTGCGTTACGCGAAAAGTACAAAATTTTCGGCGTTTCGTCTATTTTGCACGTGCAACTGGCTGGCGCTGCTGAATACTGAAAATGTTATGATGCGGTTGCCGAATTCAACCAAAGGAGTTTGAGCCATGCATGAAATCACGTTTGAGCAAGTCCTGAGTGACCTTCAATCGCTGCCACCGGAATCGCGCGCAAAAGTGCGGGACTTTTTGGATACGATTGCAGTTCCGGTAAATCAGGAAATGCACCAACCTGATTCAGTTCGCATAGTCCAGATGCGTGATTTCAGCGCTGACCGTCAATGGTTGCACGATCATTACGAGGAATATGCCGGGCAATGGGTGGCGGTTAAATTCGGGCAACTGATCGGCGCTGGCAACGTAGCCAAGGATGTTTTTGCGGCAGCCAGAAATGCCGGACATCCCGATGCTTTGGTTGTGTATGTTGAACCCAAAAGCCAACGACCAATCGTCAATCTCGGCTAACGATGACACATCAACTAAATTTTGACATTCGTTACAAATACGATTCGATTGCAACCGGCATCACTGTTGAGGTGTTGTTACGCTTGGGTGAAAGTATTGCTGTCAGTCAGGGCAAGGTTGATCCCGGCGCACAAATTTGTCTGTTTCAACGTGAACTTGCGGATGAGCTTGGAGTCAATGTCGCCAAGGGGCATCGTTTGGAAGTCGTGACGTTGGCGGGATCACTAATTGCTTACGGACACAGCGTAACGATGCAAACTTTGGGGTTGGAATTCGATTCGATCGTTTACTTCGCCGCAGATTATGGTTTGTCCCGAAATTTGCTGGGTCGTGAAGGTTGGTTGCAAAAAGTGCGCTTGGCGATTGTGGATTACGATTCAACGCTTTACCTAGGCCCATACAGCGCAAGTCTGTAATCGCGCATCCGGCTGAAAATCAAAGAACAAACCTGAGGAACAAAATGAAGAAAACAGTTTTGGCTGTTTTGTTGTCAGTATTAATGGCAGTTGGCTTGTGCGCTGCTTGCAACCGTCCGAACACGGGCGCAAAGAAAAAAGTCATCGCTGTCATTCCCAAAGGCGTGTCGAATTTCTTTTGGCAAAGCGTTAAAGCCGGAGCCGACGCCGCGGGCAAAGATGCTGGCGTCGAAATTTTCTGGAAAGGGCCGACTATCGAAAGCGATGTTTCCAGTCAGATCAGCGTCGTCGAAGACACGATCACGTTGCGGGTGGATGGAATTTTGATCGCGCCTTCGCATCGCGATTCGCTGGTTCCCGTAGTGGAGCGCGCCCAGCGCGAAGGCATTCCCGTGACGATTTTTGATTCCGGTATCGGAACGGAAAACTATGTTTCCTATGTGGCGACGGACAATGTGCAAGGCGGCGTGATGGCGGCAGAACGATTGGCAGAACGTTTGGGCGGCAAAGGCAAAGTCGCGGTGCTGGGTCTGAAAGCGGGTTCGGTTTCCACGGACGAACGCGAACGCGGGTTTCAGGACACGATCAAGCAGAAATTTCCGGGCATTCAAATTGTGGCTTTTCAGTACGGCGAAGCCAGCCGCACAACTTCCATTGATCGAGCGACGGACATTCTGACAGCGCATCCAGACTTGAATGGCTTCTTTGCCTCGAACGAACCGGCGACGGTTGGCGCGGCACAGGCGATCAAGCAAAAAGGCGCAGCGGGCAAAATCATCCTGGCTGGTTTCGATTCCAGCCCGAACCTGATCGAGGATTTAAGCGCCGGAGCGATTGATTCACTGGTGATTCAGAATCCGTATCGAATGGGCTATGACGGCGTAAAATCGCTGGTGGACAAATTCAACGGCAAAACGCCGGAGCGGCGCATTGATACCGGCGTCAAACTGGTGACCAAAGAAAACCTGGCGTCACCGGAGATTCAGCAACTGCTTGGAACGAAGTGACAATCTTTGAAACACTTCTGATTGAAGAAACAATCACGATAAAAGGAGAATTCTTTCCCATGAAATTTCGAAACGTCGCACGACTGGTGTTATTCGGAATGCTGTGTTTTTGTGTTGCGCCTTCAGCGGCAAAGAATGCCGCGCAGAGTGCCAAAGTCACGCCGCTACTGACCAAAGATTTGATTGGAATTGCCGGTAAGGAAGGCACAATGCTGACGGTGGAATATGCGCCGGGCGCGGTGTCTGCCAAACATAGACACAACGCGAATACGTTTGTGTACGTGCTGGAAGGTTCGATTGTCATGCAAGTAGAAGGCGGCAAAGAAGTGACGCTTGGTCCTGGTCAGACATTTTATGAGTCGCCTGCAGACATTCACTCTGTCTCAAAAAATGCGAGCGCCACGCAGCCCGCCAAATTTCTGGTCTTTTTTGTGAAAGATAAAGATGCCCCGGCGTCTGTTCCAGTGAAGTAAACGTCGCGCTGGGAAGTAGGTTTTGTGCTACTTCAGCTTGAAGTCGCTGGCGCGTTGGCAAGCAGCCAGTTCAATTGTATTGCCAGCGGCTTCGGCTTCTTTGCGCAAAACCGCGCGTTGCGCCGCATCCCATGACAATTTCGCCGAATCTTCTTTGACTGGTTTTGCCAACAGCAGGTAACGACCGGGCGCGATGTGTTTGAACTGGAAAGTGCCTTCGCCGGTGGTGTTGGTTTGCGCGTAGCGCAACACATCATCGGCGTTTTCTTTTTCGGCAGGGATCAGATGGATTTGCTGTTTGCCTTTGGAAGCGTCAGGCAGGCTGCCTTTCAAACCGGCTGCGCCTTCGGCAATGGTGACAGTAACGCCGGTCAGTTTTTCGCCGGCCTTCAACAAAGCTCCGCTGCGGCCAATGTTAGGTGTCGCTGCTGCCGTTGTTGCGGGTTTGCGTACTGCCGTACTGGCAGTTGGCGTCGCTGTTGCAATGGAGCGAACGTACCAGTTTTCATCTGGCAAGCGCACCGCCAGGCGCCAGCGCCCGGCTTCCAGATTGCGAAACAGGAAATCTCCGCTGGCAAAGGGGGCAATCGGACGTTGCGGGCCTGCTTGCCGAGTTTTGCTCGTGGCTTCTTCCCGTTGTGCCATCAGCAAGATTTCTTCGGTGAACGAATGACGCGGCGAAGGACAGGCAGCCGCTGAATTGGCCGCAGCTTTTTCAACCACCACCTTTCCGCTGAGCAGCGCCAGTGGCGTCAAGCCAAGTTGAATTCCCGCAACATCTGCGCTGCGAACCGAAACGTGGCGATTTTCGGAAACAGAATCGCTTTCGTTTGCGCCGCCGCTTCGCCGGGCAGAAATTTCGTATTCGCCATCCGGGATGTTGTAAAACGCGAAGCCGGAAGTTTGACTGCGATCCATTTGAACTGTGGTTGCCACAACAGAATCGGTTCCAGCCAAACTCAATCGAATTTCTGTCGCGCTAAAATCGCTGTTGTTGGGCGGATTGCCCGCTTGATTCGCAGCTTTGTTGGTTGTTTGGGCAAGGATGACTTTGCCGCCAACTGAGCGGCCTTTGTCAGCGCGATAGCGAATATCAATACCCGCCAATTCATCGCCGGGGCGAACCGGCAACTGGATCGCCGCATCACGCGCCGAAGACGGATAGTAGGTAGGCGCGTCGTCCCTGTACGGAGAAAGGGATGCCGCTGGCCCGCGGCCTTGACCCATTTGCCCTGCCTGGACAATGTATGTGCCTGGCATCAGCCCATAAATACGATACATGCCGCGATCATCGGTTCGCCAGCTTCGTGCCATGCCGCGCGCGGCTGACAGTTCGTCGGCTTCGCCGTTCAGATTGCCAATGCGAATTGCGCTGACACTGACACCGGTCAGGGCTTCGCCGTTGGCGTTGTGAACTTTGCCCGTGATGACGCCGCCTTTGACCAAAATGATGTTGGCGACTTCGCCATTCCGGTACAGGTTGCTACGGTTTTCTTCTTCGCCTTCGGAAGCTGCTTCGGGCAGCGGCGCAACATAACCCGGTGTCGAAGCCGAAATCGCATAGGAAGCAGGAAGCAGATTGACGAATTCGAAATTGCCTTCATCGTCGGTGACTGCTTGTGAAGGCATTGCGGTTGGCGCGCCCGGACCTTGCCTGCGTACGGCAGCGCGGCCAAAGGGAATTGCCACGACAGGAATGTTCGCCAGCGGTTGGCCATCGTCGCCAATCACGCGGCCTTTGATGGAGCCGGATTTTGGCGACTCCTGCTTGTCGGCGGCCGGTTGTTGTGCCGAGGCAATTGCCGCCAGACAGAAGAGCGAAATGAGCAAACGTATAACGGATTGAAACTTCATATTCATTACTGAGCCAAATTAAGAGGCAGCGTGATGTTTGCCGGTGTTGCGGCTGTGACGGTCACTGTCTGGCGAACGTCCGGCAGCCGAGGTTGTTGCTGACCCGTCGTCCCAGCTTGTCCTCCACGTCCTTGTCCGCCTTGGCCTCTGCCGCCCGGCCCGCCGCCAAGCGATCCGGTCAAACGCACTTCATAACTTCCCGGCAGCAGGTTTTCGATTCTGAATTGGCCATCGGCTTCAACCCGCGCACTATTGCCGCCGCCAAAGCCTCCTGGGCCAGTTGCCGCCGCAGCGCTTAACGAACGCGCAGAAACCATCAATCTGGCTCCGGGCGGTAACGTTCCGCCCGTGACAACCACGCGGCCTTGAATGATAGCCGAACCATACCCGACGACGATGCGTATGCCCGCAACTTGTTCGCCTGAAGTTAATTCGATGTCGCCATTGATCGGCGAGCCGTTCCGCTCAATGCGAATCAATTTGAAGGCGCCGCCTTGCCCGCCAAATCCTCCGCCTCCTATGCTCACTCGCGCAGAACCCGGAGCCAAACCTCCAATGCGAAAGATTCCTTCGGGGCTGACGCCTGACATGCTGTTTCGGCCTGACGTTGTTCCGCCGCCTTGTCCAGGAGCTTGTCGCTGACCCTGTTGCGGATTACGCGAATTGGCAAAGACCATCAATTGCGCAAGTCTGGTCATTACCGTTGGATCATTCGTGCCTTCAATGGAAACGATGCCCGCGATAGAAGCGCCACGAATGACTTTCACTTCCACTCCCGACGTGTCGTCGCTGGAAATTTCAAAGCTGGTCGGGTCGCTGTAATAATCGCCAGAGCTTGGCGTGCCGCTCGAAAAGTTAACCGGTGTCGCCGATGCTGCATATCGTCCGGGCATCAAGCCAGTGATTTTGAATTCGCCTTTTTCGTTGGATGTGCCGCTGCTTCCCGCTGCGGGTTGAGGCGGCCCGCCGCGACCATTCCGAACTTCTTTGGCTACATTGATCGTCACGCCCGCAACGGGCTGGCCGCTTTGCGAATCCAGCACCTTACCTAGAACTGAATACGCTTTCAGTGGGCCGCCCAATCGAATGTTGATGTTTTCAGCGACAGTGCCTTCTGAAATTTCGATGATCTGCGCTTCGGATTGTTCGGTCGCGCTGGGGTGATATGTCCTGGCGTAACTGGCGCGGCGAGCGATGGCTGGGCCTAACCGATTGTCGCCGTCGTTTCCCGCACTGACCAGATACCGGCCTGGCGGCAACCCGTAAACGCGATAAACGCCACGGTCATCTGTTTCCAGGCCAAACCGGCCACCTGCCGAAGGTCTAACCTGACCGGTTTCATTCACCATCATCAGGTTGATGCGTTCGGCAATAATGGGGCGATCATTGTTGTCGCTGACTCGACCTGTAATGACTCCGCCGCGCGCCAAGGTGAAATCAATCTGAGTAACAGTTTGCCCTTCGCTGACGGAGACGGCTTTACCGCTGGCAGTCCCACCAGGGCCGCCGAAGCCTCCCGGATTGCCAGGGCGACCGCCTGGCTGTGCTTGAGGAGTCGCCGCTGCGTTGCCGGTAACGACCAAAGTTTCTGTCATCGGAACGACTCTGTATGTGCCTGCCACAACGCCAGTGAATTTATAAACCCCGTTTTCGTCAGTTGCTGTTTGAGGAATTTGCTCCTGCTGCTGATTTTGCGGCTGACGCATATTTTGGTTGGGGATCATTGCCATTGGAATTCCAACGGCGGGCGCTTCGCCAAGTTTGACCATCCCACTGACAGTTGCAGTGCCAGTTGGGCGGACCGATTGTTGAATGGATTGCGAAGCCGCTGGCACTGAAAGCGCCAGCAGTAAAATCAGGCAGGATGCAAAGCGGAGAGAAAAAAACATAGCCGACTCCTTGTTCTCTTTGTCACCGGGATTTGTTCACGGATGACAATAAAGACGAAAAAGCAGTCGGCTTGGTTGACGTAAATTTTGCTGCGGCTTTACGGTGCGATGTAATTCGTCAGTGATAGTTCGTTGTAGCTGGTGTAAAGCTTTTCGTCATAATCTTTCAGAAACACTGTCATCTTTTGCAGCAGTGTGGTCAGCCGGTGACCGGGTTGGCGTGCCGGGTGCGGGCCGCGTCCGGCGATGGCGCGAATGAACAGGCTTTTATCCGTCAGCGGCAACTTGCGAACGTTTTCCGCAAAATCACCGAAAACGCCGTTTTGAAACAGATATTGCTCGACGTTGGACAGGTAAAACGCCGTCACTGTGTAACCGTTCTTTTTCAGATAATCGGCAACCGAAGCGATTCCTTTTTTGCCCGCAAAATCCGCAACCACGGGGATGATCAGGTTTTTGCGATGCAAATCGCGGACAAACTCGAAATCTTCGCGCACGGCCAGAAAGTTTCCTTGTTTCCCGCTCAAATCTTCGCCGGCAAGGATTTCTTTCAAAGTAGGGAAGTAACCGCCCCAACCGCCACCGCCGTCTGTCCGGTAAGAAATCGCCAGCCCTTCGTCAGAAAAACTTTTGTACACATACTCCAAGGCCGCTTTGTCGCTTTCCGACAATGGGAATTTGAAATCTTCCTGAATCAATTTGCGAATTTCCGATAGATTGGCCTGATACGTTTTTTCATCCGTCGGGGCTGTGCTGAAAAACGCGAGCAATTCATTGATAGGAGCATTCGCCGCCGGAGCTTTTTCTTTGGGCAAGGGGCGGCTCAAGAGTTTGGACAAAAATTGCGCCGGAGTGTCGGAAACCTGAAAGATTGCCTTGTACATCAGATGCTGCAGGATGGCTTGGCGGCGGATATCAAACAGGAAAACGATTTGCGGGCGGGTTTTTGCGATGTAGGTAAAATTTTGTTCTGGCCCCACGCCAAGATATGCGCCGCCAGTGGTGCCGGCTTCGCGCATTTTGCCCACCACGTGCAGGTAAGAGGTTTCGTTCGAAGTGAAATTATCCGAACGGAAAGAGCCGCCTTCTTCGGAAAAGTCGCGGCTGAGTTTGGAAAACTCCTCTGCAGAAAACTTATCTGGCTGTTTTGGTTTGGCCTGCTCCGGCTGGGCGACCGGCGCTGCTGCCTTTGCTGGTTGCGCTTGGGGCTGCGTTTGTTGGGCTGCCTGCCCGAATGAAACCCTTGCACCAATCAGCAGAGCGAAGCTCAACGCCACTGCCGACAACAAATTTCGCCAATCAAACGCCTGGCGATTGCCACTGAACGACTGCATAACTTTTACCTCCAGTTTGAATCGAGGCTGTCTTTATACTCGAAATTCAGGAATATTCGCCAGAAGACCTTGCCAGCAAAAGTAAAAACATTCGATTTAGATTTTTATGGGATGGAAGATGAAATGAATGGTCAGAGTAGGAACCGAAGAGGAACCGCGCCTGACCCTCCGCGTAGATCAGGCGCAGCCTTCCCCCTGGCAAGCGTTC
>CAZMXG010000061.1:0-37095 GCA_964570175.1 uncultured Heliomicrobium sp. | reverse complement strand
ACAACTTCCCGCGCACCACGCCGCGTTTTGAAACCTTCGTTCCTGCTGGCCGCACGGGCTGGTTGAAACTGTACAACCAAACTGGCGCGATCGGCATTTTGGGTGCGGCGATCAACCTGAACCCGAACGCTGCTTCCAGCGCGGGTGCATTCAACGGTGGTCACAACCTGCATCACCTGACGCTGAACTGCAACCAGACCTACACAGTTCCGGTGTTCCCACCCAGCTGCTAATCAGTTCAGGGAAAGTTCAATGTTAAAAGTAAAAAGGCCGAGTTCGCTCGGCCTTTTTACTTTTTTTTATTCTTGATATCTCACTTTAGTTTGCCAAATTTTATGCCTCTGTGTTAAAAATCGCTTGCATTGAGTCTTCCTCACTCTCACGAGCAGCTACTTCGCGAAGGCTTAGTGCCTGACCAAATCCTAAGCTTTACCTAAACGAATTTGGTGTTTCATTCCGCACTACTTGGAATGAACCATTACTTCAAAAAGCTTGTTTTTTGGCCCACTTGATTGCGGCGATAGTCGCGTCATCTAGAACGCTCAATAAACTTCGACAACCCGATGCTGTGCGACAGAGCTTTTAACTGGTCGCATAATCCTGCGTTTCCGGAGTTCCTTACAGAATCTTCGGTTTACTCATTAGATTAAGGAGAAAATCAAAATGCGAACTTCACGCAAACTTGCACACTCTTTGCTGGCGATTTTCACGCTGGCAATTATGTCTTCTTTTGCTTTGGCGGCCGATCCGGGTTTGCCTTACCCGGCGACCTCTGAAGCAAGCGATCAAAAGGCTGGTTCAGTTCTGATCTACAACACGTACACTTCTGGTGCGACTTCAGGCAACACCCAGAATACGCGTATCAACATCACCAATACTGATCCTTTTTTTGCGCAGTTTGTTCACCTCTACTTCGTGGCGGAAGGCTGCGCGATCGCGGACAGCTACATCTGCTTGACCGCGAATCAGACCGCGTCCTTCCTGGCTTCGGACGTTGATCCTGGCATCAGCGGATACATTGTGGCCGTTGCCGTGGATGGCGTGTATGGATGTCCAATTAACTTCAACTCCTTGATCGGCGATGAATACGTGAAATTCTCCACGGGTCATGCAGCCAATTTAGGTGCGGTCGCTTTCTCGGCTCTTTTCTCTAACACTGAAGCCCCCTGCAATTCCAGCTCAGTGACAGCGGTCATCGCATTTAATGGCGTCCAGTACAATCGTGCTCCGGCAGTGTTGGCTCTGGACAATATCGGCAGCCGCGCTGATGGCAATGACACTTTGGTCATCATCAACCGCTTGGGCGGCAACCTGGGCATTGGCGCTGCAAGCTTGGGCACCTTGTTCGGTCTGTTGTACGACGATGCTGAAAACGTATTGAGCTTCTCAGTGACAGGTGGCTGTCAGTTGCGCAATTCGATCTCGAACAACTTCCCGCGCACAACGCCGCGTTTTGAAACCTTTGTTCCTGCGGGCCGCACAGGTTGGGCGAAAATCTTCAACCAGACGGGAATAATCGCTATTTCAGGCGCTGCGATTAACCTGAACCCGAACGCTGCTTCCAGCGCTGGCGCGTTCAACGGTGGTCACAACCTGCATCACCTGACGCTTTGCCCAATTGACGGGTACATCGTTCCGGTCTTCCCGCCGAGCTGCTAGGACGAAAGTAGATTTACCTCAATTCGGTAAAACAAAAGGCGAGCTTGTGCTCGCCTTTTGTTTTTAATCAGGTTGCAATCCCAGCAGCTCAGTTCCCCGAATACTTCAACACGTATCCTTCAGCGCCTGAGACCCAAACATCTTTTTTTACAATTGCCAAACCATAAAGGTTGGCACGCGTGCCACTTTCCTGTTCGATCCAGCTTTTGCCCCCATCACCTGAGCGCAGAATCGTTCCTCCCCAACCGACAATCCAGCCCTGATTGCCTGAAAAAGCTACGTTTACCAGCGTTTCCTTGGTGTCTACAGTGATTCGCTCCCAGCTATCGCCAGCATTTGACGTGCGGATGATGATCCCGTTTTCCCCAACAACGATGGCGATATCTTTGCCACGCGTTTCAATGTGATAAAGATGCCCAGTCACGCTGCTGTTTTGCCTGTCCCAATTCTGACCACCGTCATCGGTAAAAAGAATGACCCCTTTGTCGCCAACGATCCAGCCTTGCTTCTCGTTGACAAATTTCAGATGGACCAACTCTTCTTTTGTTCCGCTGCTTTGTCGTTCCCAGGTTTCACCACCGTCGGCAGTGTGCAGAATGATGCCCTGAGTTCCGACAGCCCAGCCGTGTCGCTTGCTGGAAAACATAATGCTGTATAGGTCAACCGCGTCACTCTTGTTCGCGCTCGCAGACGCACCAAGCCGGTAAACAGGGTCCCAGATTCCACCTCCATTTTGTGTCCGGTAAATTTTTCCGCCACTGGCAATCAGCCAGCCTTCTTCACGATTAAGAAAGAAAATGTCGTTGATATTGGCATCTACTCTGGGATTATTAGGAAGCCATTCTTTGCCGCCATCCTGTGTCACGTTGACGATTCCTTTATCACCCACGACCCAGCCAAGTCGGGAATCCGCAAAGTGAACAACATTCAAATCCTGTTTTGAGCGGTCTTGAAAAGCCACCACCCATTGCGCCTGAGCAGTCAGCGCCATTGCAAAAAACAAAGTTCCACCTATCAGGGCTTGTTTGGTAGAAATCATAAATCCTCCTACTCGCGGACCGTACCGGAGATATATTCCAAAGGGGTTTATCGCTGAATCTGTGAATACGGCTGAGAGCGACTAGTCGGACGCAATTTCAAATTGGGCACGAAAAGCTTGAAGTTCATTTCGGCATTGAATCGCCCGAACGCCATTGAATGTCCAATAGATTCGACCGCGACTTCCAGCGCGCGATCTCGGCTGGCAGCCAAGTCTTTGATACTTACGTCAATTTGTTTGTCTGGTTTGACTCCTATTCCTTCAATTCGACGGCCATAGGCTGAGCGGTAATCTGTATCGGAAATGTTGAGTTTGCCACCATCGAATAACTTGATTGTCCGGCTAACGCCAAGCAGACAGCCGCAAGTCGAAGAGTTAGCCCCGATCACAAGAGCGCGTTTTCGTTCCTGCATCGCGGCGGCAAAAATCTCTGCCCCGCTAGCTGAACGAGAGCTAACCAAGACCACCACCGGTTCCCGGTAAACAGTGCGGAGCTTCTGTGTACGGCGACGCGTCGAGCGGCCAAACCGGGTGATAAATTCGCCAAGATCGGTTTCTTCCTGGAAAAAGTAGCTGGCAATCTGGGCCACTGTGGTGACAAAGCCTCCGCCGTTATTGCGCAAATCTATAATCAACCCTTGAGTTCCCTGCATTTGCTGCATTGCCTGGTCAAAATCCCGCTCGATTTCCGGCCCAAAGCCGGTCAATTCAACATAGCCGACATTGTATGGCAATTGACGTGTAATCACCCGGCGTTGAAATTCGGTGTAACGGCGAATCAATTCGACAGATTTCCATTTTCCTTCGTCGTCAACAAAGGCAGCTTTTACCGAGGTATTGCGGGGGCCATAAAACAGCCGGTCATAACTTTGCAATTCCGAAGCGATTGAAGTCGAACTTTCTCCAATTTCAGTTTTCAACCGCTGCAAAGATCTTTCGACCGTTTCTCCGTCAACTTCCACCACAATAAATCCTTGTCGAATTCCCTGTTTCGCGGCTTCTGAACCGGGTTCAACCCAAGTGACGACGGGCTTGCCTTCAATCTGGCGAACGATCAATCCGACAGACAACCCGGAGGGGCGATAGCGATCAAAACCATCGTCGGGCGAATAAACGCGCGTATGCGCATCGCCAAGTTTGCCAATCATCTGCCGAATGACGCGGTAAAATTCATCATTGGTTGCCGCCGATTCGGCCATAGGCCGAAAAACGTCCCGCTGCTGCCGCCAGTCAATCCCGCGAAAATTTTTGTCGTAATAGTTGTCGTAAATCAGCCGCCAAACCTGATCGAAAACCTTGATTCGCTCTTCGCGCAGAGCCGACGAAGTTGAACTTGAGACGGAAGACGTTTGCTGAGCTTGCTGTGTGTGGGCAGCGTAAGGCCAAAAAACAAATCCAGCGACCAGAAAGAAGGAAAGAAATCGTATAGCGAGTGAAAACTTGCGCGTCATAAGCAGAAAACAAATTGTCGAAAAAGGTTGTTAAGGTTTGGGGCGATCTGGAATTTGCAATGGGGCCTTTTTGACGTTTCGCAGACTGCGTTTGAGACGCTCAATCTCTTCCTGTCTTTCTGATTCGGATTGGGCAGCCTGCGATTGGGGACGGCGGAAATTATACCTAACCAGCCCCTTAAGTGTTAGCTTCTTTCCTTCCCTTTCAGCAGATTTGAAGCGTAATTTTTTGACGGTCGCCACAGCCGATTCATCCAACCCGAACCCAGCCCACCGGACAACCTCGACTTCGCCAACGGTTCCATCTTCACGGAAAACGGCCTCCAGCTCGACAGTCGCTGCGATATTGGCCAAATCGGCCTGTTCTGTGTAATCGGGTTTGATCCGCTGGAAAAAAAACGGCTGCTCTGTTCCGGCAGCAATCGAATCCTCCGTTAAAACGTCAATTACCGGCGGAAGTGCCTCTAATTTTTCGATTGCCACGAGTTGAAGCTTACGAGCAGCGAGGACTGCTCCGGTGTACCGCAGCCACGCATGCTTTAAAATTTCCTTGAGTTGGCCTTTGGCCTGAATTTCCGTTTGCGCTTTGGCGCTTTCAAACGTAAACAGGATCAGTTTCCCTGTGCGCGTTTCGACCAAAAAGAGTCCGGCCAATGCTTCAAAATAAAACTGCTCTCCCTTAACTCCAGTCAGCCGGCGAGCCGCCAGCGTTTTGCCGAGCACGTAAAAATCGCAGCCCAGACTTTGCCCCAATGCTTTTGCTTCATCGCGGCTAAGGTTCAAACTGCCGGCATAACCCGCTCCGTTTGCCGCTGTTCGCACAAGATCATCGTCAAGCAATTCAATTTCGCCGGTCGAATGTTTTGCAGCTTCGCGCATCAAACCGGAAAATTCCCTGCTCTGATCGCCAACAAAATCTATGACTGCTAACCGAATCGGCGTCTGTGCCTGAACGAAGCCAGATAGCAAAAGGCAAAGGGCAAAGGGCAAAAATAACTTTGGCACACGACGACCTAACACCATAGCGTTGTGATAAGGAGAATTTTTGCCTTTTGATTTCATCACGCTGTTTGAAGCAGCCTGGTCAGCAGCGCCGCTCGGCGCGGAATGTCGCTGACGATGATATGTTCATGATCGGCGTGGGCGCCAGCGCCATCAACGCCAAGTCCGTCCAGGGTCGGCACTCCCAAGGCTGCGGTGAAGTTTCCGTCGGATCCTCCACCAACAACCGCATCTTTCAAATCGAAGCCAAGCTCCGCCGCCAGCGTTCGTGCGTGTTCGTAAAGCGCGATATTTTTTTCGGAACGCGGCATCGGCGGACGGTTTATGCCGCCGGTAATTTCAAGCTGCGCTTCTTCAAGCACTGGCTGCAAGCCGCGAATTTCATGGACAATCCGCTCGCCGTCTTCCGGCGTCCAGAATCGCACGTCAACTTTTGCCATAGCTTCAGCAGGAACAACATTTGTGGCAGTTCCTCCATTCATCACGCCTACGCTGACTGTTACGCCACGGTCATAATCGTTCAGCGCTGCCAACCGCAGAATCTGGTGCGAAAGTTCGACATTTGCATTGATGCCTTTGCGCGGATCAAGCCCCGCGTGAGCGGCTCGTCCAAGGGCGCGAACCCCAAAAACGCCGATTCCTTTGCGCCCCGTTTTGACGATGCCACCTGTGATGGGAGGCTCCAGCACCAATGCGACTGCAGAATGGTTTGCTTCCTCTTCCACCAGAGAACGCGAAGTCTTGCTGCCGATTTCTTCATCGCAAGTCAGCAACAGCGTGACCGGTCTTTTGGTTTGCAAGTTTAGTGTGCGAATCGCGTTCAGGGCTTGGACGACAACGGCAATCCCCGCTTTCATATCAAAAATGCCTGGCCCGTGAGCGGTACCTTCAGGGGTCAGACGAAACGGCAAACGTTCAAGGGTGCCAACTGGCCAGACAGTATCCAGATGGCCAATCACCAAAACCTGAGGTTCTGCCCGATTGTGACCGAAATTGAATCTGGCGCGCAGATGAGTTCCGTAGCCGGGTTGTGGAGTGAGCTCAATTTCCCCACCCAATTCGCGCAATTGACCGGCGACAAAGGAGGCAATTTCAACAAGCCGGGCTTCTTCGCGGGAATTGGTTTCACGTTCGACCAGGACGCGAATGGAGTCCAAAATCGAAGTTTGAAGGGCGTTGAAATGGTTCAGTAAGCTGGACATAGGTGGTTTGACAAAGCAAATGAATAATGCACAATACGCCTTCGCCTGACAAGCTCTTGAGAGTACCGTTGGCACTCATCATCAAAATCCAACAAAACTTCATATTTCGTCATTCATCATTCAAGGGTTGAATACGTGTTGATATTAAGTTGGGGCGAGCTATTTTTGCGCTGCCGGATGAGATGCGACGGTAAAAATTTTTCTGATGCGGTAACTAATGCCTCGTTGCCGGCGTCAATAACGGCGCGGTTTATAAAGCTGGTCAGACCTGTCGAGATTCGCATTGTCGAACCTCGCAAATCCCCAAACCAAAAAAACGATTTCTGGGACAAAACTCTAAGCTTAGATAAGAACGCTGACTGTGGAGGAACAAATTCAATGAAGAAGTTTAGTTTTCTACTCGCATTGTCGCTGCTGGCCAGCGCCATCGCGTTTTCTCCTGTTAAAGCACAGGACGAGAAGCAAGCCGAGTTTGAGCGCAACTGGTATGACGTCTGTTATACCAAGAAGGACAAAGAAAAGTGCTATCAGCTTTCGAAAGAATTGCTTGCGACTTACCCAAATAGCACTTATGCAAAAAATGCAGGGACGATAGTTAAGAACAGAGACGAAACCGATTCTTACAACAAAGCAAACGAAAGATTCCAGGCTGCCTTGAAGGCTTATTACTCTGCTCCTGATGCCAACAAGCTGGATCAGCTCTTTGCTGCGGGAGAAGATTTATTGAAGATCGTTCCGGGCAATCAGTTTGTGATTGGGCAAATGGCGCTTGCAGGCGCTCACGGAGCGCTTCCCCAGATGTATAAGAATCTGGATAAAGTAAAAGGTTACGGCGAACAGGCGCTCAAGCTTTTTGAATCAACAAAAGCTCCCGAAGGCTGGGAACAACCCAGTTGGGATAATCTGCGCGAGATTGTTATGGCCCAGATCAATCAATTCAACGGGTTTTACCTGGTTGAAACTAAAGGCGACAAAGCACAGGCCATTTCTTATCTGACCAAGTCCACAGAAGTGAAAAACAAAGATGGTCTGGGTTGGAAAGATCCGACCAATTACTGGCTGCGCGCCAACATCTACCAGGAAGAATATCAGGCTCTGCGCACTGAATATGACAAGCTTCCAGACGATGCCGCTAAAACAGGCGAACAAGGCAAAGCGATTCTGGCCAAGGTCAACGCTGTGATGGATACCAAATTGATCCCGGAATATGCGCGCGTGATGGCCACGGCAACCAAGCCCGAAAGCAAATCGTATTACGACGCTGCCAAAACTTATTTTGACACCTACTGGAACTACCGCACCAAGGCTCCGGAAAAAGCGGCTGAATACGTAAAATCGTTCAGCGCGGACCCGACAGTAGCCGGTCCGACTGTTCCGGTTAAAGTGGAAGAAGCGGACTCTGCTCCGTTGCAAGCTCCGGCTGGACCTGCGGCTGGCAGCGTCAAGCTCACCAGTTCTGGTGGCGGAGGCGGCTCCCACAATGCTACAAGCACCAGCAGCAAAGCCACTACGACAACTACCAAAGGCAAGGCCGCTCCAAAGGCTGCTCCAAAGGGCAAACGTAGAAAACCGTAAGTGGCGTCAACCGCCTGAATTTCCTGTAAAGAAAGCCAGCGCTCCCCGGAGGGCTGGCTTTTCTTGCAGTTGGAATGATAAAAAACAGTTACCGTGAACGATCAAGGCACATTTGAGGACAGGCTAAGTCGGCTGGAAGAACAGATCGGATATTATTTCCGTGACAAAGTGTTGCTCCGCCGCGCAATGATGCATCGTTCCTTTGCCAACGAACAGCCAGAGCCTCGCCCTCCGCACAATGAGGCATTAGAGTTTTTGGGCGACGCGGTGTTGGAATTTTTAGTCAGCGCCTGGCTCCTGGAGCTTTATCCCAACCTTAGCGAAGGCACGTTGTCGAAAATGCGCGCCTATATGGTCAGCGCCGTCAATCTCAGAAGTCAGGCCGCCAAGCTGGAACTGGGAAATTACCTGCTGCTGAATCGCGGCGAAGAAAAAACCGGTGGAAGAAACAAAGCCGCGCTTCAAGTGGATGCTTACGAAGCCTTGATCGCGGCGATTTATCTGGATCGTGGAGTCCAGGCTGCCAAAGATTTTGTCCGCCGGGAATTTGCAGAAACGCTGGACGAGATTGATCCGCAAAATCTGACTCGAACCGATTACAAAACCGCGCTTCAGGAAAAACTGCAATCTTTTGGACTGCCAACCCCACACTACGTCATTGTTGAAAGCCTGGGACCGGATCACAATCGGATTTTCCAAATTGAATTGCGCGTCAACGGTCATTGTCTGGCCACGGGCGAAGGAACGACTATCAAAAGCGCACACCAAGCCGCCGCCGCCATTGCGCTGGACACACTGGACGACAAGCTTGAGCGGCTCAAACAGATCGCCGTCATTCAAACAGAACCAGACGACGCCATCCTTACCTCTGCGGATCCAAATCAGAACGGCTTTGATTTATCAACTCCAGCAAGCCAATGACCCTGACAAGTCCTCGCCAGTCCCAATACCTTGCTGCTGCCTTAATCGTCCTGGTTTTCTCTGTGTACTACTTTTCCAATCCGCAATCGGGATCGTTTTACGATTACACGCTCAGAATTGCCGTCGCGATGCTTGATGGCAAAGTCGGGCTGGAAGAAAAGCCTCCGGATTGGTTAAACGAAACCATTCCGCACAACGGAAAATACTATTCAGCCTTTCCATTGGGCAGCGTGGTAATAATGTTACCGCTGGCTGTTTTACAAAAACTGCATTTGATTTCGCAGTTTCCGGGTACAGTTCTGGCGGCATTGTTGGCGGCGATTATCACATTGCTGGGTTTTCTGCTGACTGGAAAATACACGGATGATCCGCTGAAACGAATTGTCATGGCGCTGTTTCCAACACTGGCAACCTGGACGTGGGCGAATCTGGCCTTTGCCGGAGCTTGGCACATTGCGCTCGGATTTGCCGTTGCCGGGCAGTTTGCGGCGCTTTATTTCACGTTGGTTAAACCGAATCCTTTTCTGGCCGGGTTGTTCTTTGCGGTCGCGTTTGGCAATCGAACGGAAATCATTTTGCTGGCTCCGCTGTTCTTGTACTTGCTTTACAGAAACCATCGTGAAGAAACGGAACCCCGCAATTTAATCAAAATCGTTGATCGTTTCATCGCCATTCCCTTGGCGCTTGGTATTGGAACGCTGGTTTACAACTACCTTCGATTTGGGTCGCCGCTGGATTTTGGCTATGCGCGCATTCCGGGCGTGTTGGACGAGCCGTGGTACCAACACGGCATTTTTTCCATTCACGCGATTCCAGGAAACGCGTATGCGATGCTGATTGAAAGCTGGAACCGCATTCCGAGCTTCCCTTATCTGGTTCCGACGGGATTCGGAGGCTCAATTTTGCTGAGCTGTCCGTTTCTGGTTCTCCTCTTTCGCCCCGGAGCCAAGGACCGTCAATTGAAATGGCTGGCAGTTGGAACAATCCTGTTATTAACGCTGGTGTTATGGCTGCACGGCAATCCTGGTGGTTGGCAGATTTCTTACCGATACGCGATGGAATTGTTGCCTTGGATGTCGCTGATCCTGCTGGAAAATTCGCCCAAAAAGCTCACGCTGTCTGAAGCACTTCTGTTTCTGCTGTCAGTGGCAATCAACGCTTATTCGACCTGGTTGTTTCTGCAAACAAATTACATCAACTCTTCTTTCCAATAATCGCGCTCTGAATTAATGCTTTTTTGAGCGCCATTGCCGCAAGAAGCAGAAAATTTCGCCCCACTCTGCCAGTTTGCAACCTAAAGCTGAAAAAGCTCTTCAGACATTTTCAAACAAACCGACGACAAAACTTCTGTTCATTAAACCGCTGACAAAGCTGTTGACCGGCATTTGGCAGGAAAACTAGAATTCTGATTGTTCCGAACCCACAGCGAATTTAAGCCCAAGCCCCAAAATATATTTAGACACCCCACGCCATCTTTTAGGGCAAGACTTTGTGCCTCCCCGCAAGTTTCGCCCCGCAAGTGACAAC
Source organism: uncultured Heliomicrobium sp. (assembly GCA_964570175.1). Classification (GTDB taxonomy): domain Bacteria; phylum Acidobacteriota; class Blastocatellia; order RBC074; family RBC074; genus RBC074. The sequence continues at coordinate 26,719 of CAZMXG010000061.1, read as the reverse complement.
CAGCAATCAAAAATTTTGATTCACCGATTGACCGGCTTCGTTTCACGACGGGCTTGGTACGGTCAAGTCGCGTTCTCCCACGTTCGAGAGGTACAAATGAAACGTAATGTTCAGGCTGTTCCAACGCACAAAAAGAAAACTTTGCGATCAGACGGTTCGCGCCGTCTGGCCTTGTTGATCCTGGTGGCCTTTATTAGCTTGTCAATACTAGCGTTGCCAATGGTTTGGCGGTCGGCATCCGCTCAATCGGCATTCAACATTTCAACCATTGCTGGTTCCAGCGGAGGCACAGGCCCATTCGCGGATTTTCAAAACGCGCGAGGCATCGCCGTCGCGTCAGCGAATGAAATTTACTTCGCCGACACAAACAATCACGTCGTTCGCAAACTGAACATTTCGGCAGGCACGTTGACCGTTTTTGCAGGCAAAGTTGGTGAAGCGGCTGGAAATTCGACCGCAACAAATGGCGATGGCGGCCCGGCAACAGATGCATTGCTCAACAGCCCTTCGGATGTGGCCGTGGATGGAAGCGGCAACGTTTACATTTCCGACAGCGGCAATCGTCGCATTCGCAAAGTCACTGCCGGGACCAATCAAATCAATACCATCGCAGGAAATGGCGTGCCCGGATCAAGCACCGGATCGGCATCGGGCTCCGTTGTGACGGACCCACGTGGAATCGCGCTGGATGGAGCAAACCTGTTGGTTGCCGATGCGGGCAATCATCGCCTGATTTCAATCAATGATTTGAACGGCACACCCACGGTTTCTCATATTGCTGGCAATGGAGCCGCAGGCAACGAAGGCGACGGTGGCTCAGCAGCGGTTGCTGCCCTGAATACGCCAAACGACGTCGCCGTTGACGGTTCGACGATTTACATCGCCGATACGGGCAACAACTCGGTTCGAGCCATTATTGGTGGAAACATCAGCACATTCGCCGGAAACGGGCAGACCGGGTCGCCTACCGAATTCGGAACCGCCACAGCCGTGCAGTTGAACGCTCCCACCGGCGTCGCGATTGGATCGGCACACAAGGTTTACATCAGCGATTCAGGCAATCACCGTGTTCGTCAGGTGGATGGCACATTATTGACCACCATAGCCGGACGCGCTGGCCAGGGGTACAACGGCGATGGAACTCCTGCTGGATTGTTTACCCTGAACGCTCCTACCGGAATTGGAATCGCGGGTGCGGATGTTTTCTTTCTGGATTCCGGAAACGGGCGCTTGCGAAAAGTTACAAGCAACACCATCAGCACCGTGGCCAGCGATGGTTCCAGCGGATTTGCCGGAGATACCGGTTTGGCCAATATCGCCAAACTGGACGGGCCTTCGGGCGTAGCGCTGGATTCGACGGGCAACTATTACATCGCCGACACGAACAATCACGTCATTCGCAAAGTGAACGCCAGCGACGGCAAGATCAATACGATTGCCGGAACGCCGAATACTGCATCTATCAACCCAAGCGACACCAACGGAGATGGAGGCCCCGCGCTGGCTGCAACATTCAATCGGCCTTCATCGGTTGCGGTGGACGCAAATGGAAACATTTTCGTCGCGGACACTGGCAACAATCGAATTCGGAAAATTGACACCAACGGTACGATCACGACGTTGGCCGGACTTGGTTCCCCTTCGTTAAATGGTCCAAGTTCAGTCGCTGTTTTCAACGTCACGCTTTATTTCGCTGATCCTGGCAATCACGTTGTCCGACAGGTTCCAACGGCTGGCGGCACCGTCACGATTACCGCCGGAATTCAAGGTTCGCTCGGATTCACAGGCGACAACGGAGCGGCAACCGCCGCCCGCCTGAACCGTCCCACAGGCGTTGCAGTCAACAGCGATGGAGACATTTTCATTGCCGATACCAACAACCATCGAATCCGGAGAGTGTCGGGCGGCGTCATCGGCACGGCTGTGACCCAGGGAATTCCGCGTTCGGGGTTTGAAGGAGATGGTGGCCCGGCTTCTGCTGCTCGCTTGAACTCGCCTTCTGCGGTGGGTGTGGATACCAACGGCAACCTGTACATTGTGGACAAAGGCAACAACCGCATTCGCCAGGTCAATGCCACCACAAACATCATCAATACCGTGATTGGAAATGGGCAAATTGGCTTCAGCGGAGACGGCGGCCCAGCCACACTGGCCAAGTTGAGTTTGGCAAACTCCATCGCTGTAAATGCCAGCGGGGTTTATGTTGCAGATACGGGCAATAACCGCATTCGCCGTGCAATTGCGCCGCCAAACAGCGCGCCGAGTTTGACCAGTCCGGGCGACAAAACGATTGGCGAAGGCTCCAATCTGGGCTTCACCTTGCAGGCAACAGATGCAGACTCAACGCAAACATTGACATATTCGATGACCGGAGCGCCCAGCGGAGCGACCCTGAACGCTTCGACCGGCGCGTTCAGCTACACACCAGCTTACGACGTTGTGGCGAACAATACGGGTGCCACGCAAACCTTCAATATCACCTTTACCGTGACCGACGATGCCACGCCACCGCTCAGCAATTCCAAGTCCATTGTCCTCACTGTCAACAACGTTAACCGAGCGCCAATTGCTGATTCAGGAACGCTTCCGGCGACGGTGGAAGCTACTGGCCCCACCGGAGCCAGCGTGCAATTAAGCGGAACCGCCAGCGATCCTGACGGCGATACTCTGAGCAGCTTTATCTGGTCGGATAACTTTTCAGGCAATACCAACACGCTTGCTTCACAGTTATCGGCACAAGTGACGTTGGCGCTGGGCCAGCATTTGATCACGCTGACTGTCAGTGATGGCAAACCCAACGGAACCACCAGCACGGTCGGAAAGAATGTGAAAGTTCAGGACACTACGCCCCCAGTTTTCACAAACGTTCCGGCAGATATTACACAAACGATTGCTTCCGGAACCGGCGCAGTGGTGACGTTCGCGCTGCCAACTGCGACTGACGCCGTTTCGGGCAATCGCACAGTAACAGCGGCACCCGCTTCGGGTTCGACCTTCCCTGTTGGCACAACAACTGTGACGTTTTCGGCCAGCGATGCGGCGGGCAATGCGGGGACGAGGACATTTAAGGTAACTGTGAATTGTACAGGCTGTAATCCGCCACCGACTCCGACTCCAACGCCAAGTCCGACGCCGACTCCCAGCCCAACGCCGACTCCACCGCCAACCGGCTCGAATTTCGACATCGCAGCGTTTGCCGGAAACGGCTCGTATGGTTCAACCGGAAATGGCGCAGCGGCAACCTCCGCTGCATTCAAACAACCTAGCGGAATCGCTGCTGATGGCAATGGAAATGTCTACATCGCTGATTCCGAAGCTCGTATGATTCGCAAAATCAATGGCGGCACAATCACGTTGCTGGCGGGGACGGGAGCCAAAGGCTTTGCGGGCGACGGCGGCCCGGCACTTTCCGCCAAGTTCAACGATCCGAATGGATTGGCCTACCACGCGGGAACCAATTCGCTTTACGTGGCCGACACGGGCAATCACCGCATTCGCAAAATTGATTTGGGTACGGGAAACATTTCAACCATCGCCGGAGCCGGCATCGCTGCCCTGGGCGGAAATGGTCCGGCGATCAGCGCCTGGATCAATTCGCCAATGGCTGTAGCTGTTGATGCGGCTGGCACCGTGTATTTCGCGGACACGGGCAACAATCGCGTTTGCAAAGTTTCAAGTGGCAACCTGACAACGATTGCCGGAACCGGCGAAGTTGGGAATAGTGGCGATGGCGCTGTGGCGACTTCGGCCAAGCTGAATCATCCAACTGGCGTTGCCGTCAGCGGCGACGGAGCGACCGTGTACATTGCCGATCGAGGCAACAACCGCATTCGCAAAATGACAGGCACAACCATTAATCATTTCGCCGGATTCAGTAACGGCACTTCTGGTTTTGGCGGTGATGGCGCAGCGGCAAACCTGGCGCAACTGAATGCGCCAACAGGAATCGTACTGGATTCCGCTGGCAATCTGCTCATCACAGACACGGACAATGAACGGATTCGCAAAGTCACTGACGGATTGATCATGACCATCGCCGGAAACGGCAGCGCCGGAAATTCCGGTGACAGCGGAGCCGCAACCAGCGCGACAATTGATACGCCGACGGCAATTACAATTGATAGTTCCGGCAATATCCTTTTCTGCGATTCCGGCAACTTGCGTGCTCGGCGTTTGGCAATCAGCGGCCCGCCGAACAATGCACCGGTTCCGGCTCAGGTGGCGAATCAGAGCTTGAACAAGAACCAGCAACTGAATGTGGCGTTATCGGCTACGGATGCGGACAACGATCCGGTCACTTTCTCGCTGATCCCTTCGTTGCCGTTTGTCACAATCACAAATGCAAACGCTGCGGCCAGGACGGCGACACTGTTCGTCAATCCGAACAACGCGAACACAGGCACTTACAACGTTCAGGTCAAAGCCGAAGACAACAAAGGCGGGTCGAACCTGACGCCAAGTTTCACCATTACGGTCAATGATCCGAATGGTCCGCCGCCAAACCAACCGCCGGTTGCTGTCGCCAATTCGTTGCCACCAACTGTCCAGGCAAGCGGACAAACCGCGACGGTCAATCTGGACGGAACCGGCTCCAGCGATCCGAACAACGATCCGCTGACTTACAGTTGGACGGACAATGGCCAGGTGATTGCGACAACGGCGCAAGCCAGCGTGCAGCTTGGCGTTGGCCCACATTCAATTGTGTTAACAGTGAATGATGGGAAAGGCGGGACGGCTTCGACGGCGGCGCAATCGGTGACAGTGACGGCTGCGCCTTCGGGTGAACTGACGATTGGAACTCTGACGCCGAACAGCGGCAAACGTGGAACTACGGTGACGGTGACGATCTCCGGCGATGGCTTTATTCCAGGACAATCCGTTGTTTCCGTCAACGGCGGATCGGTTACTGCGACGCCGATTTCAATGACGACGACTTCAATCGTGGCGAAATTCATTATCGCCAGCTCGGCTCAAACGACTACGCGGAACTTGACGGTGACAAATCCGGGCGGCGTTTCAGTCACGAAATCAGGAGCGTTTACCATCCAGCCTTGATGAAGGGCGGCAGCGCGCCCCGGAAGAAGCTAACGAGCGGGAATGACAAGAACATTGTTATTCCCGCTCGTTTGTTTTACTGCGAATCACTTTTGGGGACTGCCTGAACCGCCGCAATCCAATTTTCCATTCCCTGCAAATTCTTTATAATCACGCGCCTACGAACCCACTTTCCCCACAAGGTTCGAGAAGAGTTTTATCAACTGCGCTATCTTCGCCTTTTAATTTTTGTCTATGGCTTGGTCAATTACCGCCGATGCGTTTGCAGCTTTGCTGGAACGGCTGGATGCCGACCGCGAACGCGCCGGGGAAAAATATGAAGACCTGCGGCGGATGCTGCAGCGTTTTTTTGAATGGCGAGGGGCGTCGTTCGCGGAAGAGCGTGCCGACGAAACACTCAATCGGCTGGCGCGCAAGCTGTCCGAAGGCGTCGGCGTGCAGGAAATTCGCGCTTATGCCATGCAAATTGCCCGGTTGGTGTTGCTGGAAACGTTTAAGAGCCACGACGCGCGTCGCGTAGCCTGGGAAGAACTCCCCGTCGAACCAATGATTGACGAACGCGACGCCGCGATGGAACAGGAACTGGAAGAAACGAATCAACGTTGTCTGGAAAACTGTTTACAGCAATTGCCCAAAGAATCCCGCGAACTGATTTTGAGCTATTACCAACACACAGGCCGCGCGCAAATCGAACGCCGCGCGGCTCTGGCCAAGGTTTTGGGATTGCGCCGCGATGCGCTGGCCAATCGCGCGCAACGTTTGCGCGATAAACTGACTGATTGCGTAATGCGCTGCGCGCGTAATAAAAGCGCGATATGACCGGCGGTTTTCCGCCACTTGATAACGATAGGCAAAGACGAACTATGAATGTTCCGAAGGAAACCAAAGACGTTATGACCCGCTATTTGCTGGGTTTGGAAACGCCTGTCGAGCAAGCGGCACTGGAAGATAGCTACGCCGCTGACACTGAAGTGTTTGAACAACTGGTGGCAATTGAAAATGACCTGGCTGATCGTTACGTGCGACGGCAATTGACTGACGCGGAACACGCTGCCTTTGAACGTCACGTGCTGGCGCACCCACAACGCCGCGCGCGCGCGCAATTTGCCGGTGCCTTCTCCAGGCATGTCAATGAAGTGAAAGAAGAATTGAATGTGTGTGAGCCGTCGCCACGCGCTGCTTCTTTTAGCAAACAAGTTGTGCAGTGGTGGCAATCGGGCAAGGGCACCTGGGGATGGACATTCGGTTTTGCTGTGATCGTGTTGCTGACGCTAGGCGGCTGGTGGATGTGGAAAGTAAGTCGTCCTACTGTGCCAATAGAAATTGCGAAACAACCAAATGCGGCGGGTTCGCCCACACCTGTCAATATGCCTGTGGCATCCCCTCTCCCTGAAACGACGCCGACTGAATCGGTCAAAGCCGCACCGGCTTTTGTCACCTTGGCGTTGAATGCCGGGCTTGTGCGCGGCAACGAGAACGCTGACGTTTCGACTTTAACGATTCCGCCTAATACGGATGAAGTGCGCTTGCGACTGAAAGCGGACGTGAATGGTTATGCGCGTTACCGTCTGACGTTGCAACGCGCCGAGGGAAAAGCCTTGCGCAACATCATTACGACAATCAAATCCGGCACACTGGTATTCACTGTTCCTGCGGGCTTATTGGCGGACGGAGAGTATTTCGTGACAGTCAGCGGGCTGAATCCAAATGGCGAAGCTGACGCCTTGAGCAAAGCGATCTTTCGCGTCAACCACCGTTACAACCTCAAATAACACATTGCGGTATGAATGCAACGAAGATGCACGCTGAGAGTAATTGTATGTCGAACTTTTACAACCGTTTTCAGTTAACGCAGGTCAACCCGCAAACACAGTCCGAACCAAAGCCATTCATCAATCGGACGTGTTTGGCCATCGGACTTTTCCTGATAAGCCTCTGCACGGCACGGCCGGCGTTGGGCGACGCAGCACAAATTTTGCTAGGGCATCCCGTTTCCGGGATTTTAACGGCCAGCCAGCGAATGAATTACCCGCTCAACATCAGCGCCGGGCAATATGTCGAAGTCAGCTTGATCAGAGGCGACACCAACTTGCGCGTGCGTTTAAAAAATCCGCGCCAACAGATACTCCGTGAATTCGGTGAAAACGATTGGGCGTTGCAATACGTCAGCTCTCTTGCCTGGATCGCGGCGGAATCGGGCGTCTATATTCTCGAATTTGAATCAGCCGACCCTGCGGATTCCCCCTCGTTGCGCGCCGGATACCGCTTCACCATTGAAGCTCTGCGCCCTGCCACCATGGAGGACGAAATCTATCTGGAAGCCTACGAGCAACTCATGAAAGCTCGTGGGTTGACGCACCAAAACAGCGACGGACAAAAACAGTCGCTGACCATTTATCAAGCGGCGCTCGATTTGGTGCGGGGAAAAATCCCGTGGGCAGAAGCGAATATCTTGCGAGAGATGGGCTGGGTAGATTACACGCTCGGCCAACGCCCCGCAGCTATCGAAAAGCATCAAGCTGCGCTCGCCCTCTTTCGACCATTAGGACGACCTCGTGAAACCGCTAGAACCATCAGTAATCTGGGACGCTTTGCACAGGAGTTGGGGCAAGACGAACTGGCGCTCGCGCACTTTACTGAAGCCCTGTCACTTTACGCCGACAACAGTGATCCGGTCTTTGAATCACTTTGTCTCACCTGGTATGCGGGATTGATAAGAGGTAAGGGCGATGCCAAAAAAGCCGTTGAATTACACCTCAAAATCTTGCGGCTTCGACAGGAAGCCGGAAATCAGGATGGCGAAATTCGTGCGATGGGCAGTCTCGCCCAGGCTTATTTTGATAATGGCGAGCAGGAAAAAGCCATCAACCTTTGGGAAGCAGCTTTGCAATTACCGCAAGTCTCAAAATATCGCGGGGCTGAACAATTTATTGTGGCCGGTTTGGGGGTCGCCTACCGTCGGCGCAATGAACTGCAAAAAGCGATCAATACTTATCAATGGACGATGGCGCAATTACCGCCTAAGCCTACCACCCGCGATGAGTCCTCATTGATTGCGAATATGGGTTCTACCTATCAGGCCCTGGGCGAATACGCGCAAGCCGCCGCCGCTTTTGAAAAGTCATTGGCATTTGAGCGTAGCGTGAAAAACAACGTCAACGTAGTGACGTTGCTCGGAAATTTGGGACTTGCGCATCGCAATCTGAAAAACTTTGCAGAGGCGCGCGACTTATACCGACAAGCGCTGGAACTCGCGCAACAGCGGAATAACCCGTTAACGCTGATTAGTCTTTACATAAATATCGCCAGTTTGCATGACACATTGGGCGAGGACGAGTTAGCCCGTGACAAATATCAGTCGGTGGTAACTATTTTTGAAGAGGCAGGGCGACCGGCGGCACACAAGCGTAGCTGTGCCACCGCCTTAACAGGCTTAAGTCGGCAAGCATGGAAAGCAGGTCAATTCACCCAAGCAATTGATTACGCGCAGCAGGCAGTAACCTTGTCTCGTGAAGCGAATGATCCCTATGGGCAGTCCCTTGCCCTCACGATGATGGCGCGGGCGCATTTCTCGCTCGATGATTGGAAACAAGCTGAAGCCACCATCACCGCCGCGCTTGAAATCATCGAATCCATTCGAGAAAGCCTCGTCAATCCGGCCCAGCGCGCTTCGTTTCAAACCCAGCCAGTAGCTTTTGACGTTTATCTGGACATGCTGATGCGCCGCCAGAACATACAGGAACAAAAAGTTGATGAACGAAAAGCGTTGCAACTGGTCGAACGCGCCCGTACACGCAGCTTATTGAGCTTGTTGGCAGAAGCTCGCCTCGATTTGCGGCAAGGCTTAGACCTCGGGCTGCTGGAACAAGAAAAAAGCTTACGCGATCAACTCAACCGCAAAGCCGTCGAGAAAACAACTTTGCTGAACGGGAAGAACACTTCCGCCCAACTTAAATCGGTTGACGATGCCATTCTGTCACTCAAAAACGAGCTGATTTACCACGAAAACAAATTGCGCGTGACACATCCACGCTATGCCAATCTCACCTTGCCGCAACCGTTGGATGTGGCTGCAATACAACAAATGCTCGATGCCGATACGGTGTTGTTGCAATATGCCTTTGGAGAGAAAGGGGCTTACTTATGGGCAGTCTCGGCGACTCAACTCGATAGCTTTACGCTCGCTTCGCAAACGGAAATCAAAATGACGGCGCAGCGTTTTTATCAAGCCTTGGCGCAACGTCCGACCGGTTTGCAGGCAACGTTGACCGCAGAGGCCGCAAAGTTGAGTCAACTGCTTTTGACTCCGCTCGCCAGTCGACTCAACCACGAATGGCACAACAAACGCCTGGTGATCGTTGCGCCGGAAGCGCTGCAATACATTCCTTTCGGCGTGCTGCCTGCCCCAACTGTCACGTCCCGCCGCGCCCAAACCGCAACCTTGCTGGAACAACATGAGATCGTCACCTTGCCATCCTCATCCAGCTTGGCGCTCATGCGGACTGAACTGGCCAAGCGTTCCCCTGCTCTACAAACTGTAGCCGTCATCGCCGACCCCGTCTTTGCCACAAATGACGCACGGGTCAAAGCTAAGCCTTTGGCCAAAGCCTCGCCCGCCAGCAATGATTCGAACACGCTTTCTATGACACGCGCGTTACGCAGCATCACCAGCGATGAGCGCGCGGGTTTGCAACGCCTTCTCTTCAGCCGCGAGGAAGCAGAGTCCATCGCCGCCATCGCACCGGCCAACAGCATATTCAAAGCCCTCGATTTCGCCGCTAGTCGCACAACCGTTTTAAGCAACAAGCTGGCTGATTACCGCATCGTGCATTTCGCCACGCATGGCTTGCTCGATAGCGCCGATCCTGAACTCAGCGGGTTGGCGCTTTCGCTCGTGGACGAAGGCGGGCAGGCCCAAAACGGCTATCTACGGTTGAACGAAATCTACAACATGAAACTTAACGCTGATCTCGTAGTTCTTTCCGCCTGCCAAACCGGCCTCGGCAAAGAGGTCAAAGGGGAAGGCCTCATCGGCCTGACGCGTGGTTTTATGTATGCCGGCGCGCCCCGCGTTGTTGCAAGCCTATGGCAAGTCAACGATGCGGCAACAGCGGAATTGATGAAACGTTTTTATCGGGGAATGTTAAAAGAAAAACTTCGCCCTGCGGCGGCGCTGCGTCAGGCACAACTCGAGCTAATGAAAAAGCCTGCTTGGAAATCACCTTATTATTGGGGAGCTTTTGTCCTGCAGGGGGAATGGAAATAACTCTGTCAATATATTTACTGTACCTCAGTTTCAGTTTTACGCCCCTGAGGTAGCCAAACCCGAGCCCGCCGCAATACCGCGCCTTGCTTGCCAGTCCGATTCGCTTGGCTAGAACTCTTGCGAAAGTCAGCGTCGTTGTTTGAGTTCAAAGTTATAGATAGCGGCAATCAAGCTCACTCGCAGGCAGAATCGCTTGCGCCGATTGCGATACCGCTCCATCAAAATGCGGAAAACTTTCAGTTTGCCGATTCCGTGTTCGCAGACGTTGCGACGGCTCGCTAAAATGCAATTCGCACGGCGGTCATCCTTGCTCAACTTCTGATGCGGAGGCTTTTTCTTGGGCGTCTGGCTCTGTGCGTGCAGCTTTTGTAAGCCTTGATAGCCACGATCGCCCAAGCATTCGATTGCGAGTCCGGCTGCGCCTGAAGAGCTTGAAATCGTGTTCTCGGCCGCGCCCATGCGCTGCGCAGATGACTTGTTTGCTCTTTCGATCAATCACAAACTGCGCCTTGAGCGTGTGCCGCCGCTTCTTGCCGCTGTATATCGCCGCTGTTTTTTGAGGCCGTTCTACGGGCGTTTCGCTTGCGTCAATGACCACGACCTCAAATTGGTGATCTGCGCATGCAGTTCCTTTTTGCCGGGTAAGTGAAAGCACTTGGTCTTGAGCAAGACGTTCTCAACGCGCTTGACGATTCGACAAACCGTGGCTTCTGACACGCCCCGACTGATACTCAAGTGAAAGTAAATTCGATACTCGCGCAAATAGTGCAAAGGCAGCAGCAATTGGTCTTCGAGAGAAAGTTCGGCTCGCGGCTTTTCTTCTTTTTCTGCTGCTCTCGTTGCGGCAAGGCCTCGACCATCGCAGCAAAGGTATGGGGCTTGACGCCACAAAATCGCTTGAAGTCAGCCGGCTTTAAGTCTTTCACGTCCGCATAGGTCATCGGAATTCTCCTTTGACCTACTGTTTTCAAAGATTTACCCCACTTTTGCAAGAGGTCTACCAAGAAGGAAGGCTTGCTCACCAAACTCGAAACATTTCATTGCGGCAAGCAAAACTTGAATGACTGAGACAGCCCAATCGCAAGCACCCGTTTTACTGGGCTAGCTTTATTCAAGCGGGCGAATGGAAACACGTGAACAGTGAGTGTCAATTTCCATTCGATATTTTTTTGCGATACGTCCCCTTAGCCAACACCACTCCGTGATTGAAAGAGAAGATTCGCATCATCAGAAAGGCAGTATGCGCCTTTCTGGCATCGGTGCACGTGGGAAGACGTTGCTACGCCCGCAGCTAGGCGCAAGTGACACCATCAAACCATCAATCAGCAGTACTAATTTCAAAGGAAAGACATCATGTTCAAATCCAGCATGTTCCTGTTATTCGCCATACTGCTTGCAAGCGGTGCCATCACCGCCCAAACGACCAAATCGCCCAATGCGGTAGAGCAGGAAATCCTTCAGCTTGATCAAGCTGAAGCCACCGCCATTCTGAAAAATGACGCTGACGCAGCGGCAAAATTTTATGCCGACGACCTGCTCGTGAATAACCCACGCAACACAATCACCAAAGGCAAACATGAATTGCTGGCGCTGATCAAATCCGGCTCGATTCACTATTCATCCTTCGTGCGTGAAGTGGAATCGTTCGCGCTGCACGGCGACACGGCCATCGTGATGGGATCAGAAACGATCAAGCCCATCGGCAACGCTCCAGGCGCCGGGCAAACGCAACGCCGCCGCTTTACCAATATCTGGACGAAACGTAACGGCAAATGGCTGCTCACAGTGCGTCATGCCAACCTCATCTGCCAGTAATGCTGAATCGGACGAGGAGCACCCTGTATGGAACAAGTCGTTACTCGCAACTATGCCGCCGACCGAAATACCGAACGGCGGTTTTTCACTGGAATGGCACTGGTCGTCGCGCTGGCGGTCTTCGTCGGATTTGCGCCGAGCTATTACCTTAAACCGCTGTTCGGCGTCGAACCTATGTCCGGCCGCTTGACCGCGTTGCATCACGTGCACGGGGCGATTTTTACGTTGTGGATTGCCTTGCTGGTGGCACAACCGGTACTGGTTGCACATATGCGAACCGACCTGCATCGCCGTTTGGGTGTGGTTGGCATGGCGCTGGCGCTGCTGATGCTGGCACTGGGGTTTTACATGCAACTGGTGGATCTAAAAAAAGGCATCACCGTAGCGGGCGTGCCCCCAGTCGCATTCTTTGCCGTAGCCATCGCTGACCTTGTCGTCTTTGCGGTGCTGCTGGGAGCGGGCTTTTCATTTCGTCGCCGCCCGGATGTGCATAAACGGCTGATGATGCTGGCGGCGATTTCGATCCTGACGCCCGCAACAGCGCGATTTGCGTTGCTGGCGTTGACGTTCATCCCTGTGCCGGGGCTATTCATCGGCTGGCTCATGCTTGATTTGCTGATTGCCGCGTGTGCGGTGTTTGACTATCGCATATTGGGCCGAGTGCATCGCGCTACCCTGATCGGCGGCCTGTTCGTTGTGTTGTCCGAACCGTTGCGACTGGTGTTGGCAAACACGAGCCTCTGGCAACAGTTCGCGGCGTGGCTGATGCAATTGATGTGAAAGGAATCAAAACATGTTCACAAAGTTAACAGGCCTGCTTATTGCGCTGAGCCTGAGTTTCTCGGCAGTTGCACAACCAAAGTCGAGCGAAAAGAATTACACCCTTGCCCTAGCAAGCTTCGCGCCGCTGAATCTGGATGTATTTATCGCCGATGCGGATGGCAGTAATGCCAGGCCGTTGCTGGCGCATCCCGCACAGGATTACAACGCTTCGTTTTCGGCGGATGGCAAGTGGATCCTGTTCACTTCAACACGCAATGGAGTGGCTGACATTTATCGCGTGCATCCCGATGGATCAGCCTTACAACGGCTGACCAATCATCCGGCGTTTGATGATCAGGGCGCGTTGTCACCTGATGGCAAATGGCTCGCGTTCGTTTCGAGCCGCAGCGGGCAAGCTGACATTTGGTTATTGGAACTGGCGACGAAGAAGCTGCGCAATCTGACAAATCAGCAAAAGCCAAAAGGTGGAGGCGACTTTCGCCCGTCCTGGTCGCCCGATGGCAAGTGGCTGGCGTTTTCTTCAGATCGTGATTCAACTAAGCCGATAGGAGGGGGTGGATTCTCTCTGCGGCAAGTGACTGAGTTGTACGTGATGCAGGCTGATGGTTCTGGAGCGCGGCGCGTTACGCAATCGGGCGCATTCGTGGGCAGCCCCGCCTGGTCGGCGGATGGCAAGCAGTTGCTCTTTTACGAAGCCGCTCTCGATGACGTAGGCAAGATCGTCACTGTGCTGCGCAATCGCGGCACCTCGCACATCGCCAGCCTGAATCTGCAAACGAATGAACGGCGCACGCTGACCACAGGCAAAGGCGAAAAGTGGGCGCCGCAATGGCTGCCAGCTAATAGTCTTGTTGATGGTCGCGTCGCGTATTGCAGCGGCGGCCCGGAAGGCGGCCTTGAATTCATCAGCGCCACCACCGGCGAAAAGACAGCTGGCTTGCGCGGCGAATTCCGCAATCCGCGCTGGTCGCCCGACGGCAAACGCATGATCTTTCAACGCGACACTGAGCCGAACTGGCCGCCCTTTCAGCCGTTCGCCAGCCGCGACGCGCAATTCAAATTGATTCGTACGGGCATCTATCCTTCGGCTTCGCCAGACGGATCCCGACTCATCAGCAACAGCGAACCAGGAGCCTTCCACCACAACAAAATTCTGATTATGAACACCGACGGCTCGCAGCGGTTGGTATTGTTGATGAACGGCGAGAAAAGCATTGTCGCGCCGGTGTGGTCGCCGCAAGGAGACAAAATCGCCTTCGGCTTCGGACGTTTTTTTCAGATGTTTAACGGCAAAGTTATCGGCGACATCGCCGTGATAGACAGTGACGGCACGAACTTGCAGATATTGACCGACGGCACGGGCAACAACGGATTCCCCAGTTGGTCGCCCGATGGCAAGAAGATTGTTTATCGCTCGTCAGGCGGCGCAACCGAAGGGCTTTTCACCATTGATGTAGCGACTCGCGCCATCACGCCGTTGCTGACAGGCGGTTATCCAGGCAACTTCCCCGCGTGGTCGCCGCTCGGAGATCGCATCGCTTTCACCAGCAAGCGCGATGGCGATTACGAAATCTATACGGTCAAGCCGGATGGCACCGACCTCAAGCGCCTCACAAATACGCCGGGCAACGATGCACACTGTGTCTGGTCGCCGGACGGCCAATGGCTGGCGTTTTCCAGCGGACGGCAGGGCTTCAAAGACGAATCTGCGCTGTATCCCTATAACGCGCAACCGTATGGCGATCTTTACGTGATGCGTGCGGACGGCTCTGACGTGCGGCAATTGACCGACGATCAATTTGAAAAGGCTACGCCGGGCTGGATTCCGAAGCAATCGATCAGCAGAAAGTAAGTGTTGCCTTGACCGGCGACAACAATTCAATTCATCGAAAACCCTCTCATGAAAGGGTTCTGCGTGAATCAAGAGGTGCAATCACATACCACCTCAGAATCATGTTTTAGGAGACATTGCATGAAAACAGTTTATTCACTAAGCGGTGGCGGAGCGAAAGGTTCATTTCAGCTAGGAGCACTGGAATGCCTTTATTCTTTGGGAGTAAATCCAAATGCCATCGTCGGTACTTCGGTTGGCTCGGTAAATGGAGTCAAGTTAGCGGAAGGCGAAACTGGCGGTGCTCCCGGCTATCGCGGCGGCTTAAATGGGTTGTCACAAATCTGGCGCCAGGAGCTGTTCCGGGACGAGGACATGTATTTAAAGACATATTACTTTCAAGAACTGACGAAAAAAACCGGCAATTTGTACGATAATATGAAATGCGTTGGAATCGGGACTTTTTTCACCGGCTACCTTCCGTTGCTCAGCCTGAGCATAGCAGAAATCCTTGACATCAAAATTTACCTGGAAAACACGATGGCCTCGGAATCGCTTTACCTGCTCAAACCAATTGAAGACAGGTTTCGCGGCACGGGGGGTCCTGCCTCGCTTAACTTAGATCAACTCCGGCAATCCGATATCGAGGTATACCTTACCTCTGTAGGGTTATCCACTGGTAATACTTACTATGTCTCCAAGTTTGGAGAGATTTTTGTTTTGCGAAATGGCGAACTTTGGCAGACTGGAAGTAATCAGGACCTCCTCGATGCCATACTCGCTTCTGCGGCAATTCCTTTAGCGTTTGAGCCCAGGCGTGTTGCAGGGGAGTATGCGGTTGATGGAGGAGTGCTGGAAACCATTCCTTTTGCGGCTGCGACGGCCCTCTCACCCTCACGTTTGATTGCAGTGGGATGTGGCGCACCGACAAGAGCATGGGCATGGGAAAACTGGGAGGAAGACCCGCAAGACTGGCAGGGCGTGGACGTGGATCATCTTCCCGGCGATCCTCCAATGCGACTGCTTAAAATTGGCCAGCGCGGTCTTGATTTAGCGTTAAACGAAATCGCCCTGAACGACATCGCAACCGCCTCATCGTTGGCTTGCCATACCTGGGTAATCCGGCCAGAAATTGAAGTCCATGACACAATGACTATCGAGACCGGCCTGATTCATATTTGCGCTGACTATGGTTGGATGTCTGCCCATGATCATGTCTCTTCTTCGATTCGCAGTTCAGGCCGCCGCAGGGCGATGCTTGAACTCGCCAGGCAGATTACTGTCGCCCGCCGTCGAGCTTGGCAACATGAGTTGATGATTATTTGGGATGAGGACTTTTGGTCAAATAGCCCTGACCCAACTTTACCGAAACTCAAGCAACGCCCGGATCCTAGCGATCCTCTTGGTTTGAGGAAGTTACCGCCATCTGAAGAAGATTATCGGGACGTTCGGAACAGGTTCCGGCAAGCAATGTTGAGCCGTCCGTTGATCGCGGAACGTTATGCCAAGATTCACGAACTGAAGCAACGGGTTTATCAACTTCTACGCCAACGTATCCAGTTGGGCGGGGTGGAATCCCTGCCAGAATCCTCTCATTACTGCTGGAAGCGATATGAGCGGCACACACCTTCCGGTCTTTCGAATTATCAAATTGAAATTGCTGCCGACGGTTGCCGTTACCCAACCAGCCCATTGAATCTGCCACAGCCAACGGATTATGAAAGCATTGATCCGAAACTGCGGCTTGAGTGGGTAGGGCGTTCATCCGGATGGGTTCTGCAAAGCAATTACGGCAACACGATTGGGCTGGTTGACGCGTTTGTTTCGGCTCTCACCCCGAACGGAAATACGGTCACGCATATATTTCGTGGCAAGGACAATGCCCAGTGGGCCGCGCGGGAAACCGTTTGGAGTGCCTCTGCAAATCCACGAACGCTAGGGCCAAGTATTCAAGGTTTTTGCGCTCTGGCCAGCAATTTCGATGACCCGTCACGCTTCCAGCTATTTGCCCAACTGCAACCAGCGGTGATTACGCGAAAAGCACAACTATACCACTATGAAGATAATGGAAATGGCAGTTGGTCAGCAAAAGGCCCGGTTAAAGTAGATGGCAAAGCAGTGGAAGGAGTCGCGGGAACACCAGAGGCAATACAGGGTTTGCGTGGGAAACGTGGGCACTATGAATTGGTAGTGCCACTCGTTGAAAACGGACACAGCAAACTCGCGCACTTTGTTGGCGACAACGATAACGCGACGGTATGGCGTCGTGAGAATGATGCGTTTTCTTCTGAGTCACCCATTAATTTTACCAGCACAGTTTATCCAGAGAAATTTTGCCTGTGTGTTTCTGACGAAGGGAATTTGGAAATCGCTATACGAATCGTTTCGCGATTGCCTGAAACCCCGGCAAGGCTGTCGCATAAGGTTCTCCAAAACTCGACGGGTAAATGGGAAATTGCCACTAAATCGACAGGGATAACGGGGATTGTTGGGCGTCCAGCGATGATTCATTCAGTTTATGGAATGCATCGTTATCGGGAATTGGTAGCCGTCATCGCCGATGCTAATGGGCAACGAGTTGAACATTTTCGTTGCGCCGTAGAAACCGGAGAATGGAAACGCCTTTCCACGGTTTTCGATCTTACGCCCTCAAATTCCATGAACCCGGGAAGTATGACGGATTGCTGGCTTATACAATCAAGTTTTGGAGTGCCTGGCGATCTCATTCTGTTGGTTCGCCGCAAGCCAGCTTTCGTTACTACTCCCGATACACTACTTCAATTCACTTTTGATGGTCACTCACAGTCTTGGAGCAAATCTTCGCCGGTGTCTGTTTCTGGAGAATCCATCAGGTTGTGGTAGGCAACATGCAACAATGAGCAACATTGGAAAAGCTTTCAGGCTGTCGAAGCCACGCAGACAAAAACCTCCGCTGGCTAAAGCAACCTGCGGTACAGCAAACCCGATAATTGCGGCGAAATCACACATTCAAGAGACATATTCTATGTATCGCCTGATAACTACGATCACACTCACAGTATTATTCGTTATCTCGATTCACGCGCAATCGGCCATTCCGCCGTTGCCCGAACTGCAATTTGCCGAGATTCAAGCCAAAGAAAAATTCACGGGCGACCGTTGGAGCTATCTGGAAGCCGGGCCGAAAGGTGCACCCGTCATCATTGCGTTGCACGGACTCGGCGACAACGCTATGCAGTGGCGATTTCAGCTCAAAGGCTTATCAGATCGCTTTCGCGTCATTGCGTGGAATGCGCCAGGATACATGCTTTCGGACGACTTCAAGACCGAAAGGCCGGGTTGTCAGGATTATGCTGATGCGCTGGCTGATTTTCTGGACGCGCTGAAGCTGACGCGCGTCAACCTGCTTGGCAATTCGTTTGGCAGCCGCGTCTCGCAATGCTTTGCGATGAACTATCCTGCGCGCGTCAATAAGATGGTTTTTGTGGGGCCTTCTGCGGGACGCAAAGGCATGACGGAGCAGGAAAAAGACCAGCTTATTGCGAGCCGCAAGGAACAGGTTGCGCAGGGCGGATACAACTTCCCAGGCAAGCGGGTGAGCGCGTTGCTGAACGCGAAAGCTAGGCCGGAATTGATCGAACTAACGAGCTATGCGATGCGCGCCACCAATCCGCGCGCCTTTATGCATGGTACTTACTTTGCGATTGCTGAGGGCTACAGCCCAGCCGAAGTCGGAGCCAAAGTTACTGCTCCCTTGCTGCTCATCGCGGGCGACGAAGATCGGATCAGCCCGCTGGCCGCGAACGCTGAAGCCTTGCACAAGGCCATTCGCGGCTCGCGGCTCGAAATCCTCAAAGGCATCGGTCATCTGCCGCACCTCGAAGCGCCAGAGAAAGTGAATCAAATGGCGCGCGAGTTTTTTGGCGGCAATGCCAATCCACCACACAACGAAACAACCCAATACGGCTTCACGCCAATGGGTGCCGTTGACCCATCGCCCTTCGTCGGCGTGTGGAAGTTGGTTTCAGTCACGGCGACCAACACGGATGGAACGCGCAATGACGCGCCTTGGGGCAGCACTCCCAAAGGCACCATCGTTTACACCCGTGAGGGTTGGATGACGGCGGTCATCAATTACGGCGGGCGCAAACCGCTTTCCACGACAGATCGCTTTCGGGCCGCGGCCGAAGAGAAAGCGGCGGCTTATGAAACGTCGTTCAGTTATGCGGGACGTTACGAAATCAAAGACGACAAAGTGGTTCATCACGTCGAAATCGCTTCGGTGGAAAACTGGGTGAAGACAGATTTGATTCGCAACTTTCGGCTGCAAGGCAATCGGCTCGTATTGCTGACGCCGCCGCTGCCTTCGCAACAAGGGAAAGCTGCCAATGTAGAACTGACCTGGGAGCGCGTGGAATAGCTGACTTGGATGATCTCTAAACTACTGAGAGGAAGGTCAAATTGGAAATTACTCCTGAATTCATCGAAACCATTGTGACCGCAATGTTGCGGCACCCAGATCCTGAAGCCGGTCAAGACGAAATGCTGCCTGTCATTGAATCCTGCGGCCTTTCGCCCCGTGAAGCCTGGCGCGTTTATCAATTTCTGCCCATTTCGTTTGTCCACGTCGCATTGGCGGAAACAGGCGTCAGGTTTCAGCCTGATTATTTTACAGCCGATCCAGTCACGAACACCCGCATTCGGCATCAACTGGCGGATGAACCGTTGTATTTGGCGGGCGTAGCCTGCGCAAAATGCATGCTTGCCAATGGTTATAGCCTGACTCAATTAAAGCCGGTCTATCAGCAAAGCGGCGAGTATCAATGCATTAAAGAACTGGCGGAAACGCCCCAAGAACTCGAAAATTCAGATATTGTTTGTACTGAGCCATTTCTGCTTGAGTTTGATGATACGCCTTGACACAGATGAATCGGCGGTTCTGCCTTCGCAGCAAGGGAAGACGCCAACGTCGAACTGACATGAGAACGCGTGAAATAGGTGAGCCTCACGCTGGCGAAGCGCGCTAACCGACAAGGATTGAGTTACATGCCAACACGCAAGGTTATACCGTCAATAGCGCGCACAATGCTTGATTCGTTTATGAGCAGGAACAATGAGGCCGGTGGTTATCTGGCGATGGGGCAACTGTTGCAACAGGCTTTAATCCAGCAGCAAACCATTTATTCGTTTGACTTGCTCACTGACGAAGCCTCGACGGTCTTTCAATCAGAACCGCTGGCAATTGTACCAGCCCGCTATCGCGCGTTGTTATGGAAACAGCTCAGCAACAGGCATTGGCTGGAACGAAGTATTCAAGCCGCTGTGTGTTTTATCGAATTCAAGCTAACCAGCCCGCAGCCTTGTCCAGAACATCCTGAACTGTTCATTTACCCTTTCACTTGTTCGATCAAAATCACTGATAAGCGCGGCCAAACGCACGAAAGAGCAGCTTCTGATTTGTGTTGGCCGCATAACCCAAGCTATGAACAGAAAAGCGCTTGAGCAGTCCCGAACAGCGCAGAGGCAATTGGCAATCGCTATTTTGGGGCCATATGTGAAAGGCGCCACCTGACGCCTCTCATTTTTTGGCGATATGTTTCAGCCTGCTTCGCCACTTTGATTACGAGGAATTAGAATTTTACGAATGGCTGGTCGCAACCTTATGGCGCAGTAAAACAAGGGCTTTGCCCAACATCATTACACCATTACATTCAATTTAGGGGTTAAAGCTCAACGTTGAGTCGCTCAATGTTGCGACAGGGCAGATTGAGACTTTAATCGAATGAAATGCGAGGAAATTATGTTACCTGAAAAATCCGCAGCAATGGATATGGACAATATACGAGTTTTCCAATGCCCCAAATGCAAAGAGTACGTCAATACGAGTATGTCCGAATGTCGTTTTTGCCATGCACCGATAGACTCCCACACGGCAAAGCTTGCCGCCGACCACGAAGAAGATGGGAACAGGTTGCATAGAACGCGCGATTACCTGCGCCATATCTGGATTGGGTTAGGTCTTTTACTCATCGGCGTAATCCTTACCTTTGGGGTAAGCAGCGCGGCAAGTTCTGATAGCGAAGACCATTACTTTCTTTTTTACGGAGCAATAGTGGCCGGGCTTCTTGATCTAGTCTATGGTCTTTTCGGATGGTGGGAAGAAAGAAAAGGGAAACGAACCAAATAACCATAACTGCGCAACAGACCAACAGCGACAAAGCCCGTGAAATTGGCGACAGCAAACCTGCTATTGCCTCACGGGCTTTGTCCAATTTGGCTGCGGCTAACGCCACGGCATTTACTTCACGTCATTTCCCAACGATGAAATTCATTCGTGGTTGTGGTCTTACCGTTCAGCAGATCTGTCCTTGATACGACTTGATCCCATGATCTATATCGCCTGTTTACGATGAGCGCGCATATTGACGATGAATTCATCAAACAGGTAAGTCGCATCGTGCGGGCCAGGACCGGCTTCCGGGTGATATTGAACGGAAAACACAGGCAGGCGGCGATGGCGCATTCCTTCCAGACAGCCGTCGTTCAGGTTGAAATGCGTCAACTCAATTTCGTTTTGGTCCAGGCTGTCCGGGTCAACGGCAAATCCATGGTTGTGCGATGTGATTTCGCATTTGCCACTGCGATGATTTTTGACCGGCTGATTGCCCCCACGATGGCCGAACTTCAACTTGAAGGTGCTGCCACCAAAAGCCAATCCCAGAATCTGATGCCCCAGGCAAATTCCAAACACAGGCGCAGCGGTCAGCAGCTTTTTCACTTCGCCGACAATTCCCGGCAAAGCCGCCGGGTCGCCAGGGCCGTTGGAAAGAAAAATTCCGTCTGGCGCTAAAGCCAGCACGTCATCCGCCGAAGTTCCGGCAGGCACAACCGTCACGTCACAACCAACAGCCGCCAGATAACGCAGAATGTAGTATTTGATTCCGAAATCGTAAGCAATCACGCGGAACGGCTCTTCACCCGGTTGTAAGGCCGCTTCCGGCTTGAAGCCCATCAGCGGATCAAACGACTTTTGATCGTCCTGGATGCTCGACCAGCGGTAAGCATCGCCGCAAGAAACTTCGTCCACCAAGTTTCGACCTAGCATTTCCGGCGCGTTGCGCGCCTTGGCCACAACCACGGCTTCGTCCACATCAATCGAAGAGATACAGGCGCGCATTGCGCCTTTTTCGCGGATGTGGCGAACCAGCGCACGCGTGTCCACTTCGGAAATGCCAACGATTCCGTGCAGCTTCAGATACTCGTCCAGCGAGGTCGAAGCCCGCCAATTCGAAGTGATCTCCGAAAATTCGCGAACCACAAAGCCTTCGACAAACGGGCGCCGCGATTCCACGTCTTCCGGGTTGACACCGTAATTGCCGATTTCCGTGTACGTCATCGTCACAATCTGACCGGCATACGACGGGTCCGTCAGGATTTCCTGATAGCCGGTCATCGAAGTGTTAAAAACGATTTCTCCAGTGCGTTCGCCGTCCGCGCCCCAAGCGCGTCCGCGAAACGTTCTTCCATCTTCCAGGGCTAAAATTGCTTCTTTGCTCATTGCTGATTATTTCAAGTTTCAGAAAGGAACCACGGATAAACACAAATCAACACAGATAAACACAGGCCAAATTACGGCTTAATTCTGTGTTTATCTGTGAAAATCCGCGTGCATCTGTGGTTTGTCATAAATTCAACTTCTACTTCAATCAAGATTGTCGTTCACGCAAAAAATTCTGCGCCAGATGCAGCCATTGCCGCTCAGTTCTATATTTGTACGCTGGCGCGTTTTTGACCGACTCGATGCAGTTTTGCATTTCTTCGGAGGCTTCGCCAGTTCTTCCCAGACTGTGCAGCGTCATTCCGCGCCAATACCTTCCCTGTGCGTCCGAAGGCCGTTTTTCCAGAAACTTGTCGAACATTTCCAGCGCGTCTGGATATTGTTTCGCCGAATAATAAACCAGAGCAGTTTCTCGCCAAATCTCGTGCTGGCTGAACGACTGGTCCTGACGAATTACCTGTTCAAAATGCTGGACGGCTTCATCAAACCGATTTTGCCAGCGGGCAATCCGGCCAAGCTGGAAATGCGCATCCGTTTCATTGGGATCAATTTCAATTGCTCGCCGGAAAGAGCCGATAGCAGCATCCAGCTCGCCGCGCTGTTGGTAAAGCAACCCAAGATTGTAATGCGCCGACGAGTCTGCGGGATTTAGCGTTGCCGCCTGCAAATTCTGCCGGAAAGATTGGCGCGACTGGTGCGATTGCATGAAGTCGTTAAACCGGTCGCGTAACAGGAAAACCAACAGCAACAGCAAAAACGGAGAGCCGCAAACAAACGAAGTGGCATCAATGAAAAGCGGCAACGTCAGCAGCGACAAAAACGAAACCAAAACCGCCAGTGAAACGGCCATCCAGCCAATATTGAAAATTGACCCCGTGGTCAATGCCATAAACCACGCAAAAATCGGCAGAGGAATGACCGCAACCAGTACGAAAAATCCAAGCGCCGCCCCTAGTTTGGCGCTTTGCCAACCGATCACAACCGCAGGCAACAGCGTAACTAAAAAAGAAACCGCCAAAGAGAGCAGCACGCAAGACACCATTGCCGGAAACTCTTCACGCATCACTAGCGAAATACTCGCGCGCCGTTCGAACAAATTCGCGATCAGGATCAGAAAGGGCGAATACACCACCGCAGCAAACAGAACGATCATTACTGCCGTCATCATGGCCCGCAGCGAATTTCCTGTCAGCGCGGCAATCCAGAAAGACCTTCCATTCAATCCCTGGCCGGGAATGGTCGAAACGCCAATATCCCCTCCGGCCTGCGCATAACTGGCCATTGCGACAGCAACCATTGAATAAACCCATGCTGTCAACAGCGCGATGACGACGGCAAATCCAACCGGCGCACGGTCGCGCACTTGCCGAATCGCAACAAATGGTTGCCATATCAGCGAAAACAATAATCGAAAATTAGTCAGCATGAATCGTCAGTTTGCTTTCAGCCTTACTTTGGCTAGCCAACCGGGTGGGCCGATATGCGAAAGCGCGGACAGCTTGCCGCTACCGCGCCTTCAATCAACTCAACAACGATGTCTAAAACTTTTCTCGGCCTCAATTTCTCAGCAATGACCCCTTACTCGATTTTCCCGAGCCGTTCGTAAGGTGTAAACGGGTAGTAGCGGAAGATCGCCTTGCCGTAGATGTATTTTTCCGGCACAAAGTCCCAATAGCGGCTGTCGCTGCTGTTGCGGCGATTGTCGCCCATCACAAAGTAATGATGTTCGGGGATCTGTTTGGGTGTTGTCAGCGAATCGTTTGCCAGAAATTCCGGATCCAGGTAAGGCTCTTCAATCAATTCGTTATTGATGTAAAGCTTGCCGTCTTCGATGTTGATTTTTTCGCCGGGCAAGCCAACGACGCGCTTGATGTACGACTTTGAAGGATCAAGGGGAAACAGCAACACAACAATATCGCCGCGCTTGATCGGCTCTTTGTCGCCCATCCATTCGCGCAACGGATAAATGAACTTGTTGACGAAGATGCGATCCTGATCGTGCAGCTTCGGCATCATGCTCTGTCCTTCGACGCGCACAGGCTGCACCACAAACACAACAATCAGAATGGCAATCAAACCAGCGAAAACGATGTCGCGAAACAGCGACCGAAGCTCTCCCCACAAACTGCCGTCGTCATCAACGCCGCGCAGCGAAGACAAATCTTCAATGACTCGAATATCGTTGTCGTCTTCGGGCGAATAGCCCACCCACTTTTCTTTTCTCATCCTGACTTCACCTTACCGCTATTGAAGTTGATTCGCCCAGGTTGGAAACCGATTGTGGTAACCCACCAACGGAACGGGCGAAAAGATATTACGGGGGTCCTAACGTGTCAAACACCGGCAAAGTTGCCTCTTTGTTCGACTTCAGCCTTCGGCCGATAAATTTTCAGTGCTGGATTTTCCCTTCCATCGAAGTGTCAATCTGCGCCTGAATGCCGCCGCCAAACAAAAACGCTTCCATGTTTTGAATCAGAAATTGCTGGTGTTCTGGATTGATCGTGCTCAACCCGTAATGATTGATCAACTGATTTTGCGTGGCCAGCCAGCCTTTCCAGCAAGCCTGACAAATCTGTTCGTGAATTTTCTTGCCGAGCGCGCTGCCGAAAGGCGGTTTTTCCAGTGCGGGCAGTTTTTTTCCGCATCGTTCGCATTTGATAACGTCAGCCATTGTTCTCGCTCCTTCTGAGTCTTGAAATTCGTAGAGCGCGAATTATCCGGCAGGCTACACAGCTTGGCAAACCGCGCAAAGTTGGTGCCAGATGACAAAGCGGCGTTCAGTTGCTAGCATAGCTTTTACCGGATCATTGCTCAGCGCAGAAAAATCTTTATGGACGCATCAAATATTTCTCAAACGAACATTCGCAATATCGCCATCATCGCTCACGTAGACCACGGCAAAACCACGTTGGTTGACGCCATGCTCAAACAGTCCGGCCTGTACCGCGCCAACGAAAAAATCGTCGAACGCGTCATGGATTCGATGGACCTGGAACGCGAACGCGGCATCACCATCATGGCCAAAAACACTGCCGTGCAGTATGGCCAAACCAAAATCAACATTCTGGACACGCCGGGCCACTCTGACTTTGGCGGCGAAGTCGAGCGCGTGCTGAAACTCGCCGACGGCGTCGCGTTGCTGGT
Organism: uncultured Heliomicrobium sp.; assembly: GCA_964570175.1. GTDB lineage: Bacteria > Acidobacteriota > Blastocatellia > RBC074 > RBC074 > RBC074. The sequence continues at coordinate 1,288 of CAZMXG010000061.1, read as the reverse complement.
GGACGCTTCCGAAGGCCCGTTGCCGCAAACACGCTACGTGCTATCGAAAGCGCTGGAACAAAAGCTGCCCGTTATCGTCGTCATCAACAAAATTGACCGCCAGGACGCCCGCCCGCAGGAAGTTGTCAACGAAGTTTACGACCTGTTCATTGACCTGGACGCTGCCGACGAACAAATTGACTTTCCGATCCTGTACGCCATTTCGCGCGACGGCATTGCCAAACACGAACTCGACCATGAAAGCGACAACTTGCAACCGCTGTTTGAACAAATTCTGAAAACCGTCCCGCCTCCCACGGGGACAACAGATGCGCCGCTGCAAATGCTGGTCGCCAACTTGGCTTACAACGAATACGTTGGGCGATTGGCCATTGGCCGCATCTTTAACGGCACGCTCGCCATCGGCGATCAGGTTTCGGTTTGCAAGATTGACGGCAAGCTGGAAAAAACCAAAATCACGCAGCTCTACACCTTCGATGGTCTGAAACAGGTTCCAGTCGAACACGCTACCGTCGGCGACATCATTGCGCTGGCGGGCATCGAAGGCATTCACATTGGCGACACCGTAACTTCCGCGATTGATCCGCGACCATTGCCGCGCATCATTGTGGATGAACCGACGATTTCCATGATCTTCGGCGTCAACACTTCGCCTTTCGCAGGCAAAGACGGCCAGCACGTCACTTCGCGCAAAATCCGCGAGCGGCTGGACAGAGAACTGCTGGCCAATGTAGCTATCCGCGTCGAAGACACCGGCTCGCCGGACAGCTTCCGCGTTTCAGGCCGAGGCGAATTGCAGCTTGCGATTTTGATCGAACAGATGCGCCGCGAAGGCTTTGAACTGAACGTCGCCCGCCCGCAAGTCGTCACGCAAAAGATTGATGGGGAGTTGTGCGAACCGATTGAGATGGCTGTGATTGACGTGCCGGATCAATTCATCGGCGTCGTCACCGAAGCGATGGGTCGCCGCAAAGGCACCATGACCAAGATGATCAACCACGGCCACGGCCGCGTGAGAATGGAATTTGAAATCCCTTCGCGCGGGCTGATTGGTTTCCGCAACGAATTCCTGACTGAAACCAAAGGCACTGGGTTGTTGAACACGCTGTTTTTGCGTTGGGGTAAATGGCAGGGAGATTTGGCCGGACGCGGAACAGGCAGCCTGATTGCCGACCGTGTGGGCGTCGCGACAGGCTATGCGATTTTCAACCTGCAGGAACGCGGCGAACTCTTCGTCAAACCGCAGACCGAAGTCTACGAAGGCATGATCGTCGGCGAAAACTCCCGC
>CAZMXG010000060.1:0-37186 GCA_964570175.1 uncultured Heliomicrobium sp. | reverse complement strand
CTGATGGCGAAATCCAGACGGCTTGCCAGACGGTTTGCCCAACCGAAGCGATCATCTTCGGCGACATCAACGACAAAGAAAGCCGCGTGGCCAAGCTGAAAACCGAGCCGCGCAATTATGAAGTGCTGGCCGATTTGAACACTCGACCGCGCGCCAGCTATTTGGCGGCGATCAAGAATCCAAACGCCACCTTGGGCGGTGGGGCTTCATCACACGGCGGCTCGCCGGAAGGCGGCGGGCACGGTACCGAAGGTCAGAAGTCAGGAGAGGCTCATGGCTGAAGTTAAGAGCAATTACGTTGATAAACGTCCGCCGATGATCGGCGGCAAATACGACCTGAAGACGGTAACGACCAAATTGATGGACGTCGTCTTCATGCGCGGCTTCCAGAAAGGCTGGATTTTCGGCTTTGCCGTTGTCTTTCTGGGCTTGTTGATGATGGCCAACACGATTGCCTACCTGGTGCTGAAAGGCGTGGGCATCTGGGGCAACAGCTCGCCCGTGTTCTGGGCGTTCGACATTATCAACTTCGTTTGGTGGATCGGCATCGGTCACGCTGGAACGCTGATTTCGGCGATTTTGCTGCTGCTGCGGCAACAATGGCGAAATTCGATCAACCGTTTTGCTGAAGCCATGACGCTGTTTGCGGTGGCTTGCGCGGCAATGTTCCCGGCGCTGCACACCGGCCGCCCGTGGGTGGATTACTGGCTGTTCCCAATCCCAAACACAATGGGAATGTGGCAGAACTTCCGCAGCCCGCTGATGTGGGACGTGTTTGCAGTCAATACCTACGCGACGGTTTCGCTGTTGTTCTGGTTTATGGGGCTGATCCCGGATTTTGCCACCTTGCGTGATTCGGCCAAACAGAAATGGCAGAAAATGCTGTTCGGAATGCTGGCAATGGGCTGGCGCGGTGACGCGCGGCATTGGAGCCGTTACGAAACGGCTTATTTGCTGCTGGCAGGACTTTCGACGCCGCTGGTGCTTTCGGTTCACACCATCGTGTCGTTCGACTTTTCAACCGGCATCGTTCCGGGCTGGCACGCAACCATCTTCCCGCCGTATTTCGTCGCCGGAGCTGTGTATGCCGGATTTGCCATGGTGCTTTCCATCGGCATTCCGGTTCGCAAGTTCTATCACCTGGAAGATTTCATCACGATGCGGCACATCCGCAATATGTGCAAAGTGATGCTGGCAACCGGCTTGATCGTTTGTTACGGCTACGCGATGGAAGCGTTTTTTGCCTGGTACAGCGGTTCGAACTACGAAATGTTCATGATGAAGAACCGTATGTTTGGGCCTTACGGGTATATGTACTGGCTGTTGATCCTGTGCAACTTCCTGGTTCCGCAATTGCTGTGGGTCAAGAAATACAGGGACAACATGTGGGTGATTATGACGGTTTGCATGTTCATTAACGTGGGCATGTGGCTGGAACGCTTCGTCATCATTGTGATGAGCCTGAACCGCGAATTCCTGCCATCAGGCTGGAGAATGTATTACCCGACGCCGTTCGACTTTTCGATGTTCTTCGGAACGATTGGCTTCTTCCTGACGCTGATGTTCCTCTTTATCCGCTTCGTGCCGATGATTCCGATCTTCGAACTGAAGATGATGCTTCCTGCTGCGAAAGTGGATGAGCACAAAGTCGCCCAAATCGAAGAAAACGCGAAGAATGATGGCCCAGAGCCGATTGGCGGTTCGCAACCCGTTCCGCAGTTTGGAGACTAGATCAAGGAAACTTAGACAGGATTGACAGGATTTCTCAGGATGATTTTTACAGTCATCAATGAAATTCCTGGTGTCAGGCGAATCCTGAACAATCTTGTAAATCCTGTCCAAAACGACTTGTCAAAAAAGTTATGACGAAACAGGAAGAAAAAGGCATTTACGGTTTGATTGCCGAATTTGACGATCCAAGCGCCGTTGTTGCCGCTGCCAAGCTGACGCGCGGCGCGGGCTACACCAGGATCAATGCTTATTCGCCGTATCCGATTGAAGAGCTTTGGGAAGCAATTGGTTTTCACAAAAACGCCGTTTCAAAAGTCGTTTTTGTCTGTGGCTTGCTGGGCGGACTAGGCGGATTGGGGTTGCAGATTTGGACTTCGGCGATTGATTACCCGCTGAACGTCGGCGGGCGCCCATTCATTAGTTGGCCCGCGTTCATCCCGATCACCTTTGAATGCACGATTTTGCTGGCGGCGTTCGGCGCGTTTCTGGGCAACATCATTATGAATCGTTTGCCGCAACCGTATCACCCGGTTTTCAACGTGCCGAGTTTTTCACGCGCGAGCACAGACCGATTTTTCCTTTGTGTTAAAGCCGACGACCCGAAATTCAATTACGGCGAGACTCGTTCCTTCCTGGAAGGTCTGGGGGCGAAAGAGGTGACTGATGTTGAAAGCTAAGCTCAAGAAAATAGGACTGGCGGTTTGTTTGCTGACAACAGCTTTCGCGCTTTCGGCTTGTCGCCAGGACATGCACGACAATCCCAAATACAAAGCATATCGCGACGGAGGCATGCGTCAATTGCCCGAAGGCGCAGTTGCCCGTGGTTCCCTGGATTTGAATCCGTCAGCGCCAAAAGTTACGGCACAAGCTGCACCTGGTACATCACCGGCCACCCCTGGCACGGCAGCAGCAGGAGCCACTCCGGCTCCTGCTGCTATCACTGGCGAAGATGGCTTTCCGTTCAAACTCAGTGAAAATGTCGAAGAACGCAAAGCGCAGCTTATCGCGATTCTGAATCGTGGCGAAAGCCGGTTCAACATTTCGTGTCTGCCTTGCCACGGCAAGCTGGGCGATGGAAACGGAATGATCGTTCAGCGCGGATTCCGCCGTCCACCTTCCTATCATGATCCGCGATTGAAAGCCGCTCCGTCGTCTTATTTTTACGACGTGATGACCAATGGCTTTGGCGCAATGTCCAGCTATGCGGACCAACTAACGCCGGAAGATCGCTGGAAAGTTGTGGCTTATATTCGAGCCCTGCAGTTAAGCCAGGGAGCGAACGCCGCTGAATTGAGCGAAAACGACAAGAAGAAAATTGCAGAGGCCGCAACGGCCAAGCCGAGCAGTGATGGCGGCAAACATGGGGCCGAAGGAAAAACAGAATCCACCCCAGCCAAATCAGGAGGACACTAGAAGTAATGAGTACGAACTACGCTGCTCCGGCTGAACTTGGAAAAACCCAAGGCGTGGCGATTGGTATTGGCTTTCTGGGCATCATCGGATGGGTGATCGGCGCGGTCACATCGCACGATGCCAAGACGACGTTTTTCCAGACTTACCTGGTGGCTTATGTCTTCTGGATCGGCATCTCGCTCGGCTGTCTGGGCTTGCTGATGGTGCAATACCTGGGCGGAGGCGGTTGGGGATTGATCATTCGCCGCCAATTGGAATCCGCTTCATCAACGTTGTGGATGATGGCGGTGTTATTTGTCCCGATCGTTTTGGGAATACACAGCCTTTACCACTGGTCACACCCGATCGGGCCTGACGTAACGGAACCTGTTCGCAAGCTGTTGACGCACAAGGCTCAATGGCTGAACCCTGGTGGATTTACGCTGCGCGCAATCATGTACTTTGCCATCTGGCTGGGCCTGATGTCCTTACTCAGGAAGTTTTCTGCATCACAGGACAAAACTCCGGATCCGAATCAGGCGCAAACCTGGGTGCAGAAAGCCCAAAATTGGAGCGGCCCCGGTTTCCTGGTTTACGCAATGGCTGTCACGTTTGCGTCGGTTGACTGGGTCATGTCGCTGGATGCAGAGTGGTTTTCGACGATCTTTGGAATGCTGACCCTTGCCGGGCAGGGAGTGCTTTCCATCGCGTTTTTGATTGCGGTCTGTGTGATTCTGAGTAAATACGAGCCGATGGCTCACGTCTTGAAGCCAAAGCATTTTCACGATCTGGGTAAATTGCAGTTGGCGCTGGTGATGGTCTGGGCATATTTCTCGTTTTCGCAGTTGCTGATTATCTGGTCTGGCAACCTGCCGGAAGAAATTCCGTGGTATCTGCGGCGCTTCGAAGGGACGTGGCGTCCGATGGGAATCACGCTGCTGGTGCTGCATTTCATTATGCCGTTCCTGCTGTTGCTGTCGCGCGACCTGAAAAAGAGCACCAAGGTCGTGTGGGTGGCGGGCCTGTTGATTGTAATGCGACTGGTTGATGTGATCTGGGTGATTGTGCCCCAGTTTGACGAAATGGCCGCGCACGGTGGCCAGGTTCACCACACCGGCCCAGCTCAATTGGCGGTTTATGTTGCGGCAACATTGGGACTCGGCGGATTGTGGCTTGGCTGGTTTTTCTGGCAATTGCGCCAACGTCCGTTGATTCCATTCAACGATCCGCAACTGGCTGAAGCGGCGTCTGCCGGTGGCGGACACTAAAGTTTTATCGTTCGCAATGCACAAACTGCGAACCCGAACTGAAAACGTATGAGCGATCATAAACAAGACGATAATCACGGCTTAGTTGAAGAAAGTGGCGTAAAACCCAAACCGATTCTGGTCTTTCTGGCCATTTTGGGTGTCGCGACAGCGCTGGTTTACGTCATCATTCTGGGCGTGGAAGTTGGCCTGAAAAAGATGGACGACATGAACCCGCAACAACCGGCAACGGCTGTCGAAACCGGTCGGATACTTCCGCCTGAACCCAGATTGCAGGGCGCGCCGGAACCTGACCCGGATAAGCCTGGAAAGGCGAAATCGTCCATGCTGCCGCTCGATGATATGGCTGCCTACAAGGAAAAGGTCAATAAGCAAGCCGAGGCGTATGGATGGGTGGACCAACAGGGCAGTGTTGCGCACATTCCGATTGAGCGCGCCAAGGAAATCATCGCGGAAAAAGGCTTGCCGAAACTTTCCGATGCTCTGATCGGCGAAATTCAGTCGGCTGAAACTGCGCGCAAGCTGGTTCTGAACGCCGGATCGAATGGCGGCCGTGCAATTAAGAGCCAGAAACAAACTGCTGCTCCGGCTCCTGCGCCAGCCGAAGCTGGCATAGCGAAACCGGCAACGACGGCTCCGACACCTGCGCAACCACCGGCAGCACACGGTGCTGCGGCGGGCGTGAAGCATTAAGCGGGAAGAGAAAAGAAGTAAAAGATGTTAGTCCGTGACTGGCAAAAAGTAGTTTCAATGCTGACAGGCAAAACGCTGTTTTCGATTTTGGCTCTTTGTATTTTAAGTTTGGCCTGCTGCCTGCAAGTAAGCGCGCAACCAGCGGGAATGCGCCCACCGGTTTTGAAAGACGTGGGCATTGACCAGTTGCTGAACCAACAAGTGCCGCTCGACCTGGAATTCAAGGACGAAACCGGGCGCACGGTAAAGTTGCAAGAGTATTTTGGCACGAATAAGCCCATCGTTTTGTCATTGGTTTATTACGATTGCCCGCAACTTTGCAGCCTGACGCTAAATGGTTTGATGAACGTTTTGAAAACGTTGCCAATGAAAGCGGGCAAGGATTTTATTTCTTTGACAGTCAGTTTTGATCCGAAAGAAAAGCCTGAACTGGCGGCAGAAAAGCGCAACACTTATTTGCAGAAACTGGCCAATCCGGAATTGAACGATGGCTGGCATTTTTTGACGGGCGATGAGCAAAACACGCTGGCACTGACGAAATCCGTGGGCTTTCGATTTGTTTGGGATCCGGTCAGCAAGCAATACGCGCACACCAGCGCGCTGATCGTCATTACGCCGGAAGGCAAGATTTCCCGTTATTTTTATCCTAGCGATGTGCTTTCCAACTTTGAACCGCGCGACATCCGGTTCGGTGTCTTGGACGCGTCAAACGGAAAGATCGGATCGCTGGCAGATCAAGTGATTTTGTACTGCTATCAGTACGACCCGAACAGGGGAACGTACGGTTTGGTGTTGATGCGAATTATGCGCGTCTTCGCCGTGATAACCATTATTACTTTAGCTCTTCTCATTCTTTATTTGAGGCACAAGACGAAACAGAAAGAAGCGGCATGGGCTGCTCGCGTCTCGTGACAATTGGACATCCGAATATGAGCCTCTTTTCTTTTCAAGTTCCCTTCATGCCCGAACAGGCGTCAAAGTTCGCAATGGAAGTTGACCTGTTCTACATTGCGTTGTGGCTGATGACGATCGGCGTCACGGTTGGCATTGTCGTCGCGATTGCTGTGTTTATGGTCAAGTATCGCCGTCGTCACAATGGCGAAATTCCGGAACAGATTGAAGGCGCGATGTTGCTGGAAATCACGTGGTCGGTGTTGCCACTGTTGATTTGCATTGGCATTTTTGCCTGGGGAGCCAAGCTTTATTTCCAGATGTATAGCGAGCCGAAAGAGTCTCTGGAAATTTTTGTTACAGGCAAACAATGGATGTGGCGTGCGCAGCATCCCGATGGACAGCGCGAAATCAACACACTGCACGTTCCGGTCGGGCGTCGGGTCAAGTTGACGATGACCAGCGAAGATGTGCTGCACGCTTATTTCATCCCGGCTTTCCGCACCAAAGCGGACGTGGTTCCAGGGCGGTACACAATGACCTGGTTCGAAGCGACCAAACCTGGAACTTATCATCTATTCTGTGCTGAATACTGCGGTACCCAGCATTCCGGAATGATCGGAACCATTACTGCAATGGAGCCGGGAGAATACCAGGCCTGGCTAGGCGGCGGAACGAACGAACCGCCAGCCGTTGTCGGAGAAAGGCTGTTTTCCAGCCTGGCTTGCAATACCTGCCACACGCCGGATGGTAAGGGAAGAGGGCCGAAACTGGCAGAGCTTTACGGCAAAGACGTCAAACTGAACAATGGTTCGACAGTCGCTTTTGATGATACGTACATCCGCGAATCCATTCTCGATCCGGGCGCAAAAATTGTCGAAAATTATCAGTTGATTATGCCCAGCTTCCGGGGGCAGGTCAGCGAAGACCAGATTGCACAGATCATTGCTTATTTGAAATCCATTGGGCCGAAAGATGCTGGTGCGGCTGCAGCGGCAAAACCGGCTGCATCACCTGCAGCGAAACCAGCGACCCCAGCGAAAAAGTAGTTACGAATACGAATTCATAAGGTAAGAACATGGCAACCGAAGTCATAGCTCAAGCAGAAGAACCCCGCCTGAATTATTTGACCAATGGTCATACAGTCAAATCCTGGCTGTTGACGCTGGATCACAAACGGATTGGATTGTTGTATCTGTTTTCGATCTCGATCTTTTTTGCGATTGGCGGCATTTACGCCTCGTTGATTCGTCTGGAACTCATCACTCCGCAAGGCGATCTGTTAACGGCGGAAACTTACAACAAAGTCTTCACCATGCACGGCGTGATGATGATCTTCTTCTTTTTGATTCCTTCAATTCCGGCGACGCTGGGCAACTTCCTGTTGCCGCTGATGCTGGGAGCGAAGGATGTGGCGTTTCCCAGGCTGAATCTGCTGAGCTGGTACGTGTTTATGGTCGGCGCGATTTTGATGCTGTTCACGATCATGAGCGGTGGTATTGACACGGGGTGGACCTTTTATCCGCCTTACAGCTCGATCTATTCAAACACGCAAGTGACGCTGGCAGGCGTTTCGATTTTTATCACCGGGTTCAGCTCGATTTTGACGGGCTTGAATTTTATGGTGACGATTCACACGATGCGCGCGCCGGGACTGACCTGGTTTCGATTGCCGCTGTTTGTGTGGGCGCATTATGCCACCAGCCTGATCCAGGTGCTCGGCACGCCGGTTATTGCCATCACGGTTCTTGCGCTGGCATTTGAACGGACGCTGCAAATCGGTATTTTCGATCCGAAACTTGGCGGTGACCCTGTGCTGTTCCAGCACATGTTCTGGTTTTACTCGCATCCGGCGGTTTACATCATGATCATTCCTTCGATGGGAGTGGTCAGCGAATTGATCGCCAACATGACCCGCAAGAAAGTTTTCGGCTATCACTTCGTCGCGTTTTCCAGTTTGGCCATCGCGGTTTTCGGCTTCCTGGTCTGGGGACATCACATGTTCACCAGCAGCCAGTCCATGTATGCCGGTATGGTGTTTTCGCTGATTACCTACGCCGTGGCAATTCCGTCAGCGATCAAGACTTTTAACTGGACGGCGACAATTTTCAAAGGTTCGGTGTCGTATGACACTCCGATGATTTACGCGTTGGCGTTTATTGGTCTGTTTACGATCGGCGGTATGACCGGGTTGTTTCTGGCGGCGCTTGGCCTGGACGTCCATTTGCACGACACGTACTTCGTGGTGGCGCACTTCCATTACGTGATGGTGGGCGGAGCGATCATCGGTTACCTGGGCGGATTGCATTTCTGGTGGCCAAAGATGACAGGACGTATGTACCCGGAAATCTGGGGTCGCATTTCAGCAGCGATTGTCTTTTTAGGCTTCAACCTGACGTTTTTCCCGCAATTCATTGTCGGGTATTTGGGAATGCCTCGCCGCTACCACGCCTATGTGCCGGAATATCAAGTTTGGCACGTGCTTTCGACCGCAGGAGCTTCCTTGTTGGCAATTGGATTCATTATGCCGGTTGTCTACCTGCTCTGGTCGCTGAAGTATGGTGAAAAAGTTGGCGACAATCCATGGTTGGCAGCCGGATTGGAATGGGAAACTTCGTCGCCGCCGCCCACTGAAAACTTTACGTATCAGCCGGTGATCAACCACGACGCCTACGAATTCGAAAACGTCAAAGAGATCAAAGAGGCCGCCGCGAAAGAAGCGGAGTTGCAAACGGCATAGAGTAGTCAGAAGTTGGGAGACGGTAGTCAATAAACAGCAGCTACCGACTGCCGACTACCGGCTACCGACTACTTGAGGAGAATTACTTTGTCAGACCACGCAGCACACGTTCCCGGACTGGCGCATCATTTCGTCAGCATGAAGCAGCAGAAAGAGGCCGGAACCATCGGCATGTGGCTCTTTCTGTTGACGGAAATCATGTTTTTCGGCGGGTTGTTTCTGGCCTACACGATTTACCGCGCCAAATATCCGGATGGATTTTTACAAGGCAGTCACTTGCTGAGCGTTCCGCTTGGCGGATTGAACACTGTTGTGCTGATCGTCAGCAGTTTGACGATGGCAATGGCGGTTTATTATTCCCACCTTGGCGAGCGCAAAAAACTGCTTGGGTTTTTGGCGCTGACGCTGGTGCTCGGCTCTGTCTTTTTGGTAGTCAAATATTTCGAATACAAAGAAAAATTTGAACATCATTTGTTTCCAGCCCATTGGCTATACAATCCAGCGCCCGATCATCCGCCAGCGCAATATCATGGACACGTGCAGGTATTTTTGTGGATTTACTTCATGATGACCGGACTGCACGCGCTGCACATGATTATCGGGATTGGGTTGTTGCTGGTGATTATGTTTATGGCTTCCAAAGGAAAGTTTACGAAAGAGTACAATTCGCCGGTGGAACTTTTCGGCTTGTACTGGCACTTCGTTGATATTGTCTGGATTTTCCTTTTCCCGTTGCTGTACTTGACCGGATTTCACGTCAGCAGCGGCGGACACTGATAAATTTTAGAGAGGGTTTCAGGAGCTTATGGCGGAACATACTTCCGAACATCATATTGTCCCACTGAAGTACTACTTCGGCGTTTTTGGTTTGTTGATGGTATTGACTGTCCTGACGGTCGTCGTGGCAAAGTACGACCTTGAGCACATTTGGGGACCGCTCAATATCATCGTTGCGCTGACCATTGCAGTTATCAAAGCAACGGCAGTGGTATTGATTTTTATGCACGTGCGCTGGAGTTCAAAATTGACGCAAGTCATTATCATCGCCGGAATGTTCTGGCTGGCGATTCTGTTGATTATGACGATGGGCGATTATCTGGTTCGTGGCGGCTGGGGGGTTTTAGGTCTTCAACCGCGATGAAAACGTGTGTGTAAATTGTGAGAACGCATCCCTTCGCGCCGTCTGAGTCGGTCAACGCTGACTTAGACGGCGCTTTTGTTTTTGCACGATGACTACTTTGCAAGGAACTTTGCTGTTTGGATCAGCCATGGTCGCCGGAGCGATCAATTCGGTTGCTGGTGGCGGTACGCTGGTCAGCTTTCCGACGCTGGTCTGGACTGGCGTGCCGCCCATTATTGCCAATGCGACCAATACTCTGGCCATGACGCCGGGAGCGGCGGGCAGTTCAATTGGCTATCGGCGAGAGTTAGCGAATGTTCCGCGTAAATACCTGGTGCTTCTGGTGCCGAGCCTGATTGGCAGTTTAGTCGGGGGCTATCTGTTGAAAATAACTCCGCCAGGAATTTTTGCAGAGTTGGTGCCCTACCTGATTCTGTTTGCCACAGTTCTGTTTACGCTGCAGGGACAGATGCGACGATGGCTGAACGTCGGTGATAGCGGAGAAAAGGAAGCGACCACGAATTGGCTGATCGGTGCTTGTTGCTATCAATTTGGCGTCGCGGTTTATGGCGGTTATTTCGGCGCAGGCATAGGAATTTTGATGCTGGCTGCTTTGGGGATGCTGGGAATGCACGACATTCACCAGATGAACGGGCTGAAGAACATTTTCGGCGCATTAACCAATGGAGCCGCTGCTGTTTATTTCGTATTTGTGGGATTAATCAATTGGCCTGCGGCATTGCTAATGTCCGTTGGAGCAATTGCTGGCGGATATGGCGGAGCCGGCATTGCGCGTCGTCTGGGTCAGAAAACCATCCGCCGCCTGGTGATTGCAATTGGTTTTGGGATGGCGATCTCGCTGTTCTTTAAAAGGTAAGTTGGGTACGCATCGCTTCCCGCGTGCGGTCATGGCGAGTGGCGCAGCGAAGAAAAACAGACGAATGACTAATGCCCACGCGAGCCGGAGGCATCGCGCACCACATAGGAACTATGGCAATCTTCGCAATCATAGCAATGTATGCAAGCTTCCTGCTGGTTGGCTGGCTGGCTGCGCGCAAAGTCAAAGAAGGCACGCCTGCTGATTTGCTTCTTGCTGGCCGCTCAATGCCGGTCTGGATTGCCACGCTGACGATGACGGCGACCTGGGTTGATGGCGGGTATTTGCTGGGAACCGCCGAAGGCGCATACAAATCGTCGCTTTCATTGGGAATCCAGGGTGGGTTGTGTTTTGGCATCAGCCTGATCCTCGGCGGACTGTTTTTCGCCAAACGAATGCGCCAACTGGAATTCACGACGCTGATTGACCCGTTTGAATCGCGATTCGGCAAACACTGGGCGGCGGTTCTGTTTATCCCTGCGATGCTCGGTGAAGTCTTCTGGAGCGCCGAATTACTGGCAGCCATCGGTTCGACCTTTGGCGTGCTGTTACAGATGAAACTGGCGACGGCGATTTTATTGTCGGCAATTGTTGTCATCGCGTACACGATGGTTGGTGGAATGTGGTCTGTGGCGTACACCGATGCGTTCCAGCTTGGCCTGGTCGTGCTTGGATTGATTGTCGCCATGCCTTTCGTTTTTGCCGCTGCCGGAGGGCTGGACGCAAGTTGGACGCATTACCTGACGGCACGTGCCGAACGCGGAACCTTCTTCCCCCCGCTTCAGCCACGCGGAGAGTTTTGGACTTCGCAATCCATCATTGGCTGGTGGGATGTCAGCCTGATGCTGGTGCTGGGCGGCATTCCGTGGAACTGTTATTTTCAGCGCGTGCTTTCCTGCCAGACGCCGCGTAAGGCCCAATTGCATTCGCTATTTGCCGGAGTGCTGACGATCCTGCTGACTATTCCGCCGCTGCTGCTGGGCGTTGCGGCATTCAAATACAACTGGCCCAGCGAAGTGCTGGCGCAACTGCAAGCCAACCCGTCTGAAACCTTGCCGATGTTGCTTAAATACGTTGTGCCGCCAGCCGTCGCGCTGCTGGGCTTTGGAGCAATCATCGGCGCGGTGACTTCCAGCTTCAGTTCGTCAATCCTTTCGGCGGCTTCGATGGTCAGTTGGAACTGCTGTTACCGATTGTTGTGGCCTCAGCTTTCGGTCACCCAGATGAAGCGGATCATTCGAATTTCGATTGTGCTGCTTGGCGCGGCGGCGGTCGTCATGGCGCTAAAAGTGCAAAGCGTTCAAGCGTTGTGGTTTTTTACCAGCGACCTGATCTTCGTGTTGTTGTTTCCGCAGTTGGTGTTTGCCTTGTTCGACTCAAAAGCGAATCGGATTGGCTCCATCACGGCGTTTTTGGTTTCGCTGGTGCTGCGCCTGGGCGGAGGCGAACCGTTATTCAACATACCCCATTTCATTCCGTATCCGGAAATTTTCACCAGCAATCCGGCAAGCTGGTATGACGCCAGCGGCACGTTGCTGTTTCCGTTCAAAACGCTGGCAGCGGCGGCTGGCTGTGTTCTTTTGCCTGTTGTGTCCCGGCTGACTGCGAAATGGAGTCCGCCAAAGCCATTGTGATAATCTGTCGCCGCATTCGGATTTAACCAACAAGGAAATCGTTATGGCACAAAGTAATCAAGCGTTGAGAGTCGCGTTGGCCGCTGTCGAACAACTGCCGGTTAATCTGCAAAGGCAATTAGCCGAACAGGTATTATCCTCTGTGGCTTCAGATGATTTGTTGATTGTGCGCCTTAAACGGCTCACGCCTGGTGAGCAGTCGCGGTTGCAAGAGCTGATGGACAAAAACAATGACGGATTTCTGACTAAATCCGAACGCGCGGAACTTGAACGGCTTGGGGGAAAAGTGGATGAAATGATGCTGGAAAATTCCAAGTTGCTTGCGCGAGCAACCCGGCCGGATCTGTTTGACGAAAGCGGCGAACCAATCAAACAGCGCGTGCGTGCGGCACTGAAACCGCCTGCCAAACAAGGCAATTCCAAAAGAAAAGCGAGTCAACGGTGAAGCGGCGTGTCCGAGCGTCGTTAGCGGCCCTGGTTTCGCTCAGGGCAGGCAAACGTTGCGAATATTGCCATGCGCCTCAACAAATTCTTGGACAGGCATTTCATCTTGACCATATTTCCCCGTCTTCAGCCGGTGGTGATATGTCAGGAGAGAATTTGTGCTATGCCTGCCCGCATTGCAATATCGCCAAGAGTAATCACACAACGGGCATTGACCCAAAAACCGGCAAAATAGTCCGCCTTTTCAACCCGCGCATTGACGATTGGGACAAGCACTTTCGCTGGCATCGCACTTGGGAGCTTTTGGTAGGGCAGACCGCAATTGGCAGAGCGACGATTGTTACATTGAATATGAATGACAAGCTGCTGCAGGAAGCCCGCCCATTTTGGCGGCTGGCTGGGCGAATCCCCTAAACGATCAAAGCAAAATGAACAAAGTTAAGATTCTGGCTTGGTGCGTTCACTTATACACAGCTTCGGGATTAGTTGCCGCCGCCGGAATGGCATTTTTTATTGTCCGGGGCGATGCGGAAGCTTATCGGTGGGTGATTGCGTTGATGGTGCTTGCGACGTTTATTGACGCAACGGACGGAACGCTGGCCAGACGCTGTAAAGTGAAAGAAGTTTTGCCTGGATTTGACGGGCGCAGGCTGGACGACATCGTAGATTTTCAAACCTACACCTCGCTGCCGCTGCTGTTTATCTGGCGCGCAGAAGTTTTGCCCGAAAGCTGGAGTTGGTTTTTGCTTCTACCGCTGATGGCCAGCGCCTATGGCTTTTCGCAAGCCGACGTCAAAACCGAAGATCATTACTTTCTAGGGTTTCCGTCATACTGGAACGTGGTGGCGATTTATCTGTACTGGCTGCAACCGCCGGTTTGGATTTCGCTGGTGGCAATTGGCGTGTTGTCGCTGCTGACGTTTGTGCCGTCGTTATACTTGTACACCTCTTACAAAGGGCCGTTCAGCCGATTGACTAATTGGTTACTCTTGATTTGGACGGTGTTGCTGGTTTTGATTCTGGCACAGGTTTTCGACAATCCGAAGCCAATGATCTGGCTGTCGCTGGCCTTTCCGATTTATTACTTCACCTTGTCGTGGTGGATCACCCTTCAGCGATGGTTCAGATAAAGCCGTAGCGCCAATTGGTACCAGCGCTATGGCAATTAAACGTCGTTTTCTTCCCGGTAGGCTTTAAGCTTGTTGTGAAGCGTTTTCAAGCTGATGTTCAGCAAATCTGCCGCACGGGTTTTGTTGTTATTTGTGCGGATCAGGGTTTTCAGGATCAATTGGCGCTCGGCTTCATCCAATGTGATCGGCACCGGCAGCGTGATCGAATCTTCATTCTTGTAGGTTCTGCCTTCAGACATTTGCGGTGATAGATGCTGCTTTTCAATTTTCTGGCCATCGCAAACGATGATGGCGTGTTCGACGACGTTGCGAAGTTCGCGGACGTTGCCAGGCCAGGGATGCCGCGTGAAAATTTCCAGCACTTCCGGCGAAACCAGTTTGGCCGGACGGTTATGGCGATTGCTGAGTTCTTTGATCATGTATTCCGTCAGCAGCGGAATGTCTTCGCGGCGTTCGCGCAGCGGCGGCAGCTTGATGTGGATGACGTTCAGACGATAGAGCAGATCTTCGCGCATTTCGCCTCGGCGGACAGCTTCGTGCGGGTCTTTGTTGGTTGCGGCCAACACGCGAACGTCAACGGGAACTTCTTTGGCGCTGCCCAGCCGCCGGACTTTTCTTTCTTCCAGAACGCGCAAGAGCTTTGCCTGCAACATGGCGGGCATTTCAGCGATTTCATCTAGAAACAGCGTGCCGGTGTTGGCCAATTCAAAACAGCCTTCACGTTTGGCGATTGCGCCCGTGAACGCGCCTCGTTCATGCCCGAACAGCTCTGATTCCATCAAGCTTTCGGGAATCGCCGAACAGTTGATGCCCACAAACGGCCGCGAAGCGCGCGGGCTTAGCTGGTGGATGCTTTGCGCGACGACTTCTTTTCCGGTTCCGGATTCGCCCGTGATTAAAACCGAAACGGCGGAACTGGCAACCTGTTCAATGGTCGTATAAATCTGCCGCATGACTTGGGAATTGCCGACCAGCTTGCCGAACACGCCGTACTCGCCCAGTTGGCGGCGCAGCCGTGTGTTTTCCAGCCGCGAAGCTGCCTGTTCGATGGCGCGTTGCAGCACCACATTTAACTGGCGCGTGTTGATCGGTTTTTCAAAGTAATAAAACGCGCCTTCTTCTTTGACGGCGCGAACGGCATCTTCGATGCTGCCCTGGCCGGTCAACAGAATGACGGCGGTTTCCGGGAATTCTTCCCGCAAACGGTTCAGGAGGCCGAAGCCATCCAGCCTGGGCATAAACACGTCGGTTACGACTGCAGTCGGGTGAAAATCGGCGGCAATTTCCAGCGCTTCCAATCCATCGCCTGCGGTCTGCGTTTCATAGCCCCAAACAGAGATAATCTCGCTCAGGCCGACGCGCGCGGCTTGTTCATCGTCAACAATCAGTATTCTTGCTCTGTCCATCATATGTCGCGAGTGTAGCAAGCAGACATCGGCTTGCCAATAAAAGTCAGAAATTACTTCGGTTGATTCTTGTGAATCCGGCCGGTCTTGCGCATACTTGCGTCCGCTTGCAATTCAAAAGCAGTCAACCGACCCTTTTACCATTTTTTTCGGAGGTGACAATATGTACGCTGTTTCAAGTGAGGAGCGCACGTGGGGAATGCTGTCGCATCTGTTGGCGTTGTCGGGGTTCATCGGAGTTCCATTCGGAAACATCCTGGCGCCATTGATTATCTGGCTGGTGAAAAAAGACCAGTCTCAGTTTGTCGCTGATCAAGCCAAAGAATCGTTAAACTTTCAAATCTCGCTGATCATTTATGCCATCGTCAGCGGTATTCTGGTTCTCGTGTTGATCGGATTTCTATTGTTAGCTGTAATCTTTATCGGTGGAATTGTCCTGACCATCATCGCCACCATGAAAGCCAACAACGGAGAGCATTATCGCTATCCGTTCACAATTCGCCTAATCCATTAAAGCTCAGGCGGGAAAAAAATAAAAAATCGAAATGGCGAGGGACGCTTCACAGCAACCCTCGCTCTTTCACTTCCAGGTATTTATTGACCAGTTGAAACGACAACTGGCCCGCCTGAACGTCCAGCACCAATCCGCCCAATTCTGTAATTCTGGCCAACGCTTCTTCGCGCTGTTGCAGCAATTCTTCGGCAACGCTTTGTTTGTAGACATCCGCAACCGCTTTGGGTTCTGCGGCGACCAGCGCCCGCAAATCGTTGTCGCCGATGGTGACAATTAGTGGCAGGTGACGCGGCAATAGCGCCGCCGTGTATGCCAGTAATTCCGCCGAAGCATCACGATCCACCAGATCCGTCAAAATAACCACCAGGGAGCGCCGCTTGCAGTTTTGCGACAGGTACTGGAACGCGCGCGCGTAAGAGGGTTCGATCATTTGCGCTTTGACGTTGTACAGCGCTTCGGTCATGGACGCTAACTGGCTGTGTCCGCGTTGGGGAGCCAGATAGCTGACAACCTGCCGATTGAACACCAGCAACCCAATGTTGTCGCCACCGCTGGTTGCCACGTAACCAATTGCCAGCGCCGCGTTGATTGCGTGATCCAGTTTCGACAAATGCTCGATGCGCGAAGTCATCAAGCGTCCGGCGTCAATCATCACGACAATGTTTTGGTTGCGTTCGATCTGATATTGCCGCGTGGTCAATTTTCCGCGCCGTGCTGTCGCCGTCCAGGAAACGTGTCGAAGCTCATCGCCAAGCACATAATCGCGCAAGCTTTCAAACTCGCGTCCTTGCCCGCGCAACCGAGTTCGCCTAAGTCCTGCCATCAACTGGCGATTGCGTTGCGCAAAAAGCTCGTACCGTTTGGCTTCGTTGATGTTCGGATAAACTTTGACGCTTTCCGTCGTAACGATGCTGACCTGTTTGATGACCAACCCCAAGCGCGACCGCCAGCGCAGCGCTACATTTCCAAAACGATAATCTCCACGCGACGCCGCATAGAGCTTGTAACTTACAATTGCTCCCGCTTCGTGGCTGCGTTGTCGCCGCGTTTTGGCAGTCAACGATCTGTCGCCGCGCAATTCCAGCTCAGGTGGATATTCATCTTTGACTGTGAAAACCGGTGCCCGCGAACGGCGTCTGGCCAGTTTGACCGTAATGTGAAGCTGAACCTCGTTCTCTTCGCCGATCATAAAGCGCCGGGGCATGACACGGCGCACTTCAATCTGGGATTCTTTTTCCGTCAGCTTGTATTCAAGAAACGCCAGCGCCAACAGAAACAAATCGTAACCAATCAATCCCCATTTCAAATTTGTTTGCGAAGCAAATGTTGTCCACACCGCGATAAGCGGTAAAACGCCCAATGCAAACAAAATGAAAAAACGTCGGGTGAAAATCATGCGTGGAGTTGGGAGTTGGGAGTTGGGAGTTGGGAGGCAGCAGGTCTGCCGTTCTTCAAAAGGCTATTGCGTAGAGCGTAAAGCTGTTTACTTAGTGATGTCGCCGAATCGGACGTCTGGGCAAAATCCTGCTGCGAGATGTAATTCAGCCTGGCCGCGATTTCGATTTGGGTTGAAAGCTCTGCCAGTGATGCTTGAGCAATGGACAGATGTTGAAGATATTCTTTGGTGCTTTCACGGACATAACCCTCAGCGATATTGGAAGGAACCGAAACTGCGGCTCGCTGCATTTGGCTACACAACCCGTAAGTCTCGCTCTTGGGGAAACAGCCCGTTAGCTTGTAAACACTCTCAACCAGATTCATGCCAGCTTGCCAAACTCTCAAATCTCGAAAACTTGTAATCGCCGCCATAAACTCTCCTAACTCACTTGTTAAAAACTGAAGTGCTCATGCCATCTCCCAACTCCCGCCTCCCATCTCCTACCTGGGAATTTCGACCGCGCCGATAATTTCATCAAGAATCGCTTCTTCAGTGACGCCTTCGATTTCGGCTTCTGATCTAAGCAGGATGCGATGGCGAAGCGCAGGATGCACCACGTCGCGCACGTCGTCTGGCGTGACGAATTCGCGGTCGCGCATTGCCGCCAGAGCTTTGCTGGCCAACAGCAGCGCAACAGAAGCGCGCGGGCTGGCGCCCCACAACAGGCTGGGATGTTCCCGCGTGCGGCGAACCAGATTGACGATATAGGATTGCACGCTGGGTTCGACGTTGATGCGGCGAACTTCGGCGCGGCACTGTGGAATCACCGCCGAATCGTCCATCACCACCAGCGGTACATTTTCCAGCTTTCGCGCGTTAAAGCCTGCTTGCCAGTTGGCGACGATTTGTAGCTCGTCTTCAGCGTTGGGATAGGAAATCAGAATCTTAAACAGGAAGCGGTCAAGCTGCGCTTCGGGCAGCGGATACGTGCCTTCGTATTCAATGGGATTTTCCGTGGCCAGCACCAGAAACAGCGGCGACAGCAAATGAGTTTCGCCGTCAATCGTTACCTGGCGTTCTTCCATCGCTTCCAGCAACGCGGCTTGCGTTTTCGGCGGAGTCCGGTTGATTTCATCGCCCAGCAAAATGTCTGTAAACACCGGGCCGTGGCGCAAACTGAATTGCGATGTCGCCACGTTGAAAACATTCGTGCCTGTAATATCCGAAGGCATCAAGTCAGGCGTGAACTGAATGCGGTTGAACCCGACACCCAGAATTCGCGCCAGCGTTTTGACCATCAAGGTTTTGGCCGTTCCCGGCACGCCTTCCAGCAACGCGTGCCCTTCGGCCAGCAGGCAGATCAGAATCTGGTCAATGATCGCGTCCTGACCGACGATGACTTTGTGGATTTCGTTGCGAATGTGTTCGGCGACCTGGCTGACGTAATTTGCCATGCGTGATGGGCTGAACTCCTGTGATTAGATTTGAACTCCTGTTTCGAGCCGCAACTATACTCAAAGACTTGAATGCCGACAATTGCTATATAAGTGCCAGCTTTCCATTTGCCAGTAGCAATTGCGCAGATGATTTTCTGCTGCTTTAATTCAGCCATGCCAAATCTGATTATCGGGTCACGCGGCAGCAAACTGGCGCTGTGGCAATCCAACTGGATCAAACAGGAACTCGAACGTCTGCATCCGGGCTTGGTGGTCGAAATTGAGATCATCAAAACCACGGGCGACAAGATGCAGGAAGTGTCGCTGGCCGGCTTGGCCGGAGCAGGCAAAGGCGTATTCACCAAAGAAATCGAAGAAGCGTTGCTAAATCGCAGCGTTGATCTGGCCGTTCACAGTTTGAAAGATTTACCAACGGTGCTGCCAGACGGATTGCATATCGCTGCCATCACAGAACGTGTGGACGTGCGCGACGCGCTGATTTGCTCTGCGGCCTTGCACGGAACCGTCAAAGCGATTCGGGATTTGCCAAACGGCGCGCGCGTCGGAACCAGCAGTTTGCGTCGCCGAGCGCAATTGCTTCACCAGCGGCCAGACCTGCAAATTTCGGAATTGCGCGGCAACGTAGACACGCGGTTGCGCAAGCTGGACGAAGGCCAATACGACGCGATCATTCTGGCTTCGGCGGGATTGATCCGGTTGGGATTTGCCGACCGAATTTCTGCGCGCATTCATCCGGCGGAAATGTTAAGCGCAGTGAGCCAGGGCGCGCTCGGCATTGAGGCTCGCATCAATGACGACCGGACAAATTTACTGCTGGAATCGCTGAATCATTGGCCTACGCGGTTTGCTGCCGAAGCTGAACGCGCCGTTCTGCGCGAACTCGGCGGAGGGTGTGCCGTGCCGATTGCCGCGCTGGGCATAGTGAACGCAGACAATCGATTGCGTCTGGAAGCGTTGGTTGCCGATGTGGAAGGGAAGCAGATGATCCGGCTTCACGCCGAAGGCTCCGCGCATCAAGCCGAAGAGATCGGTACGCAATTGGCCGAAGCTTTGGTCCAAGCCGGGGCGCGGGATTTGTTGCAGGTCGAAGGTCACAAAGCCGCTCCCATGAACACTCCGCCGATTCAAAAGTCCGCGTCCGTAAAACAAATTGAGACTGGCGCGCAGGCGACGGCCGCTGCGGCTTCAGAAGGAAATCAGGTTGCTACCGCTCCCCGCTCCGTGCCTGATGCTGAACAGCCGTTGGCCGGGCGCAAAGTGATTGTTACGCGTTCGCCAAAACAAAGCAGCGAGATGGTGCGGTTTCTGGAAAAGCTTGGCGCGGAAGTCATCGCTTGCCCGACGATTGAAATCAAAGCGCCCACAAGCTGGGAGCAGATGGACAGCGCATTGGCCAAGCTGAGTTGGTTCGATTGGCTGGCGTTTACCAGTTCGAACGGTGTCGAATACTTTTTGCGACGGCTGGACGAAACCGCACACGGGCGCGCAGAGTTAATGGCGCACAAAGTTTGCGCGGTGGGTCGCAAGACGGCGGAAACACTGAATGCGGCAAACATTCCAGTGGACGTTATGCCGGAGCGTTTTACGGCGGAAGCGCTGGTCGAAGATTTCATCAAACGATATGGCGTTGGCCAGCGGCTGCGCGGGTCAAAAATGCTGCTGCCCGCGTCGAAAATTACGCTGGATGTTATTCGTCCTGCGATGGAAAAGATTGGCGTGTACGTAGAAGTCGTCGAAGCGTATCAAACGGTGCTGCCCGCTTCGTCTAGCAACGAAGTGCGAACGTTGATTGGCGAAGCCAAGGCCGATTACATCATCTTCACCAGCCCTTCAACCGTAGGGAATCTGGCGGCGATTCTGGAAACCGATCATCTGACGCCGCATCTGGCCAATACTCGTGTTGCCTGCATCGGCCCAAGAACTGCCGAAGCCGCTGAATTGCACGGACTGGAAGTTCACATTCAACCCAAAGAGCATACCGCCGAAGCTGTTGTCAGAGCCTTGGCGCTGGACAGTTTGAAATTGCGCGAATCGGAAGTTGGCTAAAACATCAACCGGCAGAAAATAGGGGCAGAAGAAGACAAAATGTTTGTTTTCTTCTGCCCCTATTTTCTGGCAGCCAATCGGTTCTATTTCACCGCTGATGCTTTGCGCGGAATCTTTTCTTCCCGCGTCGAAGCGTTGTACAGAAACGCTGCCATAATCGTCGCAGCCTGTTTCATATCATCGGCTTGAATGCGATCAAACGTGTCCATGTTGGAATGGTGCGTGCGCGAATCGTATTCGACGGGGTCCTGAATAAACTGGAAACCCGGCAAGCCAATCCCGTCAAACGACAAATGGTCGGTTCCGCCTGTGTTGGAGATGCTCAGTGTGGTTGCGCCCAGATCGCGAAACGGTGCCAGCCAATCGCGGAAGATTGGGCGAACAGCTTCGTTGCCTTGCAAATACACGCCGCGGATTTTGCCTGTGCCGTTGTCCAGATTGAAGTACACCGAAAACTTGTCGTATTCGGGTTTGGTGTTGATTTTTCCAGCGCCTCCGCCGCCCATCATCGCCGCCATTTCGGCTTCGGGCGTGTTGGCACCAGCAGCCGAACCAAAATGATCTTTGACGTATGCGCGCGAACCGAATAAGCCTTGTTCTTCACCGCTCCACAATCCAACGCGGATCGTTCGACGAGGTTGCAGGTTCAATGCTTTCAGAATGCGCACGGCTTCCATGGCTACGGCACAACCGGCTCCGTTGTCTGTAGCTCCGGTTCCGCTGTGCCAGGAATCCATGTGTGCGCCGACCATCACGATTTCGTCTTTTTTATCCGTGCCGGGAATTTCCGCAATGGTGTTGTAGGCCATCAAATCCTGATCGTGGAATTGCACGTCCAGGTTAATGCGCATCTGCACTTTTTCGCCGGCTTGCAGCATGCGAACCAGCCGGTTGTGATGTTCGATGGCGGTTGTGAGCTGCGGCAGGGTTTTCGGCGCGTCTTTGTCATAAGCATTGACGCGGCTCATAAACAACGCCATGACAGCCTGCATCGGTTGCAGATCGGATTTGATTTCTTTGGGAACGTCAGCGGCTTCCAGGAAAATCGTTCCGCCATTGCCCGAACGCGAAGGCGACAGCACCAGCGCGGCTTCTTCCTTGACCAGAAAATTCAGCTTCTTGGCGTCAAGCAGCGCCGCGTTGATGAATTCCATCATGCGCGGATTGTTCATCTGGGCCGCAGGGCTTCCCTGGCGGTCTTTTGCA
This sequence comes from uncultured Heliomicrobium sp., assembly GCA_964570175.1. Lineage (GTDB taxonomy): Bacteria > Acidobacteriota > Blastocatellia > RBC074 > RBC074 > RBC074. The sequence goes on along the minus strand of CAZMXG010000060.1, from coordinate 15,259 downwards.
GGGTCCTGCGCGTCGGCCAGGCGCAGCAAATCTTTTTCCGTCAGGCGAACGCCGGGAGCATCCATCATCGCTTTGACTTCGCGGATCGGCGCGGTAATGACGATTTTGCCTTTCAGCGTGCCTTTGTATTTTTCCAGTTCCTTTTCGTCTTTGGCGTCAAGGTAAACGACATCGCCCGTGACGACTCCGCCCGTTCCCGGCGACCAGGCCTTTGGGTACGCAATGATTGGGAAAGCTTGCGGCGCGCTGACTTCCGCCGAAAACGATTTCAGCGTCCAGCCGCGACCGAATGGCCCCCAAGGTTCAAGGTGCGCGTTTTCCAGGCCCCATGATTTCATCTGGTCGCGCGTCCATTCGTTGGCACGTTTCAAACCGGGCGAAGCCGTCAGACGCGGCCCAATCACGTCAGTCAAATAACTGAGCGTTTGCATAACCTGTGATCGGTTCATGCCCTCATCTTTGATTTTGGCAATGGGATCGTTGGCGTCCTTTGCCGGTTGCGCCTGTTGGGCGCCCGCTGGCAAACCGGTAAACGTCAATGTCAGGAACAGGATTACAGCGATAAATTTCTTCCGGGTCATAAGGTTAGATCTCCAGTCTTTCATAAGGTGAAAAATGGTCGGATTTTTGTAACTGGCTCCGATTTGTTTTCAAGTGTGTTTCACGGTTCGTGAAGATTGGCCAAACGAAAGACGGCGGCGTGATGTTCAGTTTATTGTCGCGTCAGCAGCGCGTACACCGGCAGATGGGTCTGATCCACATCCAGCGAGGAACCGTTACCGTCGAATAAAATCTTCAGATATTTTCCGCGCAGTTCCAACGTGCCGCCTTTCCACTCGCCGTTTAGTTCTTGCAGCAGAGCCTGTTGTTCCGCCAAAGGTTTTCTGTCAATTGCGCGAAGTTTGATTGTGATTTCTGAGCCACTGCGATTGGCGCTTCCCCAAAGTTCGTACCGAATCCAATTACCGTGTTCATCGGGCAGTTCCGCTTTTCCGGCAAATGTTCCGTGAAGCGAAGTTTTATCACCGTGGTTTGGACGGATTGTTTCAAGAACGTTCCGTTCAATTTCCATATCTATTTCACGGATGTCTTGATCGGCAAAATTGATTTTGCCGCGCCAGCTTCCAGTAAGCGTCGGTTTCCCCAGAAAAGAATGCGCCCAAGGGTAAGAAACAGCATCTACCAGATTGCGAAACGTGTCTGGAAAAATTTCTGCGGCAACAACAAATAGAACAATACTGATGACAAGGATACGGCTAAGAGTTCTTTTCATGTGTGTGTGCTCCAAATGGTCAGGTACTGTCTGTTTTTTCGGTAATCAGGCTGAGAATCTTGTTCACGACTTCATCAATTGTCAGCACTGACGAATCAATGTAAACCGCACCTTCGGCTTGAACCAACGGCGAATCAGCGCGGGTTTTGTCACGGTAATCACGTTCTTCAATTTCAAACTTCATTTGCTCCAGCGAAGCAACGGCAGTGCCGCGCGCAATGTCTTCGTCAAACCGGCGTTGTGCACGCGCATCGCTGGTGGCATCCAGATAGATTTTGATCTCGGCGTCCGGGAAAACCTGTGTGCCGATGTCGCGGCCTTCCATCACCACGCCGCCCGATTGACCTATCTGCTGTTGTCGAGCGACCAATGCCCGCCGCACCGCCGGAATTGCTGAAACAATTGACGCAGCCTGGCTGATGGTTGGCGTAACAATTCCTTCCGTAATGTCCCGGCCGTCAATCAACACACGCATCGCATCAACCGAACCCGTCAGCTCGATCAACGAATCTTCGGCGAGTTTGCCAACCGTGTTGTCGTCATCCAGCGAAATACCGTGCTGTAACGCTTTCCAGGCGACCGCGCGATACATGGCTCCCGTATTGATGAACAAATACCCAAGCCGCCGCGCGAGCGTTTTGGCAATTGTACTTTTGCCAGCACCTGCTGGGCCGTCAATGGCGATAATTGGTTTTCTGTCTGACAAAGACTTCCAGACAGGAATTGACAGGATTTACAGGATGACGCGATATTGAAACGGGCCTGGAAAATCCTGTCAAGTCTGTCTACCTCCCCAAGATTTCTTTTATGATTTTTACTGTCTGTTCAACGTCTGCGCGGCTGACGTCATAATGCGTGACCATTCGCATGTCGCGCGGGCTGATGCCGTTGGCCAGCACGCCGCGCGTTTTCAGTTCCGCAGACATTTGTGCAGTCGTGATTCCCGTCGCCGCAATGTCGAAAATGGCGATGTTTGTTTGCACACGTTCGGGATCAATTTTGATGCCGCCGAGTTCCGCCAGACCTTCCGCCAGGCGTTTGGCGTTGGCGTGATCTTCAACCAGAGCCTTTGGCGATTCTTCCAGCGCGATCATTCCTGCTGCCGCCAGCACGCCGACTTGCCGCATTCCTCCGCCAAGCATTTTGCGAATGCTGACAGCTTCTTTGATGAAGTCTTTTTTGCCAACAATCATCGAACCGACCGGCGCGCCCAAGCCTTTCGACAAACAGAACATCACGGAATCAAAGGGCTTGGCGATTTCCGCAACGGTGGTGTTGAGTGCCAAAGCTGCGTTGAAAATTCGCGCGCCATCTAAATGAACTGGCAACCCCAGCGCATGAGTTTCGTCGCAAATCCGGTTGGAAACCGAAAGCGGCATCACGGCTCCGCCCGCCATGTTGTGCGAATTTTCCAGCGCCACCAGCGAAGTCGGCGTCACGTAATACGGCGCATTCAAGCGAAGCGCCGGAGCGATTAAATCCCAGTTCAGGATTCCATCTTCTCCGCGCACAGGCCGCAAGGTCACGCCGGAAATAACCGCAGCCGATCCCATCTCGTAATCCAAAATGTGCGCGCGCGCTTCGACAATAACTTCGGTTCCGGGCCGCGTGTGCAACTTGACGCAAATCTGGTTGCCCATCGTGCCGGAGGGAACAAACAGCGCAGCTTCTTTGCCAAATAGTTCTGCTGCGCGTTCCTGCAATCGGTTGACAGTGGGGTCTTCCAAATACACATCGTCGCCGACTTCGGCGTCGGCCATCGCACGGCGCATAGCGATAGTGGGTTTGGTGACGGTGTCGCTTCTTAGGTCAATTAGGCTCATAAGGATTGTTTTCAACGCAAAGGCGCGAAGACGCAGAGAGGGATTTTATCTTTGCGCCTTCGCTCCCTTGCGTCTTTGCGTTGAATTAAACAAATGCTGCAAAGACTTCGTTCGCCAGCACTGTGCCAGCGCGGGAAATCTTCAGCGTGTCGTTGTTGAGTTCAATCAAGCCCGCTTCGCTCAGACGAGCCAGTTCGTCAGCGTAACGTTCGGTCACTTTTACGCCAAAGCGTTGTTCGTGGTCGCGCAGGTTGACGCCTTCTTTCAGCCGCAATCGCAGGAACAGATTTTCGCTTTGCAGGTCGTCGGCGTCCAGCGTTTCAGTTTCAGCAATGGCAGATTCTCCCGTTTCGATTTTGGTCAGGTATTCGTGAATGTTGCGCGTGTTTGACCACCGCTGAGCGCCGTCGTACCCGGCGGCGGAAACTCCAAACGCCCAGTACGGCGCGCCCGTCCAGTATTTCAGATTGTGGCGCGATTCAAATCCGGGCTTTGCCCAGTTGGAAATTTCGTAATGTTCAAAGCCGTGACGTTCGGCTTCGTCTTTCAGCGCGAAATACATTTCAACCGTCAGTTCGTCGTCAATTGCGGTGAGTTCGCCTCGGTTGATGCGATGAAGCAGCGGCGCGTCCTTGTACAGTTCCAGCAAATACACCGACAAATGATTCGGTTCCAATGCGAAGGCTTCTTCCAGATTTTGCCGCCAGGTTTCCATCTTTTGTTCGGGCAGCCCTGCGATCAGATCAATGCTGACGTTTTGAAATCCCGCCGCGCGTGCCAGTCGCACAGCTTGCCTGGCGGCTTCGGACGAATGCGAACGCCCGATCATTTGCAGTTCGCCGTCATCGAACGATTGCACGCCGAAACTCAGCCGATTGATTCCCGCAGCGCGCAAACCTTCCAAAAACTCCTGGGAAATCGTGCCAGGATTCGCTTCGCTGGTGATTTCCGCATCCGGCGAAACATCGAACTTCGCCCGGCAAAGTTCGATTATTCCGCTGAGCTGTTCCACCGTCAGCGTCGTCGGCGTGCCTCCGCCAAAGTAAATCGAATCCACCGCTTGCATCTGCGGCTTGTCCTCGGCGCGTTGGATTTCTTCGCGCACAGCGGCCACGTAACGCCGCGCCACATCGGATTCGTAACCGCCCGTCGCAAAGTTGCAATAGTGGCAGCGCGTTTCGCAAAACGGAATGTGAAGATAAATGCCTGCAAGCTGGTTCATACGATGCAGGCAGTATAGCCGCCGCTTTCGCTGAAGCTCAAACCACCAGGGCCCATTCGAAAAATGACCACAGCAGCAAAAACTGGAGCAGGCAACTCACAATCAATCCAAGCGCAATCAGGAAAGGATGTTTGATCAAAGCAGCCAGGCTAGCGAAGGCTGGGAAAACTGCCAGCACATACCGGCTGGAACTTTGCAGCAGCGGTTCGGTTTTCTTGGTTAGAAACATGATCAAAGCCGCCAAGGCAAACAAGACATATTCGGCTCGGATTCGTTTGAGAAAAGCTGGAGCAAAAATCACCGCCAGCGCAGCTAAATTCAACAGTAACACAGCGTCGAATGTGGTGAATGCTTCGCGCAAACTCGCCCACAAAGTTATCAGAGGAAACGCGATTTCCGTTCGCCAATGTTTCGGGTACGCGTCCGATGCCAAAGACTGGCCGGAAAGCTTGATGATCAGCGCCATCAGCGGAGCGGCCAGCAACGGCAAAAAGCTTGGCCAGGTTCGCCAGCGCCATTCTTTGAACGCCAACACCGCCAGCGGAACGATGACGCAAAATCCGGCGGCTTTGGTCAGTCCGGCCAGCAATCCCAGAATTCCTGCCAGCCACCAGTTTCCTGCACGAGCAAACCAGATGGCCCAGATCATCAACGCAATCAACAGCGATTCGGGATACCCGGCGAACAAAATGAAGGCCGACGGCCACAGCGCGAAAAACAGGAAGGCGCGTTTGACGATGTCTTCTGGCAAATCCAGCCGAATCAGTTTTTGAAATCCCCAGAAGGCAAAAAAGGCTGCAACCGTTGAAATGATCAAGGCCGAAGCCAATGGCGAAAAGACAACAGACAGCAAACGAATCAAGGCAGGATAAAGCGGAAAGAAAACCACGGCGTCAGGGCGCTGATACCCGTGCTGTGAAAGTTCGACGTACCACAATGTGTCGAAGCGTTCCCACACACCTAGCAGCCGATACGGCCAACCGATTTCGCGCTGCATCAGGTTTTCGGTCAGATCGTTGCTGCGAATCAGCGCTGGATTGAGCTTCAGGTACGGTACGGCGAGCGCTCCCAATGCCGAATAGGTCAACCGTAAGGCGACCGTCCATATCAGCGCGGTTTTCAGTTCGGACTTAGGTAGAATCATCGGCGTCGAATCAGCGATAGGCCAACTGCAAACAGCAGGAAAGCCCAGGTGACGATTGAAATGATGCGCGCGGCGGTGGCCATTCGATAGCCAGCTTCATACGTCAAACGGAGTTGGTGTTGTCCGGCGGGCACATCAATCAGCATCAAGCCAGTCCCGGATTCGGATTGAATCGCGACTTCACTTCCATTCAGCCGCGCAATCCAGTTTGGATGGTTGTACGTTTCAATTCTTAGCTGGCTGGCTTCAGTCGTTTCGATCAGAAAGTCGCGGCGAGCAATTTCCAGTTTTTGAAGGGTCAATTGTCCGTTGCCTTGAGCAAAACTTGCGCCGCCCGGTTTTGTAACCGGAGGGTACAGATTGAAATCCGAACCCGCTGGACGAAAGTAAAGTTGATTCGCCGTATAAGGCAGATGCTTCATATCGTCATCATTTTGAAGTTGTTTGCTTTCTTGAATCGTGACGGGCGGCGCCTCGTAAGCTGTGAGTCCGGCGATAACTTGATCGTGCGTGACTTCTTTTTCTTCCAGCCGAGCGGTCATGAAGGTGAAGGCTGCGCAGGCAAGCAACAGCCAGGTCAGCCCCGCCATAACCAGCATTCGCAGCCGCTTGTTGGTTTGCTGCCAGCAATGGATTGCTGTGGCGGCCAGCAGTCCGCAACCTAAAGCAACATAAGGCTGAAAGCGCCAGGGGAACTGAATGAATTTCAAGCCCGGCAGATATCGCCAGAGCAAATCCGCCACGGGTAATGAAATCAGTAACCCGAACGCCGTCACCGTCAAGCTGAACCAGACGAGTGGCGACAGCCGATCTCGCCGCCAGACAGGTTTGCACAGCAGCGCCAGCAGTGCGCCGATCAAGGTCTGGGTCAGCGTCAAATAGCTGGTGAAGTCGTTGACGCCCGCCCAGGCTTGGCGATAACGATCCGCGTTCAGCGCTTTGGCGAAGAGGAAGTAATTTCGGTAATCCTGTTGAACAAGTTGCAATTTCAACTGCACCCAGTTGGCTTCGACAATTTGCGGCAGCAGAAAGAACGCTGTCAGCATCAAGGCCAGCAAACTTCCTTTCGCCAACAGCAAAATTCCTCGCCAGCCAGTTCTCGGTAGATAAGCCAGAGTCAAAAAGATAATTGTCAGCCCTGTCAGGTAAGTGGTGATGACGTGCGAAAAAATGATTGTGCTGAAGCTGAGGGCAAAAAGAATCGTTTTGATTCTCGAATGGTTTGGATCGGCTGGATCGTGGTTCAGCAACCGATGTGCGCAAAGCAGCGCCAGCGGCATAAAAGCTAATGCAAACGCATTGGCCAGAAAAACTCTGTGCAGGCAAATCAGCGGATACGCGGGCAGCAACACGTAGCCCAGTGAAACAATCAAACTCAGCCGTCGCGAGAAAAATTCACGTGCAAACAGGTATGCTGAAACCTGAGCGAGCAGCAGCGTCAGAAAGGTCACCACTTTGATCGAACCGAGAACGTCCAGGCCGAACAGCTTCATCAGCACGGCGCTGGCGAAATAACAAAGCGGCGGATAAAATGTAAACAGCGCATCACCGCGTCCGCCATCCAGCAAACCAGCCCAGCGCGGCAACCAATCGCCTTCAGCAAAGCTTTGCGCGTAGCTTCGCGTGATGTGATAGTGCAGCGCCATGTCACCTTGCACCCCGAACGCCGGATGCGTCAGCCGGGAAAAGGTCAACACGCCAGCCACCGCCAGCCACAGTAAAATCAACATAACCAGCAGCTTTGGTGAAAGCTTTTCCGCAGTATTTTCAGTCTGGGTCAGTTGGCTCATCAATCAGGTCAGGAGGAAGTTCAGATTGGGGCGGGAACAAGTAACCACAAAAAGCGCAAAAGGCAAAAGCTAACTGAAGGAGGTTTTGTGGCTTCTGCGCTTTTTGTAGTGAAACGGGTTTTTATTCCAGGCTCAGCAATGCCAAGGAGGTTTGGTCTTTGATCAAAATGCGCTTGCCGGAAATGGCCGGATGTGCCCAGGTTGGCGAATCGGCGACCTTATATTTTTTGACGACAGTTCCGCCTTTGGTGGCAGCGCTGGTGATAATCAATTCAGCATCGTTGGTCAGCGAAAAAATTGTGTCACCGGCAATCAGCATTGCGGCGTTTTCGCCTTGCCGCGGATCGCCCGTCCACAAGGTTTTGCCCGTTGCAGCATCCAGGCAGAAATACTGTCCTTTGTTTTTGTGCGACATTCCAAACAGCAAATTGCCGCTCAGCACGGGCGAGTTCATGTACATCCCAACTTCTTTGTTATGCCAAACAGTTTCCGTTACCCATTTCTCTTTCCAACTGACGCGAACAGCAAAGACGCCTTTGTTAATGCCAGAAAAAATCAGCAGATCGCGGTATTGAATCGGCGTAACAATGTTTTGCACGTATTCGGTGTCGAACGGAATTTTCCAAAGCAAACCGCCGTTGTCTGCCCAAATGCCGACGATGTTGTTTCGCGACTGGGTGATGATTTGCCGTTTGCCCGCAATCTCCACGGCGATCGGCGAAGCGTAGCCAGGGCCGTCGCCCGTCCAGGCCCATTTCTCAGTTCCAGTTGCTGCGTCCAGCGCAACCAAACCGCCTTTGTTATTTCCGCCCGCATGCACAATAACAAGCCCGTTATCCACCATCGGAGACATGGCGGTTCCAAAGTCAGGCGCTTTTTCGCCGAAGCGCTGCCCAAAATCTTTTCGCCAGGCCAGCTTGCCTTTGGCTGTGTCGTAACACGACAGCACGCCAGTGATGCCCAGCGTATACAGTCGTCCACCGCTGAACACGGGCGTGGATTTCGGCCCTTTGCCGTGGCTGGTTGCCGCCATGTTCATGGTGTAATCCACCAGATAACTGTCCTTCCACGTCACTTTGCCAGTGTCAAGGTCATAGGCCGCGACGACCTCGCTTTCGCCTAGCCGGGAATGCAGGTACACGGTTTTGCCAGCCACCAGTGGCGAAGCGTGGCCTATGCCAACCTGAATTTTCCATTTGGATTTCAACTGGTCTGGCCAAGCTTTTGGCGCAACGAATCCGGCCACCGCGCCATCGCGGTTGGCTCCGCGCCATTGTGTCCAGTCCTGGGCCACGGCCGTTCCGGCAACAACCATCGAAAGCGCAAAAAAGACCAAAGCATTGCGTATGAATTGCGACATCATTTTCTCCTGTTTGATAAAGACAAATATTGAGGAATCAAAACTTAACGCGAGCATAGATTTCGCTGAGCGGCAGAGTTACATCCAGCGATTCCAATGTCACTTCGTTTTGCAAACCGTCAGTATCGGTTCGCAGCCATCCACCTTGCGGTTGCCGAACGTGACGGATGACGTGCGGGCGATCCTGAGCGATGACCAGATATTCACGAAAACTTTCAATGGATTGATATGCCGTGAATTTCTCGTCCAGGTCATAGGCAGCAGTGGAAGGCGAGAGAACTTCAACAAGCAAGATCGGATTGGTCAACATTTCCACGCCTTGTAACGACTCAAAGATTGGTTCACCGCAGACGACGGAAACATCCGGGTAGCGATAAGGTAGGTCAGACGGAACCTTGACGCGGACTTCAGAATTGAAAGCTTCGCAGTTTTTTCCTGACAGCTTGCTTTCCAATGCGGCGTATACGCGCCCAGCGATTCTGGCATGACTGGGGCTGCCGCCAGCCATTGCAAAAATTTCTCCGTCGAAATACTCGAATCGCTCTTCGGAGTTTTTATCCAGCTCAATGTACTCTTCAATCGTCAGATGAGGTTTTGGCAAAGCAGTCATGGTTTACCTCCAAATTCATTGCAATCTGATTGTAACTCACGTCATTCGGTTCTCAGCGAACTCAGCAAAGGCGAGCGAACCGCCGCCAAAACTGCCAACAGCGAAGCCGCCAAGCCCGTCAATAATACCGCAAGCAAAAGCAAAATCAGTGACATAGCAGACAGTTTGCCGCCACGTGCAATGAAGGCCGGAGCGATGGCCAGCGCCGCGCACACCACGCCGGTAAGCAATCCGCAACCGAGCAACAAGGCATTTTCGGCGACGACCATCAACGACAGATGCGAAGATTGATAACCGACCGCGCGCATCACCGCCAGTTCACGACGGCGTTCCAGCACATTTCTCAACAGCACAGTTCCGAGTCCAAATGTTCCCAGCAGCAGGCCTAGCCCACCAAGCGTTTGAAAGGTTGAAAGGTACGTGTTTTCGACTTGATGAAAGCTAGCCAGCTTTTCATCCGTTGAAATCGCGTCGAAGCCATAATCGGAAAGCTTGTCTTCCAGTGCGGCGGCGGTTTCATTTGGATGCGGGGTTTCCGCCAGGAAGACTCTGTAGCCTTGTTCATCCGGGAAAACCTTGACGAAGTTTTGCTCTGACATCAGCAATTCGCCTTGAAAGATGGTGTCAGACAGTGCGCCAACGATTTTCACTTTGAGGGCTTCGCCACGGCTGGAAGTCAGCGCGGTTTCGTCGCCAACTTTCAAATGCAAAACGTAGGTCAGCGAATTGGCATCAGCTATGACAGGGATTGGGAGTTGGGAGTTGGGAGTTGGGAGTTGATTGAGTAATAACCACGGATTCGCTTTTTCTTCCGCCGTTTGAGCCAGCGAACTCGCGAAGGAAAAGCGATTGGCTTTGATGAACTCTTCGGTTACGCCAAGCACGCGAGGGCTGCGCGGCGCGTACAGGTTCAAGCAACTGGCGTCGTCGCCAGGACGCAATCGAAACCGCGTCAGTTTCACATCTTTGAAAACCTCGTCTGTCAGATTCAATTCTTCGCGGCCTTGTTCGCCGTTCGGATCGTGGACGATTGGCAGCAGGCTTTCAGCCAGCAGCGGAAAACCGCCTGTTCCGGATTTTGGGTCGCTTGAAGTCGCACTGCTATCTTTCCGGAAGGCATCCACCGAAACGATGATGAACGCTGCCGAAGCAATCAGCGCAATGCACAGCACGCTGCGACTGGGGCGAATGGTCGCATTGCGGAAGCCCAGCCGAGCCATCGGCGCAAATCCATGTCCTGTGATGGTTTTCCGTTTGTCGCTTTTCAGCCATGAAGACCAGAAGAACAGCAGCGCGACAAGCAGGAACGTTCCCGCGCCGAAAAAGCCTCCGACTTGGCCAATGAACTTCGCGCTTGCCAGCATCGCCAAGCCCAGAAGTGCAAAAACGATTGAAAGCAGACGCGGAGACAGCGAGACGCGGCGACGCGGCGAACCGCCGACCACCGCCGACTGATCACTGATCACTGATCCGGCAAGCAAATTGCGCGGCGATGTTTTTCGCAGTCCGCGAAGCGTCAGCCAGATGCACAGCAGGGCAGTGATGATTCCCGAAACTGCGCCGATAACGAGCGACATTGGCGAAATGTGCAAGCGCAGCAACGTTGTTCCTACCGCTCCTACCCACCAGGTTCGCAAGCCGAACATCATCAACCAACCGTAGGCAATCGCGCCGATCAAACCAGCCAGGCTGCCGATGACGGCCAGCAGCAAGCCCTCGCGCAGAAACAACGAGCGGACCTGTTTGATCGAAAACCCAAGCGCGCGCAGCAATCCGATTTCGCGCAAGCGCTGTTCGATGCCCAGTTTGAAAAACAGCGTCGTCAGCAACAGCGCAGACACGACCAGAAAAAAACTGAAGTACGTAAAGTACTCGCCGAAATCCGTCGCTCCGTGCGAAGCGCGCAGGCTGTCGTATTTCACCGACTGAACCGACAGGCCCATCTCCATCGGGTTGAGCGTGTCACGCAACGTTTGATTGAAATCCTGACTAGCACTTGATAGGTCAGCGCTTTCTTTCGGCAGAACACGGATCGAAGTCAGTTTGCCCCAGCGAGTTCCCCACAACTTTTGTCCGGCCTCGAGCGAGATAAACGCTTTCGGCGTTGTGCGATATTTGTCCCAATACTCTTCGTCCACTTTGCGAACGCGGCTTAGATCTACGGGAAACGGTGGGTCCCAATCGGCCAGACTTTTGGCGTTGGAAATGCCAGGATATTCAGGAGCCAGATTGCGGTCAGCGGCCAAGCCCTGCATCGGGATGATGGCTTCAACTTTGAACTTTGCCTGACCGGTGTCGAGTCGGCCTTCTTCTTTCCAGACGTAGTAATCAAGTGAAACTTCGTCACCAAGTTTTGCACCCAGGTCGCGCGCCGCCCAATCGTTCAGTGCGATGCCGTTGGGTGAAAGCTTTGCCAGGTCGTTTTGCTCAATGGCAGTGACCAGCGAGTAGGGAACTTCTTTATTTCCGATGCGAATTGAGTTGGCCAGATACGTCAGAAACGAAGCAGTCTTTAGATTCAGCTTTCCGGTCGCAGCTTTGGCTTTTTCCGCAATCGCATCGCTGATGACTGCGCTGTCGCTTTCCAACGAAATGGCTTGGGCGTCTTCGAGGGCACGCAGCTTCAAGCCCAGGTCAGTGATCGTGAACGTTTCTTTCAGCAAGCTGCTTAACACCATTTCGTCCACCATTTTCCGAACTTCGACTTCGCTCTGCTTAACCGGCTGTTGGGAAAGCAAGATCGCGTTGGCTTTATTGTCCTGTTCCAGGTTGCGTTGCAGTTTTTTCAGCGGCAGGAAAATCGCTCGTACTGCGCCTTGTTGCGGGCGAAGCGAAAATTCGCCGATGCTTCCCTGTGGCAAAGCTTCGCGCATGGTCAGGCGAACGGTGCGGCCTAAATCTTCTTTGCGGCTGTGAAGCGATTCGACCGGGATGGCCGATGGCTTTTCGATTCTCAGCATCAAGGTGTCGCCGGGTTTGGCGTTCAGTTCTGAAGCCAGCGCAGCGCTTGCCACCAAATCGTTGTCTTCGGGGGGGGCGACACTGGAACCGTGGAATTTCCAAAATCGTTCGTCCACGCCGTAAATCGCAACACCTCCAGCGCGCGCGTTGGAATCGCTGTGGGTGACGACGCCTTCGATGGCGATCAGTGGGCAAGCGTCGCTGAAATTTGTCCCGAAGTTCTGAACCAATTTCAGATCGTCGGCCAATTGTTCGCGGAAAAATCCTGTGGATGCGACCAGCAAATCCGTTTTGCCAAGCCGCGCAAGCGCCAGGTCTTGCAAGCTGGCGCGGACGGAATCGCCAACCAGCAAAGCTCCTGCCAGCACGGCTGTCGCGGTGGCTACGCCAAAAATGACGGCAAGGTTCGTACGGCGGAAGTGCGACAGATTTCGTTTAACGAGCGTGGAAAAGTTCATAAAGGAATCGGGAGCCGGGAGGTGGGAGTCGGTCGAAAGCCGTGTTGTCGCGGCTGTCTACCGATTACCGAACCCCGGCTACTTTTTCAGCAGCTTTCGATCTGCCAGTTCAAACCGAATTGGGAATTTCGCGGCCAGTTCGGCGCTGTGAGTGACGACGATCAAAATGGTTTGTTGTTGCCGATGCAGGTCAAGCAACAACTCAGCGACGGTTTCCGCAGTGTCGTGATCCAGGTTGCCCGTCGGTTCATCGGCCAGCAGCAACAGCGGCTGATTGATCAGCGCGCGAGCAATCGCAACGCGCTGTTTTTCTCCGCCGGAAAGTTCCGCAGGGCGATGGTGCATGCGTTCCGCCAGACCGACCTGTTTCAATAACATTTGCGCGCGTTCAATGACATTGCCATTGGGTTTGGCGACCAGCGTCGGCGTCAGCACATTTTCCAGCGCCGAACATTGCGGCAGCAAACTGTGATCCTGAAAAATGAAGCCGATCTTTTCATTGCGAAACGCCGCGAGTTTGGCTTCGTCCAGGGCGAAGGGATTTTGCCCATCCAGTGTTAAGGTGCCAGCCGTTGGCGGATCAAGCGCGCCGAGCAAATACAACAGAGTGCTTTTGCCGGAACCGGATGGCCCCATGATCGCGGCGGCATCACCCCGGTTGAAAGCGAGCGAAACATCGGCAAGGATTGGCAACCTTCCGCCGGGTATCGGATAGTCTTTAGTCAGATTGTTTAGTTGAAGCATACGGCGCGCATTGTACGGCAAAAGGCAGAAGGCAAAAATCAAAAGGCAGAAATTTGGCTTTCTGATTTGGACTGATTTGTGGGTTCAGTTCTGGGAAGTTGAATTCCCAGAAGCGGACACTGGGAGCAATGACTTCCGCCATTGGGAAATCATAAATGCTGTAAATTGGCTAGTTATGGGATTTTCTGGCTGTGAAACTGGCTGGCACGGAAATTGGCTAGTACGCTGAGGAAAACTAAGTTTATTACCTAACAAGTTGGATTGGTTTTGGAGTCTTTATGGATAAACCTCGTGAAAAATCGGTGGCGCGGAATCGAAAAATTCGCCGCGTAGTCTACATCGCCTTAGCGTTGGCAGCAGTTGGAACAATCAGCGTAGTGTTGGCGCGGATGAAGCCGCGCGCCCAAACGGTTGAACGTTCGACGGTCATTATTGATACGGTTAAGCGCGGAGAAATGCTGCGGCAGGTTCAAGGTTTGGGAACGCTGGTTCCTGAAGAGATCGTTTGGATTCCTTCCACCACCAGCGGACGCGTTGATAAACGTTTGGTGCAACCCGGCACGACTGTCACGCCGGACACCGTTATTTTCGAACTGAGCAATGAAGATTTACAGCAGCAGTTGCAAGTTGCCGACTTGCAGGTGAAATCCGCTGAAGCTGAGTACATCAACAAAAAGGCCGAGTTGGAAACTCAATTGTTGAATCAGCGTGCGTCTGCCGCCACGGTCGAATCCGATTACCAAGTGGCCAAGATGGAAGCGGATTCTTACGCACAACTGGTCAAAGAAGGGCTGTATTCCGACTTGCAGTACAAGCAGAAACAGACCAAAGCGAACGAGTTGGGCACACGTAACGAGCTGGAAAAGAAGCGCATCGCCATGACCATGGAAGCGATGAAAACCCAATTGGCGGTCACGCAATCCACGCTGGACCAGCGTCGCGCGTCTGTGGAATTGATCCGCAAACAGGTTGCTGATTTGCGTGTCAAGGCAAAGATGCACGGTGTATTGCAGCAATTGGCCGTCGAGGTTGGCCAACAGGTGACGCCCGGAACGAATCTGGCTCGCGTGTCGGATCCGAGCCGGCTGAAGGCGCAGGTCAGAATTGCCGAAACTCAATTGAAAGATATTCGTATCGGACTGGTAGCTACGATTGACACCCGCAACGGAATCATTCCTGGACACGTGACACGCGTTGACCCTGCTGCTCTGAACGGCACGGTGACGGTGGATGTTTCGCTGGAAGGCGCGCTGCCGCCTGGTGCGCGCCCTGATATGAGCGTTGACGGCAAAATCGAGCTGGAACGATTGGACAACGTGCTGAACATTCAACGCCCAACCTTTGGGCAGGAAAACAGCACGATCAAACTCTTCAAATTAGAACCTGATGGATTACACGCCGAGTTGACTGCCATAGATATTGGCCGGACATCGGTGACGACAGTCGAAATCGTCAGAGGGCTAAAAGTCGGCGACAAAGTCATCGTTTCCGACACCTCTCAGTTAGGCGATAACGTTACCAGAATAAGACTTGATTGATATCAGAAGGCTGGTTGGCTGGCAGTTTGTTGCAAGGTGCTGCCAAACCGCCAGCCACTGCCCAACCACCACAGGAGAACATAATGAGCGAACCATTGTTGCGCTTGGATTCAGTTACAAAAGTGTTTTACACCGACGAAGTGGAAACCCACGCTTTGTCGGGGATTCATTTGGAAATTGGCAAAGGCGAGTATGTTTCCATCGCCGGCCCATCGGGTTGCGGAAAATCAACGCTGCTTTCGATTTTGGGCTTGCTGGATTCGCCCAGCGACGGCGGTTACAGCCTGAACGGCAAACCGGTCCAAAATTTGAGCCTTTCCGAGCGCGCCCGCATTC
>CAZMXG010000059.1:0-37232 GCA_964570175.1 uncultured Heliomicrobium sp. | reverse complement strand
TTTGGCGTGAAGCAGGCGGTCGCTCCTGTGCGCGAATCCATCAAGCGCACAGGATGCGGCAACGGATGAAAATACAGGCCACTCCCTGAAGGCGGCGCGTAGTAGCCGGTAATATCTACGACAACGTTGGTGTTGGTAGTGACAAAGATGTTGAATGCGCCGTCCACACCACCAAGCCCGACCGTAAAAACATTGTTCAAAACCTGATTTGCCGAGAAGTTCGAATTGGCAACCAGCGGGCGATTCACGTCGCTGGGGTAGAGCGTCAGAAAACCTCCGCCGGATTCGACGGTTGTGATGTTGCCGGTCAAAGCCCTTGCATTCGTGGGAATCGTCAACCCATCACAGATTCTGCCCGCCGCAGTTTGCGTTCGCGAAGTTCCACCCGAAATCATCATTCCCGGCGCGTCACAGCCTGGCTGTCCGACGCGTGTGTCCAGCAAGCGAACCGGATGCGCCAAAGGATAAAACTGCAAACCATTGCCTCCGCTGTTGCTAATAGTCACCGAATACACCTGAAATCTCTGACACCCCAGATTGTCCGTTGCCGTGATGGTGAAGTTGAAGGTTCCCGCTGCGGTTGGCGTGCCGGACAAAGTGTCACCCACCAGATTCAACCCCGCAGGCAGATTGCCAATGCTGACGGAAAAACTGTACGGCGCACTTCCTCCCCCAGCAGTGAAGGTCTGCGCTGGATAACTGACTCCGACAGAACCGTTGGGAAGCGTTGTAGGATTTACCAGAATTGTATGGCATCCTCCGCTCTGCCCGCTTACCAGGAAGCCGCCTTCGACAGAGTAGTGGCCGCCGCTGGATGCGCCGACAACGCTTTGCCCAATCAATCCGGTTTCGGCGTAACTCCCTCCGGAGCTTGCGCCGCCTCCGCCCGCAATGACCGACTGCGTGATGTTGTAACTGCCGCCGCTTTGTGCGGGTTCCGGTGCAGTTTCGTGTCCCGTGTCTTCAGGGATTGGCAACACAGTTGAAGGGGGAATGACATTTCGTTCACGCGGGCGCGACAAGATTCCGGTCGGCTGCCCGGCCCGTTTGGCGGAAGGGTCGCGCCATTGTTCGCTCGCCCGGTAGGCGTAAGCGGTCAAGCCTGACAAAGCCAGCAGGCCCAGCAGCAGGGTCAATTTCGTTTGTGGCAAATTGGTTTTCACTTTTTCTCCGTTGCGCGTGGCCAATCGGCAATTGCGCAAACTCTACAGGTTTCTCAACTTTGGCCCTTCAAGCGGGAATGCCTGCGTCTGTCAGGTTGCCCTGATAGGTGGCAGAGGTTCGACCTCGGCGACGGGTTAAGGACGCTGTGCGGACGCCGGACGCTCCCTCGTCGTGTTGTAGGTAACGCTCTTCTCCGGCGGCTGTCCGTAAAGTTCGGGGTGCTGGTAGGTGCCCTTCTCGAGGCCCTGTTTCTCGACCTCGACGGGCGCGCCACTCTTTTGGAGCCACTTGTCGTTGCGGAGGGCCTCGACGCGCCACGAAACCTTTGCACCGGGCAATCCACCCGCAACGCGGAACCAGCACAGCGGCGCGACCTCGCCCTGCCCGGCTGTGGCTCCGGTGCTGAGGGAGGCCTCGTTGATCTCCTGGGCCACATGCAGCATGGGCATAGGTGCGCCCACAGCAGTGAGCGTGTAGCGCGGGTCCTTGTTGATCTTGGCGAAGTAGGGCGGCAACTCGACCACGGCCTCCCCCGCGCTATCAAGCGTCACCTTGCCCGAATAGAAGTTGATGACCTCGGGACTTTCGGCGGCGTAATGCAGCAGGTACTTGTTCTCTGGGTCATCGGGGTGGTCTATGCGGAAGGGCTTGACGCCGCTGGCACCCATGTTGCCGTATGCGTAGATGGCCCATTTGGTTGGGTTAGCGTTCTCTCCGGCCACTCCGAAGCCTGCGCCATTCACGCTGAGGGCACGGCCAAAGACGCCATAACCGAGGTCACCGGAACTTTCACCGTGTACGCCGATGTTGATGCCTGTGGCAGCGAGGGTCCTGCCGTAAACACCGGTCCCGCTATTGCTGTAACTCACCCCGGACACACCAACCGTGAAACCGACGGCGGCGGTGGTCAAGCCGGAAACACCTGTCCCGCCTTGGCTGTTGCTCTGCCCGTACACGCCAATCGTATTACCGATGGTGGGGCGGGCCAAGCCGCTTACTCCGATCCCGCTTGTGCTCTCGCTCTGCCCGTACACGCCGACGCTGGCGCCTATGCCAGCGGTGGTCAAGCCGGAAACACCTTTCCCGGTTTGGCTGTCGCTCTGCCCATACACACCAATCGTGTTACCGCCGGTAGGGCGGGCCAAGCCGCTTACTCCGATCCCGCTTGTGCTCTCGCTCTCCCCGTACACGCCAACGGTAGAACCGCTGGTGGCGTTGGCATAGCCTTGAACGCCGTAACCGGAGGTACTCACACTTAGCCCGTAGACGCCACTGGCAGAACCGCTGGCCCTGCGGGACCAACCCTCAAGGCCATTGTGATTCAGGCTCGTAAAGAACCCGCCAACGCCAAGGAAACCGGTGGCGTCGCCGCTGACGCCATACCCGTTGCCGCTAGTGCTCCGCCCGTACACGCCATAGGTGGCGCCATTGATAGCAGTTGCCAAGCCTATAACTCCATACCCAGAACTGCTGCTGTTATCGAACCGCCCGCCATACGTAATACCCGTCGGGGCGCTGGCCAGCCCGTAGACCGCCGTAGCATCGAAGTCAGTCGCCGCGTTCTCGGCGCGGATAATGTGCGTGGCGCTAGTTCCGCCGAGCGTCAACGGCACGGGGACGGACTGGAGGAACGCTGTTGAGTCAAGGCCATCGAGCTGGTCGGCGTTGAGGTTTGTCACCCGCGTGGTGCTCGTCACCGAAAATGGCGAGCCGGCGGCGGTGAATGACGGGGCGGCCGAGAAGGTCTTGCCCGCACTGAAAGTCTGCGCCGTGTTCAGCACCGCGACATTGTTCGACAGCCGCGCCTCGGGAATCGTTCCGGCATTGAGGTTCGATGCATTCTGATAGAACGATGGCCCCTGCCCATTAAGTTGTGTCGCGTTAGTTGCATTTGTTGCTGTCGCCGCATTCAAACTCTGGATGGCATACGGGGTTGCCGTGATGGGCTGTCGCGGGTTGAGCGCCGTGAAAGTCCCCGTACTTACGCCCGGCCGCACACTGATTTCCAGCCAGCGATTCGCACCGGGAAAATCTACCGCGTCGAAATCGAGCGTGACCGTAAAGATACCGCCTGCGACGCTGACATCTTCGCGCACGCGCGGCGTGCCGACTGGGTTGCCGCTGACCAACGCATCGAAGAGGCGGAACTGCAAATCATAAGCGCCGTTGGCAGGATTGCCCGCATCGGTCAGCTTGCCTTGATAAGTAAAGGCGTTGTTTTGTGCCAATGCTGCCTTCGAAATGATCAAAGTCAGCAATAAGACAAATAAGCAAAATGGAGTTCCAGTTTGAGTTTTTCGAGCCATCATTCTTTTCCTCTATCTTCCAATAACCGCTGTGCCACCCAGGCTGCGGATCTCAAGCCGCTTGCTGATGGCGTTATTCGGCAGCAAAAATTGTTCGTTGTAGTTACATGGCTTGACCCAAATGATGCGGTAAGTTGTCGCGGCATTCACCGCCGCTGCAATCGTTTTGTAGGGTTGTTCAAAGGTGCCCAGTTCGGTGCCTTGATAGTTACAGTCAACGTAGATTCCGCCTGAAGCGCGGTATAGCCCGCGCCCGTGAGTAGCGGCAATCAAGTCTCCGCCAAGCCAGAAAAGTTCCTGCACCGAGACATTTGCCGGACCACTCTGCGGCAGTTCCCAGGTCGCGCCCGCATCTGCTGAAGTGAACACACCGATCTCGGTGCCGACATAAAGTAGATTCGTATTACTGGGATGAATCACCAGGCTGAGCACAGGCACATCGGGTAAGCCGGTCGTGCCGGTGCCGGTGATGTCCGTCCACGTCGCTCCGTTATTGGTAGTGCGATAAACATTGTCACCACTGAATCCGCCGAGCGTAGCGTAAATCCAATTGGTGGCGTGGGTGGGGTCAATCACTAACCGGGTCACCATGCGGCCTGTAGGGACATTGATCGGTGTCCAAAGTGGCATTGTGTCCGTTCCATTGAGCGTACGGAAAATACTACCGTCATTGTGACCCACCAGAATGAGACTTGGGGTGATGGGTGAGACCGCGATGGCGCTGATGGGTGAATTACCAGCAGTTGGGTTTTTGATTGACGTCCATGAAGGAATCGCAGCTTTAGCATTTGTAGTGCGCCATAAACGCCAGCCGCCTGCCAGCAAGGTATTGGGATTATTCGGGTCGAGTACGAGTGGAGCGATAAAATTGGCTCCGCAGGTAACACCTGGCGCCGTTGGAGGACACCATGCATCGCCAATGCCAATATAGATGGGACTTGCCGACAATCCTCCGTTCGTGCTGCGCATGACTCCCAAGTTTTGAGTCTCACCATAAAAGTAGTTAGAGTCAGTGGGATCAGCGGCACAATAACCGCCATCGGCACCCGCCATCGAAGTCCAATTCTCTGTTCCACCGGTAAAGCGCAATGTTCCGTTGTCCTGTGTGCCGCCAATGACCACGCCAGTCGCCTGATTGCCCGCTGCGCCATAAAACTGTGTGATACCAAGGTTATTGTTGAGCTCAGTCCAACCGGCAGTGGCAACATTAACATCGGCTAAACGATGAATGCCGCCGTCATTTCCCCAAAAAACTGTGCGGTTGGTGGAGTCGTTAAAGCCTGGGTGACTGACGATCACGTGGTGGTCGGCATGCGGCAGGTTGGTGCTGGGATCACCCATCGGCGTAAACGTCACTCCACCATCAAAACTACGGAACGGCAGGACGCCCGCGACAATCACCGTCTCAGGGTCTTGCGGATGCACCCAAACCGCATTGTCGTACCCCCCTTGCCCACCCAGTAAGTTATTGCCGACATTGACGCGCGTAAAATTCCGTCCCCCATCGGTGCTGCGATAAACCTGTCCATTGCTGAGAGGCGGCGCGTCCCCCGTGGTTAGGTTGATTGAGGCGTATACCGTCAAACTACCAATCGGATGGTAAGCGAGTTCAACTCGCCCGTTGTTCTGTGCGCTACTGTCAATGGTGAGATCCGGATTGAAGGTCACAGGCTCCCAGAATTGCCCTGCATCCCTGGACAACCATACGGTTCCCTTTTGGCCAACCAGCACCCGATTGTCATTGGACGGATCAAAGTCCAAATCAAGTGCCTCGCCATGTGTCACGTGGGTCCAACTGGTCCCGCTATCGGTGGAACGCCAAACACCCGACTTGGTGCCAGCTAGCAGCGTTGTGCCGAGGGGCGAGATCGCCAGCCGGTTGACGAAGTTAAAATTCGCATTATTCGTAGCGGAGAGTTGATTCCAAGTCACGCCGCCGTCGATGGACTTAAAGACCCCGGCCCCTTGGATCGCGTCAGTGTTGCCGAACGCCTCCCCCGTGCCAGCATACATGGTGCCGGTGTTTATGGGATGAATGACTATCGTCGTGACGGCGAGGTTCGCCAGAAAATCATTGACGGGGAACCACGAATTGCCGCCGTTGTTTGTCCGCCAGATGCCGCCCCCGACGCTGCCGGCCCACATCGTATTGGTGTTGGTTGGGTGAATCACAAGAGCGCGAATGCGCCCACCGATGTTGCCCGGCCCCAGCCATGTCCACGAATCCGGCGCAATGCCGGCTTCAAGTTTTCTTTGCGGTGGCTTCCCGCTTTGCTGCTGGACCTTGATTCGACGCTGCTGCTCGGCCTTCATTAGTGCTAGATGCCGATGGGCCCTTACCAAACCGTCAGGCGGGATTTCGCCCTTTTCGTTCTGCATCTGCAAACGTCGAAAGCGGAAAGCGCCGTCGGGATTTTTCGGTCCAGACTCTTCATCGGTATTGCGCAGCCGCGAGACATCTTTGTCACGGTGAATGCCAGGCAGAAACGCGCTCAGGCTAACTAGCAGCATTACTCCAACCATCAAGAGCAGCTTTTTATGTTTCAGTAATTGATACACGGTTGGTTTCCTTTTTATGCCCTCGTTGAAGCTATTGCAGGGTGACAAGCACAAGCACTAAGCCACGACCTGACTTGAGGCCGGTCATGGCTTTGCCGATAGTTGCGCCTCGTCCTTTGGCGTGATCTGTGACCTTCATTGCGTGACCGGGAATGGCAGAGGTCGTCAGCAGGTCACCCGGCTTGATTGAGCGTTTGCTCGCATCAACCCAGCAATAGACGCGACCCGAAAGAGCAACCGGATGATTCCCCGCAGCGATGGAGCCTTCCTGTCCCATTGTCAGCCCCGGCTGCACTTCGCCTGCCCCGCTGATGATGCCTGCCACGCGGCGGTCATAAGCGCGATTGCTGAGAACCAGTTTTCCAGGACTCTGAGGATTAATGGAGACAATCATTCCAGGCAGGATTGAGGTAGGCAGACCATTGTTGCCTGGTCCGTTCGCGTTACTTATCTCAAAGTTTTCAGAGAGATCGGCGCCACCCGTGATTTGTAACGTACTGACACTAACGAGACCACTCACATCTTTGACGGTCAACGCTGCCCTGCTGTTGGTAAGCAAAAGCACATCACCGTTTACGCTTTGGACAAAACCGCTTTTGCCTGCGGCGCCTGTGTCGCTCAGCGTCATGAAGGGCTGAAAGCCAAAGATCTTTAATCCATCATTCGCGGCAATTTCCAACCTGCTCGTCGAGGTACCGATCGTTCCAATACCGACATTGCCCGTGGTGGTCACAGTCAACAAGTCGCCGGTATTTTGCCGGAACAAGCGCGCGACGTTATTCTCTGAGTACAAGACCCAATTATCGGTGTTGACCAGGCTGCCGCGATTACGAAACTTGAAGCCTGCGAGACTGCCAGTCGAAAGAATCTCAGTGCCGTCCACGTGCAACTTCTGCAGCGGTGAGGTCGTTCCGATACCGACGTTGCCTGCCGTAGTGATAGACAAGCCATTAGTTGCTGCTGGAATCCCTCCGGAGCCCGCTACCAGTTTGAGTGTGCCATCAAAGCGCAGGTCAGCTCTGCCGCTGGTTCCGGAAATAGACATGCCAGTTTCCCCATTCGGTGAGCCGAATTGCACTTGATTCCCCTGCGCTCCTATGGCCAATTGCACGGCAGTTGGCAATTGCACGGCATTGCCTGACTGCGTGATCAGTGAAGTTCCCAGCGTAGTGCCTGCGCTCCACAGTGGAATGCTGTTTACAGTGCCGCCACCGCTGACCCCGGTCGCGCCGACCAGATTCACGAAGGCTGCGCCGCTCTCAGAAACTTTGACTTTATTGGTGGCGGTGTCGAAGTAGAGGAGTCCCTGTCCGGCGGGTGCAACTGCCGGAGGCGCGCTGCCGCTCAATGAAAAGGCGCTGGCTGTGCCGCTACCGTCAATGTTGAAACTGGCGCCCGTTTGTGGCGCGGTGGTGTTTTGCACGAAGCCGCTCGCGGGCAAGCCGCCCAACTTCTGGGCGTTAAGTGTTTGAATAGCGTAGGGCGATGAGGTGAGTTGCTGACGCGGTGCGAGCACGGTGTAGGCATCGGGGCTATTGGCCGGACGTACGCCGATTTCCAGATAACGATCTGCGCCTCCAAACACCGTGGCTCCGAAATCGAGCATGACGGAAAAATTCCCTGCGCTGACGGCGACAGAATTGCGCTCCTGCATCTCACCCTGCTGTGTTCCGGTGCCGACCGTGACTGTGTCGAAAAGTTTGAATTGCAGGTCGTAATTGCCGTTGGCGGGATTGCCCGCATCGGTCAGTTTGCCCTGATAGGTGATGGTGGTGTTTTGCGCCCAAGCGATTCCGGCGTAGAAGATAATGAGCCAACTTGCTGCGCCAAAGAAACGCTTTAACCTTTTGGCTGCTTGACCATTGCCATTGAAATATTTCATTGTCTCAGTCTCCGATGAAAGTACACCCTCACAGATAGGTGAAAAAGGGTTAAATGGTTGCTGCTGAACGACCTTACTAAAAGCCGGATTGCTCGTCCTTCTGGTACTCTGAAGATTTTCTGACTCTTTCCTGAACGCACTTATGTCCACTTCCGCCAGATGTTTATATGAGTTCGATGGCTTCCGGCTTGACCCGGCTGAGCGGTTATTATTACGAGATGGGGTGCCTATACCGCTGACGCCAAAGGCCTTTGAGGTGCTGGTCGTGCTGGTCAGCCAGAGCGGTCGTTTGCTGACCAAAGATGAGTTGATGAGCGCCGTTTGGCCCGAAGCCGTGGTCGAAGAGAACAACCTGGACAAACACATCTCTGTGTTGCGCAAGCTCCTCGGTCGGCACGGCGCGGAACGTAAGATCATTGAAACTGTGCGTGGGCAAGGATACCGCTTTAGGGCCGCTGTGCAGGAGATCGAAAGCGAGCCAGTGAAGCGTACGACGCGCGCCACGGTCGCCGCTAAGCCTGAGCCGACTGCCCCTGTGATTGCTGCCCCCTTGACCGATACTCTACTGACCGACACACCTTTGACGATTCAGACCTCACCATCATTGCTGGTTGAGGGGCACGCTAAACCATCAGGGCCGAGAGGCTGGCAGTCTTGGAATACACTTGTGCTGACTGCCGTTCTGCCGCTGACTGTGGTGTTGGCGCTGCTGGCAGGTTGGTCGCGGAATCAGCCACCAGAGGCGCCGAGCGAAATCAAAGTAACGCGCTTGACCAATGGCGGTTACATTCACAATGCAATTGTCTCTCCCGACGGAAAGTATTTTGCTTACACGGAACAAGACGACGCGATAGCACGCCTTTGGCTGCGCCAAGTGGCTGGGGGCCAACCAATTATGCTGGTACCAGAGCTTGGCCCAAGCATTCCGGGATTGGGCTTTTCGCCAGACGGGCAATTCATATATTTCGTAGCTATTGGTCAGGACAATCCACAAGGTGCACTCTATAGCATACCGACCCTTGGCGGAGCTGTAACGAAAGTGCTGACTGGGATTGTCTCACCAGTCACTTTTGCCCCTGATGGTCACCGATTAGCATTTATCCGCTTGGCAGGCCAGGACGAAAAGGACGGCACGAGCCTCGTGCTCGCAGACAACATCGGTGGCAATGAACGGGTTGTTCTAACACGAAGTGGGCCTGAGCAATTTGGCTATAGTGGCCCAAGTTGGTCTCCTGATGGCAAAGAAATCGCTTGTGCCCTCTTAGGAGGCTTGACGAAAACCCGTGACGAGTTATGGCGCCTGGTTAGCGTGGACATACAGAGGGGGACGCTACGTTCTCTGACGGCACAGCAATGGGATGGATGCGGACGTATTATTTGGTTGCCCGATGCACGTGGGCTAGTCTTGATAGGTACAAAAGAGAACGGTTCAAGCACGACAACGCGCGATACTGTCTGGTTCATCTCGCAACCAGATGGAGCGATTCGTCGCATCACCACGGATTTGAACCGCCATTTCTACAGTTCGCTTAGTGTAACCGCTGACGGACAATCCTTGTTGGTCATTCCGTTCAATCGCAGTTCGCAAATCTGGTCGGTCGAAAAACAACCACAGGCTAAGACCATGTTTTACGATGCACGCAGCGCCAAACAATTAACGACAGGCACTGGTGATGGGCGGGCGGGCATAGTCACTCTAAATGACGGGCAGATTGTTTATATCGCAAGAACTGGTGAACACGTTGACCTATGGCGCATGAATAACGAAGGCGGCCAACAGCGACAAATGACGACGGACCCGCCTTTTATGGAAGAGCTTTCAGCGCCACCGGATGGCCGATACTTTATTTTTGCCTCAAAGCGAACTGTCTATAGCCATCTCTTTCGTGTAAATCATGATGGAACCGATTTGCAACAGTTGACCCATGGCGATAATCGCGAAATTGATTCTTCCTGCTCACCCGATGGACGCTGGGTTGTTTACACGTCGCAAGCTAGCCTGCCCGGGAAAATCGCGGAGTTCAAGCTTTGGAAAATTCCAGCAGCAGGCGGGTCCCCCATTAAGATGACAGATCACGAAACACACGCCCCACACTTTTCACCCGATGGCCAATGGATTTCTTATGTTTATAAAGAAGCCATGGGCAATTGGCGACTGGTTGTAATCCCAATGAATGGCAGCACACCCCCAAAAACATTCAAGGCTCCCAATCAGGCTGAATTAAATGTCGGTTGCAAATGGGCAACCAATGGAGAGGCGCTGACTTATATCGTGAAAGGGAAGACCTTTGATAACCTTTGGTGCCAGCCATTGAATGGTGATCCACCATACGCGCTGACTGATTTCAATTCAGGCGAGATTTATAATTATGCGTTCAGTCGCGACGGACAGCAGCTTTTCCTCGCTCGCGGTCATTCAATTCGCGATGTTCTATTGATCCGGGAATTTAGATGAGCAAATTTGTGAATGGCCTGCCACTGCGTTTTGTGCGATGACAGACCATTGTATTTGGTAATGATTTCCGAAGGTCACGGCGCGAAATAGCCTGACAGATCAATCACCAGATCGGTCGTGCTGGAAGCAAAGCGTTTGAAGGCTCCATCTGCCCCCAATCCCACTGTAAAGTGGCGGTTGAAGACTGTGCCGCTCCGGTAATTGGAGGTTGCAACGTTCGGCTGATTCGCATCGCTCGGCCAAAAGGTCAGGAATCCGTTAGCGGCGACGTTGACTGTCGTCGCGTTGCCGACGACAGCTTTGGCTGTGGCAGGAATTCCCGTGCAAACGCCGGTTGCAGGTTGCAAATACGAACTGCCGCCGGCCATCTGCGCTCCAGGTGTGAAGCAGCCCGTTTGCCCTACGCGTGTATCCAGCAATCTGACCGGCGTCGGCAAGGAATTAAACAGCAAGCCCTGGCCGTTCGTGTCGTTGAGTTGCGTGCTGTAATAGCCCAGCACATCCACCACCAGATTCGTCGTTGCCGCCGTATAAATGTTGAACTCGCCGCTTGGCGAAAGCCCGACGGTGAACGGCGCGTTCATGTTGATCCCGGTCTGGTAATTTGAACTGGCGGCAAGGGACCTCGAAGCGTTTGCGGGAAACAGTGTCAGAAAACCATTGGCTTGCGGGCTGACGACAGTGGCATTGCCGACCAGCGCCAAAGCTCCGGAGGGAATCAGCACGCCATCGCACGTCGTCGTGCCAAGCTGTGTCGTGGTCGAACCCGCTGCCAGTAAAGCTTCCGGCGTGAAGCAAGCCGTTGCGCCTACACGAGAATCCATCAAGCGAACAGGATGCGGCAGCGGATGAAAGTACAACCCGCTGGCGGAAGGCTGCGCGTAATAGCCGGTGATGTCTACGACAACGTTGGTGTCTGTGGTGACGAAGATGTTAAACGCACCATCGGCAGTTCCGAGTCCAACGGTGAACACATTGTTCAACACCTGATTCGCCGCGAAGTTGGAATTGGCCACCAAGGGCCGCATCACGTCGCTGGGGTAGAGCGTCAGAAAGCCTCCGCCGGATTGCACAGTTGTGATGTTTCCGGTCACTGCCTTGGCATTTGCCGGAATCGTCAAGCCATCACACGTCCTGCCCGCTGCCGTCTGCGTCCGCGAAGTTCCACCCGAAATCATCATTCCCGGCGCGTCACAGCCAGTAGCGTTGAGTCGCGTATCCAACAATCGCACCGGATGCGCGAGCGGATAAAACTTCAATCCATTGTTGACCGGCGCATTGATCGTTAGCGTGTAGTTGTTGCTGCCCGAACATCCATTGAAATCTGTCGCTGCAACCGTGATGGGGAAAGTGCCGCTTTCGGTTGGTGTGCCGCTGAAGACTCCTGCGGTGGAAAGCGCCAATCCATTTGGCAAGGCCCCGGCCAGACCGAATGTCACCGGAAGTGCGCCACCGGTTTGAGAAAACGACTGGCTGTAAAACGCGCCGACCGTTCCAGCTTGAATGGTTGCCGGGCCAACCGTGATGGTTGGACAGGCGGGCGGAATACAGCAAATGGTTTGATACGTCGTCAGCGTCAAGCTCCAGCCGCCGGTAATCTGGCCGCTGTTTCCATTCAAGTCATCATAGACCCACAAACTCCAATCGCCGTTGGGCGTCGCTCCATTGAAGGTCGAAAGCTGTTGCGGATCGGCGTACGGGCCAACCGGAGCAGGCGCGCTGAGCACGTCGTTCACCCCAAAGTTCGTCGGCTTGTAGGTTCCCGACGTGATTGTTGCCGAATTATCCAGCAGTGTCGCGGCCGAATCGTCAAAGGTCAGGTTGACGCCGGTAATGTCGCCGCCTCCGCCAACGTCTGACATCAGCAACATACGTCGCCCGTCCGGCGACGAAAGCAAAATGTCAAAATCGTCAGGGCTTGTATGTGCGATGCCGTTGATCGTGACGGTGACTTTGGTCACCACGCCGTTCATTCCTGCGACGTTGATTGTCGAAGCATACGGATTCGAAGCCCCAAACGCAGGCACGCTGATCGAAGCCGGATTGCTGAACGTCTGGTTCTGAATCTGCACCGCGCCAAGCGTGAACGTGAACACAACCGAACCCAGCGAAGCTGCGCCCTCCTGCAACTGCATCGTCGCGGAAAGCTGTCCGCCGCACGCGCCGCTGGCGCGAAAGCTGAACGCACGCGTGGCTGTTCCACCGGTTGGCGGAATCGCTCCGTAATTTTGCGGTGAACTGGGATTGATGACGCCTCCGCCGGAAAGCAGCGTCGCCGTCAGATTCGTCGTTGCTGAACGGCCAATGTTTTTCAGCGTGAAGTTGACCGTCACGTTTTCGCCGGGATCAATCGCGCCGTTGGCGGGCAAACAGGTTTCGATGGCGACGCTTCCGCCAGCGGCGTCCACAATCGGCTGCAAAGCTTCGGCCATGTTGAACACCACAAGCGCGTAATCCTGATCCAGCAACGAAGCGTTGTTTGGCAATCCGTCGCCAGCAATGTTCGTGGCAATGATTCGCACGCTGAACGGTCCTGAAACTCCCGCCGGAAGCAAGACGCTTTCCAGGTTGTTGCGATCGTCGGCCACGCCGCCCGGCGTCGAAAATGCTCCGCTGAAA
This sequence comes from uncultured Heliomicrobium sp., assembly GCA_964570175.1. Classification (GTDB taxonomy): domain Bacteria; phylum Acidobacteriota; class Blastocatellia; order RBC074; family RBC074; genus RBC074. The sequence goes on along the minus strand of CAZMXG010000059.1, from coordinate 24,247 downwards.
TGGTTGCCGCGATAGGCTTGTCCTCCGATGATGACTTCCAAGTCCAGGTTGTTCACCCAAGCGGAACCAGTTGTTGAACCCGGCGCATCCGTCCAGGCCAACGTCACGCGAAACGGTTTCGATGAATTGCTGACGGTTCCATTGATCGTTCGCACCTGTCCCGAAGCCGTGAACAGATCAACAGGGTCTTGATCGCGCAACAACGTTGGCACGGTGAACAGCTCGAAAAACGAATTCAGATTGACCGCGCCCATTCCCTGCACGTTCGACCATAAATTGTCGTTGCCGTCGGTTCCGGTCAGGTACCGAGCCGAATTAACCAGCGCGGCTTTGGTCATTGCGGGTGAAGGCACGGCCAAACCTTCGTTGATGAATCGTTGCCTGGCCAACGCGGCGGCTCCTGAAACTGCGGGTGTTGAGTGGCTGGTTCCAGACGAAGCCGTATAAAACTGCTGGCCCGGTGGAAAAAAGTTGGGACTAGTCGGCGGGCCGCCGCAAACCGCCTGACCGATGAAACAAGCTTCGGCTTGGCCGTTGGCGGGCGGATTCGGAATTTGCAGCACGCCGCCGGTGACGTGCGTACCTGGCGCAACGATTTCCGGTTTGCGGCGACCGTCTATCGTTGGCCCTCGGCTGGTAAAAATCGAAAGATCATTGGCGCTGTCGGCTTCGCTGTCGGCGGTCGTGCATTTGTCTGGGCCGCCGAATTGATTGACGCTTTCCGAAGCACCAACCGACAAGGTGTTTTTTGCAGAAGCGGGCGGGGCAACTGTTGTCGCCATTGGCCCGGAATTTCCCGCCGCAAAAATCGTCACGAGCTCCTGGTTGCCAGCGGCTGGAAACGGTGCGTTAGCGGGTTGCGCATCGCGCGTCAGGTAATCGTAAAGCTGCGCATCAAAGTTGTATTCGCCGTTTGTGTTGCCGCCCCAACTGTTGGAGGAAATTCGCGCACGGTCGTTGTACGCCTTCGATTCCAGTTCTACGAAATCCGGAAAGGTGTAATCGCCCAGAAAGTTCGTCGAGTTGTCGAAAATCACCGAAGACCCGACTTTGACAAAGGGAACGACGCCAAGCCCATACCGAAAGCCCGAAGCGTCAACGTGCGGGAACGCATTGAACGGCGCTCCCGTGGGAATAAACCCGGCAATGATGTGCGAATTGATTGTGCCGTGCCCGTCGCAACCCGTTGTCGTGCTGCCCGGCCCGCTGGGAGTTCCAATCATGCGGTTGTACGCAACTCGACTGGCGTTCGCCGTGTTGCCGCCAAGGTACAAGCCAAAATGGTTTGGCGAAGCTGTCGCGTTATCAATGCCGCTGTCGGAAATGTTGATGACGAAATTCGACGCCGTGAACTGCGCCTGGGTGAATCCTTTTGCAGCCAAGTACGCCAGATAATCGCTTTGGGCGGGTTGGGTTCCGTTCAAATTTCCAGCCAGGATTTGCGCTTGCCGTTCGTCCAACCGGCGAGGAACTTTGTAGCGCGTAATGGAAATCACATCTTCGCGTTCGGCGATTTGCGCGACAGTCGCTGGCGGCAGCGCGACGATCAAATTAACAAAGTGCGCGATGCGCGTTCGTTGCTTCGCGGGGACAAGCTGGATTTGATTCAGGAAGTCGAACGTCGTTTGATTTGCATCGGCATCTGCAACCAATTGAATTGCGTACAGGTTGTCTTTCAGATCGGCACTGGCGGGGATGGCGGCGGCACTTGGCGAAATTTTCATCTGTGGCAGGTAATCGCCCAGCCATTGAACCGCAAGTTGACTGTCCTGCAAACTCTCAACGCTTTCTGCGTCGGCATAAATCAGATACGCATTGTTCGGAATGTAATTGACGATCTCCACATCCGAAGCCAATAAGGCTTTGTGCCATTCGGGCTGGATCGCTCCGGCAAACTGAATCAGCCGCAAGCGTTTTTCAGTCCCGCCTGCCAACCGGGCCGATTGACGTGATGTGTCAATCGAGCCTGCATTCAACAGAATGAAATCGTCGTTTTGTGATGGCTTCGCGGCTGTCAATGCTTGTTGCCAAAGCGGCAGCAACAGGAAAATGAAACCTGACAGGGGCAAAGCCAATCTGTGCTGAAACAAAAATCGTGTGAAAGAGCGAGTGTGTGTAACGATCACCGAACGCCTCCTGAAATCAAATGGGGAATCAATAGGGCGATGACGGGGCAAGTTTTCGCGCAAACGTTTATAGTTTGAATTTAGTCAAGTAGCTTGGGTGATAGGGCGGCGCGCAGTGTACTTAAATCGTGGCGGTTCAATCAACCAATCATTACGTCTGTTTTGCCAACTTAACCAACAGGTCTAACAGTCAACGCATCAGCGCAAAGAACAAAAGCCTGCCTCCAACGATTCGCATTGGAAGCAGGCCATTTACGTCTGTCGCCGAATTCAATCAAGCGGCGGAGGCTACAGTTCGCCTAGAACAGTGGCTTCAGCGACCCAAAGACATGGCTCACGCTGGTTGTATTGGTTACGTGGCAACTGAAGCAATTCGTACCTGTTGCCCATAAGGTGTTACTTCCCTGCTGGTATGTTTCCATAGTCGAGTTAGCCAATAGACTGGTTCCAACTTCGTTTCCGCCGCCGCCGCCGCCCTTAAAACTTCCGGTGGGCGGTGCTCCGCCGATTGTCCAGGTCGAGCCAGTCATATAGTAATTGCCTCGGATGTCACCGCCTGCCAATTTCCCCAGAACACTGTTGTTGATTGAAATGATCTCAGTGTTAGAAGCAGCGGTGGTGGGGTCCAAGGGGTTTGGGGAAAAGTCCGAAGCTCCTCCAAATGCCTTCCACCGAATCGTATTGCTGGGGCTGATGTTGAATGGAATAACGGAAAATATCTCTGCCCCAGCTGCCGTCATATGGGTCTGGTTGAAAGGGCCGGCAGAGCCATTTGCACAAAACAGCCAGGTTCCCGCCGTGTTTTGCGTCACTGTTTTTGGCCCTGTTGTCGAGTTATAGGCATAAGTGGCATTGGGAGTATTGCCAAAATGCTCGAAGGTAGCCCATATCATCTCAGGATGTCCTGCCGTGCTTCCGACAACATGCATTCCCACCAGGGCCAACTGTGTTGTCTTCTTACCACTCGGCACCCAATGATTCGGATCCGTCTTGTTATAAGTCGGTATCGTCGCTTGCATGGTGATGTAGCTGCTCAAATTGGGCAGCCCGGCAGCTTCGACCCAGGCTGATTTGATTTCGATGGCCAAGGCGTCGGGATCAATGAATGTTTTTCCCTTCGTCGCGGCGAAAGCGATGATTTTGTTCAAATCCGCAGGAGTCGTCGGAAATTGGGTTGGGGCCGGTGTAATCCCGCCGTTCTTCGTTCCGGTCAGAAAGTAGGCATAAACATCGTTCACAGTCGTCGTGTAGTAAACAAGCGAACCGTTTTGCGCCATCAATGTATCGCCGCCGCCAGCCTGGCCTTCTTCCGTGTCAATCACATTGCCAAATGGATCTGCAAAAATCGGAATTCCGCCGACAATGAACTTTTGCAATGTTGGAGCTTTGCTGAATTTCGCCCTGGCGTTTGCTGTTGGGACGGTAAGCTGAATCGCTTTGCCGTCCTTGTCAAAGAATGACAGTCTACGGTTTGGCCCAAGCGTAACGCGCTCAAGTTCAACAGCCCTGCCGGCACTATTCGTGATTAACTGTTTCCCGTTTGGCGCGACCCTCGGCGGTTGAACCTCGAACAGCCTGCCTTGTTTTGTCATAACAACAGGCAAACCACTCGGTCCACGCTGTGCAGATCGTATGTTGAAATCTGGGATAAAAGGACTCCCGCCCGATACGTGTGGGATGAATGTGCGATTGCCGCTCGCATCGGGAGGCGAAACGTCGTAAAAAGCTCCCGAACTGAAAATACGCCCGCCACCTCCGCCATACCGAACCGGAGCTGGAGAAGCCAGCCACAGGAACATTTGCCAGGACCACTGATAAAAACTGCAATTCGGAACATTGGGAAAGGTTACGCTGTCAGCGGGCTTGACAACACCATTCAAGGAGACGGCTCCCGTTTCAAACCAGTTGGCAAATGCCGCAGGCGTGATGGTGCAGGTATTCTGCGCATCCGTCGGCAAAGATTGCGCGTTGGTGATCCACACAGCAGTTCTGGCAAGGACGCTCAGGGATAATGCCAGCATCAACATGAGCTTAATGCTTCTGCTTAGACGGCGAGAATTGGACTTCGGATGTAACGACTTCGACATAACAGACCTCCTGCCGGTGAATTGGCAAAAAACCGGCTACAAGACGGGAGTTGGCAGCATGGATTGCAAGACCTGGCAAATTTCCGTTGGGCAGCAAGTACACGCAATCCGTAATTTTATGGAGAATGTCTGAAAAGGCTTCGTTAATGGCTGAATTTCCTTTGGAGACAGGCTGCACAATAGAAAGGTCGTCAAACCGTGTCAAGGAAAATTCAGAACGCTTTTGTTCTTTATAGCTATTTGCGGGTGCCCGTGACTTCTTGATTTGGTGGGACATGTTCAGAACCTGTTCCCCGCTGAATGTACGGGCCATACTCGACTGAAAACCGCAATAAGAAGCGAACGGAAACAGAAAAAACAGCCGCGAATGAACCAGCAATCAGCGCCCGGCTCATTCGCGGCATCAAGATCATCTGAAACCAGAAAAGCGTTCTTGCGCTTCTGACTCGATGTCTTCTAACACGGACCGTAGTTGATGAAGATGGTTCTTTGCACCATTGACGATTGCCCATCTGCGTCAGTCACAGTCAGAATCAACGTCATCTGATACGTCTTGCAAGGATGCGGGAACAACTGAATCGGCGTCCAGGCCGTGCTGAACTGTTGATTGTTGTTCGCTGTTCCGGTCGCAATCACCTTGTAATTGCCGTTGTCATTCACAGCCCATTTGTATGTCAGCGGGCTTTTCCCATCCGGATCATAGGCGATGCCTTTCAGAGTAACGACTTCATCGCCATACCACAGGCTCTGATCCAAAGGATTGATCAGCGTCACAACCGGCGGTCCACTGGCTGGCGGAGCAACCAGTTTGATGTTGACCGAAGCCGTGCCTGTGCCGCCGTTGGAATCGGTTCCTTTGAGCGTAATCGTGTAATCGCCTGTGTTCAGGAATTTCGCCGGAACGCTGCAACCGTTGCCAATTGCCACCGGGTTCACAGAGCCAACTTTCTTCGATGACCAGGCAAAATTGGCGCATGGCAACACCTGGCCGGGTTCATTCGGATCGTACGAACTGCCCTGGAAGTTGTAGGTGACACCTGTGTAAAGCTGTTGGTTCACCGAGGGAACCAGGATTTTCATCGTCGGCGGCGTATTTGGCTCGACAGTGATTGTCACCGCATCTGTTTTGCTAAACCCTTCACCATCCGTAACCGTCACGGTAATGGTGCGCGGGCCGGAAGTCGTGAATGTAACCGGGACTTTCTTGTCCACTCCCAGGAATCCTTCCGGACCACTGGAATTCCAGACGAATTGCAGATCGTTGTCTTCGTAATCAACTGCCTCAGCTTCCAAGCTCACGCTGTTGTCTCCGCCAAGTTTGACCGTGCTGTTGTTCAACGGCTGGCGAATTTTGACCATCGGGAAGCTGCTGGAAAAATCGCCGTCATAGACTTTCAGTTTGCCAGCGCCCGCCGCTTGCAGTTCGCTGTCCACTTGCGAAAGCGGGCTGAAGATGAACTGTTGACCAACGGATCCCCAAGCCACTCCGTGCAACCGGACGCCTGTGGAACCGCCGGGGAATGATTCCAGACTAAAAACAGGAGAACCGCTGTCACCTGGCGCGGACGCTGCCGCCACTAAATTCTGGCAAAGCATTGTCCGCCCCGTGTCATTGCCATTTCCGTCGAACTGATTCAAGTTTGCACAGGTTGACGTGATTTTGCCTTTGGTACGTCCTGTAGTCCTGCCAACTTTTTCGACGTACGTCCCGGCGACAGAAAAACTCGCACGGCTGCTGATCCGATACTTTTCCGCCACATCGTTTTGTGGATCGTTAGCAAGCATCAAATATCCAAAATCCCCGGTAATCAGTGGATTCGGCGGGTCATTTCCCGCATCGCGCGCAATGAATGCCGCGTCGCTGTATCGGCATTTTCTGCCTGATGGACAGGCTCCGTTGCTGAACAGAGGTGGATCATTCAATTCAACGCCAATCCGGTTTGAGTAATTGTTATTCGGTTGTTTGATGGCATCTCCATTGCTCATTCCAAAATTACTGGTGCAATGCGAACAAGTCACAAATCCGGCGTTTTTGTTGGCCGTGGCTAAAAAGCTCAACGTACAGTTTCCGCCCAGGTTCCCGATTTGAATGCCACCGGCAATCGGACGGCGTTTGCTTTGCAGCGATTGGGTCAATTTCGCCGCTTCAACTTCGGAAATGTTGGCGACTTCTTCCGAAATGCCCAACCGGTTGAGTGCCTGTTGCACTTCCAGTTTTGCGTTAAAGCTGGTCACGCCGATTTCCAGTTGGTTGTTCATTTCGTCAATGTCGACAAAAGAAACCCCTGGAATGGCCAGCGTTGTGCGCTGATGCGCGTCGTGCCAGGTTTTCAGTTGCGTGAAACTGTACCGTCCTTGCAATGCCACGGGGTTATCAATTGGCAACTGATCTCTGCCAAACACAGCGACAATGGCCTGCATCGCTGCCTGCAAATGCGATCTGTCCAGCAGATAAACATTCAGCCGGCCATCGTCGCCAACAAAAAATCCGCCAAACGTTGGAACCAGCCGGGCGACATCCGCAAACATGTCGTCCAGGGTTTTCATAGGCTGTGTGGGAGCCGTTGGCGTCCTCGCCGCCATTCGATTGCCATCTTCTTGCTGAGCCGAAGCGTTCAGGCTCAAGCTGAGTTTTAAGCCAAGCCCTAGTGCGATCAGCACCAACACCGATAAAACCAGACGTAATCTGGATATATTTCTAGTTTTCATGTCCTTCTCCTTTTCGTTCTTGAACCGCTCTCACAATAGGAGCGCGTTCTTATGCTTCTTTTCCGTTTGCAGCGAACACTGACTCGCTCCCTGGAAGTCAAGGTCGGTGTCAATGTCGCTCACCAGGACAGGCGAGAAAGGTTGGCAATTTTCATCACGGCGCGGAAATTTTTTTCGGGCCTGGTTAAGGCTATAATCCGCGCGATTTGAACCTGAGTTCGGGCGGGCAAGATGTGAACGGATGAATTCCACTTCTCAAAACATTACAAGGTTATTGATTGACTGGCGCAACGGCGATCAGGGGGCTTTGGACCGATTGATGCCCCTGGTTTACGAAGAACTGCGGCGAATGGCCAACTATTACATGCGCAACGAACGACGCGGCCACACGCTGCAAACTTCGGCGCTGGTCAATGAAGCCTATTTGCGGCTGATTGATCACGAAAACATTGAATGGCAAAACCGTTCGCATTTTTTCGGGCTGGCAGCACAGGCAATGCGCCGCATTCTGGTAGACCACGCTCGCAGCCGGAATTATCAAAAACGCGGCGGAGCCGCGCAGCAGGTTTCACTGGACGAAGCCGCGACGCTGGCCACTGAACGTGCCGAAGAATTGATTGCTCTGGACGAAGCTTTGCAGGAGCTTGCCAAGCTCGATCCGCGCAAAAGCCAGATCGTCGAAATGCGATATTTTGGCGGCTTAACCGGCGAAGAGGTTTCGGAAGCGCTCAGCATTTCCACCGCCACGGTTTCGCGCGACTGGGAAATAGCCAAAGCCTGGTTGCTGCGCGAACTCAGCCGAACCGGGTCAGTACCGCGACCGGTAGGAAGCGGGTCTCCACCAGATTTCACCGAACAAACCAAATGACACCCGAACGCTGGCAGCAAATTGACAGATTGTTGAATGAGGTTTTGGAGCGCCCGCCATCTGATCGTCTTGCGTTTCTTGCCGAAGCGGCAAACGGCGATGCCGATTTACGCCGCGAAGTCGAATCGCTGTTGAACTTTCACGGCCAGTCGGAAAGCTTCATTGAAACGCCTCCGGCAGAAATCGCTGCTGACTGGCTTCAGAAAGAAGAAACCCGGTCTGATTCCACACTCGGCCATTACCAGTTGATTCGGGAAATCGGGCGCGGAGGCATGGGTGTCGTTTACCTGGCCAACGACACGCGGTTGGGTCGGCAAGTCGCGCTGAAATTGCTATTGGAAAAACTGACCAAAGACGCCGCCCGCGTCCGCCGCTTCCAGCGGGAAGCGCGCGCGGTTTCCGCGCTCAATCATCCCAACATCATCACCATTTACGAAGTCGGCCAAACAGCATCCGAACACGGCGAACATTTCATCGCCGCTGAATTCGTGGATGGACAAACGCTGCGCGAAAAAGGCAAAAGCGGTGGAATGGCGCTGAGCCAGGCGCTGGACGTTTTGATTCAAACCTGTGCCGCGCTGACTTCCGCGCACGAAGCCGGAATCATTCACCGCGACATCAAACCGGAAAACATCATGCTGCGTCAGGACGGCATCGTGAAAGTGCTGGATTTCGGTTTGGCCAAGTTGATCGAACAAGATTCCCGTTCCGAAAAAGGATCCAACACTGCCCGCTTGACGACGCAGCCTGGCGTGGTGATGGGAACGGCCAGCTACATGTCACCCGAACAGGCGCGAGGATTGGACGTTGATGCTCGCAGCGATCTGTTCAGTCTGGGCGTGGTGATGTACGAACTGCTGACCGGCCATGCGCCTTTCACAGGCGAAACCACTGCTGATGTGCTGGCTGCTCTGCTGCTTGGCGAACCCAGACCACTGGACCGCTATTCACCTAAACTGCCTGCTGGCTTGCAACTGATCATCAACCGGTGCTTGTCAAAGTCTGTTGAAGAGCGTTTCCAGTCAGCACGCGAAATCAGCGACGAATTGAAACAGTTGAAACAAGAACTGGAATTTTCAGCCAAGCTGAAAGGTCGTTCAGCCAGCAGTGACGAGATTCTGACGATGGCCGTCGGTGTGATTAAAGACGCCAGTCAGCAAACCACCTTTGCCACGCGCGCGGCGCACAATCTGACAACCGTTGCTGCCACCGATCAAAATTCCAGACGCAACACTTCGCCCGATTCGATCTTCGCGCGGCTGACGAATCTGAATCGTTTTGGAAAAGCGGCTGTGACACTGGGCTTGCTGGCAATTGTTGCATGGCTGGTTTGGTGGAAACTTTCGCCTTCGGGAAAAACAATTGAATCCGTTGCTGTTCTGCCTCTCGTCAACCAAATCGGCGACCCGGAACTGGATTATTTGCCCGATGGCATCACGGAAAGCTTGATTGACAGTTTGTCTCAACTGCCAACATTGATCGTCAGACCGGCCAGCATGGTTTTGGCATACAAAGGACGTGAGGATGATCTGCTTCAGGCGGGTAAATCTCTTAAAGCCGACGCTGTAATTGCTGGCCTGGTCAAACGTCTAAACAATCAATTCATCGTTCAAATCGAACTTATTCGCACTGAGGACGGAGGGCGATTGTGGAGTGAAAAGTACGAAGGGAAGCTGGACGGAATCCTGGCCATTCAACAGGAAATTTCAGATGAGCTCGCGAATACATTGCGACAGCAAATGACCGGCGCCCAGCCCACGCAAACCGTCAAACGCCGGACTCAAAACAGCGAAGCGTACCGGTTGTACATGACTGGGCAAAATCTGTGGGTAAAACGAAAACTTGACACTACACTCAAAGCGATAGACCTGTTTCAGCAAGCGATCAACCTGGACAACAATTATGCGATGGCTTATGTGGGCATTGCCGATGCGTATTCGACTTTGGGCAGTTACCGCCAGATGATGCCGCACGAGGCTTATCCCAAAGCCCGCGAAGCGGCAGAAAAAGCGCTGAGTCTGGACCCGCAGTTGGCAGAAGCGCATGCGTCCTTAGGCAAGGTTTTGACAGATTACAGTTGGGATTGGCCAAAAGCTGAAGCGGAATTCCAGAGGGCAATTTCCCTGAAGCCGAATTACGGCAACGCGCATCATTGGTATTCAACCTTGCTGGCGACTGAAGGACGATTTGACGAAGCGCTACGGGAAGTAAAGCGCGCGCAAGGCCTGGATTTCCTTTCTCCCGCAACGAACACACACGTAGGCAATATGCTGTATCGTGCCCGCCGATATCACGAGGCGGCTACTTCGCTGGAGCAAACGTTGGAATTGGAACCGAATTTTGCGACAGCCCGTGTCTATCTGGGGCTTTGTTATTTTAGACTCAGCCGGTTTGATGAAGCGTTGGCGGAATTCCAGAAAGCAAAGCAACTGGCGCCCAGCAGCGCCGACATGGTGTCGCTGCTCGGTTCATTTTATGCGGAAACTGGCAGACTCGATCAAGCCAGACGTTACCTGGCTGAGCTTCAAGAGATGGCAAAGAACCGTGATGTTTCTGCTTCAGTCTTCGTTACCATTTATGCTTCGTTGGGCGACATGGATAAGGCTTTTGAGTGGGCAGAAAAATCTATTGTAGAAGGATCTCCCATCATTCGTGGCCTGAAGACCGATCCAATGTTCGATAAAATGCGCCCAGACCCGCGCTTCGCCGATTTGCTGCGACGCGCGGGCCTTGAGCATTGACTCCTTTCTTACGGCGCGAAATACCCCGAAAGATCAATCACCAGATCGGTTGCTGCGGACACGTACAACTTAAACGCATCATCAGGGCCAAGCCTGACAATGAAATGCCGGTTCGCGGTTTGCCCAGCGGCAAAGTTCGACGTTGCGGTAGCAGGACGGGAAATATTGCTCGGCCACAAGGTCAGGAAACCTGAAGGCGGAGTCACTGCCGTTACATTCCCCAACACTGCTGATGCGTTTGAGGGAATCGTTTGACCGGAACAATTTCCGCCCGCTTGCTGAAGGTACTCCACTCCGGCACTGAAGGGCGCGTCGGGCGAATAACAAGCAATCGCGCCTGCACGAGAATCAAGCAGCCTGATCGGTGCGCCCAGCGAATAAAACAAGTTTCCTGTTCCATTCACATCTGATGCTTCCTGGCTGTAATACCCCAGCACATCAATCACCAGATTGGTTGTCTGGGTCGTGAATATCTTGAACGCTCCGTCTGCGCCCAATCCAACGGTAAACGGAGTATTGACCACACTGCCTGCCGTGTAGTTTCCGCTGGCAACCGTCGGTTGAGTTGCATCGCTTGGAAAGAGCGTGATGAATCCTTGCGCTGCCGGACTGACAACGGTCGCATTTCCCACCAATGCATCCGCAGCATTCGGAATGGTCACGCCGCTACAAGTCACTCGCCCCTGCTGCGTTCGCGTGCTTCCTGCGGCCAGTGGCGTGCCCGGATTGCTGCAACCTGGTTGCCCTTGCCGCGTTTCCAGCAACCGAATTGGCGAAGGCAGCGGATGAAAATACAACCCGCCTGTTCCCGGAGGCGCAAAGTACCCGCTGACATCCACCACGACATCAGTGGTCGTCGAAGCGTAAATCTTGAATGCGCCATCCTGTCCAAGACCGACTGTGTAAACATTGTTGATGATTCTCCCGGCGGTAAAATTCGAACTGGCGACCAGTGTTCTGACAGCATTACTGGGATATAACGTCAGAAAGCCGGTCGCATTTGAAATTGGAGTTACATTGCCGGTGATAGCCAGTGCGTTGGCCGGAATGGTCACGCCGTCGCATGTTCCCCGCGCAAGCTGCATGCGATCTGTTCCACCTGTGATCGGCGCTCCCGGAGTGTCACACCCCGGTTGCCCCGCTCGCGTATCCAGCAAGCGAATCGGTTTCGGCAATGGATAAAACTGCAACCCAACCGGAGCGATCGTGACCGAATATGCGCGCGAACCGGTACAGCCATTAATATCTGCCGCCTGAACCGTAAAGCTATATGTCCCAGCCGCAGCCGGAGTGCCACTGAGCACGCCGCCAGAGGGCAAAGTCAATCCAGGCGGAAGTGCGCCGGTAAAAGAAAACGTATAAGGCGCAAGACCTCCGCTGGCAGAGATCGTCGTTGAGGAATAAGCCGTGCCAACGGTACCGTTTGGCAACGTTGACGGGTTCAGGGAAATCGCCGGACAGCTACCGCCTTGCACCACAGTAAAAATCTGTCCAGCAATCGTCAGTGTTCCGGTTCGCGCAACGCCAGTATTGGCTGAAACGGTGAAAGCAACACTGCCATTTCCACTGCCGGAAGTTCCGCCGTTGATCGTCACCCAGCCAACATTGCTGGCAGCGGTCCAGGTGCATCCAGCAGGTGCAGTTACACTGACAGTTCCGGTACCGCCTGCTCCTGAAAAATTCTGAACCGTCGGATTGATTGAATACGTGCAACTTCCGGGTTGAAGCGTGAAGTTCACTTCTGAAATATCGAAAAAGATATTGCCTACGGCTTCAACCTTGATGCGCGCAGTCGTCGAACTGAATCCCGCTGGAACTACGATCGTTTCGCTGCCATCGTTCGGAGTGCTGGCCAAGACGACAATTGGAAAGGTGTTGCCGCCATCTGTCGAAAGCGAAATTTTGACGTTTGCGCAACTGACTGGTGTCGTGTTCGTTCCCGCAACATTCCAGCTTACAGTTTGGCTGGTCCCGCCAACCCAAAACGCTGGCGTTTCCGGCGCGGTAACGGCGAAAGGACCAGCGCCGCCTGCGACCTGAAGCTGCACATCATCGAAATTCACTCCGCCGCGCTGATCACGTATGGTGACGCGAAAGTTGAGCGTGCGGCCAATGCGCGGCAATTCTTCCGCCGTGCGAAGTCCATTGCCGTCAAAATCCGGCGGATTGTTCGCGTTATTCAAAATGTACGTCAGGCTTGGAAACGTTCTGGAAGGCGAAGCCAAAATCGAAAAGGGACGAAAGATCGGGCGCGTGGAAGCGGATGTATCGCCGCTGTCGTCATATGGAGGATTGGCATAAGCGGTGCCGCCTGCATCATATTGCTCCCAGACGTATCGAAGGTTTGGAACATCTCCAGAATCAGCATCGCTTCCAGATGCCATCAACGTGAAAGGCGTGTTTTTTGGGATTGTGAAATTGCTGCCGCCGTTTACAGTTGGAATGTTATTGCCCGTCGCGCTGGTCTGAGCGCAGCCGCCACTACTCGCCAGATAGCTACTCATCGAATCAAAGCTTTTTGCATGAAACCGCAGGTCGCGGGAAAAGCTGATGTTATCTGTGTCGCAAACACCCGGATAAGACATGATTGTAAACCCGCCACCGGATTCGTATGCTGACGTTGGCTCTCGTCCTCCAGGACCGCAGGAACCAGCCGTGCCGTTGTAATTATGAGCAGCATTGAACTGGTGACCGACTTCGTGTGTCCACAAACCAACATACGTCGAATTCCCTGCTGTGCCTCCCATCAAACTGACGCCGCCGCCTTTGAAGGGACCCGCAGCATCACCGAAGGTAGAACACACGACTCCAACATAAGCCACGCCAGAACCGCCAGTTCCAAACACATGTCCCAAGTCGTAATTGGCCGTACCGATTCGATCCCGCATCGTCGTTCTAACCTGAGTCAGCATCGCTGCGGGATCGCCGTTGGTGAACGGGTCAGGTTCAGAGGTGTAGACCACTTGGTCGTTATTGCCGATCAGAATCAGCCGCACTGACAGTTCGCGTTCGTAAATCGCATTGGCCGCATTCAGCCAGACGTTAATCGAAGCAGTCGTCTGCGCCAGATTTCCACTGCCGAATTGCGCGCTATATTCCGATGTTGTCGCAATGGCTATGCGGTAAGTTCGCAATGTAGTGCCGACTGGTACAGCAGGCATTTGCGGCGCGTTTTGTTCGCGGTAAATGACCTTGCTCTCGTCCACTTCACAACGAAGCTGGTCGGTCAATTCCTGGCCGTTTGAACTGGCGTAAATGGCCGCGTCACTGGCTGTTGGCAAAATTGTGGACGCCCCACTCTCACTCAGCACCAGCGCCTGAAACCCCAGCGAGGACCAACTTGCGCGCATTGTCGCCGATGAATCGTCAATTCCCTGTCCGCGATAGCTTTTGATGTCAGGATATTGAATTGCCAGCCGCGATTCAAAAATCGGCGATTCCTGAATGCGAAATCGCATCAACCTGCCATCGGGCATTGGCAATGTCAGAATCGCCTGGCTTTCAAATACAGCACTGTTTTTTTCCACAGGTGCGCTGTCTAAAACCTTTTTCAGTGCCGCGCCATTCAGTAGAAAAAGCTTTCTTTGTCCAGGTTGTGCCGGAGGAAGCTGTCGTGACAATTGTTCAACAGATTCAGCCGCCAGTTCCTGCCAAATCTCTTCTTGCATTGCGGCCTTTACCGAATCACCACGAAAGAAAATTGCCAATCCAGCACCTGTCAGGGTTAAGATGACAACTACCATAAATCCGAAGCCAGCAAACCTTTGCGCTTTCATTGATTCCCCCGGCAAGCTGCGCTCAGCAGGCAAGTCACCTGATTAGGCGATCTGCTTGTTTGGCAGCGCCAATTTTCAAAACTTGTTACGAACTACAGGGGATGAACAAACCTACACCCAGCAATGCTTCTCATACCTACGTCACAGTTTTCTGGGGATTTGGGGATGACTTTTAGCGAGGGAAAATAAATGGGGATGATCGTCTTTGGCGGGATTTTTTTGCGCCTCGCTCCTGACGCAAGCGAGCTTATAATCGTATAGAACAGCCGTCAATACAGCGACTCAAAATAATGTGAATAAAGAACTTACAGTAACATTTCCTCGCGTTAGGCTTACGCGGGTTAAAAGCCAACGCCTACCTCAGCGTCAGACTCATCCGACTTTCGGCATTGTGCCGACCACAAAAACCCCTGGCTTTCCGTCAGAAAAACCAGGGCAGTTGTTATCTTTCCATTGCCGCAGATTTACGGAGCAAAGTAACCCGACAGATCAATCACCAGATCCGTGGTCCCGGAAGCGTAAAGCTTGAATGCTCCGTCAGGCCCAAGCCCAACAATGAAATGCCGGTTGGCCGTTTGACCGGTGATGAAGTTCGAAGTCGCCACAAAAGGACGCGTGACAACATTACTCGGCCACAAAGTCAAAAAGCCTCCAACCGGGTTGACCGTTGTCACATTTCCCAACACCGCAGCAGAACCTGTTGGAATCGGCTGGCCAGAACAAGTTCCCGTTGCTTGTTGCGTGTATTCGACTCCGCCCGTAAACGATGCCCCCGGCGTAAAGCACGCAACAGCGCCAACACGTGAGTCGAGCAATCTGACGGGCGCTGTCAAAGTGTAAAACAAATATCCTGCGCCATTCACATCCGAAGCTTCCGTGCTGTAATACCCCAGCACGTCAATGACCAGATCGGTCGTTTGTGTCGTGTAGATTTTGAACGCGCCATCTGCGCCCAGGCCAATGGTGAACGGCGTATTGACGACGCTGCTGGCGGTGTAATTGCCGTTGGCAACTGTTGGCTGCATGGCATTGCTGGGAAATAACGTAATGAAACCTTGCGCCGTGGGATTCACCACAGTTGCGTTGCCGACCAATGCTTGTGCGCCTGTCGGAATCGTCATGCTGTTGCACATCACTCGACCTGCCTGAGTGCGCGTGCTGCCATTGGCCAAAGGTGCAGCGGGCGTATCACAGCCGGTTTCTCCAGCGCGCGTTTCCAACAAACGAATCGGTGTCGGCAATGGATGAAAGTACAGACCACCTGTGCCCGGAGGAGCAAAATATCCGCTGACATCTACAACAACATCTGTGGTTGCCGAAGCGTAAATTTTGAACGAACCGTCTGGCCCAAGCCTGACAGTAAACACGTTGTTGACGATTTTTCCGGTGGCAAAATTCGAACTGGCCACATTTGGCCTGCTGGCATTGCTGGGATACAGCGTCACAAAACCCGTTGCGTCTGCAACCGGAGTAATGTTGCCCGTTATGGCAACCGCATTCGCAGGAATCGTGACACTGTCGCAGGTTCGACGGGCAAGCTGTGTGCGATCTGTTCCGCCGGAAATTGGCGCTCCGGGAGTGTCACAACCGGTTTGTCCCGCTCGCGTATCCACCAAGCGAATCGGTTTCGGCAAAGGATAAAACTGCAAGCCGTTGCTGATGGTCACGGAATATCCTTGCGACCCCGTGCATCCCAAACTGTCAGTCACCTGAATCGTAAAATTGAACGTTCCCGGCGTCGTTGGCGTGCCATTCAGCGTGCCTGAAAGCAGGCCCACACCTGGAGGCAACGCACCGGTGAAAGAAAACGAATAACCGGGCGTTCCGCCGGAACCGGATAGCGGCTGATTGTAGAGCGCTCCGACATAACCCGTAGGGAGCATTGAAGGATTGATTGTGATCGCGTTGCAACCGGTGGCCTGTGAAATCGGAAAATTCACGCCGCCAATCGTCAGCGAACCGTTCCGCGCGGGGCCGTTGTTGGCTAACACGTCGTAATTGACTGTTCCATTCCCCATTCCAGTGTTGCCGCTGGTAATTTGCAGCCAACTGTTGTTGCTGGTCGCTGACCAATTGCAACTAACGTCCGTGGTGATTCCGACAGAACCAGCGTTGGCGGCAAAAGGATAATTCGCACTGGTGGGATTCAGCGTGTAGTTGCACCCGCCCGCCGCATCCACCGCAGTTTTCACATCCAGCCGACCCCAGCCGTAAACATTGTTCGGAACGCCGCTGCTGCTGCAACTGGTGGAGGAAACATCCACTGCGGCCTGATTGAGCAAATCAATTGTCTGCTGAATTTGTCCTTTCAAAGCTGGACGCGCCGACCACAGCAAGGCAATCGCCCCGGCAACGTGCGGAGTTGCCATGGAAGTTCCATTCAGCGAAGTATAACTGCTGACGCTGTTGGCAATCGCCGAGCGAACGGACACGCCTGGCGCAGTGATTTCCGGCTTCAACCGGTTGCTGCCATCAGCAGTCGCCGGACCGCGACTGCTGAAGCTGGCAATGGTTCCGGTGCTGGCGCTGATCGCTCCGACTGTGTAGGAAGCAGCATAAAACGAAGGCGGGTCGCTGACCGTTGAACAGGAAGAACCGCTGTTGCCCGCCGCGACAACCATCATAATTCCTGCCGCGCGTTGGGCTTCAACGGCAGCTTGCAAAGTTCCCGCGCTGCAACCTTCCGAAGTCGGACACCCCCAGGAATTGGTCGTGATGTCCGGAGCTTTGCTTGGATCGCCCTGCGCCGGAGTTCCGCCAATCGGGTACGGCGCCAGAAACCATTCCATGCACTCGATGTACGTGGCCGGCGTGCCATTCCCTTGATCCATGTTTCGGCAGCCGATGAATTTGGCTCCGGGAGCGACGCCGATTTGATTCGTTCCGCCATCATCGCCGAGCACCGTTCCGACAGTGTGTGTGCCGTGGTTGTTGTCGTCGCAAGGCGCTGGCGCGTTCGGGCCGCAACTGCCACCGCCGCTGTGAACGCTGTCATGCCAGTTGTAATTGTGATCCGCAGTTGTGCCGTTCCAGCCTCGATAGTGGCTTTTCAAGGCATTGTGATCCCAACGGATGCCTGTGTCGGCTCCGCCGATGACAATTCCCTGCCCATTGAAGCCAGTCGCCCAGACCTCCGGCGCGCGAATGGAATTCACACCCAGTTCAATAGCTTCCGGAGCGTTCTTGGAATGCAGCTTCCGAATGGCGGCGTTCAGTTCTTCAGCCGTTGGCTGCGCCGTCAGTTTGTTTTTAATTCGAGGGTTGCCTTCGATGCGGGCGACATCCGGGCGCGAAGCCAGCATTTCCACAACGTCGCGTCCGCCCGTCACCAGAATTGCGTTGACGATATAAAACTGACGATACTGCTTTTTGGTAGCTTTCAACAGACCAACAATCGGAGCCTGGCTTACTTCCGCTTTGGACAGCAACGCGTCGCGCACAAAACGCCCTTTTTCATGCTTCTGCTCCATGTTCTGGGCCAGCGAAAAGTCGGCTTGATCTTCCAAAATCACCAAAAACTCGGCCTCTTTTCCATCGGCGGTGTTGGCCATCACCCAATCGGCAACTTTGTTCTGCCATGCAGGCGCGGCGCTGGCCAATGGTTCAGCCAATCGCAAGCCGATCAAAATCGAAGCCGTTGCCAGCAAAATAAACAGCACAGCGGCCAGCAGGGGAAAATAAAAACGACGCGTAAGGATCATTGAATGCTCCGAGGGTTGTTTGTTGTATGTGTATCGGGGTTTAACGCGCAGGTGCAAAGATACGTTGACTCAAACGGCTTACCGTCCACTTGAAGTTTCCCTGATAGGAAACCTTTGTATCTTTGCTGCCTTGCGTTGCGCGTCAATCTTAGGGCGCGAAATAACCCGACAGGTCAATCACCAAATCGGTGTTCGCCGAGGCATAGATTTTGAAAGCCCCATCCGCTCCGAGTCCTGTAATGAAGTGGCGATTGGCAGTTTGTCCTGCCGTGAAATTTGATGTCGCCACAAAAGGACGTGTAACACTGCTCGGCCACAGGGTCAAAAATCCTCCAACAGGATTCACCGTCGTGACGTTGCCAACGACTGCCAGCGCAGAGGCGGCAACGGTTTGGCCACCGCAGGTGCCACGCGCTTGTTGAGAGTATTCGACGCCTCCGGTAAAGGGCGCTCCCGGCGTGTTGCAAGCGGATGCTCCAGAACGCGAATCGAGCAAACGAACGGGGGATCCCAGCGGATAAAACAACAATCCGGCTCCGTTCAAATCGCTGGCGTCCTGACTGTAATATCCGAGCACGTCAACGACAATGTTGGTAGTCTGCGCGACGAAGATTTTGAAGGCACCATCCACTCCAAGGCCAACGGTAAACGGTGTGTTGATAATGTCATTTCCGGCGTAATTCCCGCTGGACACAAACGGCTGCGAAACATTGCTGGGAAACAGCGTCAGGAACCCTTGCGCAACCGGTTGGACAACCGTTGCGTTGCCAACCAAAGCCTGAGCCGCATTCGGAATCGTCACGCTATCGCAAGTGACGCGCCCTTGCTGGGTGCGTGTGAATCCGCCGTTGATTGGCGTTCCCGGAGTATCGCAACCCGGCTGTCCTTGCCGCGTTTCCAATAACCGGATCGGCTTCGGCAAGGGATGGAAATACAACCCGCCAGCGCCGGGCGGAGCATAGTAACCCGTAACGTCAATCACCACATTCGTCGTCGTTGAAACGTGAACCTTGAAGGAACCATCCTGTCCCAACCCTACGGTAAAAACATTGTTGACGATCTGATTGGCAACAAAATTTGAGTTGGCAACCGGTGGCAATGCCGCGTTGCTGGGATACAGGGTTACAAATCCCTGACTGGTCGGAACGGGTGTGATGTTGCCCGTAATGGCCAATGCGTTGGAGGGAATTGTCACGCTGCCACAAGTTCGACGCGCAAGCTGTATGCGATCAAGCCCAGGCGTGATGGGCGCTCCCGGCGTATCACAGCCGGTTTGCCCTGCGCGCGTATCCAGCAAACGAATCGGCTGAGGCAACGGATAAAACATCAATCCGCCTCCGCTGAAAGTCGCAGTGTAAGTGGTGTCCACCGCTGGCGTCGAAATGGTATGCGTGGCCGCTCCGCCATCCGACCAGTTGTTGAACGTGTAGGTCGTCGCACCTACGCTTTGCGGTGAAACCGTGCCGATGCTTCGTTCAACTCCAACGACCGATGTGAACGAATGCGGCGCAATGACAGGTTGGCCATCCAGCGTCAGTTGCAAACTCGCTGGACTGGAATTTAGCGTCAGATTGACGATTCGCGGATTGATGTCGCGAAACACCGAATGCTGCAATCCGCCCGCATCGGTGACCGTCAGATGAATTCGATACCAGACATTCGTCGCCGTTTCGCCTGTTGTGGGAATGACAAACGATCCGCTGGTGACGCCGCTGAACGGGGCGATAAACGGATGCGTATGTGTGTCGTGATGAAAATCCACCTGCCAGGTGAACGCGCTTGCCGGTAGAGTGCCCTGGTTCGGATCAGTTCCGGTTCCAGCGTAATTGATCGTCTGGCCACCGCTGTAGAGCGTCCCGGCAGTCGGTTGCGTAATCGTCGCCGTCGGAGGCTGGTTCATTGTCACAGTCAGCGTCGCCGCGTTGCTGGTGTCATCGCCAAACGAATTGCTGACAAAACACGTGAACAACGCTCCGCTGTCGGCAAGGGTTGTTGGCGGCGTGGTGTAACTGCTGGAATTCGCTCCGCCAATGTCCATGTTGTTTTTTCGCCATTGGTAACTGAGCGGCGCGGTTCCCGAAGCAGACACTGTGAACGTCGCCGTCTGGCCTTCGCCCACGGTTTGATTTGCTGGTTCCTGAGTGATCGTCGGCGCCTGGTTGGCGGTGTACTGAATCCGCCAAAGCTGGCCACCACCACCGCGTTGCAGGTAATACAAACTGCCATCGCTGGCGACTTGCAAATCCACAGGCGAAGACAGACCGGTGGCAAAGTTGGTCGCCGCGCCTACGCTCGGCGGCGAAGCCGGATCAATATATTTGATCCAGCCTGCGCAAAAATCTGCCAGAAAGTATTTCCCAGCGTACTGTGGCGGAAACGTCGCATTTGTCGGGTTATAAAACGTGCCGCCTGTAATTGCGCAGGTGCTGGCGTCGTTTGAATACCAGTAAATCGGGTCACGAAAGTTTGGATTTGTCGGCGAACAGGGACTTTCGCAATTCGGCCAGCCGTAATTCGATCCGGCGATGCCGTCGTTGATTTCTTCCCAGGTCACCTGGCCGACATCATTGATAAACATGCGCCCTGTGCCGGGCTGGAAATTGAACGTAAATGGATTTCGCAATCCCAGTGCCCAGATCGCGCGATTGTTTCCTGTCGCGGTATTGAAGAAAGGATTGTCGTTGGGAATTGAGCCATCCGAATTCAGCCGCAGCATTTTTCCCAGCAGATTGCTCAGCGTTTGCGAATTGGACGCGGTGGCGTTTTCACCGACTGCCGCGTACAGCTTGCCGTCTGGCCCGAAATGCAGCGCGCCGCCGTTGTGATTGGTCGCACCGCTCAAATTGTCCAAATCCAGTAACACGACTTCGCTCCCCGCCTGAGCGACGTTTCCGTTGGCTGTGAAGCGACTGATCCGATTGTGAATCGGCGATGTCGAAGTCGTGTAATACACGTATATGAAATTGTTCGTGGCGAAATTCGGATCGAACGCCACGCCCAGCAAACCGCGTTCGCCGGAAGAATTGACCGACAATGTCACGAACGGCGTCGCCAGCAAACTGCCCCCCTGAATCACACGCAAGCTGCCGCCTTGCTGACATACGAAAATCCGCCCGTCCGGCGCAATGGCAAACGCTGTCGGACTGCTCATGCCGCTGGCGACCAGCGTTTCAGCAAATCCACTAGGAAGCGTTGCCGCAGACACGACGCGCTCCGGCCAGCCGGTAAACCAACCGGAAGCCAGGATAGCCAAACCACCAAAAATCAAAGTTGCCAGAACAATGGGGATGCGAATGAAGGAAAACAATGCTCGATTACGTGAAAAAAGGGGAGGCGCGATTGCAGTGTTGCGAGATTTATTAGCCATAAACTTCTCCGAGCCGTACCAACGGTTCAAAAAGCGCGTGTCAGAAATCCGTCTGACGTTTTGATGAATCGAGGAATTTGATGAGTGCTTGCAGGCGTCTGGGACAATCTGAAAGTGCCTGCGATTTGTTAAACGATAGCTACTTTCTTCGCTGAACCTGATCTTGTCAAGATGGCTCTCCAGCAAAGTCCGGCTTTTAATTTGTCATCGGCCTTTATCCTGCAAGTCCTGCCAACACAAGCCGAAACAGACCAGAAATAGATTAGCTTTTGGTCGGTCTGAAGGCTTCAGGGTCAACCCAATCCACGCTGAGGAAATCAGGCTGTAAATGATTGAAGTCGGTGTCAGTCGTAACAAGAGTCGCTCCGGTTGCGTGAGCGGCGGCGGCAATCCAAAGGTCATTCTTTCCCATCGGATGCCCGATTGATTCGCTGAAAGCGTCAAGCATTGCATAAGACTCAAAAACGTCTTCGGCATCAATTGCCACGCGCCAAAAGTGCTGCAGGAAAAAGTGCATCTGTTCCTTCTTACGCTTTCCCCATTTCCATTGGTGCGCCAAAGATCGAAGTTCTCCCTCAGTCACAACGCTAATCAATGGTCGTGGGTCGGCAACAAGTGGCTGATACCTTTGCCTGATGTAATCACCGGCTGCGGATTCGCGGATCAGGTGAACCAATATATTTGAATCGAAGAGGCTAAGATCGCTCATCAGCTTAAACGCTCAAGGGCTTCAAACACTTCCTCGTCAGTTTCCTCACCTCGTATGCGAGGGATGACATCAAAGATAGTTTTCCCTACAGGGAGAGGGATTGGCGCGTGCGATGCTGCCAAAACTCGTTCGCGCATAGCTGTCCTCTCTTCAGGCGAAAGGTTTTTCATTTTTGAGATGGCACGACGAAGCGAGTCCGAGTCTTGATCGGCTTCGGTTTCAGACCCATTGGCTTTTGAGAGCATTCCTTTTTCGCGCATCGCTTCTTCAAGCAACGAGCCTCCGAACGATGCCGGATCAGTGCTATTCAAACTTGCCAACGCAATGATTTTCTTTTCGACTTCTTGCGAAACTGCAACGTTCATCTGCTCACCTCGACAATGGTTTTACTGCAACACATCCTAACGCTGGGCACCGGTCAGCAGCAACCAGGATCGCAAATTCTGCCAGTTTAGTCCGAACCGAATCAAATACGTCCTCAATCGGTCGGCGACGTTAGCGATTTTCTTTCGTTCATACGCAATGGGGAAAGTGTGGGCCTGCCTCTATAATCATGTAGTATATGCAGTAGTGGAGATCGCTTATGAATGAACAGTACTTGACGCTGGCCTGTTTGCAAGATTCTGCTGAGGAAATGAAACGCGACTGGGATGAGCGCGCCCGCAGCAATGCAAAATGGTTCATCAACACTTATAAGCTGGAGCAGTCAGACGAGGAGTTTGGCGAAACAGGCAGATTGCATACCAAGCAATTTGTTGTTGATGCACTGGACCTGCTAACACAGCGGCGTGATCCGCGCTCGTTGCGTCTATTGGAAATTGGTTGTGGGGTTGGTCGCATGACAAGTCATCTAGCTGAAATCTTCGGCGAGGTATACGCCGTTGATGTTTCCCCTGAGATGGTACATCAAGCGCGTATACGCTTGGCTCCTCTGCCCAATGTCACCGTACACGAAACCAGCGGGTATGACTTTGCAGACTTCCCAGGCGATTTCTTCGACGTTGTTTTCTCGGCTTATGTTTTTCAACACGTGCCCAATACAGAGGTGATTCGCAGGAACATTTGCGATGCCTATCGTGTGCTCCGTCCCGGCGGGGTACTTAAATTTCAAACCTCCGGTATTACCAGCGAAGGCCACACCAAGTTAGTAAAAAATACTTGGACCGGAGTTGCTTTTCCCGCCGAAGACATTCGCGTCTTGGCGCACACCATTGGCGCTCAATTGATCTCTCTGTCGGGAGTCGGTACTCAGTATTTATGGACTGTTTTGCGTAAGGGTAAGGCTACTAATGGATCAATCACTGGCCCTCCGCGGATTATTTTGTCCGGCTGGGATGTTACGCCTGCACCAGAAGAACCGCCGGATGGTCACAGCCTGACACTTTTAGTAGCGGGGCTTGATCCAGAGGCAACAGATATAAATACAGTGAAAGTCTTACTGGGTGATAAAAATATCGCGCCAAACTATGTGGGGTTAGCCACGCTGCCTTTTTCGGTGAATATTCAGGGGCTGGAGGGCGAGCAAGATTCAGTAGAGGTAAATTGCTATGTGCCGGAAGGAACACCGACTGGGCAGTATGAAGTTCGTGTAGCAACTGGGGGGGGGGGGACTTCCCTACCTGCCAAACTGGATTTTCAACCACAGCGAAAAGCACCGGTGGTTAAGATTGTAAGTAACATCCTTGATGGCGGTCTTGATCTCTATAATCGTGGGCCAAAATCGTTAATTCGCGTCTTTATCGCTGGTCTCAAAGAAGGTGAGGCCAGTCGTGTCGCAATAAATATTGCTGGACTTACACTTCAGCCAGATGGTGTCGAGTTCATCGCGGCCAACCAGTTACACTTGTGCAAGCTGCAATTGCCTGAAGACATCCAGCCTGGTGAAACAGTCGTGCGTGCAATCCTGGACGAAGTAAGTTCATTTCCCTATCCGGTGAAGATTGACGCCTTTAAGGCGAATTCAGATTCAAATTCCTACGAGAGTAAATGAACAACAGACTGCTTTCCGCTGCCGGAGAGTTGCACTAGCGCTGCAAGTCT
Organism: uncultured Heliomicrobium sp.; assembly: GCA_964570175.1. Taxonomy (GTDB): domain Bacteria; phylum Acidobacteriota; class Blastocatellia; order RBC074; family RBC074; genus RBC074. Next base: position 123 of record CAZMXG010000059.1, on the reverse strand, counting down.
TGCCAACTCAATCCGAAACGAGCCAGAAACTTCCTCAAGCGGTCGGCATCATTTGCCGTTTTCTTTTTCTCCCGCGAAGTGCCAAACAGCTTCCTTCCAGCTTCCGACAGCGTCGCCGATTCG
>CAZMXG010000058.1:0-37336 GCA_964570175.1 uncultured Heliomicrobium sp. | reverse complement strand
TCGCAGGCGTGCCAACTCTTTCATACCAGGCGGCTGAACACCACTTATACTGGCTGGCAAGGACAACCATTCCGTGCTTGACCGGATTTTGATGAACGTAATTGAGCCTGGCTAGGTAGGACTTCTCGAACGTCAATTTCGTATCCCAGAAGTTATACCAAACACTTCGCCCAACAGCCGAGTCCAGCCGATTCAGTTCAATCGAAGTTTCGTTGTGTAGGTGTTTGAGCATCTTTTTCAGGCTATCTGGTTTGGTCTGATCTTGACTACGAGCAATAAAATGATAGTGGTTTGAAAATACCGCCCAAGCCTCCAACTGCAAGTCATAATCTCTTGATAACTTTAGCAGCTTGTTTTCCAGAAGAGTCAGTTTTTCAGGAGAGTTGAACAAGTGCTTTTTGTAAATTGTCGCACTCGTCACCATAAACACACCTGAACCCTCAAGACGGTGGATAGGAGCATGAGGCCAATCTTTTTGAGGATCGTTGATTTCGTGCATGCTCGCTCCTTTTTTAGTGCTGTGCCTTCGGCGTAGCTATGGAAGCCCTTTGAATAATTACCTGTGCTTCGTTTGAAACTTGCGCCAAAGGATCTTTGACTAATGAGGCGGCCTGATGTTTGTGAAGTTTCAAAGCAAGAATGAACTACCAAAGCTACGCCGAAGGTGCAGCACTCCAAAATTCACTTCTTGCGTGCGCTGAAGTTGGCCGCTTGTTCTTTGACGTCCGCGCGATGATTGGCGACGCGAGCCATCACGAAAAGCAAATCCGACAATCGGTTTAGGTAAGTCAGTGAATGCGGATTGATCTCGTGTTCGGCCAACAGCGCAACGATTTGTCGCTCAGCTCGCCGAGCGACGCACCGCGCCAAATGCAGCGTTGCTCCAAGCTGCGTTCCGCCTGGCAAAATGAACTCGCGGAGCGGGTCCAGCTCTTCCAGCAGCGCGTCAATCAACTGCTCCATTTCGGTAATGTGCGTTTCGTCTACGCGGGGAACCTGAATGGTCAGCGGGCTGGCCAAGTCCGCGCCGACGATGAACAGTTCGTTTTGAATTTTGCCGAGCGCATCGTCTAGCTGTTGATCCTGCAAGCCGACGCGTGCCACGCCGAGCAGGGAATTCAATTCATCAACATCGCCGTAAGCCGCGACGCGCAAATCGCTTTTTTTGACGCGGCTGCCGTCTACCAGCGAAGTTTCGCCAGCGTCGCCGGTCTTTGTGTAAACACGTGTGATTCTCATTTGTGATAAACCACAGATGGACACAGATTCACTCAGATGAACTCAGAAAACAAAAAACTGATCTGTGTTATTTGTGTTGATCCGTGTTCATCCGTGGTTTCTTCTTTCTATAAACTGGTTATTAGCTATTCAATTGAAAGTCTTTGAACTGTTCGCGCAGGACTTTCTTATTAAACTTGCCGACGCTGGTTTTGGGCACAGCTTCGATAAAGATGATGTCGTCTGGCATCCACCATTTGGCGAAGCTTTTCAGCAAATGTTCGTAAATCTGATCTTTGGTCAGTTCGACGCCGGGCTTTTTGACGACGCACGCCAGCGGGCGCTCGTCCCATTTTGGATGTTGGATCGCAATGACAGCGGCTTCGGCAACGCCAGGGATCGCCATAATTGCATTTTCCAAATCAACAGACGAAATCCATTCGCCGCCGCTTTTGACCAGATCTTTCGACCGGTCGGCGATGGCCATATAACCTTCGGTGTCCAGTGTGGCGACATCACCTGTGTCCAGCCAGCCGTCCGGAAATTTGTCCGGCGTAGGGTCAGTTCGATAGTACGTCGAAGCGATCCAAGGCCCTTTCACCAGCAATCGGCCCATCGAAGTTCCATCGTGCGGAACTTCTTCGCCAAAATCGTTGACGATGCGCAGCTTCAAGCCCGGCGCGTAAATGCCCGCGCGCTGTTTTACGTCGAGCTGTTTTTCGCGCGGCAACGCTTTCATTTTCGGTTTCAGGCGACACACCGTTCCAAGCGGCGAAGTTTCTGTCATGCCCCAGGCTTGAATGAAGTCCACGTTCAGGTTGGTTTCCAGCCAGTCAATCATCGCGCGCGGTGGCGAAGAGCCTCCGCAAACCATCTCGCGCAAAGTGGACAAATCATATTTGCCCGGATTGGCTTGCAGTTCGCTGATGACGCCCATCCAGATGGTTGGCACGCCGCCGGTGAAAGTGACTTTTTCGTCTTGCAACAACTGGCAAACCGAAGCGCCATCCATTGTCGGGCCGGGGAACACCTGTTTCAGCCCCAGCATCATGCAGATGTACGGCAACCCCCAGGCATTTGCGTGAAACATAGGCACGACAGCCATCACCGTGTCGTCGCGCTTCAACCCCAGCAAATCCGGCAGTCCGCCAGTGAGCGTGTGAATGTAATTCGAGCGGTGTGTGTACATCACGCCTTTCGGATGCCCTGTGGTTCCGCTGGTGTAGCAAAGCCCCATCGGCGAATTCTCGTCAATATCCGGCCAGGTGAATTCGGTCGGCTCGCTCGCAATCAGCTCCTCATAATCGTGAATTGTGGCGGACGCCGCCAGCGCGTCAGAGGCTTTGTTGCCGGTGTTGTTCATCACGATGATGTGTTTGACGGTGGGAATCTTTCCAGCCAGTTTTTCCAGGATCGGTAACAGATCATCGTCAACGCAGATCACGGAATCTTCCGCGTGGTTGACGATGTATTCCAGGTCGGTGGTTGATAGTCGCAGATTCAAGGTGTGCAGCACCGCGCCCATGCACGGCGTGGCATAATACACTTCCAGGTGGCGATACCCGTTCCAGGCCATCGTGGCTACGCGATCGCCTTGTTTGATGCCCAGCTTGGTGACTGCATTGGCAAATTGCCGCGCCCGTTTTCCCAGTTCTGCATAGGTGTAGCGGTGAATTTTGTCGCGCATTTTCGAGACGATTTCGTTGTCGGGATAAAGCGCTGGCCCTCGATCCATCAACACCGGCATCGTCAACGGCGTGTTCATCATCGTCATAGTTCTGGTGCTCCTGATTTAGTTTTTTAGATTGCGAATGGGCGCAAAGCCTAATCGAAGGCTATGGCATTTTCAACGCCCTGAAGCGCAACGCCGAAAGCAGCGCACTCCAAGGTTCTTGGTTTTGGTTTCCGGATTCGTTATTGTGGCGTCAGCGTTTCCGCCGCAAATTTCAAGAAAGAAAACCTAAACGTCATGAACGCTTCCATTCGAACTCGCAAGCTTTTGCTGGTTGCAGTGATCGTTATGTCAGCTGTCGCCGCGTTGATTTCAAACCGGCAGGCTTCCGCGCAAAGCAGCCCCATCAGCTTCAACCGGGACATTCGCCCGATCTTTTCCGACACTTGTTTTCGCTGTCACGGTCCGGACAAAAACGCCCGCAAGGCCGGATTGCGGCTGGACATTCGTGAAGAAGCAATAAAGAAATCCCGCTCCGGCATAACCCCGATCATTCCCGGCAAACCCGACGAGAGCGAAATTGTCCGCCGCATCTTTTCAAGGGATAAGTCGGAGATGATGCCGCCCGAAGAAGCGCACAAGACGTTGACAACCACGCAAAAAGAATTGATTCGACGTTGGGTTACCGAAGGCGCGAAATACGAAGGACATTGGGCCTATCAAGCCATTACGCGTCCCCCAGTTCCGGAAATCCAAAATCCAAAATTCAAAATCCAAAACCCGATTGATGCGTTTATCCAGGCTCGCTTGGTCAAGGAAGGTTTGACGCCTTCGAGCGAGGCCGACCGGCGCACGCTGATTCGCCGCGTTTCGCTGGACCTGACTGGGATTCCACCCACGCCGGCGGAAGTCGCTGCCTTTGTTGCCGACAAATCGCCGGACGCCTACGAAAAACTGGTTGACCGGTTGCTCAGCAGCCTGCGGTATGCTGAAAAACAAACGATGCATTGGCTGGATGCCGTGCGGTACGCTGACACGTCCGGCTTTCATGGAGACAACGCATATCCGACATGGCCTTACCGGGATTACGTGCTGCGTTCGTTTTTGGACAACAAACCCTTTGACCAATTCACCCGCGAACAGATTGCAGGCGATTTGCTTCCAAACGCGACGACGGAACAGAAAATCGCTTCGGCATACAACCGTCTGAACCGCGTTTCCGCGGAAGGCGGATTGCAGCCCAAAGAGTATTTGGCCAAATACGCTGCCGACCGCGTTCGCACAACCAGCGTCACGTGGCTTGGCGCGACGATGGGCTGCGCCGAATGCCACGACCACAAATTTGATCCTTACCTGTCGAAAGATTTTTATTCGATGAAAGCGTTTTTCGCCGACATCAAGGAAACTGGCTTGGTCCCGGATCGCGGGCGCGATGCATGGGGGTCGAAGCTGGAATTGCCCAGCGAAGCGCAGAAACAGCGCATGGACGAACTGACGCAGGCGTTGAAATTGGCGCAAACTGAATTGGACACACAAGCCAAAAAACTCAGCGCGCGCCGCGCCGAATGGGAAACGCAAACGCTGCAACAGTTTGAAGCGGGAAAGTTGGCCTGGAAATTCCAAGCGCCCATTTCAGCAAGTTCAACCAATGGAACTAAGCTGAAGATTTACAACGATCAGCCCTTGGTCGTGACGCAATATCGCGGCGGCAACATTGTTTCCGAAGAAATCAAAGGCGATGGATTAGTGGTCGCTAGTGGCGAAAATCCTGATAACGCAACGTACACTGTCAGCTTCAAACCCGGTGCAGGAGAATGGACAGGACTGGGTATCGAAGTTGTGCAGGACGAAAGCCTTCCTGCCAACCGAGTCGCACGTGGTGCGGATCGCTTTGTGCTGACCGAAGTTGATGCGTCTTTCGGGCGAACGCCGCTCAGCTTTACTTTAGCGACGACGGACGGCGCAGGGCAATGGCCGGAAAATCACGCGATGAATGCGATTGATAGCAACCCGAAAACCGGCTGGGGAATGTCTTTTGCTGACGGACGCGGAGCATTTATTGCTTTGCGATTGATGCAAAAACTGAAGACCGATGCCGATTCTGTCGTTACGGTTCGGCTGCATCACGATTCTGATTTGCGCCGGGCGACCATTGGCCGGTTCCGGCTGGCGCTTTCTTCGGCTGAATATTCGTGGCCCGACCATCAAGCGAAAACGCAAAAGCCGCTGGACGGGCTGCCTGCCGAAGTCGCTGCTGCATTGAAAGAACAACGGGAAAAACGAAACGATGCACAAACGAAAAACATTCTGACGCACTTCAAATGGGTTTCGCCTGAATTGCAACCGCTAACAGTTCGCGTCGCTCAACTGGAAGCCGAGCGCGATCTGCTGGATTCGCAAATTCCACGTGTAATGATTGCTGAATCCGTGACGCCTGCGGAAACACGTATTTTGCCGCGCGGCAATTTTCTGGATGAATCCGGGCAGGTAGTGCCGCCTGCGATTCCCACTGTGTTCAGCTCGGCAGGTGCAACCAAGCCGGAAGCAAAGGAACGACGGTTGACTCGGCTAGACCTGGCGAACTGGATTGTTTCCAAAGAAAACCCGCTGACTGCCCGCGTGTTCGTCAACCGGTTATGGCGACAGTTTTTCGGCACTGGCTTGACGAAAACGCTGGACGATCTTGGTTCGCAAGGCGAATGGCCGACGCATCCGGAGTTGCTGGATTGGCTGGCGAGCGAATTCTTGCATCCGACTTTTAAGGAGGGAAACGCGCACGATTGGGACATCAAATATATCATTCGATTGATCGTCACCAGCCATACGTATCGGCAAACAAGTCTTCCATCCGCAGAAAATGTGCAATCCGCAATCCACAATCCGCAATTGGACGATCCTGACAACCGCCTGCTTTCCCGGCAAAACCGGTTTCGCGTGGATGCTGAAATCGTCCGCGACATTGAGCTGAGCGTGTCGGGCTTACTGGTAGAAAAATTTGGCGGTCCTTCGATTAAACCGGTTCAGCCGGAACGCTATCTGGCGACGTTGAACTTTCCGGTGCGCGATTATTCAGAGGAACGCGGTGACGCTCTTTATCGCCGCGGCATTTATGTTCACTGGCAACGAACGTTTCTGCATCCCAGTTTGAGCACCTTCGACGCGCCGTCGCGCGAAGAGTGCACGGTCAACCGAACAAACTCGAACACGCCACTGCAAGCCCTGGTGCTGCTCAATGATCCGATCTTTGTCGAAGCCGCGCGCGTATTTGCCCAAAACGTGCTGAAACAAGGCGGACCGACTCCATCGTCGCAAATTGTTTGGGCGTTTGAACGAGCCACCGGCCGCAAACCGGACGCGCAAGAAATTCAGGTTTTGTCCGAACTTTATCAAAAAAGCCTGGCCGGGTTTCTGCGCAACCCTGAATCGGCTCGCGAACTGGTGAGAATTGGTGACGCTCCAACGTCGAAAGCTGTGAACTCCGCCAAACTGGCCGCAATGGTCACGGTCACGCGGGCGATTCTGAATCTGCACGAAACCATCACCAGGAATTAACCGGTGAAAAAGCTATGAAACAAAATCATTCTGAAATTGCTCGTCGCACGTTTCTTGGCCAAGGCTTTGCCGGACTCGGTTCAGTCGCGTTGACCTCACTGTTCAGGCAATCCGCATTCGCGGAAGTAAATCCGCAATCCAAGGGCTTGATCAATCCGTTGCATCACGCGGCCAAAGCCAAACGAGTGATCTTCCTGTATCAAGCGGGTGGACCGTCGCATCTGGAAACTTTCGATTACAAACCCGACCTGGCCAAGATGCATGGCAAACCGATGCCAGAATCATTCACCAAAGGCCAACAAATCGCCCAACTGCAAAATCAGAAGCTGATGTGTTTCGGCCCGCAGTTCCAGTTCAAACGGTTTGGCAAATCGGGGCAGGAAATCAATGAGCTGTTTTCGGAAATCGGCGGAGTGGCAGATGACGTGTGCATCATTCGCTCAATGTGGGGAGAACAGATTAATCATGATCCGGCACATCAGTTGATGAATACCGGTTCGATCATTGCCGGGCGTCCGAGCATGGGGTCATGGTTGTTGTACGGATTGGGAGCCGAAACCGAAAATCTGCCGGGGTTTGTGGTGCTGATGTCTTCCGGCGTTGGCGGGCAGAATCAGCCTGTGGCGCAGCGTCAATGGTCCGCCGGATTTTTGCCCAGCAAATTTCAAGGCGTGAAACTGAATTCGATTGGCGACCCGGTGTTGTATATCAAAAATCCTGCCGGACTCAGCTCTGGAATGCAGCGCGATTCCATTGCGGCAATCAACAAACTGAACAAGCTGCAATTCGACGCGACAAAAGATACTGAAGCGCTGACACGCATTGCTCAATACGAAATGGCGTTTCGTATGCAATCGTCGGTTCCGGACCTGACCGATATGAGCAAGGAACCGAAACAGATGCTGGAGCTATACGGCGCCAAACCCGGCGACGGTTCCTTTGCTTCGAACTGTTTGCTGGCGCGGCGGCTGGCTGAGCGCGGCGTGCGATTCATTCAGCTTTATCATCGCGATTGGGATCATCACAACAACATTCCGTCCAGCATTCCATTGAAAGCCAAGGAAGTGGACCGCGCCACTGCCGCACTGATCAAGGATTTGAAACAACGCGGCATGTTCGACGACACGCTGATCATTTGGGGCGGGGAATTTGGGCGCACGCCAATGTCGCAAGGCGGCAATGGCCGTGACCATCACATCAAAGGTTTTTCGTACATGCTGGCTGGCGGCGGGATCAAAGGTGGCGTGACATACGGGGCAACCGATGAACTTGGTTACGCGGCAGTTGAAAATCCCGTAAGCGTGCATGATCTGCACGCAACGATGCTGCATTTGATGGGCATCAATCATTTGCGGATGACGGTCAAATTTCAGGGCATTGATGCACGACTAACCAATGTTTCCGGCGAAGTCGTCAAACCGATTTTGGCCTGATTACTTTTGCGCTTGCGCCTTTGGCGGGGTTGCTTGCCGCAGGGTTTCGATTTGTTTGAGGATGGCCGCAAAAGTCGCTTCGGTGACGATGCGGCCTTTTTCGCGTGTCGCCAGGGTTGGATCGCCCCAGCTTCCGGTTGGCGAATATGTCCCTTCGCCGCGAGAGGCTTTTTGCGGATCGCGCGTCAATGGCACGCCGGGACGATTCGGTCGCGGGTTGTAATCCTTGATAGCTTTTTTCATTTCGACTGACGAGGGAGCAATGTAAAGCATTTGGGAAGTCTCGATTTCATCCGCATGTGTGCCGCCCGGCTGTTTTTCAATCGGTTTCACCACGTCTTCCACATCTTTTGTCACATCCAGATATGACAACAGGATTCCGTCCGCAGCCAACATCTCCGCCGCGGGTTTCAGCGCGCGCAAAGTCGAAACGCCTGTGTTGATGATGTAAAAGCGTCGCGGCCCAAAACGCGACAAGCTGCGGCAGATGTCTACTGTCAAATCGCGCGCCGTTTCCATTCGCAGCGAAGTTGAGCCCGGATATTCCACAAACGCCGGATAGAAGTGATAGTTGATGGTTGGCGCGATCACGACATCGGCAGATCTCAAAACGCGCTGTTTGTAGTATTCCGCCATCGTCCAATCGTTTTTCAGCTTCAGGTGTGGGCCGTGTTCTTTGGAGGCCGCGCCAAGTGCGATGACAACCACTGTGTCGGGCTTGAGCACTTTCTCAGCTTCTTGCCAGGTCAGGTTTTCCAGCAGAACACCTTTGTTCTGGGCGAATGAAGTTGCGGGCAAGATCAGCAGTAAAGAAATAAACAGTAGTTTCTTCATAACATTCCAAGCCAGTAGAGACGCAAAATCTTGCGTCTCTACTTTGTTACTCAACGAGCCAGTGGCGTAGGATCAATACCTTTGTCCAGGGTAAAGGACGAAGCAACTGCGCTGACCACGCAGCTTTGCCGGTCAAGTCCGGTTTGTTGTCGAATGCGATAAACGGCTTCGATGCCTGTGCAGTGCGCGCCAAGGAAGTTTTTCAAGCCGAACTCTTTCAGTTTGCCTGCCGTCCAGTCAAGCTTTTCATCGTTCAGCGCGAACAGGTGAAACCCGCCGATCGCTGCGTAAATCGGGGCAGGTTTGATTGCTTTTCGAGCATGTTCCAGCGTGTTGATGATTCCTGCGTGCCCACAACCCGAAAGCACAACCAAACCTTTGTCGGTCACAAACACCAGCGACATATCTTCCGGCAGGGTGTCTTCAACCAATCCGTCAGGCGATTTCATGCGGCCGATGCCGCTCCAGTTCTTTTCCGGATATGTGCGCGGTACAGGGCCAGTCAGCCAAACGCCGGGCAAAATCTCTTTTGGTTCCGCGTATTCGATAAACTGACCTCCGGTCGCTTCGTATTCAGGCTTGTATTTCACCATCACGTTTGAATCGCTAGAAGCGTTTGGGCGATTCCAGAAAATGCCTTTGCCAACGTGGACGCGTGAAAGCGCCGTGGGATTCGTTTTGGCAAATTCGCGGCGCAGCGTCATCAGCCCGTTCGTGTGATCGGAGTGGTTGTGGCTGAGAATCACATCTTTGACATTGGCGAGATCAATGCCCATCTCTTTGACGTTTTTCAGCACAGTGTCGGGACGCGCTCCGGTGTCAAAGAGGATTCGTTGGCCGTCAACTTCAACAATCGCGGCAAAGCCCCATTCACCAATGCCTTTGTTGGAATCACCGACGAGCATCGTCGAAAGCACCTGCACGCGAAGCGACTGAACGGTCTTTTGCGATTGCGCCGGGCTTTGTTCGGCAATCGCGGTTTGACGAAACCGGCTGGGCAGGATCAGAAAGGCAAAAGCGAACGACAGCGCGATCGCAATTGGTAAACGGTTCATTGAACAAATCTCCTTTGTTGTTTGAAAGCCGGGTTCTATTGTTTCGTCGGCAGGTTGGCCAAAGCCTGATGTAGTTGCGGCAAGGCATGTTCCGCCGTCGCCCGGACAAAAAAATCCTGGTCCTGCGGGGCTTCCACCGGATAATGAATGACGTGCCCATCAGGGCCGACGTACTGTTCGGGGTCAATGAAAACTACTTTCAAGCCTTGTTCACGCGCCCGCATCTGTACCAACCTGCGGTCGGCATGAACGCCAACGACTAGCAACGACCGGGCGCGCGGATCGTAATTGATGCGCGGGTAATAAGGCCCCCAATCGTATCTGCGCAGCGAAATTTCGGGCAGCCCGCGGTCTGCGCACAGGCAATCGAAGTTGTTGGTGATGACGGTTCCGACAATCAAGCCGCGTTTGACAAGGTCGTCAACGACTTCGTAAAACTCGGTTCCTTCGGCGATGGCGCAAGCCCTGTAAATGTCCGTCATCTCAGCGTACTTGGTTTCAGGCGAAGCGATTACTTTCAGCAGCCCGTCCTGTTCAGCGCGAAAAACGAATCCGTAATCCGGTAGGGAGACTCCGTAAATGCGGTGCAGACTGGAAAGATGCGGAATGCCTGCGGCGATGGACGGGCCGCAACCGAGCTCCAGTTGCGCTGGCAAGTGCTCGGCAATCTGTTCCGGCGTTATGATGGTTGGCGTTCCACGCTGCAACGTCTTTCGCAAGCCAACTTCGAAAAACACTTTCCAGGGACGCTCATCCCAGCCGCTTGGAAGATTGTACGTGTCCGTCATCAACCATAAATCCAGGTTTTGATACCCGGACGGCTGTCTGCGGCTGCGTTTTTCGTCTTCAGGATGATGTTTGCTGCGGGCCAGCCGCAACGTCAGATTGCCTCGCCGAAATCGTTCCTGCAGCAAACCGCGTGAGTGTTCGGTTCCGTCGGCGCTCCATTCTCCCTCGCGCAAGCCTGCCCGAATCACTGCCTCGTATTCGTCAATGTGTTCTTCCGGCAAGCTGACGTGCATAAACAGGTAAGCGTTCCGCAAAACGAACGAGCGTCCTTCGAGGCCGTATTCGTCGTAAAAATGCAGGATGCGGCGTTTCTGATCTTCCGGCGAAACCCAGCCTGACAGCCTGGCGTTTGACGGATGTTGATGGCGACGCCAGATGGATTCCGTCCAGCGCCGATGCCAGCCGCTAGCGTCGGAATTGATGTGGTTGTGATACCGCCAAAGCTGCCGGTCTGTCAGTTCGGGAATGACGATAAACGGAAATTTCATGTTTGATTCCTTTCCGCAAGGATCATCAAATCCGCCGAGCGGCAATCAGCGTCGAATTGATTGAGTTCCTGTTCTGTCAGAAAGCCGCGAAGCAACCCGATGTTGCACTCGCTTTCCGCCGCAATCATTTTCAGCCCGGCGCGTTCCAGCAGCAACTGCAGACTGGCGACGGAAAACAGCCATAAATGATCGCGCCGGAATGACCGGTAAGATGCGCCGAAAATTTCCCGCTCCAGCGATTTCATGTTTGGAACGATCAGCGCCAATACGCCATTCGGTGCCAGCATTTGCGCAGCGAGCATCAATTCCTGCTCCGGGTCTGGCAGGTGCTCCAAAACAAACAGATAGACCACAACATCCCAACAAGCATCCGGGATTGCCTTCGTCGCCACAGCCTGGGCAAGTGTGCCGGTGAATGTCGCCTGGCCGTAAATCTCTTGAGCCATTTGCGCGGCGAATGGATTCAGGTCAACCCCGGCGGTTTTCAGGCCAACCTGCTCAGCGCCTGCGCGCGTGAAGCCAAATCCGCTGCCGACTTCGAGCAAGGTTTTCAACGGGCGGGCAGCGCGTTTTGAAATCCATTCAATGAGGCGGCGTCCTTTGGCTTCACGGTATTCGCGTTCGGCCAAATAATGATCATAGCCAGCATTCCCAGCGTCCCGCTGTTGATAATAATCCGGCTGGGTGTAGACCGAATCAGCCACGCCGCCACTGAGCAACACGCCCAGCCCGCAATGATCACAAGCGCCATAAACCAACGGAGGTTGTTCGGCAATTCGCCGCACAGCAAACGTCTGAACCTTCGCCGAGCAAACCGGGCAGTCGGAATTCAGGAGATGAAGTTCCGGGGGGATTGCGTGTGGCGACAGCGAATTCCACAACCGCGTCAAAGTCCGAATACGATGATCAAAGCTTTCTTTCCCAGTGGGACAAAGTTTGGCGAAACCATCCGCAAACTGCCGCCAGCAGCTTTCTTCAACCGCCAGCGTCCTCACCGCCAGCGCGCTGTACTCCTGTTTGGTCATTATGCTTTTCGCCAGCGGTATCGAATCAGCGCGCGAACCAGGTCGGCCATTACGCCAGCGGTTACACGCAATGGAAACTGTCCTAAAAACGATTGCCCGGCGGCGCGGGCATCGAATGGCGTCGGCAGCGAATGGTAAGAAAATCCCATCTCGTGCGCCGAAACCATGACCACCGCTTGAAAGTATCGAAACGCCTGGCGCTCTTTCAGCAGCGATAGAAACACGTCGCGTCGGCACAGCAGAAAACCCGACTTGTTATCGTCAAGCGACATGCCGAACACTTGGTTGAGCATGGCGTTCAGCCCTCTGGAAAGTAACAAACGCGAATCCAACGGTCGCCTGTCACGCAACCTGGCTCCCTGAACAATGTCTACGCTGGAATCTGTCCAGGCTTGATAAAGCTTCGGAATTTCTTCTGGCCGATACTGCAAGTCGGCATCGAGCGTACAGACCGCTTCGCCGCGTGCTGCCAACGCCCCGGTTTGCCAGGCTTCGGGCAAACCTCGATTTTGTGTGTGCTGGTGTGAAACCAGAAAGGAGTAGCGTTCGGTCAGTTGCTGCAAAACAGTCCAAGTGCGGTCGGTTGATCCGTCGTCAATCGCGATCAATTCCGCGCGTCCTTCAAACGTGTCGCGAACAATCGGTTCCACGCGCGCAAGCAGCAGCGGCAAGCTTGCTTCTTCATTGAAGCAAGGAACGATCAAACTCAGTTTCAGTCGCGACAGACCATTTTGGGTGGCCACATCAAACACATCATTCGTTGCCTCCTGCTTTCGGCGGATCTTCTTTTTTCGGCAGATCCGGCTTGGCAAAATCCGGTTTGGACTCGCCGAAAATGTAATGGTTGAACCAACCCAGGTTGTGTTGCATGACCGCGCGCATGGATTTCGGTTTGGTAATGCCGTGGCCGTAGCCTTTGTAGACGATCATCTCCACCGGTACGCCACGATCTTCCAAGCCTTGCCGCAATTCGTACGCGTTCGGAATCGGCACGCGCCTGTCGAATTCGCCATGTTGAATCAGTGTCGGTGTTTTGGCTTGCTTGATATAAGTCATCGGCGAAGTTTTGGCATAAATCGCCTGATCATCCGCCGGGTCATCGCCCAGATATTGAATCGTGAATGGTGTGATGTCTGTGTTGTAGTAATACGTCGCCCAGTTGGAAATTCCTGCGCCAACCGAGATGGCTTTGAACCGGTCGCTGGAAGTTGTCAAAAACGCAGAAATGTATCCGCCTTGGCTCCAGCCCATACAGCCGACTCGGTTTCCATCAACCCAGCCTTTGCTGATCAAATAATCCACGCCGGAAATCACATCCCAGGCATCACCAACGCCAAGGTTGCGAACATTTAGTTGCCGGAATTTTTCTCCATACCCGGCGCTGCCGCGATAATTTACTTTCAACACCAGCGCGCCTTTCGCCGCCCAAATGTCAGATGGGTAATAAGCCCTGTCGAGCAACGTTGGCCGATCAATGCCCGTCGGGCCGCCGTGAATGACACACAACAGCGGATACTTTTTGTTCGGATCGAAGTCAGCAGGTTTGATCAAAATGCCTTCGATGGTTGCGCCGTCCTGGCTTTTCCACGAAACGACTTCGCGCGAAGCCAGCGTGAAATCTTTAAGCTGGTCTGTCATCGAAGTCAGTTTGCGTGGAGCAAAACTGGGAATTGAAGACACGTACACTTCACTGAGCGAAGTCGGCGAAGGCGCGGTGAACGCGATCTGTTTGCCGTCTTTGGTCAGGCTGGCACCGCCGAGCATGAAATTATCCGGGGTGCTAACACGCGTGAATTTGCCCGTTGCCGGATCAAGCCGGAACAAGTGCGTCGCTGTTTTCTGCATTCCGCCAAAGTAAATTCCGTCGGCGTTCCATTCGACAAACTGCGGCTGTTCGTCAAATCCGTCGGTGATCGAACGCGGCGTGCCGCCATCAACCGACACCAATGCCAGCCGAGAATTTGAATGGAAGAATTTCGGATTGCCCATCGCCGAACTGAACACGATCCATTTGCCGTCGGGCGAAAAGTTCGGATTGTTGTCTGGTCCGGGTTGCGTCACCAGTTTTTTGACGGAATTGTCGGCCAGCGTCAGCAAATAAACATCCGCCGTTCCGCCATTGATCAAGTCCGCATTGATCGTTGCGCTGAAGGCTATCTTCGTTCCGTCGGGCGACCAGTTGAAACCGCCAACGGTGAAGTCTTTGCCTTTCGTCCGCTGCGTCCCGGCCAGCGGAGCCTTCAACGCTTCAGCGACATCCAGCGTCCACAAATGATTGTAGCTGTATTCTTTGCGCACGACTTCGAAGCCGCCCAGATGATCCTGCCGCTCTTTGGCAGCTTTTTGATCTGTGTCGCTGGATGTGAAGGCAATGGTTTTGCCGTCAAGCGACCACGAATACCCGCCGACGGCATTTTCCGCTTTGGTTAGTTGCATCGCTTCGCCGCCATCGGGGCTGATGACAAAGATTTGATTCTTGTCGCCAATGCGGTTTGACGTGAACGCCAGCCAGCTTCCATCCGGCGACCATTGCGGATTGCCCGAAGACTTTTCACCGCGCGTTAGTTGCAGCGTTTTCCCCGTCGCCACATTCGCTAACCAGAGCTGCGAGACAAACGCGTCCTGCTTCCAGTCGGTTTCATTGACTGTATAAGCGACATACTTTCCATCGGGCGAAATTTGCGCACCGCCGGCAGTTTTGACGTTCAGCAAATCGTCAACGGTTGGAACTCGGCGTTGGGCAATTGCCGTCAACGACAGACAAGTAATGAGAGTCAGCAAAGCGAATGATTTTTTAAGCATTAGGGATCTCCTGTTGTACCAACCGCAGATGGTTAAAGCTGATCGGGGTTTTTACCAAGCTGTCGCAGCATTTCTGCTAAACGGTCAGCGCGTTCTTTTTCAAGTTCAGCTCGTTCCTTACCAGTCGGAATCAACTTGCCCAATTCGTCCACCCAGCGCAACCATCGGTCATGCTTGCCTTTGTACTCGCCTTCCCAAAAAGTCAGGCCTAGTCCAAGCGCAGGCAAATTGGATGATGATTGAGCTTCGTATTGGAAGTTGTTCAAGCGGTAGATAGTTAGCGCTTCCGGCATTAGGTGCTTGTTCGGATCGAGGATGACGTAATAGCCCACGCGCATTCTGGCATAGATGGCTTTCTTTTCCGTGTCCTCGCTTCGCACGGTTTTGGAGACAATTTCGATAACGACATCAGGCGGTTTGCCAAATTCCCAAAGAAAGTAAGACTGGTTTTCTTGACTCCAAAATCCTGCCGGAATTTCTATGTCCAAGCTCAGCAAAACATCCGGCACAATGGCCGGGTTACGTGCCAAATAAAACACTCCGACATTTGCCGCTGCCAAAAACGTTCGTCCGTTCCCTGACCAGGAACTGTAAAGCGGTTCCGTTAACAATCGCTGCTGAGTCTCTGAAAAAAGGTTGTCCACCGGCTCGTCATCCTCCGTGATCAGATTGCGAATGTCAGGAAGTATTTCGGCTTGTGCCTGAGACATAAAAACCCTCTTTAGTATTCGGACTATTTGATCTTCTTGGCGGGCATTTTCTGGCCACCTTGATTCAAGATCAAGCTGGTTGCTTTGTCGGCTTCGACCACGAATTCGATGACAGCGCCGACTTGAGGCACATTGAACTTGGTCGCGGATTCTGGTTGAAGCTCCAGCTTTGATTGTCCCGTCGCCTGTCCCATCAGTTTGTTGCCTTCTTTGGTGATGGTCAGGATGAAGTTGGGCATCAGTTCGTATTCGCCGGTCAGACGATCAAACGTAGCCGCATCCACCGTGGCGGCTTCTTTCGGTTTGGGCAAAGTCTTGTCTGTCTTTTTGGCTTCGTCATCCGGAGCCATGCCAGAAGGCAGCACGATAGAGGAAATCGCCCCGTTCTCTCGCAGCTTAAAGCGGATGCGTGCGGCAGGTTGCGCCTTCGGAAAGAATTCGGTTTCTGAGATCGGCAGGACTTCCTGTTTGGGGCCGTTTGGACGCTGGACAAAGAGCGATTCTCCGTCACGCGTAACGGTGACCTCTCCTTTTTCGTTCAGTTGATAGACGCCAACGTATTTATCAAGAGTCGTTGGCGGAAGTTTGGTAGCGACAGGATCGCGCAGCGGTTTTCCGGCCAGCATTGCCGCAATCTTGGGAACAAGATTGGCTGTACCGCCTTCGCGGTTGGTCAGAACGGCGACGTAAATTTTCGAATCAGGCAAACGAACCGCGTCGCAGGTGAAACCATTGATGCCGCCGCTGTGGGTGATCATCCGTTCACCTTCCAGCGTGGTAACGCCCCAGCCATAGCCGTATTTGGTCGGTCTGCCGTCATTCAACACAAAGGGCGTCCAGGCTTTTTTCAGCGAATCCTGTTTGACCAGTTTTTCCGTGTATAGCGCCGCATCCCATTTCGCCAGATCGTCCACCGTGGACATCAACGAACCTGCCGCGTGCGGGTGGGACATGCTCAGGTATTCGGCGTTGACGAAACCTCCCTGGCCTCTGGAATACCCTGCGGCTCGGCGCGGGATAACGCGTGCTGTGTTGTCATAAAACGACTGTTTCATGTCCAATGGCGCAAAGATGTTCTTTTCAACGAAATCGCCGTAGCTCTGTCCGGTGATCTTTTCAATGATCGCACCCAGCAAGACGTAAGCCGAGTTGTTGTAGTTCCAGCCAGCGCCCGGCGCGAATTCCAGAGGTTTGTTTTTGAACAGATCAATCAGCTCCGTCATCTTCAAATCTTTGCGCCACAGCGGACGCCATTCCGGCAAACCGGTGTAACTTTTGATGCCGGACGTGTGCGTTAGCAAATGTTCAATCGTGATTTTGTGACCTTGTGTGGGGTAATCCGGTAGAAACTTTGTGATCTCGTCGCTCAGGGAAAGTTTGCCTTGTTCCATCAGCATCAGAATCGAAACGGCCGTGAACTGTTTGGTGATCGAACCGATGCGGAAAATCATATCTGGCTCAATCGCCACGCCGAGTTCCAAATTGGCCATTCCGTAACCTTTGCGAAAAACGACCTGCCCGTCTTTGACGGCGATTACTGCCGCGCCGGGTTCATTCGGCTTGAAGACCTTTTCCAATTCCTGGTTGATTGTCGAGGATAAGCCGTTTGCAGGAGCTTGTGCTGCTGCTTGAAATGACAACGCAACGAGCAGAAAAACAGTGGCTAGATAGATCGAGGATAATCGTTTCATTGGTTTCTCCGTAGCTTGATTGAAGCCGAAGTTAGAAAATTGGTTCGCTAAGCGTCGCCAGCACTGTCGCTGACGCTTTCTCAACATCCGCATGCAGCGAATTGCCGTGCGCGTCCATCGTCACAATCGCGGGGAAGTCAGTCACGCGCAGATGCCACATCGCTTCGGGGATACCGAATTCCAGCAAGTGTACGCCCAGCACTTCATCAATGTTCTTGGCGTAATACTGCGCTGCGCCGCCGATGGCGTTCAGATACACCGCGCCGTGTTCTTTCAGTGCCGCCAGCGTTTTTGCGCCCATTCCGCCTTTGCCGATGACGGCACGCACGCCATAACGTTTGATGATTTCGCCTTGATAGGGTTCTTCGCGGAAGCTGGTGGTTGGGCCAGCGGCTTTGATTTGGTACTTGTCACCGTCCTTCAACACTACCGGGCCGCAGTGGTAAAGCACGCCTCCATTTAGGTCAACCGGCGGCGGATTTTTCATCAAATGCGCGTGAATGGCGTCTCGCCCCGTGTACATTTCGCCGGAAACCAGCACGACATCGCCAACTTTCAGGTCGCGGATTTGCTCTTCCGTGATTGGAGCGCGCAGGACTTTTTCCTTGCCGGTTCGAACGAAGCCGCCATTCTGCGTCATTTTGATTGCAGGTTTTTCGTCGTCGCGATAAAGCCAGCGTTTGATTTCGCCGGTTTTGGCGTCCAGCACCACGCCCAGCCGCCGGAACGCCCAGCAGTCATACGCCACCGACACAAAAAAGCTGGCTGGCAAGCGATTGAGCACGCCAATCTTGCAACCGATTAAGGTCACGCCTCCGCCAAAACCCATTGTGCCGATGCCCAAGGTGTTCGCGGTTTGCATCACGTACTCTTCCAGCTTGGCCAGTTCCGGAATCGGGTTGGTGTCATCAAGCAAACGGAAAAGCTGCTCTTTGGCGTTTAGATACCCTTGCGCGCGGTCGCCGCCGATGCACACGCCAACGGCTCCGGCGCTGCATCCTTGTCCTTGCGCTTGCCAAACGGCGTGCAAAATACATTTGCGAACCCCATCCAGATCGCGTCCGGCTTTGCCCAAGTGAGCCAGTTCTGTCGGGAGCGAGTATTGAATGTTTTTGTTTTCGCATCCGCCGCCTTTTAGCAGCAACTTCACTTCGATTTCGTCTTCGGTTTCCCACTGGTCAAAATGCATCGTCGGCGTGCCCGGCCCCAGGTTATCGCTGGCGTTGACGCCCGTCAGCGAATCCACGGAGTTCGTGCGCAGTTTGCCACGTTTGGTGGCTTCGGCGACGGCTTCTTTAATCAGCTTTTTCATCACAATCTGGTTTGCGCCGACCGGAGTTTTGATCTCGAATGTCGGCCAGCCAGTGTCCTGGCAAATCGGGCCTTCATTGTCGGTGGCCATGTCAATGTTCGTAGCGATGACATTCAGCGCTTGCAGCGAACGTCCGCCCTGCTCTTCGCCCATTGCGCTGGCCATGGCTCGGCGAACATCGGGCGGCAGATTGGTTGAAGTATGCGTGATCAGTTGCAGCATGCTTTCGCGAAATGCGTCCATGATTTTTCCTCTGAGTTGAATGAAATTAGAAATGCAGGCGTAATTTAGCATAAGGTTTGGGGACATACAGCCGCTGTGGGGTGTCGGCAAAAACTATCAGGTGACAGGTTTCAGCTTGCAGGTTTCAGGTTTTAAGGCGGTTTTTCGGGTCGGCATAAAGCTTGCTGGCGAAGCTTGCTGAATGCATGTCTATACAATCTTTGCTGACCGTGCCCGGTATGACAGAATCTGCGCCCAATGAATTCACCCATCGCTGTCGAATCTGAAAAACTCAGTTGGAAATCGGAACTGGCAATCTTGCTGTTGCTGGTCGTGATGACTTCTGTCGCCGTGCTGCCGTTTTTCGTCATTGGCGAAGATCAGAAAGTCGGATGTTGTGGCGGCGAAATGCCTGTCACGCACGATTCGTGGATGCATTACAACCAGATGAACGCCTTTTGGCGCAGCTTGTCAGCAGGCATCGTTTATCCGCGTTGGGACGAAAATACGCATGGGTACGGTGCGCCAACGACCAGCTTTTATCCGCCCGGCGTGTATTACCTGACCTCGGTAGTCCACGTTTTTAGCGAAGACTGGCTGAAAACGTGGGTGGGATTTTACTGGCTGACGATGCTCGCTTCGGCGGCAGCGATTTTTGTTTATGCCCGGCAATCGCTGTCGCGCGGGGCTTCGCTGATGGTGGGGGCGATTTATGTTTTCGCGCCTTACCACTTGCTGAATGAATATCAGCGCGGAGCGATTTCGGAATTCACCAGCTTCATCTGGATTCCGTTGTGTTTGTTGTTCGCGGAAAGATTGATTTACCACATAGGCGCAGAGAACGCTGAAGCCACACAGAGCAAGAGGTTTCTTTGGCTGAGTTTTGCCGGATTGGCGGCCAGCTTCGGCGCATTTTTGTGGACACATCCGCCAACAGCGTATCAATTTCTGCTGGTGTTTGGTTCGTGCCTGGCAGTATCAGCAATCAAAGCGGGGAAGTGGCGCGAACTGGGTTTCATCGCTGCCGCGCTGATCTTTGGTTCGATGCTGGCGGCGGCGTACTTTTACCCTGCGATTGCCGAGCAGCAATTGGTCAATTCCGACGATGTGGAACGCGTTTGGCCGTATCACGCCAGCTATGTGTTTGATTATTCGCAGACGGTTTATGACCGCATCGGCAATCCATTTTTTGTCAGGCTGGACCGAATCTGGGCTTTCAACCTGGGAGCGATTCTGGTTTGTGCGATTGCCGCGATGAGTTTCAAACAACGGCGCGCTCGATTGTGGCTGTGGGTTTCTGCCGGATTGCTGGCCAGTTTTTTGATGACAACCTATTCCGCGCCGATTGGCCGATGGATTCCAAAGATCGAAATCGGCGTGTATTCGTGGCGGATGCTGACGCTTACCAGCTTTGCGCTGGCGATGATAGCTGGAGCCGCTACGGATCGAGTCAGTACCGCGACCGGTAGGGAGTGTGGTTGGCTCAATTGTTTTTTGGTAAAAACTCGCTCCCTACCGGTCGCGGTACTGATTAGTGTGCTGGCGATGAGTGGGTATTACGTCGCCTGGCCGATGTGGCGCGCGCAATCCTTCGAGCCAAATTTGCAACATTACAATTACGCCACACTGCCGCGTGGGGCTTCGCGCGAAAATCCGCCGATGGAACCAGTACAGCTTGTTGCTGGAAAAGGCTGGATCAAAGATGAATGGTGGACGCCTGAATTTCGCCAGCTTCGCGTTAGTCTGACTGACGCTGATCAATTGCAATTTCGCACACGGAACTTCGCCGGATGGACGGCGACAGTGGATGGTCAGGTCGTTCCAGCCCGCGAAGGCACCGTCAAAAACATTCTCCTTGATGTGCCAGCGGGCGAGCATCGGATCGTGTTGGAATTTCGCTCCACGCCAATTCGCCGCTTCGGAAATTGGACGACCATTATTTCATTCGCACTTTTACTTTCGATCATCGTTTTCAAACGGAGGAACTCATGAGCCAGGCAATCTCTAACCCAGCCAAAACTGAAACCGGAAACTCGTCATCCCTTACTTTGCTGGATGCCGCTATTGTCGGCGGCTTGCTGCTGTGGGGATCAATCTTTCTGCTGCGGATGGCTTATCTGCGAATCTGGTACAGCACGCCGATCTGCATCGCCTGGTTGAGCGCGATTTATCTTTACGTCAAACAGCGGTTCGACGTGAAGATTCCAATCACCTTGTTTGCGCTGGTTTATGCTTCGGTGGCGCTGGATGGACTGGGGAATCTGTTCGACTGGTACAGCACCAAATACAAATACTTTCAATATGACGAATTCACGCACACGGCGATTCCGGCGCTGACGGCTCCAGTGATTGTCTGGCTGCTTAACGAAGGGTTGAAGCGGCTTGGATATCCGCTGCCGCTTTGGATGGTGACCTTTTTCGCGATCACGACAATGTTCACCATTTCAGGCTTTTACGAAGTCATAGAGCTGTGGGATGACAAGTATTTCTGGCCTCAGCCGGGCATGCGCATTCACGGTTCGTATGACACAGCCAACGATCTGCAATGCGATTTGATTGGAATGGCAATCGGAGGAGTTGCCGCGTTTGTATTTTTGCGGCGGCAAAAGAGAGTTGCTTCCGGCCTTGACCGTTGAAGGCGTTTGCAGATATATCGGCTCCGCTACGTCGAACTGTAGCTCTTCAGTCAGTCTTGCTTCCAGCGATTTTTCGGTTTGCCAGCCGGTTTAGCCATGTGTAATCCGACTTTGGGGAATCAAGAACAATGGCCCCCTGCCGCAAACGGTGAATCATCCGCTGATAGGCGAGGTGCAGAACAGGTTTGAAAACGGAATCAGGAGCGATGATTTATGAGTCTTCTCCGCGACAAAATTCTGGCCCGGATGTACCTGCATGTATTGAACAGCCCAAGCGACAGGGAAATGAACCATCATCAGCTTTTTACGATGTTGCAACGCCGTGTCGGAGACAACCAGATTGCCATTGACCATCTCACCGACACCTTGTTTCAGGCAACGATTCAAGAATTGCTGGATCACCACTACCTGGAAAAGACCAACTCGCATGGAACGATTTATTTGCATTTGACCGAAAAAGGAAAAACCAAGGCCCGCGCGTGGTTAAGCAATAACCTTGGAACTCTGCAAACCCCTCGCCCGCGTGTGCGTACTATTTCTGCGCCGGTTTCCGGCGGGCAGGAAATGGGGGGAATTGGATGCGGTGTCGTTCTGGTAATTGCCGCCGTGATTGCTGGTGGTTTGATCATTTATGTTCTGAAAGATCCGGCTTTGAAGCCCGCGTTGTTTTGCACTAGCTCCGATTACAAGAAAACCGTGCGAATTGTGACTGAGCGGGAAGAAGCCTGGCGTAAGGAGGCGGGCTTCAATGCTTCTGCGATAGCCAATCTTCCGCCCAATACGGACCTGCAAATTGTTGATGGGCCGAAATCCTTGGACGGTGTGTGTTGGTGGAAAGTGCAGACGTATGTGCCCCAATCAAGTGGGGCCTGGCAGACAGAAGGCTGGTTGCCAGAACATAACAAAGCTGGTCAGCCAGTCTTCAAAAAACGTGAATAATACTGAATATGTAAGTCGCCAATGTTTGTTTACATCAGCCGCTCAATTTCTTCTTTTGGCTCAACGATCACAGTCTTGAACGACGCCAGTCGGACTTGACCCGGCGCAAAACCTTTCGGTTTTGTGACAAATTTCTTTTCACAGTAATTGACTGCGACTTTGGTGTTGGCGCGCGCCGAACTGAATTTGGCGGCAAGCTGGGCAGCTTCGGCGATGGCGCGGGGCGGGACTTCTTTGCGCTGCAGGTTTCTGAGCACGACGTGCGAACCAGGATAATCCGCCGCGTGAAACCACAAGTCGTAAGATTTGGCGACGCGCAACGTCAGGTTGTCGTTGTCGCGATCGGTTCGACCCACCAGAATTTCGTACCCGTCGGTAGAGCGATACCGGCGTACGCCGCTGATTTTTTCTTCCTTCGGTTTTTTGCCGGGTTGCGTTTTCGGCTTTGCCGGTTTGGGCGAAGCCGGGCTGAATGCTTCCAGCAAAGGCTTCAAGTCTTCGGCGCGGGTTAGTTCAGAAACTCGCGCCAGTTTGCTTTCCAGCGCGACAAGTTCCTTTTTTACTTCCGGCAAACGAGCGCTGATTGCCGCCTGGCCGTTTTTGGCTTTGCGCGCCAGTTTGAAATAGTGCTCGGCGGCGTCTTGCGCAGTCGGTTTGTCGGCGGCTGGGATTGTGATGGTCGCCTGGGCTTCGTCATAAAAATCCGTGATGGCAAATCCGCTTTCGGTTTTTTTCGCCTGATGCAAATTCGCCAGCAGCAACTCTCCCCAACGCTGGTGTTTTTCACCGCTGGCAAATCCGGCAAGCTCGCGCTCCAAATTGGCCAGCAGCGTTCGCTGCTTTTTGAGCTTTGCGCTGAGTTGGGAAACCAGCTTTTGCTTTCCAGCCTGAAATCGGCGGCGGTCTTCCAGTACGGTGAAGTACTGATCCGCCGCTTCATTGATTGAAGTAAACGACGTTTGCTCCAGCGCGAACAAATGCCGAAGCTCAATCGGCGAAAGCGTCAGGCTGAATTCGTCGCGGCCAATTTCCTGTTTCAGCGCTTCAATCGCAGGTGTGGAGTAAATTGCCGGAACGGGATTGGACTCAAACAAATCCGCCAGCAGATTTTGCAGCGCCAATTCCGGTTCGGAAAACTGAGCGCGGTACGCCAGTTCGCGCGCGTAAACCGGTGAAAACCCGATGAAGTGTTTCTGCGCGGCGGTGGCGATGCTGCCATCACTTTTAGCAATCAAATCATAAAGTTGTGCGGCTGAGCATTGAAACGGATCGAGTCTATCTGCTGGCGGCGGCGGTTCGGTGTAACTGGCAGTTTCTCCCACGAAGACACACGAAGATTCACGAAGAGGAACAAGATTGCTTTTGTCTTTTTTCGTGTTTTCTTCGTGTGGCTTCGTGGAAGGTTTTTTCTCTTCGGATTCACGCAATCGAGCCAATACCCGATTGTCTTCAGTGAGCAAAACATTCGCCGTGCGTCCGGTTAGCAAAACAATCAGCTTGCGACGTTTGATCTGGTTGTCATCGTCTTCAGCTTCAAGCTCGAAATTGACGACACGGTCATAACCCAAACTTTCCATTGCCAGCAATCTGGCGCTGCCCAGATATTTTTTCGCCAGCGCGACAAAGCCAGTGTCGGTGCGCGGTTCATCGCTGAGCTGTTTTGGCTGCCGCGAAGCTAAATACAACGCCAATCGCGCCGGGTCGGTTGAAATCACCAGCCAACGGCCATCGCGCAAACGGAAATCCAGCGCGACGTCCGTGGTGTTGAGTTGAACAATTTTGCCGAGTCTATGACCGGCGAGCAGCGGCTCAAGCTCTTTGACAATGGCTTGGAGCAGGAAAAGGTCCATTGGATTTAGCGGAATCAGTTGACGCTCAGTTCGATTTCACTCTTTCAAGCAACATCGTACCGGAAATCATATCGGGCAGGCTTCGGTGCTGCGGATTCGACTGGATAATCAGGAAGTTGATCGGCGGAACAAACGAAACAACCGTTGCGGCAAAGGCGCGCAAGAGCTTTTGCGCAAAGCTGACCGGTTTTTCTCTGTTTGTGGCGTTGACCAGACGCAATCGCAGAAACGCCATTCCGGTTGTGCGGTTGGCGATGGTCAGCGTCAGCAGTTGATAGCAAAATATCAACGCAGCCAGCAATAAAACCATCATTGCAAAAGATTCATAGCCGACGGATGTATTCAAAACAGCATAAGGCCCAAAAATCGGCAGATAAGCCATCGCGACAATCTCGAAATCACAGGCTCCGGCCAGCGTGCGTCCCCACAAACTCGCTTTGCGCGGTTTCAGCGACTGCGCTGCTCCGGCTGCATAACTGGTCAGGTCGCTGACGGAAGGCGCCAAGCCTATGACCTGCGTTTCGACGTGATTGCGCGGCGGTTGCACCAGCGAACCCGATGGAGTTCGTTGCGGCAAGGGTTGCGAAGGCGATTGCTGATGCAGCGGTGCGGAAGGTTTTTTGATTTCGCCCGTTGTCCTGATTTTCTGTAAGGGAGGAAGCGCACCCGAACCGGTTTTGGATGTTGGCGCGGTCAGCGAGCCTGAACCCGTTTTCGACGTCGGCACGGTCAGGGAACCTGAACCAGGTTTCGTGTCAGCAATCGTTGCTGGTTTTACTTCAATTCTTGTTTCAACAGGCGGTGACGGCGTTTGCTTGATTTCAGGTTTGGAAGCAGATTCCGGTTTGTTGGCCGGATGTGCCACAGGTTTTCGTGCCAGAAGCGGGTTGGATGATGCCGTGTTGCGCGGCATCGGTTTGGAATCCGGTTTCGGCTGCACACGCTGAAACGGATTCGTGTCCACTTTGTGTTCGGCTCGCGGCTCCGCTTCCTGCAATTTTTGTTGTGTTGTTTCTGTTTTCGTTTCGCTTTGTTCACGCGCAGGGTGAGGCGGCGTCAAGTGCTGTGACCAACGAATTCTTTTCAGCGCCGATTCCACAATTGGATTTGGATCAAGCTCGGCTTCGTCCGGTTGCGCGCCTGCTTCAGAGGTTGGCTGTGTGCGCCGCTCGCGCACTTCTTTAACCTTGTCTTTCAACTGCGCGCGCCAGGCCGGAAATTGCACCAAGCCGGAATCTTCTTCGGAAGAAGACGGGACAGCGGATGATTTCGCGGATGATTTAGGAATCGCGACTTGGGCCATTCGCGGTTTCGGTTCGAAAGGAACAGAAGGAGCAGAGGAGCCTGGTAATATGTTTAACGCTCTTGATTGAGTTGATTTTGATGATGCCGCTGGCAGCGGTTCTGTCTCTGGTTTCGGTGATATTCTTGGCGAAGGCAACGGTGAAATACTGCGCGTGGCAGGTGCTTGCGCGGGGTTCCCATTGCTGTGGCGCGCGCGCCATTGTCCAACGCGTCCTTGCGTAATGTTGTGATTGCATTGCCGGCAAACAACCGATGCTCCGACAAGCTCGTTACCGCAGTTTTCGCACTTCATGGTTTGATACGACTCAACCTGCAATTTGCAGATTTTTTGTGGCCAATTGCGCCTAAATGCTTGATTGCCTTGCGCGAAAGCGGCGCGATAGTAGCAAATGGCTTTCAGTACGGCAAGAAATTGGGCGCACTCAAGTTGGCCGACTGACATTCCCTGTGCGGTCACTTATAATCCCGGCCACTTTTCATCATTCACTGCTGAGGGCAAATTGTGAGTGTTACGCTCTGGCGTCGCTCTTCATAATCCTTTGACAAGCAATGACCATCAAAATGATTTCCAAAGCTGCGCCAAAGGCGCAGCACTCCAAAACAAAACGCAATGATCGAAGACAAACTACAACGACTGAAAGAAAAAAATGCGGCGGCTGAAGCTGGCGGCGGAGCAGAGCGCACAGCCCGCCAACATGCCGAAGGCAAAATGACTGCGCGCGAACGCGTGGAGTTTTTGCTGGACGACGGATCATTCGAAGAATTCGACAAACTGGTGACGCATCGTTGCCAGGATTTCGGAATGGAAACGCAGCAAATTCCCGGCGATGGATTTGTCACGGGACACGGCTTGATTGACGGGCGGGAAGTTTTTGTTTTCGCCCAGGACTTCACGGTCTTTGGCGGATCGCTGTCGGAAACCAACGCCCAGAAAGTTTGCAAGATCATGGATATGGCGATGAAAGTCGGCGTGCCTGTGATTGGACTCAATGATTCCGGCGGCGCGCGAATTCAGGAAGGTGTCGTCAGCCTGGGCGGATACGCAGACATTTTTTTACGCAACACGCTGGCTTCAGGAGTCGTGCCGCAGATTTCCGCGATTATGGGGCCGTGCGCTGGCGGAGCCGTTTATTCACCCGCGATCACAGACTTTACAGTGATGGTGAAAGACAGCAGCTACATGTTCATCACCGGTCCTGACGTCATCAAAACCGTCACCCACGAAGACGTGACCAAAGAACAACTGGGCGGCGCAATGACGCACAATTCGACCAGCGGCGTGGCGCATTTTGCAGCGGAAAACGAAGAAGAATGTTTGCGGCTGATTCGCGAGCTGCTGTCGTTCATGCCGTCAAACAACATGGACGATCCGCCACGCGTGGCCTGTGATGATCCCATTGATCGCAGCGATGAGTCATTGAATACGGTCGTTCCGCCTGAATCGAACAAGCCGTACGACATTCGCCAGATCATCACGAAGGTTGTGGACAACGCTTACTTCTTCGAGATTCAAGAGCATTTTGCGCGCAACATCGTCATCGGCTTTGCGCGGTTGAACGGCCAATCGGTCGGTATTGTCGCCAACCAGCCGAACTTTCTGGCCGGCGTGCTGGACATTGACGCTTCAGTCAAAGCAGCGCGGTTCGTTCGGTTTTGCGATTGTTTCAACATTCCTATCATTACCTTTGAAGATGTTCCAGGTTTCCTGCCCGGAGTCAGCCAGGAATACGGCGGCATTATTCGCCACGGAGCCAAGCTGCTGTACGCGTACGCCGAAGCCACTGTGCCTAAGATTACCGTTGTCACTCGCAAAGCGTATGGCGGCGCTTACTGCGTGATGGGATCAAAGCATTGCCGCACGGACGTCAACTTCGCATACCCGACGGCGGAAATTGCCGTGATGGGAGCCGAAGGAGCCGTCGGGATTCTTTATCGCCGTGAACTTTCCAGCGCCGCCGATTTGCAAGCCGCTCGCAAAGAGAAGATCGAGGAATATCAGGACAAGTTCGCTTCGCCATACATTGCCGCCGAACGCGGCTTTGTGGACGAAGTCATCGAACCGAAACACACGCGGCGAAAATTGATTCGCGCATTGAAGCTGCTGGAAAACAAGCGCGACACAAATCCTCCGCGCAAGCATGGGAACATTCCGCTCTGAGACTGGTTTTTGCGTTCCCACAATCTGCCCACTATGATT
The DNA here is from genome assembly GCA_964570175.1 of uncultured Heliomicrobium sp. GTDB lineage: Bacteria > Acidobacteriota > Blastocatellia > RBC074 > RBC074 > RBC074. The sequence goes on along the minus strand of CAZMXG010000058.1, from coordinate 9,606 downwards.
TCGGCAATGTTTAACAAACTTGGACTCAAAATCGTTTTTCTGGTTGTGTGCCTGATTGCGTTGCCGACGGTGAATGCCTTGGCGGCAGATCTCGTCATTGTCATGCCGTTTGAAAATCGCTCGCAATCGGCGCAGCACAATTGGATTCGGGAAAGCTTCGCCATTTTGCTGGCGGATATTCTGGACGCGCCGGGCGTGATGGTGATCAGTTCGGAAGAGCGCGCGCAGGCGTTTGAGCAGGTAGGATTGAATCCAGCCGATTTGTTGACGCGCGCGGCGATGATCCGCGTTGCTGAAGCTTCCAAGGCGAATTTGGCCATTATTGGCGAATACGATATTGGCGGCGACAAACAGAATGTTTCAATTGCCATCTCTGCCCGGCTGATTGAAACGCAGGCGGGGCGATTGATCGGCAACAAGGTGTTTAACTTCAGCGGCCCGCTGTCCGATTTGCAGCAGATGCAAGGGCAACTGGCCTGGCACGTTTTGTACGAACGCAATCCTTCGCTGAGTTACACCAAGGAACAGTTGGTTCGCCGCGCCACAAAAGTTCCGCCCCGCGCCTATGAAAGTTATGTCAAAGGCATTCAGACGCTTGATCTAAAATTGCGCGAAACCTTTTTGAAGCGGGCAATTCAGGAACACGACAGCGCCGGAGCGGCTGGTCATTACGCCCAGGCAATTTACGAACTCGGCTTGCTGAATTACCGGCAAACGGATTTTGAAGAAGCGGTCAGCATGCTCAAGCAAATGTCCAAAGACGATCCGCATTACGAAGAAAGCCTGTTTTATCTGGGTCTGGCGGCATTCAAATCCGGTGCTTATGACACGTCGGCTGCTGCGCTTGAAACCTTGGCCACGATTGCTCCCCTGACCGAAGTGCTGAATAACGCCGGAGCCGCTTTGGCAGCCAAGGGGGAAAATGCGCGCGCACTCAGCTATTTGCAGCGAGCAATCACGAATAATTCCAACGACGGAACTTACCGATTCAATTACGGGTACGCTGCCTGGCGAAACCAGGGCTTTGAAGACGCTGCCCAACAGTTGCGCGCCGCCGTCGGGTTTAATCAGCGGGATGGCGAAGCCTGGTTTGTCTTATCCAAAGCCTTGGCATCGGCGGGGAAAACCGATGAAGCCGCCAAAGCGGACAATGAAGCCAAGCGTTATCTAAGCGCTTATGCGCGCTGGGCGGTCACGCCTGACAAAATTCCGGCGCTTGCCCGAATGAAAGAGGAATTGAATCCGGCTGAATTGGCGAAATTCGCCCGCCAGCAAACGCCGCAAACGTCTCACGCAACGCCGCAGCAGATGGCTCAACAGCAAACTCTGGATCGCATTCGCCAGTTGATCGCTTCGAACAAAGATGCCGAAGCGATGACAGAGTTGCAGCAATTACTGGCTGTGGATACTGCAAATGCCGATGGGTATTTTTTGCGCGGAGTCATTTATTCGCACCGCAACGAAACCGAAAATGCGCTGAAGTCATTTCATGCAGCGGTTTCCTGGAATCCGAGGCTGATTGAAGCGCACATCATGCTGGGCAGAATCTACTTGTCTCGTAACGATCGGGCCAGAGCCTTGGCGCACTGTAAGCAAGCTTTGGATATTGACCCGCAAAACCGCGATGCGGTTTCCTTGAAGCAGCAGATTGAAATCGGAAAGTAGTTTTATTACTCAACTAGTTCCTGTACGTGCCCCCAATTTGGAGACCGAAAAACTGATGAAAATCTTTTTCCTCAATCCAGCCTTTGTTTTTTCTCTGATTGTTTTGTTTGGCATGCCCGTGTTTCCTCAAGCGGCGCCGGAAACGCCTGACGCCGTGGCCAAAGCATATTTCGCCGCAATGCAAACCGGAAATTGGGATAAATGCGCCAGCTTGTTGCATCCTGATGCGCTGGCTTCGATGAAGCGAACGTTTGCCGCCATCATCAAGGCCGACGAATCCGGCGGTGCCGCCAAAACCATTTTTGGATTGAAAAGCAACGATGAATTCGAACAGCTCAATGGCGCGGCGATTTTTGAACGGCTGATGAACTTCATTGGCGGAGCTGTTCCGGATATGAAAACGGCGTTAGCGGCTTCGACTACCACAATTTTGGGCAAAGTGAATGAAGGAACCGAACTGGTTCATGTGGTCTACCGGTCGCAAATCAAAATGGCCGGGGCGGAAGCCAGCGAAGTCGAAATCATCAGTTTCAAGAAAACCGGCACGACCTGGCGCGCTTTGCTGACTTCGGATATGGAAGAAATGGTCACCAAGTTCGCCGAAGGCTTGTCGGGCAGGAAGTAACGATTTTTCGATGGCCAATCATCACGAAGAAGAACAACTAGGAAAACTGTACGACGCAAAAGCTGCTCGGCGATTGGTTCGCTATCTGGCACCGTACAAGAAGCTGGTCGTTTTCGCACTCTTGCTGACCGCAGTATTAAATCTGGTTCGGCAGGTTGGCCCGCTGCTGACCAAATGGGCGATTGATGATTACGTCGCCCCGGCTGCTGGCGGCAGGCTGAACCTGGATGCGGCGTTTGACGGCATCGTTTTGCTGACCTTCGCCTACATCGGCTCATTGGCTGTCACGCTCTGTGTTGGATATTTTCAGGACGTGATGCTGAACACGATTGGCCAGCGCGTGATGTACGACCTGCGGCAGGAAATTTTCGCCAAGCTGCAATCCATTGAAGTTTCGTTTTATGACAACAATCCGGTCGGGCGGTTGGTCACGCGGCTGACCACAGACGTTGATTCGCTGAACGAATTGTTTACCGCCGGACTGGTCGAAGTGCTGGGCGATTTTGTGCTGATCGCTGGTGCGCTGGGAATGATGTTTTACTTCAACTGGAAGCTGGCAATTGTTTCCTTGCTGGTGGTGCCGCTATTGTGGGCCGCGACCATGTGGTTTCGTCGTGGCGCGCGCGAAGGCTTCCGGCAGGTCCGAACAAAAATTGCGCGGCTGAACGCTTTTACGCAGGAACACATTTCCGGCGCGCAGGTCGTGCAGCTTTTCAACCGCGAGCAAAAAGCGCTGGACCAATTTTCAGAAATCAACGCGGCTCACAAGCAGGCAAACCTGGACACGATTTTTTACTACGCGGTGTTTTATCCGCTGGTGAACCTGATTTCGGCGGTTGGGATCGCGGCGATTGTCTGGTACGGCGGCGGGCAGGTGATTCAAAACGTCATCACGGTCGGAACTCTCGTCGCCTTTTTGCAATACACGCAGCGGCTTTGGCAGCCAATTCAGGATATCAGCGACAAGTACAATGTTTTTCAGGCTGCGGTTGTCGCCAGCGAACGCGTGTTCAAACTGCTGGATACGCCAGACAAAATCGAATCTCCAGCAAGCCCGTATCAACCAACCTCCAGAGAACAGGTTTTAGGCCGGATTGAATTTCGCAACGTTTGGTTCGCTTATAAAGACGAAGACTGGGTGCTGAAAGATGTGTCCTTTACGGTCGAGCCGGGCGAATCCATCGCCCTGGTTGGGCACACCGGATCGGGGAAGACTACTATCAGCAATTTGTTGATGCGGTTTTATGACATTCAGCGCGGAGAAATCTTGCTGGATGGCGTGGATATCAAGCAGTGGGAATTACATAAGCTGCGAGAAAATTTCGCGGTGGTTTTGCAAGATGTCTTTTTGTTTTCCGGTGATATTGCTGGCAACATCCGGCTTGGAAACGAATTTATCAGCGAAGAGCGGGTCGAATGGGCTGCACAGGAAGTGCGAGCCGCCAGTTTTATAGAGGCGTTGCCGGAGCGGTTTAAGGCAAGTGTTCGCGAACGCGGCGCGGGGTTTTCCGTAGGCCAAAAACAATTGATTTCATTTGCCAGAGCGTTGGCCTTCGATCCGCGAATTCTGGTGCTGGATGAAGCCACATCCAGCATTGACACCGAAACTGAGCAGTTGATTCAGGAAGCAATTGAAAAAGTGATGACGGGTCGCACCTCCATCATCATCGCGCACAGGCTTTCGACCATTCAGCGCGTGGACAAAATTATTGTTCTGCACAAAGGCGAGATTCGCGAAATGGGAAATCATCAGGCTTTGCTTGCTGAACGCGGGCTTTATTTCAAACTTTACCAACTGCAATACAAGGAGCAGCCGATAAAGTTAAGCCGGGTCGCCGCCGATTGACGCCGTAGCAAAATATCTGTCAGTAGTCTGTTTGTAATCACCTAACTTCATTCTGATCGAAAATCCTGTGAAGCGGCGAATGAAGTCGGCTGCTTCAACTCATCAATTCTCATCAATCGTTTCTTTTCAATCCGACTTGAGGAGCCTTATGCGCATGAAAAAGTTGTTGATTGTCCTGGCTTGCGTGTTGCTGGCCGCAGTGGCTGTCGCCGCAACACAAAAGAAATCCGCTACATCGCCCGATGAACCAATCATTGCGGCGTTCAAGAAAAGCTATCCTGCTTCTGTTTCGGACGCTGTCGAGTTGGTCACAGGCAAGAACGGAACAATGTGGCATGACATGAAGCTGGTCACGGGCACACCGATTGTGGGGCGAGCAGTGACTTCACTGGTGAAACCTACCACGCCGGACAAGGCTACGCCTGCGCTTTCAACCAAACATTCGGTGGAAATGATTGACAGTGCCAAGCCGGGCGAAGTCGGCATCATCGTCATGGAAGGCACGCTGGACATTGCTGCGATGGGCAACCTGATGGCTACAGCAGCGAAAGTTCGCGGGATGGCCGGAATGGTTCTGGACGGAGCGATTCGCGACATTTGGGATGTGCGGCGAATGGGATTGACGGTGTATGCGCGTTCGTCTTCACCACGAACGGCGGTCGGACATTACGCGACGGTGGCGCGCAACGTCGAAGTTCAATGCGCTGGAATCACCGTTCGCCCCGGCGACATCATCGTCGCTGACGAAGACGGCGTTGTGGTCGTGCCGCAGGAACGCGCCGAAGAAGTGCTGAAGAAAGCGCAGGAAATTGACGACCGGGAAAAAGGGATGTTCCCTTTTATCCGCCAATTCAAATCGCTGCAAAAGGCGATTGAGAAGTTCAACCGCATCTGATCTGCGAGGCGACATGGAACGAAGAGAATTTATCAACTCGGCAATTACAGGCTCGGCGGTGATTTCAACAACCGCGCTTTCTTACGAGCGGATCCTTGGTGCCAATGACCGAGTCGTCATCGGTTTGATTGGTTGTGGCGGTCGCGGCAGGCAAGTCGCTGATTTGATGCGCAAAGTCCCTGGCGCGGAATACGGCGCCGTCTGTGATGTGTACGAAACGAACGCGCTCAGCGCGCAGACCTGGGCAGGCGCTGCGGCCAGAAAGTTCGGCGACTTTCGAAAGCTGCTGGAATTGAAAGACGTGGACGCGGTTCACGTAGCGACGCCTGATCATTGGCATGCCGCAATTACTGTGCTGGCCTGTGCGGCGGGCAAAGATGTGTATGTTGAAAAACCGCTGGCGCACAACGTTCGCGAAGGCCGATTGATGGTCGAAGCCGCGCGCCGTTACAAACGCATCGTCCAAACTGGCACGCAACATCGCAGCGCACCGCATTACCGCGAAGTCCAACAGATCATTCAATCCGGCGAACTCGGCGAAGTCCGGTTCGTGCGCGTGTGGAATTACAGCAACATCACGCCCAATGGCGTCGGCAATTACCCTGACCAACCCGTGCCCGAAGGTTTGGACTGGGATTTTTATCTTGGTCCTGCGCCCAAAGTGCCGTTCAATCGTTCGCGCTTTCTTTCGACGTTTCGCAACTTTTACGATTACGCGGGCGGCACGATGACCGATTACGGCACGCATCGGCTGGACACCGTGCAGCAAATCATGGGCGTCGAAGCGCCAAAAACTGTTGTGGCAACAGGCGGCAAATTCACTTTGAAAGATGCGGGCGACGTGCCGGATTTGTTGCAGGTGACTTACGAATTCGAGTACCCGAAAAACGGCGGCTTTATTCTCAGTTACGAAAGCTGCAACCTGAACGCGCACGGCGCAGGCGGACGCACGCCGGGCTTTAATTATTACGGCGCGCGCGGCGCGGACGATCGCCCGCACGGCGAAGCCTATTACGGCACAAACGGCACGTTGATCGCCGACCGCATCGGCTTTGAAATCTTCCCCGAACCGCTGAAACCCGCGCTGACCGCCAAACAACGTTCGCAACCGATTGACGCTTGGCGCATGCAGCCCAAGCGCGTGCAAGGTCGCGACACTACGGATTTGCACACGCAAAACTTCATCGAATGCGTCCGTTCGCGGAAAGCTCCGAATGCTGAAGTTGAAATCGGGCATCGTTCGACGACGACTTCGCATTTGGGAAACATCGCGTACAGAGTGGGCCGTCGCCTAACCTGGGACGCCGGCAAAGAAGACTTTGTCTCCGATGCCGAAGCGTCCAAACAGCTCAGTCGCAAAGCGCGCAAGCCGTGGGATTTGATCTGAAAAGTAGGGCAAGCGTGCCGAGGTTGCCTTCGTTCTCCATCAGCCTTTTACAGGACCAACGCAACCTCGGCAGGTTGCGCTACCGTTTTACAAGGAAGCACCGAATTAGAGGGAAGCACCGAATGATGAACCGAACCTGTTTACTGATTGTTTTGGCATTCGCCGTCGTCGCGATTGCCGCCGTCAAACCGCATCCGTTGTTTGACGGCAAAAGCTTCGCCGGTTGGGAAGGCAACATGAAAATCTTTCGCATTGAAGATGGCGCAATTGTTGGCGGTTCGATGAAAGCTGCGTTGCCGAACAACGAATTCCTTTGCACGACGAAACGCTATTCCGACTTTGAACTGCGCGCGAAATTCAAAGTCACAGGCGCACAGGTCAACGCCGGAATCCAATTTCGTTCTGAACGCATTCCCAATAATCACGAAGTCATCGGCTATCAAGCCGACATCGGCCAGAATTACTGGGGAGCGCTGTATGACGAATCGCGCCGCAAAAAAGTGCTGGTTTCGCCGGATGCTGCCGCGCTCGACAAAGTGTTGAAGCGGGACGATTGGAACGATTACGTCATCCGCGCCGAAGGCAAACGCATTCGGTTGTCCATCAACGGTTACCAAACCGTGGATTACACAGAAGCTGATGATTCGATCAAACAGAGTGGCTTGATCTGTGTGCAGATTCACGCCGGCCCGCCCAGCGAAGCCCGCTACAAAGACATCACAATCGAAGAACTTCCAAATCGAAAATAACCAATGACAACTCCAACCGAACTCCGAACCAAATTGAAAGAAGGCGTGATTGCCTTTCCGATCACGCCATTTAACGAAGATCTGTCACTGAACCTCGATGGTTTGCGCCACAACCTGACCAAACTGAACAAACACCAACTCTGCGCCGTGGTTGCCGCAGGCGGAACCGGCGAAGTCTATTCGCTGACTCCAGCGGAATACGCTGAAGTTGTTCGCCTGACGGTCGAAGTCACGGACGGCAAATCGCCCGTCATCGCTGGCGTTGGCTTTAATCAACCGATGGCTGTCGAAATGGCCAAACAAGCTGCGGCCGTCGGAGCCGATGGCATTCTGGCTTTACCGCCGTATTACCCGAACGCCGACGACGAAGGCATGCTGGCGTATTACAAAGCCATTGGCGCGGCGACGGAGTTAGGTTTGCTGATTTACAGCCGCGATTGGGCGAACTTTTCTCCGGCGATGGTGCACAAACTGGCGTCGAACATACCCACGCTGTGCGCCTGGAAAGACGGACAGGCGGACATTCGCCGCTATCAGATGATCATTAATCGCCTGGGCGACCGGCTGCACTGGATCGGCGGCGCAGGCGATGACAGCTTGCCGGGGTATTACTCCATTGGCATTCGCACCTACACGTCCAGCATCGCCACTGTCGCGCCAAAACTGTCGCTGAAACTTCACGAAGTCGGCGCCAGCGAAAACTGCGCCGAGTTGATGAAGTTGATGTACGAATGCGTTACTCCGCTCTACGCCTTACGCGCCCGACGGAAAGGCTACGAAGTGTCGGCAATGAAAGCGATGATGGATATGGTCGGCCTTCACGGTGGGCCGGTGCGTCCGCCGCTGCCAAACGTCAAGCCAGAAGAGTTGGAAGAGCTGCGCGCCATCGTCGAAAAGTGGAAACCGTTTTTGTAGTTCAACGTGCGGCCTCAAGCGTCACCCGAAAAGTCTGAACAGTTATTAGAATATGAGGAAGTTGATCCAAGTAGGATTCTGCTTTTTGCTGGCGGTGCTGTTTGTGCCGCCGAATGAATTCGTGTTGTCACAACAGGCGCAAAAGCCAAATGTGCTGTTCATCGTTGCCGACGATTTACGGAACGAACTCGGTTGTTACGGCAGCCCGATTGCAAAAACGCCGAACCTGGACCGACTTGCCAAACGCGGGATGCGATTTGACGCGGCGTATTGCCAGTATCCAGTGTGCAATCCCAGCCGGACTTCGTTGCTGACTGGTCTGCGTCCGGACACGACGCGCGTTGTAGACAACAGCACCAATTTCCGCACGACGATCCCGGACGTTGTGACGTTGCCGCAGCTTTTTCGCCAGAATGGGTATTGCACGACCAGTTTCGGCAAAATCTTTCATCGCGGATTGACGATGGAAGATTTGCGAACCGACATGGATGACAAAGCTTCGTGGGATGAAGTTCGATATTTTCAAACGACGCCGCTCGGTTTCAAAGGCGAAGGCCGCAATCTGACGGACGGCAAACTGGCTTGGTGCAGCTGGCGCGCAGCCGAAGGCACAGACGAAGATCAGCCCGACGGCCAAATCGCTCGTGAAGCCATCAATGTGCTGGAACAGCGGGCAAAAGATAAGCAGCCGTTTTTCCTCGCCGTCGGTTTGCATAAGCCGCACGACCCATTCATCGCGCCGAAAAAGTATTTTGATTTGTATCCGCTGGAAAGTTTGAAACTGTGGCAAGCACCGCCGGGAAGGCTGGCCGATCCTGCCGCCGCTTTGCCGGGCGGCGCATTCCGCGAAGCCTTCGGTAAATTCACGGACAGGGAACGGCTGGAATTTATGCGCGCGTACTTGGCCGGAGTTTCCTTCACCGACGCGCAGGTTGGAAAAGTGGTTGACGCGCTCGACCGGCTGAAACTGACCGAAAACACGATCATCATTTTCTTCGGCGATCACGGCTATCATCTGGGCGAACGCGGCTGGTGGAACAAAAGCACGCTATTTGAACTGTCTGCACGCGCGCCGATGATGATGTACGCACCGCAGATGAAAGCCAAAGGGAAAGCAACAACACGGTTGGTGGAATTCATTGACATCTATCCGACGCTGATGGAATTGGCGGGATTGAACTCGCCGAACAAGCTGGAGGGCCGCAGTTTTGTGCCGCTGCTCAACAATCCGCAATTGAAGTGGAAAGAGGCGGCTTACACGCAAATGTCGCGCGCGGGTTTTTCCGGCTATTCCGTCCGCACCGAACGCTGGCGGTATACCGAATGGGACGAAGGCCGACAGGGCGCGGAGCTCTATGATCATCAAAGCGATCCCAACGAATACCGCAATCTGGCCAGCGATCCGAAACACAAGGCGACTGTCGAGCGCTTGAAGGCTTTGCTGCGGAAGAAGTGATGATTTCGGTCACTATTTTCCATCTATGAAGTAGGTGACGGCGTCAAGGGAAAAGTTGTGACACTTGT
>CAZMXG010000057.1:0-37643 GCA_964570175.1 uncultured Heliomicrobium sp. | reverse complement strand
CCCACGTATCAATGACGCCTCGCCGCTTCAGGCCCGCCAGCATTTTGATCAAATCGTCCTTAAACGGTTCGTCTTTGCGCGCGTAGCTGATGAAGATTTTGGGAGCCTGGGTTTTGCTCTGACCAGCGAATTGGGCAAGCGTTTGTTCCCACTGTGCGTGCAAGGTTTGCCGCAATGGCGCAAAGCCTGCATGCGTGAAGGGAATGGCGTACAGGTTCAACACCAAATCGAACAGGCTTACCGGGTAATGTGTCGTATCGCAGAAACTGCCGGGCAGGCAATGTTCAAAATGGTGCGAAGTCGTTGGGCCAGTCAGCGCCAGCGAAAGTAACTGCTTCGGTTTACGCAATCTCGCATTGATGAGTTGTTTATCGGTGGCGAAAGCGGAAGTGACAAACGCTTTTTGATATGCTGGCGAATCGAGAATTACGACGAAATCATCGGCCTGAACCTGCGCGGCTTGCTCGACGACATACACGCCTGCGTCACGCAAATCGTGCGTGAGCTTGGCTGCCAATTCGGCTTGCTCGTCGGCGTGGCTGATGTAACAACGCGGCACAGCCCAGGTACGCCGGTAGCCTTTGACCTTGGTCAATTGGACTTCATACGCGCTGCGCAATCGCGCCGCCGCTTCTTCGCGTTGCAGCCACGGCGAAGCGCCAATGCCGATGGTTTGCGGTTTGTCAAAATCGGGCAGGGAAGTTTTCTCACCGCATTCCTCACAGAAGACAAACTTTTTGCCTTCACGGACGCGCTTGATAACGGTGGCGCGTTCCTGCCGATGGCCTTGCGGGCAGGCGACGGGCGGAAAGCGGGTTACTTCTACGTCACGCTGGTATAGGAACTGCTCGAACAATTCCTGAAACTGCGTGCGTCCGCGCTGGGGCAAACGCTCGCCGTAATACAGCACGACTTCGATCTCGCCTTCGCGGTCTTCGATCAGACGGAAGCCGCAGATTTGGCCTTCGTCCATTTCGTATTGCGCCTGATTCTGCCACTGGTTGATGCGGGTAAACGATGGCGTGTAGCCTAGCAAAACCACCAGCGAAGCGTACAGGTTTTCGACGCGCCCGCGCACCACGTAAGAGATGTCATCCGAAGCGGGCAGGTCGTCTTGCAAGGGACGCTTTTGCTTGATCAGGCCGGGGAAGATCAGCAGGGTTTCTTCGCCCAGCGTTTCGCGGAAACACATCTTGTGCTCCAAAAAGCGCAGGATGCCAGCATCGAGCAAAACCTGGCTTTCGGGTTGTGACAAGCCATCGAGTTCGTCGAACGGATATTTGCCTTGTAGAAGTTCTGATTCGCTGACCGCGCCCAGTTCGCGCGGGTGTTTGTCGGCCAGCAGCACGATGGAACATGCCAGCGTCACCAGCAATTCGGGTGTCAGCAGGATGTGCTGGTCGCCCGCCGAACTGCGCAGAATGGCAACGTAGCCATGCGTTTCCAGATGCCCCACCGCCGTCATCATCTCGGCGTCGGTGAAGCGCCAGTCTGGATCAGTCGCCTGCAATTGTTCGCGCAAGACGGCCGGGCTGACTAGCACGCCTTCGCGGTCTGATTTTTCCTTGAGCGCCAGCACGTAATCCTTGATGCGCTTGAAGGTGACGGTGGTCACGGTCGCCGTCATCTCGTCCCACGGAATCTGCGTCTTCAGCCGTTCAAGCAATTCTTCCAGCCCTTCGCCTGCTTTGGCGCTGGTGCTGATGTAACCGCCGCCTATACCGTAGCGTTGGCAGAACTGATCCAGTTCCTGTTGCGACAGAGCGGGCGCGCCCCGATCTACGCGGGCACCGACCAGCACGGCTGGCGGCAGTTGTCCTTTTCCTTTGAGTTGTTCCAGCCAGAACTGCGCGCCTTTCAGCGGGTCTTGCCGATTGCTGGGGTCGAACAGCACCAGCGCGGCGGCGACGTTTTCCAGAAAGATGGAGTGGATTTGCCGGTAGACGTGCTGGCCCGCCAAATCCCACAGCACGGCTTCGCACTCGGTACCGTCTTTGCGCTTCAGGCCGAGTTCGGGAATGGCCCAGAACTGCTGGCCGTGCGTAGAGGCGTGCTCCTTGAACTCACCATGCGCCAGCCGCCAGCCCAGTCCCGTTTTGCCGACACCCGAATCGCCGACCAGGACGAGTTTGGCGGTGGTGTAATGGATGCTTTCCTGCGCCCGACCGAGCAATAGCGCTTCGTTCAGTTCCCAGATGCGGATAATGGTTTCTTCTTCCCCAAGAGTAGCTAGCAAAGGGGCAGTAGGCGAAAAGGCAAGATTATGTTCATAGTCAGAAGACGATCTCTCATGAAATCGCGCTAGCTCCTCCCACGAGTCGCTTTTCCATAGCCGTACAGTATCATCTAGCGATTTACTAGCCAGTATTCTACCTGAGTGTGAAAATGAAACGCTGATTACCTGATCTGTATGACCTTCCAAGTTATTCTGAATTCGATAAGATATAGGATTCAATACTTCAACAGTTTCGTCATTAGCTACTGCAGCAATATGTGGATGTAAAGACTGAGCTAACTGGTATGTATGATGACGGGGGAAGCGCATGTCGTGAATCAATTCATTGGAAGTTATATCCCAAATTTCAAACAAATCGGAATTGATATAGCCAATAGCAAGAAGCTCAGAACCAAACCACCACGCAAGAGCACCAACTCGCGGCGCTCTAGATCTCAACCTTTTCAACCTAAGGACCTCTTGTAGTTGGTTCTTAGTGTCGTAAATGACAATCGTTTCACCGTCGTAAGCAACAGCCAGTTTAAGGCCATTTGGTGACCACGCCACACCGTTAATCGCTTTGGTACCCTCTCTCAGCGTTTGCAAAGGCCTGCCGCTAGCCGCCTCCCACAGGCGCATAGTTTTATCACGAGATACCGAGGCAAGGCGCTGACCATCCGGCGACCACGCTACATTACTAACCGAACCAGTATGCCCCCTCAAAGTGCGCACACATTCTCCGCTACGTGTGTCCCAAATCCGAATAGTTTTATCATGAGAAGGCGAGGTGAGGTATACCCCATCCGGTGACCAAGCGATGCGATTTATCTCTTCTCTATGTCCGCGTAATACGTAGCGTAGGGTAAAGCCTGGCACTGGGGAGCCACCAATTTCGGTGAAGGTCGTGACTTCCGGCTTTTCCTGCTCAAGCAGGGATTTGGGTTTTGGGACAGGTTGTTGTCGTTTCGATTTTCGATTGCTCATACACGCTGTTACGGAGAAGAATGCACGGCTTTTGTGGCTACGGAAATCCGAGCTGTTTTGGGCGGGCGAGAGCATAGCACGAGGAAGAAGATCAGGGCGATAGCTTTTGTCCGCGGAAGTGCGTCTTGCGAAAACGGGATTCTGTTGTCCCGGAAGCGCACACCCACCTTGGTTTCCCTCCTGAACTATCCAATGAACGCAACAAGTTACCGCAAGAATTGGGATGGCACGCCAGTTGGATAAATCTCTTGTTCATCCAAAATTGTTTTGTTCGTTTTAGGAGAGCTTGATGATGCAAACACTCTGGCAAGACTTGCGCTATGGCGCGCGAATGTTGTGGAAAAGTCCCGGCTTTACGCTGATTGCGTTGTTGACTTTGGCACTGGGCGTTGGCGCAAACACGGCCATTTTCAGCGTGATCAATGCCGTGCTGTTGCGTCCGCTGCCGTACGAAGAATCCGACCGGCTGGTGCTGTACAACGAACGCAGCCCGCAAATGGATGGCATGTCCATTTCCTGGCCGAATTATACGGACTGGCGCGCGCAGCAACGTGTCTTTGAAGAAATGGGCGTGTACAACCGTGGCGATTACAACCTGACGGGTTCGGGGAATCCGGAACGCATTCGCACTGGGCAGGTGACGGCCAGTCTGTTTACGACCTTGCGGGCGAAAGCCGCGCAAGGCCGCGTGTTCACCGCCGAAGAAGACAAACCCGGCGGGCCGCTGGTGACAGTGTTGAGTCATGGATTGTGGCAACGTCGTTTTGGCGCTGATCCGGATTTGGTCGGTAAAACGCTCAGCTTCAACGACAAAGCCTACACGGTGATTGGCATCATGCCGCAGGGCTTCGCCTTTCCAAGCCGCGTCGAAATGTGGGTTCCGGTCGGCCAGCTTTCAGATCAGCCTTCGTGGAAACAGCGCGGAAATCATCCGGGCTTGTACGGCGTGGCGAGGCTGAAACCCGGAGTCACCGTCGAACAGGCGCGGGCCGAAATGGACAACATCGCCGCCGGATTGGAAAAGCTGTATCCGAACAGCAATCAGGACAACCGGCTGCGCATCATGCCGCTGCTGGAAAATTACGTGCGCGAAGTTCGTCGTGGTTTGTGGATATTGTTCGGCGCGGTCGGATTCGTACTGCTGATTGCCTGCGCAAACATTGCCAACTTGTTGCTGGCCCGGTCAACAACCCGGCAAAAGGAACTTGCCGTGCGCGCCGCATTGGGCGCTGGCCGTTGGCGAATCGTCCGGCAGTTGTTGACCGAAAGTTTGTTGCTGGCCGTGATCGGCGGAAGTTTAGGATTGATGCTGGCGAAGTGGGGCGTTGATTTGATTCTCAAAACCAATCCTGACGCGATTCCGCGTGCGCAGGAAATCGGCTTGGACAATCGCGTGTTCTTTTTCACGCTGGCCATTTCAGTCGTGACCGGATTGATCTTTGGCTTGATACCGGCCTGGCACGCCAGCAAGGTGGACGTGCATGAAACCTTGAAAGATGCTGGGCGCGGCAACAGCGGCAGACGCCAATGGTTGCGTGGCAGTTTGGTGGTGACGGAAGTCGCGGCGGCACTGGTGTTGCTGGTCGGCGCAGGGTTGCTGATCCGTAGTTTTTATCAGTTGCATCAGGTCAATCCAGGCTTTTCTTACGACAAATTGTGGAGCGCCAACATCTCGCTGCCAGAAAAGAAATACACTCCGCCGCAGCGCATAGAATTTTGGCGACAACTGACGGATCGGTTGCGCACGATGCCCGGCGTTGAAGTCGCAGCCGTGGCTTCAGGGTTGCCGCTTGGCAATAACGGCTGGCAGACTTCCTTTACTGTTGAAGGCCGTCCCGCGCCGAAACCCGGCCAGATGCCGTTGATGGAAGCTTGTCTGGTCAGCCCGGATTACTTTCGCGCGATGGGCATTCCGCTTCGTGGAGGGCGGTATTTCAACGAACAGGATATTCATCGTCCCTCTGCGCAGCCTGCGCCGGAAGAGATGGGCGAAGAAGGAAAATACTACGCCAGCTTGAACGCGATCATTGTTGACGAAGAATTTGCTCGCCGGCATTGGCCAAATGAAGATGCCGTCGGCAAGCACATCCGTTTGGGCGGCAGCGATTCAAAAGCGCCGCTGGCAACCGTGGTCGGTGTAGTTGGGCGCGTGAAGATGGAAAGTCTGAGCGGCGGCACCGATTACGTCCAAGGGTATTTCCCAAGCATGCAGCTTCCGTTTGACGGCATGACTGTTGTCGTCAAAAGCAATATTGAACCAGCCAGCTTGACCGCAGCCGTCACCAGTCAAGTGACCGCGATTGATCCCAGCCAGCCGATCTACAACATTCGCACAATGGAACAGATTCGCGATGAATCCGTGGCAACAGAAAAGCTGAACCTGATGCTGTTGATCCTGTTTGCATCAGTGGCATTGGTGCTGGCGCTAGTGGGCATTTACGGCGTGATGTCGTACGCCGTTACACAACGCACGCACGAAATCGGCATCCGCGTTGCACTTGGCGCGCAGACGTCCGATGTGTTGCGGCTGGTGGTCGGGCAGGGAATGGTGCTGGCTGGCGTTGGCGTCGTGATCGGATTGGCGTTGGCTTACGGGTTGACGCGGCTGATGAACACCTTGCTGTTTGGCGTCAGCGCGACGGATCCCGTGACCTTTGCTGCCGTCGCTGGCGCGCTGGCGCTGGTGGCTTTGATCGCCTGTTACGTTCCCGCGCGCCGGGCGGCCAAGGTTGATCCGGTGATCGCTTTGCGATCTGAGTAGACGGAAGCCGGTAGTTGGGAATCGGGAGTGAAGAACGTTGGCTTTTCTACCGACTCCTGACTCCCGTCTACTGACTACTCCCACAGGAGACTTATGCAAACTCTCTTGCAAGACCTGCGCTACGGTGCGCGAATGCTGTTGAAACAGCCTGGCTTTACGGTTGTGGCTGCATTGACGCTGGCGCTCGGTATTGGCGCGAACACAGCGATTTTCAGCCTCATCAATGCGGTGTTGCTGCGTCCGCTGCCATTCACTTCGCCGGAAAAGCTGGTCGCCATCGGAGCCACGCAAGCCGCCGACCGATCAGGATTCGGCACGCTGTCTTATCCCGATTTGGTGGATTACAAAGCGCAAAATCAGGTTTTTGAGCGACTTTTCCGCGTTTCCCGTCAGAGGCTTCACGATGACAGCAGACGCAGGAGCGGTTCGCTTGCGCGGGGCGATTGTCGGCAGCGACCTGTTCCCGATCCTCGGCGTCAATCCGATGCACGGGCGTGCGTTTACCTGGGCGGAAGACAATCCGGGCGGTGGCCGCGCCGTGATCCTCAGTTATGATCTTTGGCAAAACCGTTTCAACTCCGATCCGGGTGTGATCGGCAAATCCGTGCCGGTCAACAGCGAAAGTTACACCATCGTTGGTGTCATGCCGCCAGGGTTTCAATTTCCCATTGAAACGGAACCGGTGGATTTGTGGGCAAACTTTGCCAGAGACACCGAAAACATAGGCGGATTGGCCATCAGTTTGCAGCGCGGCAATCATTACTTGAATGCTGTCGGGCAATTGAAACCCGGCGTTAACGCTGCCTAGGCTGAAGCGCAATTGGCTTAATGTTTGCGGCAGTTGGGCTGGTGCTCTTGATTGCCTGCGCGAATGTGGCGAGTTTGCTGCTCGCACGTGGGTTAAGCCGACGCCGCGAAATTGCTGTGCGCTTGGCGCTAGGCGCAAGCCGTTGGCGCGTGATTCGCCAATTGTTAACCGAAAGCTTGTTGTTGGGATTGCTCGGTGGTGGTTTGGGCGTAATGCTGGCAAGTTTCGGCCTGGACGCGTTGATCGCGCTTTCTCCGCAAGATGTTCCGCGGCTGGCGGAAACAACCCTTGATGGGCGAGTGCTGATCTTTACGCTGGCAAGCGCAGTTCTTACCGGTGTCGTCATGGGATTGGTTCCGGCTTTGCAGGCTTCGCGGCTGGATTTGCAGTCCGTGCTGAAGGAAAGCGGGCGCAGCCTGACGGGCGCGCGAACGGTGCTGCGCAGCGCACTGGTTGTTGGACAAGTCGCTCTTGCCGTTGTCTTGCTGGTCGGCGCGGGGTTGTTGATTCAAAGCTTCGCCCGATTACTCCGTGTCAATCCGGGGCTTGATGCGGAACATTTGCTGACGCTGCGCGTTGGCTTGCCCGATGGTCGGTACACGACGCCTGCTCAAATTGCCCAATTCCATGAACAGTTGCTGGCCGGGATTGAATCTTTGCCCGGAGTGACTTCATATAGCTCCGTGAATCCCTTGCCAATGACGGGAAGCATGAGCGTGGGGTTCAATGTCGAAGGTCGCCTGAATCCCACGGTTCGCAATTTTGCTTATGAAACCCGGCTTTTCCTGGTGGGTGCAGATTATTTCCGCACGATGGGAATCCCGCTGCGGCAGGGGCGCGAATATGAACCGCGCGATGGGCTGAATGAAACTCCGGTGGCGATCATCAACGAAGCCTTCGCGCACAAATACTTTCCCAATCAGAACCCGCTTGGCCAGCGCATCAACCCCGCGATGTCCGTCAGCGAACGGGAATTGCCGGTGCGCGAAATTGTCGGTGTCGTAGCCGACCCGCGGAATCAGTCAGGCTTAGGGAATCTGCCTTGATCGTTATTCGTAGCGATGAGAAAGAGGATGACCGATATTGGGATTTTTCGATCCCAAAAAACGACAAGCGGCCTAACTTGAATGAAAATTTCCTACAATCAAAGCCTGCCTTTATATTGGACAAAGCCTGTCAAATTGCCTGCTCAGCCGTTTTTACAGCTTTTTAAGGACTCATTTGCACTGGCACAGCAATTGTTGATTGGGGGTTCGCTCCTAAGCTGTGAGTGAACCGTATCTGAGGTCGAAAAGCGGGTGATGTTAGAAGCCAGCTGACCCAACAAAGAAGTTTGTCCTCCTCTGCGATAGAAAGGAAAAACGATGCAAACATTCTGGCAGGATTTACGCTACGGCGCGCGTATGTTGTTGAAAAAGCCTGGCTTTACTTTGATCGCGGTATTGACGCTGGCGCTGGGGATTGGCGCGAACACTGCAATTTTCAGCGTGATCAATGCCTTGATCTTGAATCCTCCGCGCTTCACAGAAGCGGAACGGGTGACCGCGATCTGGCGAACTCCAAAGGACAAACGCGCTGAAGGCTTTGTTTCCTATCTGGAATTGCAAGACTGGCGCGCTCAGAGCCATAGCTTCGAATCAATTGCCGCCTACAAACCAAACGGCTTTATCATGTTGCAAGAAGATCAAGCCGAACGAGTAGAGGGTATGCGCGTCACCGCTAACTTTCTGTCGCTTCTGAAGGTCAACTTGTTACGAGGCCGTGATTTTCAGGCGGAGGAAGAAAAACGCGGTGCTGCAGGAGCAGTCATCATCGGTTATCAATTTTGGCAAAATCGTTTGGGCGGCAGTGATTCCGTGCTGGGCCAACAACTGACTTTGAATGGAAAACCATTTACCGTGATCGGCATTTTGCCAGCAGGATTTGAATTTCCACTGGCTCCAAAACAAACCGAACTGTTGACCACTATCGCTGGCGAAGGCGGAAACCTGAATGAGCGCGGAGCCCAGGTTCTAAAAGGGATTGGGCGATTAAAGCCAGGCGTGCCGCTCGCGCAGGCTCAAATGGAAATGACCAATATCGCCGCCAATCTGGAGCGGCAATACCCAGGTTCCAGCCGGGACATTACCGCGTATCTGGTGCGCGCGGACGAACAAATTGTTGGCGCCGACATGCGTCGCGCTTTGTGGGTGTTGCTGGGAGCCGTGGGCTTTCTGCTGTTGATCGCTTGCACGAACGTGACAAATTTGCTGCTGGTTCGGGCCAGCATCCGGCAGAAAGAAATGGCGTTGCGCGTTGCGCTGGGTGCGGGAACGTGGCGAATTGCACGCCATTTACTGACTGAAAGTTTCCTGCTCGCGGTAATTTCCGGTGGCGCAGGATTGCTGATCGCGGTTTGGGGGCTGAGCGCAATCAAATATTACGGTGTGGAACAGCTTCCGCGGCTGGAAGAAGTTCAGATCAATGGGCGTGTCCTGGCATTTACGCTGGGCGTTTCAATCCTGACCGCCTTGCTGTTTAGTTTGCTGCCGATTTTCAAAGCTTCACGTCCGGACATTAACGAGGTTTTGAAAGCTGGCTCAAAAAATGCCACAGGCGGTGGCGAATTGCGTTTGTGGCGGAACTCATTGGTTGTGGCAGAAGTCGCTCTGGGATTGGTGCTGCTGATTGGCGCGGGGTTGATGATTCGCAGCTTTGGTTCTCTGGTGAATGTGCCACCGGGATTTGATCCGGAAAATGTGTTGACGGGCCGAATCAGCATGACCAGAGCGTCTTATGAAAATACCGAAGAACGCGTGCGTTACGTAAACCAAACCCTGGAAAGGCTCAAAGCCCTGCCGGGAGTTGAAAGCGCCGCGTTCGCAGCGCCGATGCCATTCAGTGGCGGAAACGTCGGCAGCGATTTCAGAATTGAAGGTCGCCCAAGCCCCGAACCTGGAAAGGAACCCTCGGCCAGCAACCGCAGCGTCACGTCGCAATACTTTCAATCAATCAAGATTCCTCTACGAAAAGGTCGCTACTTCACGGAGCAAGACCAACGCGGCGGAGATGGCGTTGCCATCATCAATGAATCCTTGGCATCGCAGTATTTTCAAACTGAAGATCCTATCGGCAAAACCATCACCAACATCGGCGCGAACCAGAATAACGGTGATCCCAAACGGTGGCAGATCGTCGGCGTTGTTGGTGATGTGCATCACAGCAGTTTGACTAGAGCGGCGAGACCCGAAATCTATCTGCCGTTTCAGCAGAATAGCTGGACGTGGGGCAATTTTTTCGTTCGCACCAAGAATGACCCTGGTGGATTAACCCGTGGATTCAGCGAAGCGATTCGCGCTGGCGACAAAACTGTAGCAGTGACAAATGTCCAGTCATTGACGCAGGCAATTTCAGACACGGTTGCACAAGCGCGGTTTTACACGTTCCTGTTTGCGCTGTTTGGCATCACCGGTTTGCTGCTGACGGTCACGGGTATTTACGGCGTGATTTCTTACGCCGTTTCCCAGCAAACACAGGAAATTGGCATTCGTGTGGCTCTCGGGGCGCAAAGTGTGGATGTGCTTCGGTTGGTGCTGGGACAAGGATTGAAGCTGGTCGTCATCGGGTTGGTTCTGGGATTGGCCAGCGCGCTGGCGTTGACCAGATGGATGGAAGCATTGCTGTTTGAGGTGAAGCCTGCCGACCCAGTCACATTTGGCGCTATTGCGATCTTGCTAATGCTGGTGGCGTTATTGGCTTGCTGGATTCCAGCCAGGCGCGCGACCAAGGTTGATCCGATGACCGCTTTGAGGGCTGAGTGAGCTGTATGCAAGGTAAAGATAAGAAGATAGGTATTAGCCTTTTGCTGATTTTCATTCTTCTGGGAATGGGATCGTTTTTGGCGGAAAAGCTCACTGGCGGAACATTGCTAGCCAAATCTCAAACCGGGCAAGGCGTTGCTGCCAGACAGATTCAAACTGTGATCGGAGATTTTGAAATCCAAAAGCTGGCCGATGGCGTTTTTGCCGCCCTTCGCAAACAGCCGCCTTTGTTTTCCTTCGATCCAAACAACGTTTTCATCATCAACGATCAGGATGTCGTTGTTGTTGATTCCAGCGCAAGCCTTGAAGCGACCCGCCAGTTAATGGCAGCGCTGCGGATACTGACAAACAAACCGGTCAAGTACGTTGTCAACACGCATTGGCACGACGATCACATCGTCGGCAATCAAGTCTGGCGCGAAGGGTTTCCCAACGTCGAATTCATTGGCCACGCTAGCACACTCAAAGATCGTCCTACCGTCGGGGAAGCCAACCGGCAAGGAATGTTGCAAGGCGGTAAGAATTACGCCGCAAACTTACGCAAGCTGGTTGAAGAGAATAAAAGCTTGGTTGGTACGCCCATCACCGATGAAGAACGCACCAATTATCTGGCCGACGCCGAGTGGTTGGAGCGCGCTTTGGCCGAAGCGTCAAAGGTTCAGATCATCCTGCCAACACTGACCGTCGAAGATCGGCTGACGCTGCACCGCGGGAAGCGCACGATTGAAATTCGTCATTTGGGACGCGGTCACACCGCCGCTGACCTGGTGGTTCATTTGCCCGAAGAAGGCATTGTGATGACCGGCGATTTGGTGGTATGGCCGATTCCGTTGGTCGGCTCCACCTCATTTCCGGCAGCGTACAGCGCAACAATGCAAAAGCTGCTGACGTTGCAAGCGCGCATTTTCGTTCCCGGCCACGGACCCGTCATGCGCGACGACGCTTATTTGCGACAGGTGGCGCGGTTGCTGGTTTCGCTGAAAGATCAAACCGGGCAAGCTGTGGCGCGCGGCGAAACGCTGGAACAAACACGCAAAAGCGTAAACCTGACGGAGTTTCGCCAAACGCTGGCTGGCGATTCCATGCTGAAGCGAATTCTGTTTGGCGATTACGTCAGCGGCGCGGGCGTGGCGGCGGCATTCCGCGAAGCGACAACGAAACCTTAACCAAAGAATGTCTGATGAGCGCCATCAGTGCGCGGAGAAACTATGAATCATTTATGGCAAGACTTGCGGTATGGCGCGCGAATGTTGGTAAAGAAACCTGGCTTTACGCTGATTGCCATCATCACGTTGGCGCTGGGCATTGGAGCAAATTCGGCCATCTTTACCGTCATCAATGCCGCGTTGTTCAAGCCGCTGCCATACACCGACGAAGCACGTTTAGTCGTATTGCGCGAATTCAAAACGGATAACGCGGAAGCAAGCAAAGGCGTTTCCTACCTCAATTTCAAAGACTGGCAAACGCAGAGTCGTTCGTTTGAAACAATGGCGCTGGCCAATCTGGACACTGCGACTTTCAAAGGCGAAGGCGAACCGCTGCGTGTGGAAGGCGCGGTCGTTTCTCCAGAGTTTTTCAAAACGCTTGGCATTACGCCTTTGCTTGGACGCGCGTTTGAGTCAAGCGATGAACAGGCTGGCGGCAGTGAAGGCTTGAACGCTGCAATACTGTCGCACAGCGGCTGGCAAAAGCATTTCGGCAGCGACAAAAAAATCCTTGGTCGTCATGTTGTGATTGACGAAAAACCATTTCAGATTGTGGGTGTAACACCGCCGGGCATCTTCCCGCTGGCGAAAGAGCCTGTGGATTTTTTCGTCACGACCGCCGTCAACGGGAATCCTTCAGACAAAGAATCCGCGAACGGCAGCCGCAATTACCGCTCTTACCCTGGCGTGATCGCGCGGCTGAAACCAGGCGTAACCGTCCAGCAAGCGCAAACTGAGCTAGCCGGAATCCAAAACTCTTTGGCGCTCCAATATCCGAAAGTAATGGCGAAACGCGGCATCAGCGTTGAACCGCTGCGCGAATTATTTGTTCGTGACGCCAGCAAAGCTTTGTGGTTGTTGCTGGGCATCGTCGGTGTTGTCTTGTTGATCGCTTGCGTCAACGTGGCGAATTTGATGCTTGCCCGCGCAACGTCGCGGCAGCGGGAAATCGCCATTCGCACCGCGCTGGGCGCCAGCCGGGCCGCTGTCATTCAACAGTTTTTGATCGAAAGTTTGTTGCTGGCGTTAGCGGGAGGCGCATTGGGATTGTTGCTTTCGCTTTGGTTGGTGGAAGGGTTGACAGCTCTATTGCCCGCCGATGTGCCTCAACTGAGCGGTCTGTCACCGGATTGGCGCGTGCAGTTGTTTACGTTCGGCGTTTCTGTCTTGACAGGCGTTTTGTGTGGGTTGTTCCCGGCTTTCACCGCAACACGCGGCAATGTTGCCGAAGCGATTAAGGATGGGGGGCGTACGGCAACAGGAACAGCTTTGCGCGGACGTTTGCGAAACGCTTTGGTCATTGGCGAAGTTGCTTTGGCATTAACCCTGCTGGTTGCGGCGGGATTGTTGCTGAACAGTCTGGTGCGGCTGAATCAGGTCAAGCCGGGCTTTGAAATCGGCAATACGCTGACAATGCAATTGTCCATGGGAAGCGCGAAGTATCGCGGCGAAATGGAGCGGCCCGACAAGATGAACAACTTTTTGGCGGAGCTGACCGAGCGCGTCAAAGCTTTGCCCGGCGTGACTGCCGTCGCCAACGCGCAATGCGTGCCACTGACCGGGCAGGAAAACAACACCGCCTTTCAAATCCTGGGCGATACGGGCGCAACCAGCGAAAAGCCCGCCGCCCAATTGCGGTTCATCAGCCAGGAATATTTCCGCACGCTTGGGATTCCCGTTACCAACGGGCGTGCCTTCACCGAACGCGACGACCCGCAATCGCCGCCTGTGATGGTCGTTAACGAAGCGTTTGTCCGCGAGCATTTCAATGGCGAAAATCCGCTTGGCAAAAAGCTCAAACTTGGTTGGGGAGGCGAATCACCCAAAGAAATTGTTGGCGTGGTTGGCAATGTGCGCCATCGCAGTTTGAGCGATACAACACGCGCAGAGATGTATGTTCCACAGGCGCAATTTGCCAACGCGGGCATCACGCTGATTGTGCGTTCCAGCGTCAAGCCCGAAAGCTTGATCAGCGCTGTCAAGCAGCAGGTTCAGGCGCTGGACCCGGAAATTCCGCTGACTGCCATCAAAACGCTGGACGCCTATCGCCAGGAAGCCCTGGCGTTGCCGCGCTTCAATACCTTCCTGATTGGCGTGTTTGCATTTCTTGCGTTGGCGCTGACGCTGGTCGGCTTGTTTGGTGTCATAAGCTACAGCGTTACGCAGCGCACGCAGGAAATCGGCATTCGCATGGCACTGGGCGCTCAGATGAAAGATGTGTTGCGGATGATTGTCGGACAGGGCATGAAGCTGGTGGGAATTGGCGTACTGCTTGGCTTGGCTGGAGCGTTTGCCGTAACGCGATTGCTGGAAAGCTGGTTGTACGAAGTCAGTCCCAATGATCCGCTGACGTTTGCGGGCGTTGCCTTATTGCTGGGAACGGTGGCCTTGTTGGCTTGCTGGATTCCGGCCCGGCGCGCGACAAAAGTTGATCCAATGATTGCGCTTCGGTGCGAGTAACCAAATGCAAGCAGTCCAAATGCAGGTAGAAAAGATGGCAAATACGGTGGTTACCAATACACCGACCGTGCTGATTGCAGACGATTACCCGGATGTGCTGGTCGCGCTGCGGTTGTTGTTGAAAGGCGAAGGCTTTCAACTGGAAACGGTGTCTTCGCCAGAGCGATTGCTGGAGGCGCTGGGGCGGCGCACTTTCGATCTGGTACTGATGGACCTGAATTATACGCGGGATACCACTTCCGGCGCAGAAGGGTTGAATTTATTGGAGCAGATTCGTTTGCTGGACCAGACCACGCCCATCGTGGCGATGACGGCTTGGGGCAGTATCGAACTGGCGGTTGAAGCTATGCAGCGCGGCGTTTGTGATTTCATTCTGAAGCCCTGGGACAATGTTCGTTTGCTGCAAACTCTGCGGACGCATCTGGAAGCTGGACGTTCGCGACGGCGCGAGCATCAGTTGCAGGCACAGCGCCAGGCGGAACAAGTCCGCGAACTGGCCGCTGCGCTGGAAATTCAACAGAGTTTGTTGCCGCACACGATCTTGCCTTTGCGAGGCTGTGAACTGGCGACGGTCTGGCAGCCTGCGCGCTCGGTCAGCGGCGATTTTTTCAATGTGCTGCATCTTGACGACACCACATCGGCAATTTGCATTGGCGATGTTTCCGGCAAAGGAATGCCAGCGGCTTTGGTGATGTCGAACGCGCAGGCGCTGACCAAAGCCTTTGCTGAAGCTCATTGCCAGCCGCGCGACGTGTGCGCGCAAATCAATCGCGCCCTGTGCGAACAACTGAGCTTGGGCAGGTTTGTGACCTTCTTTTATGCCCATTTTGATTCTGACCAGCGCATCCTGCGTTACAGCAACGCTGGGCATAATCCGCCGCTGATAATGAAAAACGATGGCGAGTGTCTGGCGCTGTCGAAAGGCGGCACCGTAATGGGCATTTTCAAAGAGCAGGCTTTTGAACAAGCTGAAGTGTGGTTGGCTTCCGGCGACCGCGTTTTGCTGTATACGGACGGCATCACCGAAGCCGTGAATGAAACCGGCGATGAATTTGGGGAAGAGCGATTGCTGGACTTGCTGCGATCACACCGCCAATTAAGCGCCGATGCTTTGCAGCAAACCATCATGGCTGCCGTGACTGAATTTTGCGGCGGCAAATTTCAGGATGACGCAACACTTTTGGTGTTGGCTATTGGATAGACCGACAATTCCGGAGGGAGTTCTCATGCAAACGATTTGGCAGGATTTGCGCTATAGCGCGCGGCTGTTGTTAAAAAATCCCGGCTTTACGCTGATCGCCATCCTGACGCTGGCGCTTGGCATTGGCGCGAACACGGCGATTTTCAGCGTCGTCAATGGCGTGTTGTTGCGTCCGCTGGCGTATCACGAACCGGAAAACATCGTGACGCTGTTGAACCACGGTCGCGGGCCAGTTTCGCCGGCAAACTATCTGGACTTGCGCGCCAACAGCCAAAGCTTCGAGCAGATGTCTGTGGCGGAAGCCTGGCGCGGAACGCTAACAAATAATGACCGACCGGAAATTGTCGCCGGGCTGCGCATGGGCGACGGAATGTTTGATTTGCTTGGCATACCGCCGTTGATGGGCCGCACCTTTCAGCCTGATGATTTTCAAGCGGGCAAAGATCACGTCCTGGTGCTGAGCCACAAGCTCTGGCAACGGGCGTTTGGCGGTGAGGTAAAAGTTGTCGGGCGGCAAATTACCTTGAATAACGAAAGTTATTCGATTGTCGGCGTGATGCCGCCGGAGTTTCAATTTCCGCCATTCTGGTCAACACGCGCTGAAATGTGGGCGCCATTGGATTTAAGCACGCGTGCCACCAGCCGAGGCGGCAGTTCGTTGCGCGTCTTTGCACGGCTGAAACCCAACGTCAGCCAACAGCAGGCGAACGCTGAAGTCGAAACCATCAGCAAACAACTGGAAACGGCGTATCCGGGCGAAAACACAGGTATGAAAGTTCGCGTGGATGCACTAAACGAAAAAGTCGTTGGCAATGTGCGCCCGGCGTTGTTGGCGTTGACGGTGACGGTTTGTTTCGTGTTGCTGATTGCTTGCGCGAACGTGGCTTGTTTGTTGTTGGCGCGTTCAGCGGCGCGGCAGAAAGAAGCTGCTCTGCGTGTGGCCTTGGGGGCTGGCCGCTGGCGAATCGTGCGGCAATTACTGACCGAAAGTTTGATGCTTTCGTTGCTGGGAGCCGCAGTCGGCATCTTGCTGGCTGTTTGGGGTGTAGACTGGGTAACGACGTTGCTGTCGGGTGACAGCACCAGTTTCAGCGTCAAATTGCCTCGCTTGAATGAAATCAAGCTGGATGCGACGGCGCTGGGCTTTACGTTTGCCGTGTCGCTCGTGACCAGCGTGTTGTTTGGGCTTGCTCCGGCGCTGGCTGCGTCAAAGCCGGATTTGAATCAGGTGATGAAAGAAGGCAGCCGCAGTCAGACCGGCGGACGCCACCGATTGCGCGAAAGTCTGGTTGTCGCGGAAATCGCGCTGGCGTTGGTGTTGCTGATTGGCGCAGGTTTGCTGGTCAACAGCTTTGCAAAGCTGCAAGCCGTTGATCCCGGTTTCAATCCGGAGAACTTGTTGACGCTGACAGTTTCAGTGAATGGCATGCCGCAATACGTAGGGCCTGCGCGCGAAGCGTTTTACAGGCAATTGACGGATCGGCTGTCTGCCTTGCCCGGCGTGGAATCAGCCAGCGCGATCAATCATTTGCCGCTGGCTGGCGATTTGTGGGGAAGAGCGGTGGTCATTGAAGGCCGTCCGCTGCCTCCGCCCGGACAGGAAATTCCTGTCGCCTATCGCATCAGCCGTCCAGGCTATCTGCACACCATGGGCATTTCATTGCGCGCGGGCCGCGATTTCACGGAACGCGACATTGCCGATGCGCCCGACGTTGTCATCATCAACGAAACGCTTGCCAAGCATCAGTGGCCATCCGAAGACCCGATTGGCAAGCGCTTCACGTTGGATGATCCGCGCAGCAGTTCACCGGCTCCAAGATGGAGAACCGTTGTGGGTGTGATCAAAGACGTCAAACAAGACAGTTGGGTGGAAACGCCAGACAACGAAATCTATTTGCCGTTCGCGCAAAGCGCAGACTTTTACGCGGGCACTGCCGGACATTTGACTTCGATGACGATGGTCGTCCGCACCACCGTTGCGCCTTTGAGTCTGGTCCCTGGCGTGAAGGATGCCGTCAGCTCCTTGGATCGTAATGTGCCGGTTTCGGGCGTCGTGAGCCTGGATCAAGTGGTGACAGATACCCTGTGGCAACAACGATTCAATTTACAGTTGATTGGTTTGTTTGCCGCATTGGCGATGGTTTTGGCGGCGATTGGGCTTTACGGCGTGATGTCGTATTCCGTCACGCAGCGCACGCACGAAGTCGGGTTGCGCATGGCTTTAGGAGCCGAAGGACGCGATGTGGTCAAAATGATGGTCGGCCAAGGCATGAAGCTGGCGCTGGCAGGCGTTGGCATTGGTTTGCTGGCGGCGTTCGGGTTGACTCGGCTGATGGAGAAGTTGTTGTTCGGCGTCAGCACAACCGATCCACTGACGTTCGCCGGAATCGCGCTGCTGTTGACGCTGATCGCGCTGCTGGCTTGCTGGATTCCGGCGCGCCGGGCGGCGAAGGTTGATCCGATGATTGCGCTTCGGTGTGAGTAGATTCTAGATGTTGGGTGCTAGATGCTTGATTCGTTTGCCGATGCATCGCGGAAGCAGCACTGTGATTACACCGCGCAAACATCTAACACCCAGCATCCAGAATCTATCTGGTTACTTCTTCGGGAAGTTCGGGTCGGCTTTGACTTCTTTGATTTGGTCGGTGTGTCGAGCGCTGTGCGCGGAAATCAGAATGATCCATTGGTAGGCGTCCAGGTCTTTCAATATCGGATGCGCCCCGAAATGGCTTCGCAAATCTTCCTGTGTCGTTTGGACGTAGTTGATGTTTTTGTCCCGGCTGGCATTGAAGGCTTTGGCCAGATCGGATTCCGTCGCCCAACGATTTGTCGGTTTCAGCATTTCAGGCGCCTGGACTTTGGTAGAACGATCCGTGACCTGTTTGCGGAGCAGATCATCTTTCCCTTTGGCCGCTTCTTTCTTTTCCGGCGCGGCGGGAGATTTCATGATTCGCTCGGTGACCATCCCCATCAAAGTTTCTTCACTAACGGCGATGTGTTCCGCGACTTCCGCCACCGACCAACGATCCGGAGCGGCTTTGAATTTCCACTGCGCTTCGCTTAGGCCTTTGATCTCAGCCAAAAAATTCTTGCGCGTTTCATTCAAATACTTGATGACCTCGTTGCGCTCGGCGTCTGTCAGGGTGGCTGCTTTTGGCGTAGCCGTTTGTGCCAGCGCCAGGCTGGTGAACAATGCCAAAAAAGCACAGGCAAAGAGTGTGAGCAACTGAATACGTTTCATGAGTCTCCTTGGAAAATAGTTGTTGAAAGGAATGGCCGCACGCGTTACGCGGCCAGTCATGAGTACGGTAAAGCTTTGACAGCAGTTTTCCAACCCGTAAATTTTCAACTCTTTGACGTTTGTAAATTCTGTAAAAAGTCTCTGCCTTGAGGTTTCACGCTAGCCTCATTCCTAGGCTGAACATACACTTCTGATTCGCACTCGCAGGAAATCAAACCTTAAATAATAGGACTTACGTAGAATCATCGGTTTAACGCAAAGACGCCAAGTGGCAAAGGCGCAAAGCAGATTTTCTGAAAACAACTTTTGGAAACTTTGGCGGCTTTCTTGCTGAAACCAACTTTGCGTCTTTCAAGCTTTGCGCCTTTGCGTTGAAATTGTTCTCCCTGCGTAAGTGCTAAAGAGAAGGGAAACAGATGAAAACCTTGTGGCAGGACTTGAGCTATGGGCTGCGCGCATTGCGCACCCATCCGGGCTTTGCGCTGGTGGCAATTGGATCGTTGGCGTTGGGGATTGCGGCGAATAGTGCCGTGTTCAGTGTCATGAACGCATTGTTGTTACGCCCGCTGGCTTATCCGGATGCGGATCGGATTGTGATTCTATGGAGCCGTTCACCGGGCTTGAACGTTGCGCAGGATTGGTTTTCGCCTGGACAATATCTGGACTTGAAAACGCAAAATCATGTGTTTGAGCAAACCGCCATCACCATCGGCGCAAGCTTCAATATGACGGGGCAAGGCGCGCCCGAACACATTGACGGAGCGCGCGTGTCGTCTTCATTCTTTCCGTTGTTTGGAGCGAATGCCGTGTTAGGGCGCGTGTTTTCTGCAGAAGAAGACAATCCGGGCAAAGCGCCGTCAGTAATCCTGAGCTACAGTTTTTGGCAGCGGCGCTATGGAGCCGACAATGCGGTCATTGGCCAGTCACTGATTTTGAACGGGAATACATACGCCATTATCGGCGTAATGTCGCCGGATTTTTCGCTTACCAACGAAGTGATGCCCGCCGTCAATGCCATTGGCCGTGCGGATGTGTTGTTGCCGTTGCCGATGAACGAAACCGCGCGCGCCAATCGCGGCAATGAAGATTTCAACATTTTCGGCAAGCTCAAACCCGGCATCAGTCAACGGCAGGCGCAGGCTGACATGGATTTAATTGCTGCGCGAATGCGGCAGGATTTTCCGCAGAATTATCCGCCGAGCGGCGGTCTGACAATCAGCGTGGTTCCATTGCTGGAACAGGTCGTCGGCGATGTCGGCTCTACCTTACCGATTTTGATGAGTGCTGTCGGGTTCGTTTTGCTGATTGCCTGCGCCAACGTTGCGAACTTGTTGTTGGCCAGAGCCGCAGGGCGACAGCGGGAAATTGCCGTGCGCGTTGCGGTTGGAGCCAGCCGCTGGCGCATCATTCGCCAACTGCTGACCGAAAGTGTATTGCTTGCGTCGCTGGGCGGAATATTGGGTTTGATGCTGGCGTTTGCCGCTGTTCGGGGATTGCGCGTGTTTGGGCCGCAAAACATCCCGCGGTTGCACGAAGTCGGAATTGATTGGCGTGTGGCAGCATTCACGACATTGGTTGCGGTGTTGACCGGCATCGTTTTCGGACTGGTTCCGGCGATCCGGGCTTCGCGGGTAGATTTGCACGAAACGCTGAAAGACGGCGGTCGCAGCGCTGCCGGTGCTTCCGGGCGCGCAGCGCAGCGATTGCGAAAGCTGCTGGTTGTCACCGAAATCGCGTTGTCACTGGTGTTGCTGGTTTGCGCCGGACTGTTGATTCGCAGCTATCAACGCATTCTGAGTTCGCATCCGGGCTTTGATCCGCGCAATGTGGTGGCGATGCGCATGGCTTTGCCGCAGGTCAAAGCACCAACCCCGGAAGCCATCATTTCGTTTTATCAACGCGTGACAGATCGGCTTCGTGCGTTGCCGGGCGTGGAGGCCGCTGGCGTCAGTTACTCGCTGCCGATGAGCACCGTCGCTTTCGCCTGGGATCCAGTGACGATCGAGGGGTATGTGCCGCGCACCCCGGACGAAAAAATTATGGCGAACATTCGTATTATCAGCCCGGATTATTTTCGTGCGATGCGCGTGCCGTTATCGCAAGGTCGCTTTTTCGACGAACGCGACAAACGCGGCGAACTCGAAACCGTTATCATCAACGAAGCCTTGGCCGAACGGTTTTGGCCAAGTCAGGATCCGGTCGGCAAACGGCTGCGAATGACGCGAAAGGAAGGGTGGACGACAATTGTCGGTGTCATTCGCGACGCCAGACAGTTCAGCACCGAAAAAGAACCACCGATTTCCGTCTACTTCCCGTTTGAACAATCCTTGAGTCGAAATATGCATCTGGTCGTGCGCACTACGTCTGACCCTGTGACGATGACTCCGGCAATCGTCAAAGAAATACAAGCCGTTGACCCGGAAATGCCTGCGTTCGATGTGGCAACAATGGATCAGCGCATGAGCGATTTTCTGGCGCGGCGGCGCTTTTCAATGGTGTTGCTGGGGGTGTTTGCGGCGATCGCGGTGTTGCTGGCGGCAGTCGGCATTTACGGCGTAATGAGTTATTCGGTGAACCAACGCACGCACGAAATCGGCATTCGCGTGGCCTTGGGCGCAAGTTCGCGCGACGTGCTGGGATTGATCCTTCGCCAAGGCTTGATCCTGGCCCTGGCTGGAGCGGCGCTGGGATTGATTGCTGCCTTTGTGCTAGCGCGGTTTCTGGCGGCATTGTTGTTTGGCATTCACGCGGCTGATCCGCTGACGTTTGCCAGCGTCGCGTTGTTGCTGATCGTGATCGCATTGTTGGCATGCTGGATACCGGCGCGGCGAGCCACGAAAGTTGATCCGATGGTTGCGCTCCGATGTGAGTGATGTCATCAGCGGTACATAATCCCCTTGTGTGCTGTTTCCTCCTTTCTGAACCCTGTCACGCGACGAAAGCAATTTCGTCGCGTGACAACTGAGTCTGTCATTTGACGTGAATCTTGACGCGGTTGGATTCGTGTCCATCTACGTTCAACTTCACATCAACTTCACCTCGCCCGATGAGGCTGCGCGGAATCCGCAGATTGAGTTGATCCAGTCCCGCATATTCGCGAAGCCCGCCAGCGAAAAGCGCAGCAGCTTCCACTTCGTCGAGCGTGACGGTTACGCCGCCAAGGTTGCTGTGATGGCGGAACCCTGAGCCATAAAGTAGCAGGAAAACCTGATCACCTGCTTCACCCAGATCAATCGGCACAGCGACGAAACGTCCCAATGCAGCGTCGAATTGCGCCACCGGTTCATAGCTTTGCGCACCGTTGGCTTTGATGCGCAAAACGACGGCGGCTGCAACGCCTTGCCCACTCGATTCCGCAGAAAACAGGCCCGGCGCGACAGCAGCGATGTTAACCATCCCGGTGGATACCCAGCCGTCGCCGCTGGTGATCGTTACCGTCGCTTCGCCAGCGGCGGTATCCGCAGGAATTTGGTAGTTGATCTGCATCGGTGCGACAAAAAACAGCGGAGCCATTCGCTCTTGATTGGCGCTGTCGCGGACCTTGACCGTTGTTCCAGCCAGGCTTGTCGGTAGAGGCAGTGTGTCGGCTACGGCCAATTGTGTCGCCAAATTCTGGCCGAAGGCTGCAACGATTGCCTCACTCGCCAATGACTGACCCGTGAAACTGGCTGCTGAAACGCTGGCTACGCTGCGCGCCAGCGTCAAAGTGCCGTTGATGAAGTTCACCGGAAGAGAATTGGCGTTAGCGTCAGAAAGCTCGCGCGACACTGGCTGGTCGCCGAAGCTGATCGTTGCCGCCTGAAATTCCGTTTCAATGGCAAAGTTAATCAGGATCAGTTTGCGGCGTCCCGCCGGGAGTGTTTGTCCGGCAGGCAAAGCCACCGCCGCGCCGATGCTGCCTTTCGCCATCATGCTGGTGTTGATGTTCAGTGTTGCGCCGATTGCGTCTTTGCCGAGCGAGGCCGTGACGAATCGCAATTGCGCCGGGTTGAAAGTGAGGCTGAATCCCAGAGCATTTTCGTTGCCTTCTGCATCAAGTTCGATGATGACGGAACTTTGCCGGCCCGGCTCAAACTGGCCACTGCTGATGCGTATCTGGCGCACGCCGGAGGCGGCATCAAACTGCGCACGCCGCAACGTGGCGGTTGGAGCGAATCCGCCGCCCGGATTGTTTGGCCCGCCCGCAGGAATTGGCGCATCCAAACCTGCCGCGAACCGTCCGGCCTGCACCCAGTCTGTGATGCTCAAGCTGCCGTTGCCGCGAGTTTCACGCGGCGCGGTATCGGCGCGTTGAAACTCGCTGGCCGAAGGCGCGTCCTGTCCAGCAACGAAGCGTCCGATCTGCACCCAGTCGGTGATTGTTACCGACCCGTTGCCGTTTGGTCGCGGCGCTACGTCGGCTTCGAAGCCCGACGTGATAGACACTGTGCCCGGTGTGTAGTTTGCTTGCAGTGCCGCTGCGTTCACGTCGGAAATTTCGCGCGCGATGGGTTGGTCGCCGAAACCAACCTGCGTTGAACTTGCGCTGGCGCTATTGGCAATTGCGAAATTCACGACAACGATTTGGCGTGTGCCTGCGGTGAACTTTTGTCCGAACGGGAGCGAAAGCGCGATGCCCAATCGTCCGCTGCCGAGTTGACCGTTGTTGGCGTTGAGCGTTGCGCCCGCAGCATCGCTACCGAGATTTGCTTGCGGATTACTGAGCACTGCCGGGTCGAACGTCAAACTGAAGCCAAGCGCGTTTTCATCACCTTGTGCAACCAGTTCGATGGGAACGCCAACCATTCCTCCGGGCGAGCCGCCTGCCTGACCCATACGCACGAGGCGATTGC
This sequence comes from uncultured Heliomicrobium sp., assembly GCA_964570175.1. Classification (GTDB taxonomy): domain Bacteria; phylum Acidobacteriota; class Blastocatellia; order RBC074; family RBC074; genus RBC074. The sequence continues at coordinate 14,136 of CAZMXG010000057.1, read as the reverse complement.
CAGCGGGCGGTGTCGGCGTTGGATTGGGTGTAGGCGTGGGCGTCGGGCCGCCGCTCAGGGTTGCAGTCAACGTCACGCGCGCTTCGCCCGGGCCGTAATTGCCGACCGCGATGAAGTACGTGCCAGCTTGCAGAGGCGGCGAGCTGCCAGGCGTGATGATGATCGTTTCGTTTCCGGTCGGTGAATCCGATTTGAAGTCAGTGACTGGGGCGTTGTTTTGAATTTCAATCGGGCGGCCAAAGCGTGCGTAAAGGTCAACGTCCTGATTACCACTGAGGTCAATCTTCAGTTGCGCCCCGCCAGCGGGCACTTGAATTCGGAACTGCGGCGCAAGCAATGCACCGTTAGGAGGCGGCGCAGGAATCGCAAAGGTTTGCGGCACGCCCGACGTGAGCGGAAGGGAATTGTCGCCGGATGGCGTTGGCGTCGGCGTTGGACCGCCACCCCTGACGGCCACCACAGCGCGGATCATCGCGTTGACCGAAGGCACTTGCAGTGCGGGAGCGAGCGGCGAAAAGCTTGCGCCGTTGCTGGTCGAATAAAAGGTGCGATTAAGAGACTGGCCGCTGGTATCGAGCGCGAAGCCGACACCTTGATGCGGCGTCGAGGCCTGGAAACCGACGTAAAAATCGCCGGAATTGATCGTCGGACCGTTCGGCAGATCGAGGTCGAAGAACTGCGACGCGCTTGCGCCAGGGACGGTGGTCGTCAAGCGCGTAACCTGGGCGCCAGCGGGCGGCTGCCCCGTGCCACCCGGGTCGGAAAACAGGACCAGTGTGACGGGCTTGCCTGTCGGATCAGGTTGCCCTTGAAATGGCGCGAAGAGGAAACGTAGCGTCCGCAAGGTTGCGGGATAGCTCGGGGGCGTCAATCGTGTGACCATCATCAAGCCGTCCGAATAAACACCCGTGTCGGCCACGCCGTCGTCCGCTTTCAATTCCACTGTCTGGCCGCTGCTTGGCGTGGGCGTGGGAGTCGGCCCCGGCGTAGAATTCACGCGATAACCCATCAGGTCAAGCGCTTTGAGATCATTCTCGGAAATCTCCCAATGCGTACCATCGGGCAACCTTGGGTGCATGATCCCAATGTAACGGCCACCATTCAGAGCTAAATCCTTCCAATGGGAAGCCTGCTGACTGTCACCTCCGACGTGGTCGCTCCGTCCCGTTGAGAGCCTGATTTCCGAACCCCCGCCAAAGAAAACATGCTCACCTCCGGAAGAAAGAACGCGCTGCATCGTGGAGAATGTCGCGGTCGTAATGCCCGGACGAAAGCGGAACAAATCCTCCGGCGTTACGCGGAGTGGGTTGCCGGGCGCACGTTCTCTTTCGCCGACTTCGGATATAAAACCCAGAGCGTGGCCGATTTCATGTGTGGCCGTGGTATCAAAATCATATTTGCCAGAAGCGATGCCGTCACTGAGGTCGAAATCGAAAGGATGCGCCGAGTTGAAGCCGATGGCAGGCGGCGTCCCTAAGTTCGCGAGTTCGCCATTGGGATCGGCGACAGGTTGAAGGATTCCCAACGCGCGGAAAGTAGCCGCCGCGCCGCTCATCGCCGTGGTCGCGCCGATGTCGGTCGGAACTTGCGATTGCGGCAGCAGATTATAGAGCGCCGATTCCTGGGCATTCGAAGAGCGCGCAATCAATGCGGCGCGGACAGCCGGATAGAGCGAGCTGCCGGCGACATATTGCTCGTCTGTCTGACCCAGGATTCCCGTAGCGTAAGGCACGCCGAACCACGTCGGGCCATAATCTACGTCAATCACCAGCGTGACGGGCGTTTGAATCACGGATTCCCAATGCTGCGCCGCACGAATAAAGGCGGCTTTGGCCACGGGAAATTGTTCCAGTTGCGGCGTGGTGCGCAGGATGATCTTTAATCCGTCGCCGGTTTGCGCGTGTGTTTCCGCGCCGGTTTGCGCCGCCGCGTCTTCGTGCGTGATGGCGTGAAGCTGCTGTTCAGTATCTCGCTCGCGCATGGCGCGCGCTTCTGCTTCAGTGGCTGTGCGGCAGTGCGATTGTCCGTCTTCCTCTTCAATCACGTAACCACCAACGTCCGTCTCAGCGTGAAGCTGCTCGTTCGTCTCATTCGTCAGTGGATGCATTACATCGGTCAAATCGCCTTGCCAGGGTTGATGCTCAGAAATTGTTGTTGTCGAAACGCTTTGTTTGGGATTCAAACGCGGCGAAGTATCCTGCGCCGCCGAGCCCGGTTGGAAGAAGATTCCTGCCAGACTGCCTGCCAGCAGAGATCCCAATATGATGAAAAGCAGTATTCGGCGCACACTAGGTGCGTCGCGACGTGGTTGTCCGTTCATAAATTCTCCTTCTCCGAAAATGTGTGGGCAGGTTTTTAGCCTGCCCACAGCTTCATACAGTTGGTTGTTGTTTGATTGTGGGAATGGCGAGTGGTTTGTCAGTTCAGCAGGTCGTCGGCAACGGCCAAGCGCTGATTCGGTGGCAAGGGCGAAATCAGGATTTCATGCCGTTCTCCAAGCGGATTGTCGAGTGTGAAAACTTCCATCCAGGCATTTAAACCTTCACCACGTATCACGCGTGCTTCAATCGTGAATCGCCCATCTGCCCGGCGGGCGATAGCGAGCGGCGCACCGTGCTGATCCAGGCGAAACCGTTTGGCTTGTGAAATCACGTTGCGAAGTTGAATGGTTTCGCGCACTTGCAGAGCAGTTGGCGTTGGCCGTGGTTGTAGAGATGGATATGGCTGAAGTGGCGCGTGGTAATCGGCCAGCGAACCGTCTGCGCGGAAAACCAGAATCGCGTGATTATCGAGCGGCTGCGAAATCTCGCTGCGCCCCAGAGTGAGTTGCGCGCGGACGATCGTTTGTCCGAAGCGATTGTCCCGAACCATGCTTTGCAGCTTCAGCCCGAAGTCCTGCCCGATGCCGAGTATGCTCGCGTTCGCTTGCAACAACTCTTCAACATCCTGATCTGACGACTGGCGCGAATAGTAGAGGTAGGGCAAGGAATCTTCATGCACCAACCACTCGTGTTCCGAGTTCGCATCGAAAATCTCGCGACGGATGAACTCGTCCATCAGCGCGGCATGGTAGCGGCTGCCGAAAAATTCTTTGTCTACTTTCAAATAAGCTTTTCCGACTTCTTCGAGCGTCATCTTGTTTTCAGGCGTGTAATCAGTGGAGCGGATCAGAAACGTTCCCATCACGTTTCCAGCCAGTTGCAGGGCCTTTTCAGGCTCGTGCTCACGCTTCAGGTCGTCATAAACCTTGAGGAAGATGTTGTAGGCCGCACCGCTGAGCACCTGTGAGCGGTCATGTACTTCTTCGGTCGTGTCGGAGATTTTCAGGTCGTTAAATGCGTCCCGGAGGCCCAAGCCCTTGCCAACCAATGCCGCCCACGCTTCGACAGCGCGGCTGAGCGAATTCGACTGGTTGAAATTTCCTTTTGTTTCAGCCAACAACCCTTGCCTGCGCGCCGGATTTCTCAGTGAGCTCCATATCGCCGTCTGATCTCCAAAGGATTCGCCCCAGACCGTAAACCCCACACCGTGGTCGTTGTTTGGCTTGAGCACGTGATGCAGCGCATGTCCGGATTCGTGCGCGACCATCTCCCAGGAAGTAGCCGTCTCGAAAATCTTGATATCCGTTGTGCCGGGCAGCCTGTATGGAACAACTCCAAAGAACATCTCTCGCGCAGATGGACTGTAGAAGGCATTTAGGTCAATGAAGACATGCGGTTCGATATTCAGTGTGCCGTTCACGCCCCAACTGATGTCACGTCCGGCCCAGACTTCCGCCGCGTCTTTCACGGCGTTGGCTGCCTCGAATACAGTCGTGTCGCCCAGGTGCAGATCGTTCGGCGTCCAGACTGGCAGCCCATCTTTCAGAATCGGCTTGCCGTCTGGGCCACGCTCTTGCTGGAACAGCGGAAACCGCGCTTCGTTCTGAAAGCGGAAATCACCCTGCGCATTTGCTGGCGTCAACACCGGCCACGGGTTCCAGGCGAACTTCTTGAAATCGGCGGTCGCGTTATCTCGGCGGAAAATGAAATCTTCTTCCGACAGTGTCACCTGATAGCCCCGCAGCCACGGATGTCCATCTTTGTCCCTGGCGAAGCGCGCTGAGTCTATTTGCTTCACCTCAGACGCCCGCACGAACGGATCGTCTTCATAGGCTGAAATTGGCAGGGAGTGCCCTCTGGGCGGAACCGATTGCGCCTCGGAAACCGGCAAGCTCGTCAACAACGACGCCAGCAACACGCTGGCACATAACAGCAAACGTTTTGTCATAGCACTCTCCTTCTCTATTGTTTGTAACAGTTCGTAACGATTCGCAGAGCCTTGCCTGCGAGCGAGGCCACGCATCACATTCGTTGGCCTTCACTAGGACACGCGGAAAAAGAAGCGAGAGAGGATCACGGCGTGCAGAAAAATTCTGGCAGGTCGAAGAAAAAGGTATTTACGGCGAATCTTGACGCAATCACAGGCAAGTTCCATGCTACGGATGTTGCACAGGGGGTCGGCTCAATTCGCAACTTGGCAATCGTATGAATACTTCTCCCGAAGTCACTCAACTGCTCCTCGCCTGGAGCGAGGGCGACCGTGCGGCGCTCGAACACTTGACGCCATTGGTGTATCAGGAACTGAAGAAAATTGCGGAAGGGTATTTGCGGCGCGAACGCGCAGGGCATTCGTTGCAGCCAACCGCTTTGGCGCACGAGGCTTATATCAAGCTGATAGACCAGCAGCAGGTGCGCTGGCAAAACCGCGCCCATTTTTACGGGATCGCCGCCCAGGCTATGCGTCGCATTCTGGTGGATCACGCGCGGGCGCGATTGGCTGAAAAACGCGGTTGCGGTGGCGCAACGGTTTCTCTGGACGAAGCGGTGGACTTTTCAGATGAACGCGCCGATCCATTGGTAGCGCTGGATGAAGCTCTGCAAACCTTGGCCAGGCTTGATCCGCTACAAAGCCGTGTCGTTGAGTTGAAATACTTCGGCGGAATGACGCTGGAAGAAACAGCCGAAGTTCTGAGTGTCAGCCGGGCGACGGTGATCCGCGAGTGGCAAATGGCAAAGGCTTGGCTTTATGGTGAGTTGAACAAGAGTTTATAGCGATGACTCCAGAACGCTGGAAACAAGTCAAAGAAATTTTCAACGCCGTGCTTGACCGACCGGTTGGCGAGCGAGAGGTCGTGTTCAAGGAAATGTGCGGCAATGACCAGTTGTTGCGGCAGCAGATTGAGCACCTGCTCAACTGTCATCAACAAGCAGGTGATTTTATTGAAACTCCTGCCGCCGCACCTTTTGATTCGTTGCTGACTGACGATGCCGTCACACTGCAATTGGATTCGATGGCAGGGCGGCGAATTGGCGCTTACAAACTCATTCGTGAAATTGGGCGGGGCGGGATGGGCGCGGTTTATCTGGCCATTCGCGTTGACAATCAATTCAATCAGCGCGCGGCCATCAAACTGGTCAAACGCGGCATGGACACGGATTTCATCCTGCGCCGGTTTCGTAACGAACGGCAAATTCTGGCTGCGCTCAATCATCCCAATATCGCGCAATTGTTGGACGGCGGCACGACCGATGACGGCTTGCCGTACTTCGTGATGGAATACATCGAGGGCTTGCCGATTCACCGGTATTGCGACGCGCATCAATTGACCATTGCCGAGCGGCTGCGGCTATTCCAGCAAGTCTGTTCCGCCGTCTCTTACGCACACCAGCAACAAGTCATTCACCGCGACATCAAACCCGGAAATATTCTGGTTACCAATGTCAGAACGCCGAAGTTGCTGGATTTCGGCATTGCCAAAATTCTTAACCCCGAACTGGCCGCCGACACAATTGACCCTACGCTGACGGCGATGCGGCTGATGACACCCGAATACGCCAGCCCCGAACAGGCTCGCGGCGAAACCGTGACGGAAGCCACCGATCAATACAGTCTGGGAGTGCTATTGTACGAATTGCTGACCGGTCATCGCCCGCATCATTTGCGCCAACGTGCCCCGCACGAAATCGCTCGCATCATCAGCGAAGAACAACCGGAACGCCCCAGCGACGTTGTTACTCGCACGCGCGAGTTGACGGCCAGCGACGGCCAACGAACGATTATCCTGACACCGGAAGCGGTAAGCCAGGCACGGAACACTTCTCCGGCAGCATTGCAGTGCGAACTCGCGGGCAATCTCGATGACATCGTGATGCAGGCTTTGGGCAAAGACCCAAACCAACGTTATGGTTCCGTTGAAACATTTTCCGAAGACATCCATCGTTATTTGCAGAGACAACCGATCATTGCACGAACGTTTCCAGTCAGATCTAAATCGGATTGGGTGAATGCGGACACGGTTACTACCGTTTCAGTTGTCGGGCCGAAAAAAACGATGTGGAAAGCCTGGGCTGTTTCTGCCGTTGTGATTGCATTGCTCCTGGCGATTGCGGTTGCCTTTTACGTCAGATCGCATACGAGCTTTGTTTTTATCCGATCCGGTCTTTCGACGTCCGAGCATAAGAAACCTGCGAACTCATTGCGCAGACTGACCAATAGCATAGCCAACGACAGTTCGCCAAAAGTTTCGCCTGACGGAACGAAGATTCTGTTTCTCAGTGACCGCGTCGGTACGTTGGAACTGTACGTGATGAATTTGGATGGTTCCGGGTTGAAAGGGGTGACGAATAACGCCATGCGAAATACTGCCCCGGTTTGGTCGCCAGATGGTGCGCACATCGCATTTGGAGTGGAGAAGGTGCCGTTGCGGGAAAGTGATATCTGGGTAATGAAGGCCGACGGCAGCAAACCCGTCAACCTGACGAAATCGCATGGTTACAATGTGCGCCCAGCGTTTTCACCCGATGGGACTCGCATCGCCTTCTCCAGCAATCGTGGCAACAGTTACAAGTATAATCTTGATATTTGGGTAATGAACGCGGATGGCAGCAATCCGCACCGGCTGACCGATTATGCAGAGTATGACGCCGATCCCACTTGGTCGCCGGATGGCAAACGAATCGCTTTTACACGCGCCACGCCTGATAAGAACTTCGACATCGTGGTCATCAACGCCGACGGAACCAATCCGATCAACCTGACGAACACAGCACAGTTTGACGAAGGCGCCCCTGCCTGGTCACCCGACGGTCGTCGCATCGCATTTGCCAGCAACCGTGGGTCGCAAAATAGCAATTCCAACATCTGGGTTATGGATGCCGATGGCTCTAACCCGAAAATGGTAACCACTGCTGTCGGTCATAACACCGAACCAGCCTGGACACCGGATAGCCGACGCCTGGTGTTTCAAAGCACGCGTGATTTCAATCCGGAAATTTATATCGTTGAGGTTGACGACGACTTTGCCTTGAGTTTCACACAGGGGCCAGCGCTTGCGGCATTGAATCATTTCTTCGACTGGTCATTGCCTGACAGGGAAAAATCCTCGAACAAGCGCGGTTGCCAGCGTTCCAATCGCTGGACCACTTCGCGGTCAGCTTTGCCGAGGCTGTAATTGGGAAGTTCCATTGCAGTAACCCACGCCCAGCGCGTTTCTCCGGTGGGCGTTCCGGCAATCAGTTCGCACGCAAACGCTCGCAGTCGTAATCGGAAATGTGTCAAGGTTTGCGTCACCGCAGCCATTTCACTTCCTGCGCGAATTTCGATGCCAAGCGTGTTTGCCAGCGACCGCTGTAAACATTTGGCGTAACTTTCCTCTGATTCACATCGGCCTCCAGGCAACATCCACAAACCACCAAGTAATCCCTCTTCGGGACGTTGCACCAGCAACAAACGACCGGCTTCGTCTCGAATCACCGCCGCTGCCGCGCGAACTTCCGGCAACGGAGCTTTGGGCTTTTTTACGGGGCGCAATTCCTGGGTTCCGCGCTCCGCAGCCAGACAGAATTCGCGCACAGGGCAGTGCTGACAATCCGGTCGGCGAGGTGTGCAAATTATCCTGCCCAAGTCCATCAACGCCTGGTTGTAATCGCCCGGGCGTTTCGTCGGCAGCAGCCCTGATGCAAGAGTCCACAATTGCTCCATCACTTTTGGCTGACTGATTTCCTCCGATAGATCAATCAACCGTGTCAACACGCGAACAACGTTGCCGTCGAGCACGGCTACTGCTTCGCCAAACGCGATGCTGGCGATGGCTGCGGCTGTGTACCGGCCAATACCCGGTAAGGTTTGCAAGGCTTCAGCCGAAGCAGGGAATTGACTATCGCGTTCTTTCACGACCACTTGAGCAAGTCGGTGCAAATTGCGCGCTCGCGCGTAATAGCCCAGCCCTTCCCACAGCTTTAGCACTTCATCCAGCGAAGCGTCAGCCAATAATTGAATGTTTGGGAAACGTTCCAGAAAGCGATGGTAATACCCCTTGGCTGCAGCAATACGCGTTTGTTGCAGCATGACTTCCGAAAGCCAGATGCGATACGGATCGCGTTGGTCGCGCCAGGGCATTTCGGTTGCGGATTCGTCGTACCAGGCTAGCAGCTTAGCCGCGAAAGCAGGTGAAGGTAATCGAGTCGGTTTCTTTTTCCCCATAGTTCTCAAAATTTGATCGGTTTACGAATGGGGGCGGTGTAGCCACAGAGCACACAGAGACGTTGATACAGTGAATGGCTCTGGTTCTCTGTGGCAAACCTTTTATTGAATTGAAAACAAGTCGAAATGTCGGAAGGAGTAGTCATCAAGTTAAAGTTATTCGGCATCCAGCGGCGCAATCAGGTTTGCGGTTTTGGCCGCAACGCCACCTCTGTCGCCAGGAATGAGTGAGCCATACCGTTCCGCAAATACCGGCGGCAGCGGTCGTGCTTGCGGTGGAGCCAGCCAAAGCCGCAGCAAATGGCGACGGCGTTCAGGCTCCGGCCAATCTTCAAACGCCGTGCGGTCGTGCAGCAAGGTGTGGTTGTGAACCAACTGCACGTCGCCTCGACGAAACTCCATGTTCAAATGCAACGCCGGATCGTTGGCCAGCGAATCAAACAAATCCAGGGCTTCGATTTGACGCTCGGTAAGCGGCGGGACTTCCTCAAACCGTCGAGCCGATTCGATGTATTGCCGCTGATAAATTGCCGACAGCAATCCCGCATGCCAGTTGAAGACCGGAATTCTGAAATACGGCTTCGCGCCTTCCGGGACCTCGCCGCGCCGGTCGGTTTCGATTGGTAGGAAGAGTTCCGCCAGCAAATCAGGTCGCCGCCTACGCATTTCGTTGAAGATCGTCACGGAACTGACCAGGCTCGACAAGCCGCCCGCTTTCGCTGGCTGCAAACAGAGCAAAGCAACCACGTCGCAAGAATCCGTGTGATAGGTTTGCCGTTCGTGCGTTTGGTAAATACGAACATTCGGATCGCGGCTGGAAAGCCCCAAATCCTTGACGTGGCCAAGCACGTGTCCTGCCGCATTCTGCGACCGCGCATTTCCCAGATGCGTGCCCAGCCCATAAAACGCAATCGCCGACTCCCGCCGCGACCATCGCTCCACCGGCAACCCTCGAATCAACACAAAGCCTCTTCCGTTCAACACTTCGTCTAGCATTCGCTGTAAACGAGCGCCGAGCATTGGCAGAGAAAAGTCTTGGCGACGAATCGCAGGGATTTCGGTTCCGGCATCTGACAACTGTTTCGTCGCAGTTTCAATTTCAGAGATTTCGGATTCCGAAAGCGCCTCGATCCAATTGCGACGCGTGGCTAAGTCTTGGCCGTACCAGGAGGAAGGCTCTTGAATTTCCGGTGGAAGAGAATGAAGTGAGCTGTTCATCTTACTCTTCATCGAGGAGTTGGATCCGGCGTAGGTGCCGTCCGCCCTCGAAAGGGGTCTCAAGCCAAACACGTACGATTTCCCGCGCTGTTTCTTCGTCTATCATCCGCTGACCAATCGAAATCACGTTGGCGTCATTGTGCTGCCGCCCAAGGCGAGCAGTTTCAACATTCCAACACAATGCACAACGCACACCTTTGATGCGGTTGGCGGCCATCGCTTCGCCATTGCCTGATCCTCCAAGGACGATGCCGCGTTCAACTTCGCCTGATGCCACCGCTTTGGCCGCTGGGCGAATGAAGTCTGGATAATCTACAGGCTCTTCCGAATCCGTTCCGAAATCTACCACTTCGTGCCCCAAATCCAGAAGCAATTGCTTGATCATATCTTTGTACTTGAAACCCGCGTGATCAGAGCCAATTGAGATTTTCATTGTTGCCTACTCGAATTACGAAATAACGTATTTGCGTTTGAAAAAGAATTAGTCTTCTGCCTGTTCGGAATACTCTTCAAGGACAGTGTCAGACAGGTGAGCAAGATGTGGTTGTCCTGCCAATTCTCTTATGCTGGTGTAGGAAAGGTAAGTGCAATTTTCTGATAATGGACCCCGATCAAGCAGGGTGAAAACAGGGCGACGGATTTCTGAAAAGACTTTTTCGCGCCTACCTTCCGGTGCGACGATATGCAATCGAATATCCATATTCGGCTGGAGCGCTTGTAGGTCAGCCATTCGTAAGATTCCCGAGTAAATGGATGTCGTATGTTCAACCTCAAACGCACGGTGAATTGAGCGCCCTTTCAACCAGAGAACATCAATCTGCTCAATCGTTCGCAGAGTAGTATCGTCATAGTTGAGAGGGAGACGGTCGAGGATTGGAGGGTGATCGCCTCTCCATTCACTAAGAACTGATGAGCGGTCTGAACGAGGAATCCAGATTTGCATTCCCATACGAGAGCCAATTTCTGCAATTAATGCCTGAATTTTGATTGACTCACGGACGTCACTCGATGTTGGCGTATCACCAGGGCTAATGTCATTGTCTTCGGGAACAGTGACGATGACATCCTTATCGAGTCGTCTAACTGTATGGGTTGTAAGTTTTTGGAGGTCGTCTTCGTCGAATGGAAAGATATTGCTCGAAGCCTTTTGTTGTTTTAGTGCTGACTCAATAAGTGAGGCATCGGCATCATCAATTTGGATGAGACTTGCTCTGATCTTGCCAGTCCAGCTCGATGAGCCTTTGGTTTGGCCCTTAGTGAATGAGAGGCTGTCCCAAAGATGATCCTCGTGGATTGGAATTGCTTGCTCAAGTTCAAGCCAGATCAATGGTTTGACTTTGAAACGAACAATGAAAGGATCATTCTCTGAATAGAAAATCGGGTTGCTGTCTTCATAAGGCCCGTCGCACACTTCTAAAATGCCAGCCCAGCGCGACAATCTGGTGACATAACAAATCAGCCGGTCGCCGACGTTAACTCTCCCTGCAGCAATTCGGTGACGCTCTCGAAAACCAGATACACTGCAATCTGAGCGCATAAAGGCGTCGAATGTTTCGGGCGAAAATAGGTTAAGAAAGTATTTCATATTCAGGCAAAGACAGCAGGCGAGATACCCAAAAATGAGCCAAGCTGTTTCGCCTGCTCTAAGGTAATGGATCGCTTACCATTGACGATTGCTGAGGTGATGCTGCGTGAGCCGAGAATCGGTTGCAGGTCAGTTTGCCGCAGTCCACGAATTTGCATGTAATGCTGCAAGATGCGATGGCCAGCAGCCTCAGGGATTTCGTGATGGGCTTCTTCCCAGTTTTCAGCCAAGATAGAAAGTAGGTCGAGCAGGCGGTCTTCTTCCGGAGAAAGATTGGCTTCGCCTTTACGGAGCAAGCGTTTGATTTCAGCGAGCGTCTGATCGTATTCGGCTTCGGTGAAGGTGGCCATGTGCTTTCCTTGTCCTAATCAAGCGTCAGATGGTTGATTCGCTCTGACGTTTAGGAGCAATCTCTCTGACAAAATCAGTAGCCTTTAGAATTTGAAGAAACGGATAGCGAGAACGAAATCGTAAAGTAGGGTCGGAATCCGTTGTTAGATCGAGTAAGTCTTTATCCTGGCTCACCAGATAGGAGGCATTGGCGACAATCGCAAGATTCACATAAGGCTCATCCTTTGGGTCGCGTTCATAATGAAACTCTTCAGGGACATTTTTGATGAAGATGGCTCGGCTCTCAATCTTCAGAAGCAGTGCATTGACCAGCCGATCCGTCAGCTTCGGGAATTTCTGTCGAATGGCCGGGCGATTCAGCACATCGCGTACTTCATGAAGGAGCGCTTCACTTACAAAAAGTGAGATTGCATCATCGAAAAACAATTTCAGGCAAGCGCGAGCCGCGCTGTTCCGGTTGGCTGCTCCCCGAAGAATAATGTTGCAATCAAAGACCACACGGGGCAATTCTTCAGGCATAGGCTATTTTCTCCTGTGCTTTTCGTCCCAAATTGCCTGACGCTCACGCTCAATCAATTCATCAAACTCCTCATCCGTCATTCCGCTTTCGTCATAGCTCCGAGAGAACGGTTCAACAATTTCCTCAAAGGGCTTTTGTGCCAGTAGTGCTGTCTTCAGCAAATCGAGTGCGTATTCCACCGGAGATTTTTTCTGTTGCCTGGCAGCTTCTTCGATGGCCTGAACAGTCTCAAGATCGCTGATTTCAAGGGATAAAGTTTGCATAGTTTCCTCCTACCTTTTTGCAGACGAACCCATGTTACTGCGCTGTGCCCGGTAAGGAAAATCCTCCCGCTGCATCCGTCAGCACCAACAGCCAATCATTCCCACGTCCGCTGGTTGGCGGAGTAAACGTCTGAATGCCGAAGCTATCCTGATCCTTAATCGGATATGAGATGCCGTAGCGCGGATCGAACCAGTATTGGCGTTGTTGGTCGGCTTTGATGACGTTTTTGTTCAGCGTGAAGCTTTCTCCGCGAGACGTGTAGAACATGGCGAAAGAACCGTCGCTGGCTCGCGCGGCACGCATCTTGGCCCCACCAGTGGTGGGACCGTTCAGGATCAGGCTTTGATCCGGCACGAGTTTGGTGAAGGGAAGCGATTCAAACAGGCGGCGAACGTGGCGCATCTGGAAGGCTCCGGGATGATCCAGTGCTTCGTGCCAAGGGATGTTGGCTCCGATGATACTGCCGGGCAGGCCGAATAAATCGCGCATGCGATTGGGATCGCCAACCGTTCCTGAAGCGGCGGGTTTGAACATCTGCCAAATGTTGTTGTTGCCGTAGGTATAACCGCAGGCTCCGGCGAGCAATGACCAGTAAGCGGCTTGACGCACGTCGTAATCGTCAAAACGATCAATGCCGCTGGCGTTGCGATTGTAAAAGCCAACGGGGATTCCTTCGTAGCGAGGTTCGCCGTCCAGTGAAGGTTTTACGGGCTTCAACGCGTAATCGTTTTCGATGTACAACCCGTTGTCGTGATCGCGCGCGGCGTGTGAAGACTGCACCATATTAAAATCCAGCCAAGCCGCATCGTGCAGTTTGATCGAAGACAGCCCAGGCCCGATTGGGTGAAAGGTTTTCAGATGCGTGCCGCCGTCGCCTTCGGTCAGCCCCGCAGCCATTGCGTCAATGATCGCGCGTTCGGCGTCGTTGGTGATGGAACGGTCACCACCCAGAACCCAGATGATTGGTTTGTCTTTGTATCGAGCACCCAAAAAGCGCCCGTATTCGCGGGCGTTTGTTGGATTGAACGCCGCTTTGTCCCCCACAGTTCTTAATGCCCAATGGCTGCCCCAAGTTGGCAACATCCCAACGAACAAGCCTAACTCCTCGGCTTTGTTGACGATGAAATCCACGTGGCGGAAATAGGCTTCGTTGGGTTTGGCCGGATCGCCGTTTGCCAAAGGTAAATCGCCGTAAGGATTGGGAACCGTCAAGCCGCCAAGCTGTGCCAGCACGACGGCTTGAATGACCGTGAAGCCTTTTTGCGCGCGATTGGTCAGATACTGTGTCGCTTCTTCGCGGTTCAGGCGATGGAACAATTCCCATGCAGTATCGCCAAGATAGAAAAATGGCTTGCCGTTTTCGTATTGCAGGTAGCGGCGGTTTTCCGTGAGTTTTAGCTTTGGCGCGGCGGCAAAAACTGTTGTTGGCGCAAGCAGCAACCCGGTTATCAGGCACAAGCAGGCAAGGCTGCGAATCATTGTGCCGTCTCCTTTTTCGGACGCGCCAGATTGAACGTGCCGGTGTAAAACGCACTGGTGAAGAAGCCTACGAATTCTTTTTCGTTGGCGCGGCCAATCCAGTCAAAGACGCCGCCGTCTTTTGCGCCGAGGTCAGTGGTGCCCTTGAACATAACGACTTTGCCGACTAGACGGCCTTCCATTTTGATTGAGTATT
>CAZMXG010000056.1:0-38350 GCA_964570175.1 uncultured Heliomicrobium sp. | reverse complement strand
ATGCTGGAAGCTGCCAGCCCGCGCGTCAAAGTGTTTAGCATCGGCAAAACCGAAGAAGACCGCGAAATGATCGCTGTCGCCGTTTCTTCGGAAGCCAACATTGCCAAGCTGGAAGAAAACCGCGCGCGGCTTACCCGTCTGGCCGACCCGCGCGCAATCAACCTGAACGACGACGAAGCTGAAAAGCTGATTCCCGACACTGTGCCGATTTACTACCTGACCGGCACGATCCATTCGCCCGAAACCGGTTCGCCGACGGCATTGATGGAACTGGCATATCGTCTGGCTGTGGACGACAGCGCCTACATCAAACACATCCGCGAAAACGCCATCACGTTGATTACTCCGGTGGTGGAAGTTGACGGCCGCGACCGCCAAGTGGACGTATACAACTGGCATCTGGCCAATCCAGGCAAAAACTGGCCGAACCTGGTGTATTGGGGGAAATACGTTGCGCACGACAACAACCGCGACGCCATGTCGCTGTCGCTGGCTTTGACGCGCAACGTGCTGAAAACCTACCAGCATTGGAAACCGCAAGTGCTGCACGACCTGCACGAATCGGTGGCTTATTTGTACGACAACACGGTTGGCGCGGAGCCGTACAACGCGTGGCTGGATCCGATTCTCACAAACGAATGGCATTTCATCGGATGGAATAACGTCGGCGAAATGACCAAGATGGGAATGCCCGGCGTGTTCACGTACGGCACGTTCGATACCTGGTCGCCCAGTTATTTGATGTTCATCGCCGCTTCGCACAATGGCATCAGCCGTTTGTACGAAACCTTTGGCAACGGCGGAGCCGACACTGTTGAACGCACGTTGTCACCCAACGAATATTCGCGCACCTGGTACAAACAGAATCCTCCGCTGCCCAAAACCGTCTGGTCGCAGCGCAATAACAACAACTATCAACAGACAGGCATTCTGGTTTCGTTGGCGCAGTTCGCCGCGAATCGGCAGTACTTCCTGCGAAACTTTTATCTGAAGAGCAAAAATTCAATCCTGAAGCCGACGGTTTCCGGTCCGGCGGCGTACATCTTTCCGGGCGACGATCCGCGTCCTGGCGGACAGGCGGAATTGCTGCGATTGCTGCAATTGCAAGGATGCGAAGTTCACAAGGCAACTGCGCCATTCACCGTGACAGTCCCCGGCAAGAAAAAAGCACAACCGCCGGTTGCCGCTTCAGGCGAAGCCGGCCCGAGCGGTAGCGGCCCCAATGTTGGCAATGGCAGAACTGGCAGTCAGGAAGCGAACACGCGAACCTTCCCGGCGGGAACCTATCTGGTGCGAATGGATCAACCCTACAGCCGCATCGCGGACATGATGCTGGATTACCAGTATTGGTCGCCGAATGATCCGCAGCGGAACATTTACGACGATACAGCCTGGACGTTTGGCGAACTCGGCAATGTGCAAGTCGTTCGCGTGACAGACGTGAAAGCCCTGGAAGCGACAATGGAAAAAGTCAGCGGCGAGGTGAAAGCCGCAGGCGGAGTCAACGGCACTGGCTCAGTCTTTCTGGTTAATCACAATGCCGACAATTCGCTGGTCACACTGCGTTACAGATTCAAGGACGCACAGTTTGAAGCTGCCGAAGAATCATTTGACGCCGTCGGAACGAAATTCAATCGCGGTTCGCTGGTGATTCGTGGCGTCAGTCAAAATGATCTGAATACTGTTGCCGCAGAGTTGGGATTGAAAGTGTATGCGACAGACGCTGCGCCTTCGGTCAAAACGCATCCGGTCAAAGCCGCACGCATTGCGATGATGCATACCTGGCTGAGTACGCAGGACGAAGGCTGGTGGCGGCTGGAATTCGACCGGCTGAAAGTTCCTTTCGATTACATCAGCACCCAGGATGTCGCGCAGAATCCAGCCTTGCGGGCGAAATACGACGTGATCATCTTTGCTCCCGTGGGCCGTTCGAACCCGCAACAAATCGTCAGCGGCATGCCCATGTTCGGCAATCCGTTACCGTGGAAGAAAACGGATTTGACGCCGAATCTTGGCGGCACGGATGAAACCGAAGATATGCGTCCGGGGTTGGGCTGGATGGGTTTGCAGCATTTGCAGATGTTTGTTCAGCAGGGCGGATTGCTGATTACAGCCAATGACACGGCGAATTTTGCCATTACGTTCAATTTCACCAACGGCGTTTCCACAACTGCGCCGCAACGCTTGCGAGCACCGGGCACCGTTGTGCGCTCGAAAATGGTGGATGCTGCCAGCCCGATTGCGTACGGTTACAAAGACAATCTGGCTGTTTTCTACTCCAGCGGCCCGCTTTTTGGCTTGAGCAATTCTGTCGGAGGGCGAGGCGGACGCCGTTCTGGCGGGGAAGGTGGCGACCGGCTGACCGGACGCGGTTCCCCGGACGATCCTGACGTTGTTCAAAACCGCGCACCTGATGTTGTGCCGGAATCGCAACGTTCCGAGGTTTGGGAGCTTCCGCCAGTGACGGCCGAACAACTTCGCAACGCTGTTGGTTTGATTCCGCCAGACGCGCGGCCTCGCGTGGTATTACGTTACGCCGACGCGCGCGACCTGCTGGTTTCGGGGTTGCTGGAAGCCGGAACCGAGCTGGCTCAACGCGCCGCCGTCATTGACGTTCCAGTTGGCAAAGGCCACGTTGTGCTGTTTTCCCACAACCCGTTCTGGCGAGCGGAAACGCAGGGAAGTTACTTTCTGGTTTTCAACGCGATCATGAATTTCGATCAGTTGAATGCAGGCAGAAAGCTGGCAGAGAAATAACCGGCAATTCAATAAAGCGAGAGTTGCGGTGAATGAACCTGTGACTCTTTTCAAAAGCTCTGGCACGGTGATTCCATCACTGAAATTGCCAGAGCTTTTTCTATTATGTCTGGCAGCGAGATGGAGGCGTCCATCTTCAACTGAAACAAGGGCTTATGATTTGCTGATGCGAAGCGGTAATGTTTTGCGTATCGAAGCAGGTCAACAAAACCGTCTTCCTCCAGGACAGGTGAACATCATGAACCAGGTCAAAACCATTCTTAGTGTTTTTACTATCGTGTTGATTATTGGTGGGGTGGCGGTCAGTCAAAGCAGGCAAAGCAGGTCGCGAAAGGGCAAGGTGACGCGGGCAGCGGCAGTTCCGGCGCCGACACCGGCTCCAGTGAAACGGCCCGTTACGATTAACTTGAAGCAAGGCGATTCCATACAAGGCTATTTTTTGAGTGCTGATGCAGACATCGTGCAGATTGAAGTGAAAAGTCAGAGCCGAGCATTCCGGCTCAACGAGATTGAAACTTTAAGATTTTCTTCCAGGGAACCAGAGCCCAGTCCGCGTGCGGAAAATCCGCCAACTGCTCTCCAACCTGCGCCGATCCCCGATGCGATGCAGGCAAGCGCTCGCAAGGCTTACACGGCACTGCGCAAACTATCGGATGCTGCAAAAATCGGGCTGCCTTATCTGCAATACGCCAACATGCTGATCGAAGTCAGACCGGTGATTGATGAATCACTTTCGACATTGCCTGAAAATGGTTTGAAAGCGGATATCAGAGCCGCGATGGACGCATATGTGGATGCCGGTCAGGCGTGGGGGCAGGGACAGGTGACAGGATTCTTGCCGATAGCCATAGAGCCTGGGGCGACCTTAATGAAGAAATATGCGATTAAACCGGCGGTGAATCCGTTGGGGCAGGAGGATCGTTTGATACTCAACATGACGCTGAACGCAATCTGGACATCGGCGGCAGGATCACTCAATAGCCTGGCCTCGGCGCTCAAGCTGACCTAAACAGAACTTCCAAGCAGAAAAGAAAAGGCAGAGCCATTGGGTGCTCTGCCTTTTCTTTTCCTTGTCAGATGGCGCTGCTATAGCTTACGGCTCATATGAACCGCAGCGACTTTCAACTGCCCATCGCGGTTGATGAAATTGATCGTGTAACGGTATTGCTGGGTTGAATCCTGGCCATTGGCCTGGAAATAAACCGTGCCCAGGAACGTGGCAAAAGCCATCTGTTCGTTGCCGGAAACGCTCAGATCATCAAACTCGAATTTGCTGATCATGTAATCCATTCGTTTGATGTCGGCGATTGCCTGGGCCTTGTTGATCGTCTCACCGCTTGGCCCGGTTTCTATGTAATCTTCGTCCAGAATCCGCTCGAAGAAGGATGTGTCCCTGCGAATTTGGGCGTCAACGGCTCCTCGCAACAGCGTGAACACTGAGTTTTTGTCTTGATGCCAGCGTGTGGTAATGAGCGGCTTGCCTGCTTCGACAGTCATCTCAGAGGTTGGCGGTGGCGGCGGAGGAGGCGGTGGCGGCGCGGGCGGTTGGTCCTGCAACTTGTTCAGTTCTTCCCGCAACCCCGGAACGTTCCAGGTTTTGACTTCCGCGCTTTCGCTGGTTTCTTTCAGCCATTTGACTCTGGAAAGCGCTCGCTCCCTCAGTTCGACAGACGGGTCAGACAAGGCAATTTTCGTCAACGGCTCAATCGCGCCGATTCTCGCAAATGTTTCGATCATCATTTGCTGAACTTCCAGGTCTTTGGTTTGCCAATACAAATCCACCATCGCCTCGGTGCTATTGTCGCCTTCCAGTTCGGTCAACCGAGTGGCTGCCAATCGCCGCAATTCAGCGTCGGAATTGTGCAACGCCATCTCAACTAAATCTTTGTATGCTTTGTTGTCTCCAAGCGTTTTCACCACCTGAAATTTGCTGTCACCCGTATTGGCTTGCGGTTGAGCTAGCCCGGGCTTAGGGACGCCCAGGGGAATTAACAGCCAGGCGACAGTGGCGATCATTGCCATGGGCAGAAGCAAATACTTCCATTGCCGCGCAATCACGCGCGTTCGATCTTTGGTCAGAATCATTTCGATCCTCCTTTCGAGAATGTGTTTGGCGGAAAAGAGCGCAAGCTGGTGTGTGCCGCCTGGCGTCCAGCGTTTAGAGGCATTGGGAGAAATGCTGCGCTCGGCTACCTTGAGAATGCTTTCAGCATAAGTTTCGGCGGTGATGCCCAGGCTGACGACATGGTCATCGCAAGCCAGCTCTCTTTCCAGGCTCAGTTGACGGCAAGCGTGCCGAACCATCGGATGAAAAAAGAAAACAATATTGAGCAGTGTTGGCAAAAGGTTGACCCACTGGTCGCGGCGTTCCACGTGCGCCAGTTCATGCCGGATCATCGCCCGACGCTCTTCGATGGTTGTCCAGCCGCAGATGTCAGCAGGCAGCAAGACCATCGGATGCCGCACGCCAATCAGGATCGGGGAATTGATTTCAGTGGATAGGCCCAGGCTAGCTCCGATCCTCAAGAATTCCGGTTTACAATCATCGCAATCAAGCTCTGCAGGCGTAACCCGCTGGCTATTGAATTGCAATTGTCGAAGCGTGTTGAATTGTCCCCAGAACCTGAACAAAGCGGCCAAAACCCCTGTCGCCCAAATCAGAAAAATTGTCACCCACGCAACAGCGCAAACTGATGCCCAAGAAAAAATGAATTTCTGCGGCATAGGTGCGATTGTCGAAACAGCATTTTTCTCGGTGGTGCCGGTTGCCGGTAAAGTAAGACTGGCAACACCGGCACTGACCGAACCGGAAAATGCAGCCACGTAACGAAATGTGCGGTGGTTTGATTGGAAAAATGGAAACTGTTGCGCCGCCACGGTCAGCAAGGGCAGCAAAGTCACAGCAACCAAGGCAATCAGCCAAACATGGTGCCGCAACGCAGGCGATTTCGTTTGCCAGATTTTCAATCCCAGCCACACACCGCCGAGCAATAGCAACGCCTGCCAACTCCAGGTCAGCAACCAGGCAAACCCTTTGTTTCCGGCAGCCACAAAATTTGTCCAGGCATTCATTTGCGTCCTCCTTGTATAGCTGGATCATCTATTTTGCTTTTCTGGATTTCGCCGGTTTGCCAGGTTTTTCCGGTTCAGATGTCGTTGCGACCGCGCGGGCTTCGGCGCGGGCGGCGACCTGCTGGCGAACTTCCTGCAAATCGTCTTCGGTCAGGTCGCCGGTTTCGACCAGATGCAACACCAGCGAAGTCGGCGAACCGCCGAAAACCTGCTCGATCAAATGACTGAGCACGCGGCTGCGAGCTTTTTCCTGCTTGGCTTTGGCGCGGTAAACGTGGGCTTTGCCTTCGACGCGATGCGTCAGGTGGCCTTTGCGTTCCAGCACGCGAATGATCGTCAGCACGCTGTTGTAATGCGCTTCGCCGGGCACGGCTTCCTGAATCTGGCGGGCAGTCGCTTCGCCCAAATCCCAGACCACACGCATGATTTCCATTTCCTTATCGGTGAAGGTTTTTGAAGCTGTTCTCGGCATTTGATCTCCTTCGAAATGCAGCAACGTATTTATCCGTTGCTAAGTGCGGGGCGGACAGTAACGAATAAATACGTTGGTGTCAACGTATTTATTCGTTGATTGGCGACACATGGCCACAATCGCACCTCAATGCTAAACTTCGCGCCGTGCTAAGGAGATAAAGCTATGGAATATCCGGTTATTGTCGAACAGAAGAATGGTATTTATCGTGCGCTGATTCCGGCGCTGCCTGATCTGGCAGCGGAAGGGAAATCGCCTGACGAAGCTGTGCAAAATGTCCAAAGCGCAGCCGAAAAATATCTGGCTGGAGTGGAACTTAGAACTATCAATCTAGACATGCCAGGGCGTCGAATGTCACGGTTGCCAACTGCCAAAGACTGGCTGGAAGCCGTCAAGGTTTTCGAAGGTGATGAAGAAGCTTTGCGGGAACATTTTGCCGAAATCGAAGCTGAGCGATTGCGCCAGCGCGCTGAAGCTGAAAGGCAGGATGCAGAATGAAGTTATACGTACTTGATACAAGCGTAGTTGGTTTTGCTCAGCAGAGGCATCCCACGTATGAAGGGCATGCGAACAGCATTCCTGCTGGCACGCCCGTCGTTACAACCATCATTACGGTAGGCGAAGATTTGAGTGGTTGGCTTCCAGCTTGCCGTCGAGCGGCTAATGGAGTCGCGCGAGTGGCAGCTTATGCTCGGCTGCAACGCGGTCAGGAATTTTATCAGCGAATGGGTTGCCTGCCGTTTGATGAAACAGCCGCAGGCATTTTTGACGAGCTTCGTGGCCAGAAAATCCGCATTGGCACGAACGACCTTGCTATTGCCGCCATCACACTTTCGGTCAGCGGCATTCTGGTAACCAGAAACACAGTGGATTTCCAGCGCGTACCGGATTTGGCGATGGAAGATTGGACGATTTAACATCCGCCTCAGCATTCTGCTGAAGACCTCAAAAGTAATTGGTGAATAGAAACATGAAGAATTGTTACCGACTTCTCTCACTCCTGGCGGGATCGCTTTGCCTTTCCGCTGTTGTGCTGGCACAGACCAAACGACCGATGACGCCGGAAGATGTTGTCGCGCTGAACCGCGCCAGCGATCCGCAGATTTCATACGACAGCCGCCGCGTGGCGTTTGTGCTGACGGCTTGGGATCGCGAAAACGATCGCTTCAATTCCGACGTCTGGATGGTCAACGACGCGCGCGAAACCGTGCAACTGACGTCCAGCCCGAAGCGCGACGACCATCCGCGATGGTCGCCTGACCAACGGCGGCTGGCATTTTTGTCAGATCGTGGAGAAGGCGGCGTTCAGATTTACGTCCTTAGTTTACAAGGCGGTGAACCTGAACGGCTGACTTCGCACAAAGCACCCGTGACAGATTTTGAGTGGTCGCCTGATGGAAGATTCATTGCGTTTGTTGCTGAAGAACCTCGTGAAAAGCCAAAAAACAAGCTTCCAATTGTCGAAGACGAAGAATACCGCTTCGCGCAGTTGTGGCTGTTCGAAGTTGCGACCGGGCAGGTCAAGCAATTGACCAAAGGCGCTCGGCACGTTGCCGGGTTCAGTTGGGCCTGGAACAGCCAGCAGATCGTTTTTACAGCGCGGCAGACGCCAAGATTAATGGATGGCGCAACAACGGAAGTTTTTACGATCCCTGCCAACTGGCAAACCGCGCCTGTAGATTCCGCTTCGGCAAAACAATTGACCAAAGGTAATGGTGCGGAAAGCGATGCAAGGTTTTCGCCGGATGGTCGCTGGATTTCTTATCTGGCTCATGCCGATGGTGACGGAAATGCAGGGCCAGATCGTGTTCATTTGATTTCGGTAAGTGGCGGCGAACCACGCGCGCTGGCAAAAAACTTCGATGGGTACATTCGCGCGCATCGCTGGGTATTCGACAGCCAGCGGCTGGTGTTCAACGCGGGGCTTGGCGTCAACGAACAAATTTACACGATGAACATCAACGACCAGACGCCGCAAGCCATGACGCGGAGCGACGGCGTCAATCCCGGATTTTCTGTCACGCCGGACGGGATGAACATCGCTTTTGTTCACGAAAACCCGCGAATCCCGTCGGAGATTGCTTTGCTGGCGGCGCGAATCATGGTTCCTGTGTTTTTGACCCAGTTGAATCCAAAAGCCACTGAATTCGCGCTCGGGCAAGTGGACGCTATCAAGTGGAAGTCGAACGACGGAACGGAAATCGAAGGCGTGCTGATTTACCCGGTGGGTTATCAAACCGGAAAACGAGTGCCGCTGCTGACCTACATTCACGGCGGGCCGGAAGGCGCGTACACAAAAAGCTTCGTCGCAGGTTGGAGCGCGTTTCCGCAAGTGTACGCCGCCAACGGGTATGCGGTGTTTATGCCAAACTTTCGCGGTTCGTCGAATTACGGCGCGAAATTCGCGCAAGCCAACGCCAAACTGGTCGGCAAAGTGGATTACGAAGACATCCTGAGCGGCGTTGATTATCTGATCAAACTCGGCGTCGCGGACGAAAACAAATTGGCCGTCGCCGGTTGGAGCTATGGCGGGTATATGGGGGGCTGGATCATTGGCCACACGAACCGGTTCAAATGCGCGGCTTATGGAGCCGGATTGACGAACGCGGTTTCGTACTGGGGAACGGCGGATATCGTCGCGCAACGCGAACGCTTGCACGGCGGCACGCCTTGGGAAGCGCGCAAGATGTTCGATGAACAATCGCCGCTCAGTTATTTGACCAATGCCAAAACGCCGACGCTGATTTTCCACGGCGAAAAAGACGAACGCGTTCCGCTGGGCCAGTCTCAGGAAACGTACCGGACGCTGAAACGGCTGGGCGTGACAACGCAGTTGGTGGTGTATCCGGACCAAGGCCACGGCATTCAGGTTCCCAGCTATCAACTGGACAAAATGCGCCGCGAATTCGCCTGGATTGAAAAGTACACTTCCGGGCGTGTGACCACGGCCAGCAAATGAGTTAGGGCTTGCACAAAAACAACGATCTCAACGCAAAGACGCAAAGTTTCAAAGACGCAAAGATGGTTTTGACAGATATGAATCCATTTGCCGCAAGTTGTTTACGGCCAGAGTTACTTCGCGCCTTTGCTGCTTGGCGCCTTTGCGTTAATTCAAAGGTCTGTGAGGTTCACCGCAATCACAAAGAGGCAAAATGAGTTTACAGACGATCAACCTGCCCGATGACAAGGCAGTCAATTTGAACAAAGTTTACGACGCAATTGTTGTCGGTTCTGGCGCGGCGGGCGGCATGGCCGCGTTTGTGCTGACTTCGCACGGAATGAAAGTTCTGTTGGTGGAAGCGGGCAAGCGCATTGATACAAGCAAGGAGCTGAAATCCACCGAATGGCCCTACGAGCATCCGCGCCGGGGCGACATGCCACCGGATCACCACGGGCTGACGCCGAACGAATACACCATTCGCAAGCCTCCTTACGCCGCTGGTGTCAAAGCGAAGCATGTTCACGGCTATACGCAAACCTGGGGCGGCAGCGATTACAGCAAAAATCTGGTTGTGGACGAAAAAGACCATCCGTACACCGGATCGATTTACGCTTGGGTGCGTTCGCGGGCGCTCGGCGGCAAAACGAACATCTGGGGGCGGCTGGCGTTGCGGATGTCTGACCACAATTTCAAAGCCGCTTCGTATGATGGGTATGGCGAAAACTGGCCGATTGAATACAAAGACATCCAGCCGTATTACGACAAAGTTGACCTGCTGTTGGGAATTTCCGGCGTCAAAGAAAACCTGTGGCACTTGCCCGACAGCATCTTTCAACGTCCTGTTCGCTTGAACGAAGCCGAAGTTCATTTGCGCGGCAGCCTGGCAAAAATGGGACGCACCTTGACGCCGTATCGTGCAGGTGTCACCACCGACGGCGTCAAAAACAAATATCGCATGCGCTGTTTCAGCCGTGGCGCTTGCGCCCGCCGGGCAGGCGGCTGCGACATTCACGCGGCATTCGATTCGCCGACCGGATTGATTTTTCCGGCGTTTGACGGCGGCAATCTGACGATTCGCACCAACGCCACTGTCCGCGAAGTTCTGGTGGATACGAATTCCGGCAAAGCGCGCGGGGTGGCATTCATTGATACGGTGACGGGCAAAAATTACGAGGCGAAGGCCAAAGTCGTTGTGCTGGCGGCTTCAACGTTGGAATCGGCTCGGTTGATGTTACTGTCGAAATCGCGCCAGCATCCGAACGGGATTGGCAATTCCAGCAGCCACGTCGGTCACAACTTCTGCGAACATGTCATGGGGCCTGGGGTTTCAGGCATTTACAAAAAGAAAATCGGTGCGGCGCGCACACTGGATGACGGCCGGCCGGGCGGGTTTTATCTGGCGCGATTTCGCAACCTGACGGAAAAACATCCGAAATTCATTCGCGGCTATGGTTTCGAAGGCGGCAGCGGAATTCGAATGTTTCCCGGCGATGCCATCGGAATGGCTGGTTTTGGTGCAGGCTACAAGAAGAAAGTCCGCGATTACGCCGGGGCCGTCGTTGATATGGGAGGTTTCGGCGAAGTGCTGGCGCGGTACGAAAACTTTGTCGAACTCGATCCGATGATGAAAGACCGCTGGGGCATTCCGGTGTTGCGGTTCAATTATCACTTCGGCGACAACGAAAAAAAGATGTGCGAAGACATGGCTGAAACCGCGCAGGAAATGTTTGAAGCCGCCGGAATTGAAATTGTCAGTGTCAATAAAGACATGCTCACCGAAGGCTGGTCCATACACGAACTGGGAACGGCGCGCATGGGCAACGATCCGAAAACTTCCGTGCTGAACCAATACCAGCAATCTCACGACGTAAAAAACCTGTTCGTCGTTGACGGCAGCAGCCACGTCAGCGCGGCCAACCAAAATCCTACGTGGACGATAATGGCGTTGGCCTGGCGTTCGTGCGATTACCTGGCGGCAGAGTTCAAGCGAGGGAACCTATGAAGAAACAAGAGGAGACAGAAACGCCGCAAGTGAGTCGGCGAGAAATGGTGAAGTTAGCGGCGGGCGCGCTGGCCGTTCCGGCTCTGCCGCAGGCCAAATCGCGAATTGCCGCCAAGCTTCCAAAGTTTTTCACTGCTGATGAATTGAAGATGGTGGATGAACTCGGTGAGTTGATTATTCCCACAGATGAGCATTCGCCCGGCGCGCGTGCCGCAAAATGCGCTGACTACATTGACGCCCGGTTGGCGGAATCGCCAGAGCTTGAAACGAAACAGCAATGGCGTGAAGGCTTGAAGTTAGTCAATCAGCTTTCAATGGAAATGCACAAGCAGTCGTTTCTGAAGTCTTCGCCGGGGCAGCGCCTTGCTTTGCTAACACGCATCGCCGCAAACGAAGCGAATCCGCAAAAGCCGGAAGAGAAGTTTTTTGTCGAACTGAAATCCCGCATGGCGCACGCCTACTACACGTCCAAAATTGGCATTCACCAGGAACTGGAATACAAGGGCAATACGTACCTGCGTGAATTCGCGGGCGTTGATGTTAGTCAAAAGTGAATGAGATGAAGTGGAACCTACTTATCGCAAAGGATCAAAGGGGCAAAGGAACAAAGGCTAGTCAAAGAACAATTCTTTGACTCTTTGATCCTTTGACCCTTTGTGATGAAATGTCATTCCTAAACACTCAATTAAATTCAAAGATAACAAAGGAACTTTATGGCGAAAGAATATGATGTGGTTGTGCTGGGCGCTGGACCGGGCGGATACGTTGCCGCCATCCGAGCCAGCCAACTGGGATTGAAAACTGCGGTAATCGAATCGAAATACTGGGGCGGCGTTTGTTTGAACGTCGGCTGCATTCCTTCCAAAGCACTGTTGCGCAACGCCGAACTGGCGCACATTGTGAACCACGAAGCCAAAACCTTCGGCATGAAGATCGAAGGCAAAGTCACCTTCGATTACGGTGTCGCCTTTAGCCGCAGCCGCAAAGTTGCCGATGGCCGCGTCAAAGGCGTTCACTTTTTGATGAAGAAAAACAAGATTGATGAGTTTGACGGTTGGGCGACCTTCACAGACGCCAACACTTTTGACGTCAAGCTGAACAAAGGCGGCAACGAAACCGTCAAATTCAAACATTGCATCATTGCCGCCGGTTCGACCACGAGGCTGATTCCGGGTTCGTCGCTGTCCGAACGCGTGGTCACTTACGAAGAGCAGATTATGGAAGACAAGCTCCCCGGCAGCATCATCATCGCCGGAGCCGGAGCCATCGGCGTCGAATTCGCTTATGTGATGAACAATTACGGCGTGGACGTGACCATCGTCGAATTCCTGGATCGCGTTGTTCCGCTGGAAGATGAAGAAGTCTCAGCAGAACTTGCCCGCCAGTACAAGAAAGCAGGCATCAAGCTTCTGACCAGCACACGCGTTGATAAGATCGAAGACACAGGCAAAAACGTCCGCGTTACTGTCAGCGACAAAGAAGGCAAACAGCAGACGCTTGAAGCTGACAAAGTGCTGCAAGCCATCGGCTTCAAACCGCGCACGGAAGGCTACGGTTTGGAAAAGACCGGCGTGAAAGTCACCGACCGAGGCGCGATTGAAATCAACGAAAAGATGCAAACCAACGTCCCGCACATTTACGCCATCGGCGATGTGACGGCGAAATTGATGCTGGCGCACGTTGCCGAATCCATGGGCATCATCGCGGCAGAAAACATCAAAGGCGAACACACCATCAAGTTGGAATACGACATGATGCCGCGGGCGACGTATTGCCAACCGCAAATCGCCAGCTTTGGCTACACCGAAGCGCAGGCCAAGGAAAAAGGCTACGACGTCAACGTCGCCAAATTCCCCTTCACCGCCAACGCCAAAGCCCACGGCCTCGGCGATGCCACCGGATTTGTGAAGCTGATCAGCGACAAGAAGTACGGCGAAATGCTCGGCGCGCATTTGATCGGCCCCGATGTTACGGAGCTGTTACCCGAACTTACCCTGGCCAGATACGCTGAACTCACGCCAGAAGAGATCGCCCGCAACGTCCACGCGCATCCGACTTTGAGCGAAGCTGTGAAAGAGGCGGCTCATGGGTTAGTCGGACATATGATCAACCTCTGATACCCTTACACATTTCCTGTTAGGTGTTGCAATGAATTGAGTAAGAAACGTATCGGAATAACCGGACACAAGTACTTATAAGTAAGGGGTTCCTGATGAAGAAACGTATTTTCTTGAGTCACTCTAATCACGATAAGGACTCTGTACGGCGCTTAACAGATGATCTTCGACAGGCCGGACTAGATGTGTGGTTAGACGAGCAGCAGATTCGAGTTGGTGATCGGATTAGCCGAAAAGTTCAAGAAGGGCTTGAAGCATCCGATTACATCGCCATCTGGCTAACGCGTCATGCTATAGACTCCGGATGGGTCGAAACGGAGTGGCAAAGTCTGTTCGATGATGAGGTTGCGGATAAGACGACCAAAATTTTTCCTCTACTTGCTGAAGACTGTACGCTCCCCCGATTCCTAAAGGGGAAGCTTTATGCAGACTTTCGCGATGATTACAAACGCGGCCTTATGGATCTTCTAAAGGCTGTGGGTCAACAGACTTGGGAGAATAAACTGGGCATGAAGTTTACACTCATCCCGCCCGGCAGTTTCTATATGGGAACAAAGGATGGGGAACCAGGAGAGGAGAACGAAAGGCCTATTCGTGAAGTATCGATAAGCAGGCCATTCTATATGAGTGTTTACGTAGTGACACAGTGGCAATGGAAAACTGTTATGGGAACTGAACCGTGGAAAGGAATGCCAAAAGTTAGAGAGGGAGATAGTTATCCAGCTACGCACGTCAGTTGGTATGATGCGCGAAGATTTTTGACAGGGCTTGCCAAAATTGATGGTGAGAATGCCTATCGTTTGCCTAACGAGCAAGAATGGGAGTACGCCGCGCGAGCTGAGACAACTACGAAGTTCAGCTTTGGTGATGATGACCGAGATTTAGAAAGTTATGGCTGGTACAGAGACAATACCCAGGATGGGGAAGAATATGCCCACGCCGTCGGTCAAAAGAAACCTAACCCCTGGGGGTTATATGACATGCATGGAAATGTATGGGAATGGGTGGATGACTGGTACAACGGCTCTTACGGAGCTGCGCCGAAGCTTGAACCAATAGAGAAAGTGCTTCGAGGGGGAGGTTGGGATTATCAAGCTTACGGCGCTCGTTCAGCGCACCGTAATTTTCTTCATCCAGGCCGCTCATTAAATGTAATTGGTTTCCGTTTGTTAATGCGTGCTGCGTCTTAAAAAGAAAGAATGTGCCTATAACGGTAAGCACCCGACGCCCATAAACCGCCTCTGATATATTTTGAATAGGGGACGTCAAAAGGAGATTTTGTAGTGCGCTTGGGAGCCCATAGGCCCAACCAGGCTGGTTCTGAAACCAATCGTCGTGGGTTTTTACGGAGCGCATTGACGGCCAGTCCTTTTCTCGCAACTTCGCGCGCAGCACGGCCGCTCGCATTTGCTGCTGGAGGTGATGCGGAACGTCGGTTCGCCCGGGTCAAAGTTTCACGCGATCGGGTCATCCGCGAAGTCGTCGGCCTCAGGCCGTATCGCGACGAAGGGTTTGTTGTTCGCGCCGAGCGCGTTGGCGAAAAGCTTCTTATTCATAACTATGGCCATGGCGGTGCCGGGATTACGCTTTCCTGGGGAACGGCGTCATTGGCCGTGGACCTCTTGCGAGGCTTCCCGGCGCGGACTTCTCCTTCGCAGCGTAATTCCAGAGTGTCGCAGCGCCGCTTTGCCGTTCTCGGATGTGGCGTTAACGGGCTTTCCACCGCGCTGCTGTTGCAACGCAGTTTCCAGGATGGACCCGGCACGGTGACGATTTATGCTCGCGACTTGCCGCCCAACACGACGTCTAATATCGCCGGAGGATTCTGGTCGCCGACCTCGGCCTACGATGCGCAATCTGCGTCGGCGAAGTTTCTGGAACAGTTTCGATCCGCGTGCCGCATTTCTAATCGAGCCTTTCAACTGCTGGCTGGCACCGACTATGGCGTGCGTTGGATAGATACGTTTGAGCTTTATCGCAGTGATGCGTCGCTTGCGCGCGAACTGCCCGGCGGCAATGACCTTTACCCTGAGCTAAAGGTTCACAAAGATGCGGAGCATTATTTCGGCCATCCGTATGCACGGCAGTACAGCACGATGCTGATTGAACCTTCCATTTATCTCAGCGCGCTCTTGCGGGACTTTTATACCGCTGGCGGCAAATTGGTAGTGAAGGAATTCCGCAGCCGTGAAGAGGTTCTGCGGCTGCCCGAGCCGGTCATCTTCAACTGCACCGGCTTGGGCGCTCGCGAGTTGTTTGGCGACCAGAAACTCGGCCCCGTGCGCGGGCAACTGGAAGTGCTGTTGTCGCAACCAGAAGTTGATTACTGTTACCTGGGCGGCGGCGCTTATATGTTCCCGCGACGTGACGGAATCATTCTGGGCGGCACCTTTGATCACGACGACTGGTCTACCGCACCGAACCCTGAACAGGCAACTGAAATCCTCGAAGGACATGCGGAGATCATGAAAGCGCTTAAGTGAGTATCCCGTGAGAACTAACTTTTCAGCCAGATGCCCAGAAATTCGAGAAATTGAATAACCGATTGATCCCTCACAGAACATAAACACCGCCAGAATCAATAAGTGGGCAAATCAAAGAATGTTATTTCTGCGAAGTATTTGCCTAATGGCGATTGGCTGGTAAACTGCGCCCACCTCGATATGTGGCCTGCGCCACCTTTGCCTAATTATCCCCATGGATCCAATCGAATAACTGCGCTCAGACACTCTGGGAGGAGAATGCAATGAACGGAACGAATCAGACGCAGATCCCTGAAATCATACGCAAGTATGAAGACGAGATTCTGGCTGAATGGATGAAGTTGCAGCAGCAGGCGGTCAACAGTCGGAGCGACTTGATTGCAGATGCGGAATTGCGCGAACAGTCACGCGCGTTTCTGATCGAAGTGCGACAAGCCGTGCAAGCGGGCGGCTTTGCCAATATCAATACTCCAGCCTGGAGTTCGGTGCGCGATCTGCTGGCGAGTATTTCGTCTTCGCGCGCGCTGCAAGGTTTTATGCCTTCTGAAACGGCGACGTTCGTCTTTTCGCTAAAACAGCCGCTTTTCAACAAGCTTCGCCGGGAATTCGCGAATGATGCCGAAACGCTGGGGCATGAAACGTGGATGGTGACGTTGTTGTTGGACAAGCTGGGATTGTTGACCACGGAACTCTATCAAAAGTCCCGCGAAGACGTGATTGCGCGCCAGCAACAGGAATTGATGGAGTTGTCCACGCCGGTCGTGCAGCTTTGGGATCAGATTTTGGCTCTGCCGCTGATCGGTACACTGGATAGCGAACGCACGCAGGTGGTGATGGAAAACCTGCTGCAAAACATTGTCTCTACCGGTTCCAGTATCGCCATCATAGACATCACAGGCGTTCCATTGGTGGATACGCTGGTTGCGCAGCACCTGCTTAAGACAGTCGCTGCCGCGCGCTTGATGGGGGCCGATTGCATCATCAGCGGCATTCGTCCGCAAATTGCACAGACGATTGTTCACCTGGGAGTTGATCTGGCCAACGTCGTGTCCAAGGCGACCCTGGCTGATGCCTTCGCCATCGCGTTGCAGAGAACCAATAGGAAGGTTGTCAGCGCGCTTCCTCGCGAGGAGGGGAGGTAAAAGCGTGGAGCGCATTCCGATTCTGAAAATGGGCGAATACCTCTTGATCACCATTCAGGTGGATATGCAGGATCGCCTTGCCTTGAAGCTGCAGGACGATTTGTCCGAAATGATCGTCAAAACGCATGCGCGCGGCGTGCTAATTGATATTTCATCGCTTGAAATCGTGGATTCTTTCATCGGGCGAATGCTAGGCAATATCGCGGCGATGTCGCGCGTGCTGGATGCGGAAACAGTCGTCGTCGGCATGCAGCCTGCGGTCGCCATTACGCTGGTGGAACTGGGATTATCGTTGCCGGGTGTGCGGACAGCGCTGAACGTGGAGCGCGGCATGGATCTCTTGCGCGCTTCGTTGAGGGGGAAGGAGGGCATGGATGACCGTGCTCAAGAGTGAAACTTTGTCGCTTCAGTCGCCGGAAGACATCATCAGAGTGCGGCAAGCCGTTCGTGCATGGGCAATAGAATTGGGGTTTAGTCTGGTGGAGCAAACAAAAATTGTCACTGCCGCCAGCGAATTGGCTCGCAACACGGTTGATTACGGCGGCGGCGGTAAGGTCGTTTTCGAAAGCCTGAATGCGACGGCAAGACGCGGGTTACGGCTGACGTTTGAAGATCAAGGCCCGGGGATTGCAAACATTGAACTGGCGCTGACCGATGGATATACCACTGGCGGCGGCCTCGGATTGGGGTTAAGCGGAGCGAGGCGGCTTTCGAATGAATTTTCCATTGATTCCGCGCCCGGCAAAGGCACGCGGGTGACCATCACACGCTGGAAATAAGGCAGGTGCGCAAAATGCAGAAGCCCGCACGAGCTGGGCACACTTACTACGTGCGTGTTTCTGCATTTCGATAACCGGTTTGAGGAAGTATGCGAAATCAATTGCTCTTTCCGATCAGCGAATCCAGTCAAGTGGGGGACGCACGTCGAAAAACCGTGGAGATGGCAAAAGGAGCGGGCTTTGGGGAAACAGAGACAGAGAAAGCGGCAATTATCGTCACGGAATTAGCCAGTAATTTGATCAAGCATGCTGGCGGCGGTTCGCTTTTGGCCCAGATTGTGACCCAAGGAAATGCCAATGGGCTGGAGTTAATTTCGCTGGATAAAGGGCCGGGAATTACAAACATTACGGAATGTTTTCGGGATGGGTATTCAACCGTCGGCAGTCAGGGACAGGGGTTAGGTGCAATCAATCGGCTGGCATCATTTTTCGACATCTATTCACAATCTGGAATGGGCACAGTGCAGCTTGCACAATTGTGGGAACAGCCAATCGCTCAAAATTCTCCGAACGGCAAATTCATGGCGGGATCTGTTTGCCAGCCCAAACGCGGCGAAATCGTTTGTGGCGATGCCTGGGCCGTCATTCAACAATCGGACCGGTGTTTGTTGCTGGTGGCTGACGGGCTTGGGCATGGGCCGGATGCGGCGACGGCAGCGCGTCAGGCTGTGCAAGTTTTTGAAGCCAATCCAAATCTGCCCCCGGCCCAGTTGCTGGAACTCATCCATCTGGCTTTGCGGCCGACACGAGGCGCAGCAGTGGCAATCGCGGAAATTTTGGCTGGCCAGGTAAAGTTTGCTGGAATCGGAAATATTGTCGGAAAGGTGATTTCGCCTACGAAAGAAGTGCGCCACATGGTTTCTCATAACGGAATTGCCGGCCACGAGGCACGCAAATTTCAAGAGTTTAGCTACTTATGGGCATCCGGGTCGTCACTTGTATTGCATTCAGACGGTCTGAATACCCGGTTTCGTACAGAGGCATATCCTGGGATGACAGTTCGGCACCCCAGCCTGATGGCAGGCATTCTTTTCCGGGATTTTGATCGTAAAACGGATGATGTGACTGTCGTTGTTGTCAAAGAAAGTTAGACGTTGGCAGTCCAAAAACAAATTTGGACAAGATTGACATTGCTTGAAAGCGCTATAAGCCTTTCCGCTTCCGGCGACATAACTGACGCCAAGGCAATCTGGTTGGATTTTTTGGGTGTGCGCCGCTGGTGAAAACTGATACCCAGACTCAGCCACCGAAGTTTGCGGCACCAGAAATTGGAAGCCGGCACGCTGTCTCTTTTATGAGTTTACCAATTCTTGCAATCACCGCTAGAACGGAACAGGACATTGTTTTGTCCCGGCAACATGCGCGACAGATTGCGGCCCTGCTCGGCAGTGAAACTCAGGACCAGATACGTTTTGCCACTGCGGTATCGGAAATTGTGCGCAATGCCGTCAGCCACGGCGGAGGCGGCAAGGTGGAATTCGCCTTGGAGGAATCTGTCAAGCCACAAATATTGCTTGCGCGGATCAGCGATCGGGGGCCAGGAATTAAGGAAGTGGCCGACTTGTTAAATGGGAAACGCGGAACCACAAAAAGCCTGGGACTGGTGAATGCTCGCCGGCTGGTGGATCAATTCAAAATTGATTCGGAGCCGGGCAAGGGGACTACCGTCGAAATGCGTCAGTGCTTGCCGAAATCCGTGCCGGTAATTACAGCCGACCGGTTGGCCGAAATTACAGCCGAACTGAATCAACGCGAACGGCAAGACCCGGCACTGGAAGTCCAGCGGCAGAATAAAGAGCTTCTGGGAACACTAGAAGAATTGCAGCGTCGTCAGGAAGAGTTGACGCGATTAAACCAGGAACTGGAAGACACCAATCGCGGCGTCGTGGCGCTGTATTCCGAACTGGACGACAAAGCCGACCGGTTGCGGCAAGCCGACGAAATGAAGTCGCGTTTTCTTTCGTACATGAGCCACGAGTTCCGCACGCCGCTCAATTCCATTCTTGCACTGACACGTTTGTTACTGGATCGTTCGGACGGCGAATTGACCGAAGAGCAGGAAAAACAGGTGTCTTTTATCGCTCGGTCCGCCGGGGAGCTAACCGAACTGGTCAACGATTTGCTGGATTTGGCCAAGATTGAAGCTGGCAAAGTGGATGTGCATGCGTCGGAATTTGCCGTCTCCACACTTTTCAGCGCCTTGCGCGGATTGCTGAAACCGTTGCTGGTCACCGATCAGGTGAATCTGATTTTTGAACAACCAAAAGGTCTTCCTTTTCTTTATACCGACGAAGGCAAGATCGCCCAGATTTTGCGCAACTTTCTTTCCAACGCGATCAAATTTACAGAGCGGGGACAGGTGCGGCTGAGCGCGGAACTGACGCCGGACGGCCAATCCGTAATGTTTATGGTGACCGATACGGGAATTGGAATTGCCCCGGAAGACCAAGAGCGGATTTTTCAGGAATTTGGGCAAGTGCAAAATCACATGCAGAAAAGAGTGAAAGGGACGGGTCTGGGGTTGTCGCTGTCTCGCAAACTGGCCGAACTGCTTGGCGGCAGTGTGGCTGTCAAAAGCCAAGTGGGCGTCGGATCAACTTTTTCCGCGATTATTCCCGTGGTCTATACTCTGGGCCGCACGCCGAAAGTTGTCAGGAAAGCTCTGATCATTGACGATGAAGATGCGTCGCGCTACGTGCTAAAACGGTTGTTAAGTGAACAGTATTCAGAGGTGTTGGAAGCGTCTGACGGCGCTCTGGGATTGGCTCTGGCGCGGGAAGAACAACCACAAGTGATCTTTTTGGATTTGGTGATGCCGACAGTCAGTGGCACTGAAGTGTTGGCGCTCTTAAAAGGGGATCCCCTGACGGCGCACATTCCCGTTTTTGTCGTCACGTCAAAGGCAATGGATAAGCGCGAACGGAACCATATCGCCAAACATGCGGTAGCAATACTTTCCAAAGCAGAACTCTCGCAAAAGTCGCTTCTCGCGGTACTTGAAAAAATCTGGGCGCAGGCCGAATCGAAAATCAAAGATGTATAAATTGTGATCCAAGGCAACTTCGGCAAGGAATGAACATGATTGAACCGGCGAAAGTTCTGATCTTAAACGTGGATGACCACGAAGCGACACTGTACGCCAAAACGCGTGTCTTACAGCGCGCCGGTTTTCAAGTTCTCGAAGCCCGCACCGGAGGAGAAGCGCTTCGCCAGGTTGAAGAACACCAGCCGCAACTTGTTCTGCTGGATGTAAATCTACCGGATATCAATGGCATCGAAGTTTGCAAGCAAATCAAATCTCGTGATACCGCCACCATGACGCTTGTGTTGCAGATTTCAGCCTCTTTTCTTTCAGCATCGGATAAGGCGCGCGCGCTGGAAGGCGGAGCCGACAACTATTTGGCCGAACCTGTCGAACCGGAAGAACTGGTTGCAACCGTGCGTTCCTTGCTGCGGCTGCAACGGGTAGAAGTCGAATTGCGCAGCAAAAGCCACCGCCTGGAATTGCTGGCGCAAGCGGCAGAACAGTTGCTTTCAAATGAAGATTCCAGGCAGGCAGTGCGCGGTTTGTTCGAAAACCTGGCGGATGAATTTGGATTGAACTACTACTTCAACTTTATGGTTGATCCAGAGAATGGCGTATTGCGTCTGGATTCGTGTTTTGGCCTGACGGAAGAACAGCAAGCTGGAATCCGCGAGCTTGAATTCGGGCAGGCCGTCTGCGGAACCGTGGCCCAGGATTGGCAGCGTCGCGTTGTGACGGATGTCCAAAACTCCCTGGACCCAAAAACAGACTTGATCCGCAGCTTCGGAGTTCGCGCCTATGCCTGCCACCCGCTGATCATCGGGCAACGCCTGCTGGGCACGCTATCTTTCGGCACGACTCGCAAAGACAGTTTTACAGATGATGAGATCGAATTCTTTCGCACGGTTTGTTATTACGTGGCAATGGCAAAGGAGCGCGAGCGATTGCTGGAAGTCGAGCGCCAGCGCGGAGCGCAATTGGCGTTGATCGCCAAGGAAAATCAGGCGCTTTATGAAAAGGAGCAGACCGCGCACCTCGAATCCGAAAAAGCCCGCAAGTTTGCGGAAGATGCCAATCGCCTGAAAGATGAATTTCTGGCTACGGTTTCGCACGAATTGCGCGCGCCGTTGAATACAATTAAAGGATGGGCAGTTTTATTGCATCGCGGAGAACTAACGCATGCCGAAACGATCAAAGCCATTGAAACAATCGAACATAACGTTGAATCGCAAAATCGTCTGATCGAAGATTTGCTGGATGGTTCGCGCATTATCACCGGCAAGCTGCGGCTGGAACGGGAGCATGTGAACCTGTGCGAATTGATTGAAGCTGTAATTGAATCCGTGCGCTTGTCGGCGGAAGCGAAAAGCCTATTGCTGCAATTCACGGCGGAACCGGAAGTTATTTTGGTGCCGGGCGACCCAAATCGGTTGCGGCAAGTCATTTGGAACCTGCTTTCAAACGCGATCAAATTCACTTCACAGGGCGGCTGGGTAAACGTTGACCTGCGGCGCGTGAATTCGCATGTGGAAATCAGCGTGACTGATTCCGGTGTGGGCATCAACGCCGATTTTCTGCCTTATGTGTTTGACCGCTTTCGTCAGGCAGACGGTTCGACGAAACGCAAGTTTGGCGGGTTGGGGCTGGGGCTGGCGATTGTTCAACATATTGTCGAGTTGCACAGAGGAGAGGTTTCGGCTCACAGTGACGGCGAAGGAAGAGGCGCGACGTTTACCGTTCGGCTCCCGGTGGCGGATGCCACTTCTCAGGAATGGCTGCATGTGCGTCCGGTTGTGAACGAAGGAGCGGCGCTGAGCAGCAGTATCCGATTGGATGGATTGCGGGTTCTGCTGGTTGATGACGAGCCGGATGCAAGAGAGATGCTGACGAACCTCTTAAAAGGCTACGGCGCGGAGATTGTGTCTGCGTCTTCCAGCGCCGAAGCGTTGCAATTGATTGAACGTGAAGATGTGGACATCATCGTCAGTGATATTGGCATGCCGCACGAAGATGGCTATCACTTTATCCGCCAGGTGCGTGAACAAAAAGGCAATCGCAATTGCCTGAAACCGGCGCTTGCGTTAACCGGTTACACGCGCACAGCAGATCGTGTGCGCGTTCTTGCCGCTGGCTTTCATTCCCATATTGCAAAGCCTGTAGAGCCAAAAGAACTGGCCATTGTCCTGGCCAGCCTGACCGGGCGCATCAAGTTTGGTGCTTGAGAAACAATCTATTGAATCCGAACATACCGCGTGCGGAACGAATCCTTTTCGTCTGGGAATCGCGCAAAAAAATCGGCCCAATCTCCAGAATGTTATAAGGTTGAAAATGAACAGAACGGCTAGTACCGGATGCTACGTTGTTTAGGGAGACACACAAATGAGCCAGGAAGCTGATCAAGAGCCGATTTCAAAGAAGCATGTGGTTTACGAAGTTCCAGGGATGGATGATGTTACGATTCGGCTGGACCTGGAATACCACAAGACCGATGCAGGCATTCAAACGATGGATCTTTACTACCCGGAGGATGCGAAAAGGGGAGGGCGGATTCCGGCTGTAATTTTTGTTTCGGGCTACCCGGATGCCGGAATGAAAAAGATGTTGGGCTGCAAATTGAAAGAGTTGGGGTCCTATATTTCCTGGGCGCACCTGGCCGCAACATCGGGAATTGTGGCGATTACTTACTCTGCAACCGAGCCTGTCGGCGACTTTCAATTACTGATCCAGTTTATTCGCCAAAACGCCGCTGAACTTGGGATTGATGAAACCCGAATTTGCTTGTGGGCTTGTTCGGGAAATGTTCCCAATGCTTTGTCCCTGTTGATGCACGAAGACAGCGAGTACGTGAAGTGCGCCGTGTTTCTGTACGGACTGATGCTTGATCTGGACGGATCAACCAGCGTGGCCCAGGCGGCGCAAATGTTCGGTTTTGCAAATCCGGCGGCAGGCAAGTCTGTGGATGATCTTCCGGCGGAACTGCCTTTGTTCATTGCCAGAGCGGGACAGGATAACCCCCAATTGAACGAAACGATTGACCGTTTTCTGGTCAAAGCCGTAAACCGGAACCTGCCGGTAACGTTTGTCAATCATCATTCTGCTCCGCACTTTTTTGACGTGATGCACGACAGCGAAACCAGTCGCCAGATCATTCGACAGGTATTGGAATTCATGCAGTTTCACCTTCTAAAGTAAACAAGCCATGCGAATCAGCAATCGAAAATCTTCTCCGAAAGTCATCGGTGGAAAGGTCCAAAAGAAAAACAATCACTCTTTGACTGGGGACTACTACATCGTCCAGCAGCGAATGCCGTTAATTGACCGCCAACGCCCTGGAAAAGGATTTCGCCATCTGCTGAAACAGAAAGACATTGAAGAGTTCATTGGGATCCTGCCGGATTGGAGCGAACTTTCCGTAGGCTTGAATGCGATTGTGCTGGCTCCGGGGGAATGGGGCACTTTTGGACAGCACACCGCCGGAGTGGTAGAGATATGCGCCTGGGATGAAGACATCTGGATTGAGCTGTCGAAAGAAGGGTACAAACAGGAACGTGAGATTTTGGAGCGGATCGGCGTGCCGTGCGAGGACACAGAAGACGGTGTACTATGCAAATTCACTGAAGAAAGCGCTCGAGCGCATCAGTTGCTGGCGACGCTGCTGCACGAACTTGGCCATCATCACGACCGCATGACGACAAAGTCAAAGTTGAAATCTGCAAGAGGCGAGTCGTATGCGTTTGCCTATGCCAAAGCCTACACAGATCGGATTTGGCAGCACTATCAGGAAGTATTCGGCGTTTTTTAGCCACAGGAAACGGTTGACATGAATCTTCG
This sequence comes from uncultured Heliomicrobium sp., assembly GCA_964570175.1. Taxonomy (GTDB): domain Bacteria; phylum Acidobacteriota; class Blastocatellia; order RBC074; family RBC074; genus RBC074. The sequence continues at coordinate 13,729 of CAZMXG010000056.1, read as the reverse complement.
CGAGGAATTCGGCGACATTGATATTTACTTGTTTGATCAATTGCTGAAAGGTCGCATTGTGCCGGGCATGTCTGTGCTTGACGCCGGATGTGGCGGTGGCCGGAACCTGATCTATTTTCTGCGCCAGAGCTTCCAGGTTTTTGCCGTGGATTCAAACCCGCAAGCGATTCAGTTGGTAACGCAACTCGCTTCCAGCCTGTCGCCCAAGCTTTCCCCAAACAACTTACAGGTGGCGGATGTTGACGAATTGCCGTTTCCAAACGAGAAGTTCGAACTGGTCATCAGCAGCGCCGTGTTACATTTTGCCCGCGACAAACAACATTTTGATCGTATGCTGTCCGAAATGTGGCGCGTGCTGAAACCCGGAGGAATGTTGTTCGCGCGGCTGGCCAGTTCCATCGGGATTGAAGCTTTGGTCAGGCCGGTTGGCAACGGTTGGTTTTGGTTGCCGGATGGATCAGAACGGTTTCTGGTGGATGAAAAGATGTTGGCCGCCGCCGCCGAACGGCTGGAAGCCAGAAAGCTCGAAGCTTTGAAAACAACCAATGTCGAAAACCTGAGATGCATGACGACTTGGGTTTTGGAAAAACTCTCCTAGGCTGTGACCAATTTGCCGATAGTCAGGTTACCTATCAGAGTGCAACGGTTTCGATTTAATCCGAAATGAACCTGGAAAAGAAATGACGACCAACAGGCTGGACAAATTGGCGGCGCTTATCAGGCAGGAACGCAACTCCTTGCTCTCGCAGTGGCGAAAACAGGTGAAGGAACTTCCTTCAGCGAAGCATCTGGACACTCCTACGCTTAACGACCACATCCCTGACCTGCTTGATGAACTGGCTTTTGCGCTTCAGTCAAGGTCCGAAGAGACGATCGCGGAAGTGCTCTGCGTAGGCACGCCGCCTGCTCATGGCTTGCAACGTGTCCAGGATGGATTTGATATTGAAGAAGTCGTGGCAGAGTACAACATCCTGCGCGGCTGTATTCACGATCTGGCGGATGCCAATGGGTTTAGCCTGCAAGGGCAGCCTTTCCACATTCTGAACGGTGTTTTGGATGGGGCAATCGGATTGGCCGTGCAGACTTTTGCCACGCGCCGGGCGCTGGATGTGCAACAGCGCCGGGAAGAGTATCTGGCCTTTGTGGCGCACGATCTTCGAACCCCATTGAACGCCATTTCAATGACTGCCAGGGTTCTGGAGCTTACGCTTGCGGGACATGGCTCCGCTCCTGACACTGCTCGGATGTTCAAATCTCTGCGCCGAAATGTGGCGCACCTTGAGGGGTTGGTCGGCAAGGTGCTTGAGGAAAACACGCATCTACAAACGGAAATTGGCATCAAATTGGAACGGCGCGCATTTGATTTGTGGCCTCTTGTCGAAGCGCTGATTCACGATCTTCATCCGATCGCAGGCACCGACAGCACGCAGTTGATTAACCAGGTGCCGGACGATCTGGTTGTTTATGCAGATGCCAGTTTGTTAAGGCGAATCTTCCAGAACCTGATTGCCAATGCCATCACCTACACGCCACGCGGAACAGTGATCATTGGGGCAAGGGAACTTGATCCCGGAGGCGCTGTTGAGTGCTGGGTTAGCGACAACGGTGCGGGAATTCCGGTGGAGCGGATTGAAAAAGTATTCGACCATTTAGAAACGGATCCCGATAAGGAAGGTGGCCTGGGCCTGGGCCTCGCTATCGTGAAGACCTTTGTTGAAGCGCACGACGGAAAGGTAACTGTCGAAAGCCAGGAAGGTCTTGGTTCGACGTTCCGATTTACACTGCCACCCAGGGGGCAATAAGCAAAACTGATTCGTCGCCGTAAGTAAGTCATCGGTGTTCACGAAAAGGAAATGACGAATGAACCAGATTGCAATAAGAGGATGGTGTTGCTTTGGCGTTGGATTGCTGTTGGCCTTTTTTGCGATATGGCCGGCTGAAGGGATAGCCATTCAGGCAACGTTGAAAGAGCCGAAGAGTTACGTCTGCCACCGGGCGGCGAGGGAAATTCGTATTGACGGAAAACCGGATGACGCCGCCTGGCGCAACGCCGATTGGACGGACTTGTTCGTTGATATAGAAGGCGACGCGAAACCTCGCCCGGCATACAAAACTCGCGTCAAAATGTTGTGGGATGACACTTATTTTTACTTCGCCGCAGACCTTGAAGAGCCGCACGTTTGGGGAACACTGACCAAACGTGATTCGGTGATTTTTCATGACAATGATTTTGAAGTTTTCATTGATCCCGAAGGCGACACGCTGAATTATTACGAACTGGAAATCAACGCGCTGAACACTGTCTGGGATCTGCAGCTTGATAAACCTTACCGGCATGGCGGCAAACCGAACGACGGTTGGAACGCGACAGGATGGAAAACAGCGGTTTCGGTTGCAGGCACGATCAACAATCCCAAAGACAAGGATCGCGGATGGTCAGTGGAAATGGCTTTGCCGTGGAAAGACCTGACTGGCAGCCCGCGCCCGATTGGCGCTCCAAAAACTGGCGACCGCTGGCGTGTGAATTTTTCCCGCGTCGAATGGCAGCACGAAATCACCGACAACAAATATCAAAAAGTAAAAGGCCGAAAAGAAGACAACTGGGTCTGGTCGCCGCAAGGTGAAATCAACATGCACATTCCTGAAAAATGGGGGTACGTGCAGTTTGTGGGAAAGTGATTGCTACTTAGAAATGAACCGAAATTGAGCGAATTTCATTTACCGCAGAAGCGCAGAGGTGATGATAAGCACTCTGCATCACCTTTTTCGGCGCTCTGTGCTTTGTATGTTTCTGCAATTTTGCCGTGGTTCAATAATTCGACAATGGTTGCTGGCAAAGTTTCCAGGTCAGAAAACAGGCTGATTGCCGCAATTCCTGCTGCACCGGCTTCGAGCGGCTGTCGAAAATTGCTCACGGTGATTCCGCCCAGCGCCAACACAGGAATTTTGACGGCTCGGCAAATTTCTGCGAATCGCTCCAACCCCAGCGGTTCGCCGAATTCTCGCTTTGATGGCGTGTCATAAACCGGCCCGCAAACGATGAAGTTCGCGCCGTCAAGTTCGGCTGCTTTTGCTTCTTCCAGGGAATGCGTCGAAACGCCAATCAAAAAATCCTGTAATCCTATTTCCTTTGCAGACTGCCGAGCTTCCGCCGCTGGAATCGATGACACGCGCAAGTGAACGCCATCTGCGCCGGCAGCAATCGCAACATCCAATCGGTCGTTGACCAGCACTTTGGCTCCAAATGGGTGAGCGGCGGCAATTGCTTGCCGCGTAAATTCCGCCAGTGCTTGCGCACTCAAGTCTTTTTCCCGAATTTGGATCAACTGGCAGCCAGCAGCGGCCGCCTGACGAATCGCTTCTAGCTGTAACAGGATACACGTTTGGTTGGAATCAGCCTTGGGGAGGAAAGTTTGGCGGTTGGTGATCAGATAAAGTAGAGGGTTGTTGTGGTGCGGGTTCAACGTAGCTTTCTTTTACGGGAGCAGTGTTTGATTTTTCAGATGGCAGTTTGTCTGTGGAAATTAGCTGATTGACGCTGTCGCGAAATTTGAAGATTTCATACGCACCTGCCAGGATATTCAAAACGCCAATGCCGGTCACCGCACCTCTCACAGCCTTGTGCGTTAGAAAGGTTGCTACCCACGGCGCATGCAGTTTGCCGGTAATGAAATAAAGAAAAAAATTGTCATGCCACCACGGTGACCAGGGCAAAAACAAAAGCAAAATGCCAATTTCGAAGCTTATGACAATGTAAACAATGACGGTGATTTTGGCTGACATCTAGTTTCGATTTTTCAGCGCGCGGAGTTTCCGCGAGCGGTTATGATTGCAAATTTGAATTTGGAATTCGCGTTGATCCAACGCGCAGCAAGCATAACAGCTAAGGAATAGAGCCGCAACTTTTGAAAGTTTAACCTCGTTGGATCAGCGGGGCAGGGAAATCTTGATTGTTTCTTTTCGTCTGGAAACCGTGATTTCGATCATTTCGCCTTTTGAATTGTCCAGCGCATTGATCAGAGACAGCAAACTGGAAACCGGCTGATCCCCAACTTTGACAATGACATCGCCTGCTTGCAGCCCTGCGCGGGCGGCTTTGTTTTTCTCGGCGACATTGGCCACCAGCAAACCGTTGGTGACCGCGAAGTAATTCATCAATTGGCCAGTCAGCGTTTGAACCTCAAAACCATAAAATACCATCAGGCGAACGTCCGGCGGTGCGGGCGAACTCACTGCCAGCACAAAACTGCTCATCATATTCACGCGTGCTTCCAGGTTTTGCCGTTTGGGGTCTGACACAGGAGTTGATTTCAAATCTGCCTTCATTGCTTCCAGTCGGCGCACGAAGGCAAAAAGCTGCTGTTCAGGTTCGGTCGCAGGCGCGGGCGCAAGCTTTGCTTTTAACATTTTGTACTCGCTGCCACGTCTGACTCGCAATGTGACGTCGCTGTCAGCGGGAATCTGGCGAATTGCCGACGCCAGCTGTTCGCGGGTTTCAACGCGCCGGTCATTGATGCTGAGCAAAATGTCTTTTGGCGCTACGCCGGCTAAGTCCGCAGGGCTATCCGGCGCAATGGCGGTAATCACGATTCCTGGTTCACCCGGTTTTCGATTGCTGCTTGTCTGCGTTTGAATGGGTGGCGCAAAGTTTTGTCCGTTGGCTCCCAACCAACCATAAGCGATGCTTTGATTCGATTTAATGACGGATTCGGCAATCGCTTGAATGCGGGCGATGGGGTAAACAGTATGCTTCCCTTCCTGCCCCGTGTCGTAAAGCGCGATGCCAAAAACCAAATCGTCTTTGAAAATCAGGCTGCAATCCTGCACTGCTGTAAGCTTAGGCGTTGTCAGGTAATAGATCGGATTCTTGGGTGTGAACCGAAAATCTCCGTTGGCAATGGCAATTTGCCCAGGAAAACTATTCAGGCGTGGTGTTACGCTTAAGCCAACTCTTTCCGGACGTGTTTCCTGATTGGGATGAAACCCGTAAAGCTGGACGTTTAAACGCGGTGGCAAGGCAGATAGCTTGGCAAAGTTGGCTTGTCGCAAGGGATCGCCTTCGACTTTGATCAAGCAAAAACCCGTGACGGTATCCATGCCAATGAACTTTGCCTTGGTGGGGCGGCCGCCCGATGCCCTGACCATTAATTCGACGGGAGGCGTGCTAGGCGTTACATCTATAAGCCGGGTAATGACATGGCCCTGATCGTCCACGACCAGACCAAGCGAAATCCGTTTCTGCTGAAGGGATGGGGGCGGTTCTCCATCCAGTGTGAAGATATTTTCTTCGCCGCCAAACTGTTGCGACAAATCAACAGTCTGTGTGACCCAAACCCAACCGATGGGCTGATTTTGACGTAAAACCGGCGTGTTGACTTTATTGCCAAGTTGAGTTTGTTCCGGCTTGGAAGTGCGTGGAATTCGAGTTTTGCGCCGCGCAGATTGGGCGAATGCAGTGGAAAGTAGCGCGAGAATCCAAAAAGAAACAACCAGGATTCGCAATGTCATGCAGGGAAACAAGGGACTAAAACGATTGGCCTTGAACAGATTAAGGCCGCAGGGCGAATGGGACACCTGCGGCCTGATTGGATTATTGATAAAATCGGTTTTAGAAGCTACCGAAGGAAACTGGTCTTGCCATTGACACGGAATTTTCGGCTCCGATGACGTAACCGGACTTCGAAATTTCGCTGACATGACCTTTCTCACGGTTGTAAACACGAAAGACTTCATTGTTCGACGCCTGAGCCAAAGCAGTCGGTTTCATCGTCAAAATACGTGGCTGCGATTTGGCGGCCACTTTGATAATGGGCGCTGATGTTTCAGGAACGGCAGTTCGAGGCGACACTGGTAATTCCACTTCAGCGGCAGGTTTGACGACCGGAGCAATATTGCTGGCAATCATTGGACTGCCGGATGTCTGCGGAGCGCTCTGGTTGAAGTAGAGTGTTGTCCCGGCAGCCATCACTGCTAAAGCCGCGAGCGAAGCCGCTGCTTGCCTGATCGAGAATGTCTGACCAAAAAGATTTTCCAGAAACCCAAACGAGCTGGCAGGTTTGGCTTGCGCTCTGGCAATGCGTGCTCGCAACTGAAAATTGAAATCTGCCGGAGCTTCAACTCTTGGCTGGGCGCTCAACAGTGAAAGCAAGGCATTTGTTTGATCCGAGTAACTGCGGCAGTCAGGGCATCCGCTCAGGTGAACTTTTACTTCACTGTTGACCGGGTTCCGGCTCGAAGCCGAATCAATAACCGCTTTTATTCCAGTACAGTTCATCGAATTAAATCTCCACTTTGGGGAAGCTTCCGAATTTTTGCCTCGGAAACTTTATTAACGGGGTAAACCAAAAGCCTCAGATTAGATGTAATCCTTCAGCTTGTCTTTCAAAAGGTTTCGCGCTCGGTTGATGCGCGATTTGACAGTGCCAACCGGAAGGTCAAGCACCTCAGAAATCTCTTCGTAACTCTTTTCTTCAATGTCGCAAAGAACCAGCGCCGCTCTGTACTTTTCCGGCAAACTGGCAATCGCTTTGGTCACAGCGTCTCGCTGCTGGGCCGCGATCATTGAATCATCAGCCATAATTTGCCGCTGATCTTCAATCTCGATTTCGACTTCGTCGCTATCTTTGTCTGAAAAGAACATCGGAAACTGCATCAATCGTCGGCGTTTCCGTTGCCTTAACTCGCTGATCGCCAGGTTATGGGCGATGCGGTAAATGTAGGTTGAAAAACTGTATGTTGCCTGATACCGCTCAGCGCTTGTGTAAACCCGAAGGAAAGTTTCCTGCGCTAAATCCACCGCACGGTCGTAATCATCCAGCATGCGGTAAACATAATTTGTAATCTGATTTTGGTACCGCCGAACTAGTTCTCTGAATGCAGCTTCGTCACCTGTGAGCGTTGCAGCGAGCAGCGAATGATCATCCATCTTTTCGACGGGAACTTCGCCAGAAGGCTCAACCGCCAGCACCGGTGAATCAGTCTCCAAATCCGCGTCCTTCAATCCGGCGCTTAACGTCAATGTCGCCATCGGTGAAAAGCTTGATTTTAGTCGCTCTAGGTTGCGGGGCGACTCAAGATTCTTGCACGAAAGATCACTCATCTACATTCGCTCTCGACTGGTGAAGCGTTTAACTATCGGCTTTTGGCATTTCAGAATTTTCAATTAACCGTCGGGCCATTTTCCGTAGTGCAAGCGAATGGAAACGATCTTCCGCCGCGTAACACGTCCGCTTAATTGAATTGTTCCCTAATGTTAGCCACTTTTTTTCTGAGCGACGCCAAAACTTCAATAGTGTGTTTAATGGCTACACCCAGAAAGGTATTCTGTAAAAATTGCCTGTTTAAGATTAAAGGCGGGAGGATTTTTACACGAGAAAAGGAATTATGCGAGCAGTAAGAGCAATGCTTGTAAGCCTATAGAGCCGCGCCTATAATTCTGGTGTCGTCAGCTTTTCCACCGGCAAATTGTTCTGTCGCCGTTGGAACGGTTGAGGGAACAATTACATCCTAAAATTTCAAAGAGGAGAATTTATGAGTCTTCAAGTTGGAGATATGGCTCCTGACTTTGAGCTGAAAAGCCACGCAGGTGGCACGGTCAAGCTCTCAGATTTCAGGGGCAAAAAGAACGTGTTCATCGCGTTCTATCCGCTCGATTGGACGCCTGTCTGAACTGTGCAAATGCCTTCCTACGAAGCCGATTTAAGTCGCTTCGAGGGAGCTGATACCCAGGTTCTGGGTATCTCCATTGATTCAATTCCTTCCCACGTTGCCTGGGCAAAAAGCCTTGGCGGAATTACCTACCCGCTTCTAGCCGATTTCAATCCAAAAGGTGAAGTTGCAAAAGCTTACGGCGCTTATCGTGACGCTGATGGTATCGCGGAACGTGCGCTGTTTGTTGTGGGCAAAGATGGCAAGATTGCGTATGCCAACATCCACGACATTAGCAAACAACCTGACAATGAGGTCATTCACGATGTGCTACGGAATCTGCCGTAGTTGACGTTGAAGGCCAAAAGCGGTGAGTTGCATAAATTGTTGCGATAACAATGCGGCTCGCCGCTTGGCTTTTTGCCTGTGGAGAGGGAATTTATGCCTACGCTTTCCAGAAAATGCGTTCCGTTTACGCCGCTTGAACGCGATCTATCTAAATCTCGCGTCGTGTTGGTCACCGCCGCCGGAGTCCATCGCAAAGATCAGCAGCCCTTCAACATCGCGGATGATCTGGGTGATCTGACGTTTCGAGTCATCAATGGCGATGCTGTGAATTCAGACTTGATGGTCACGCACCACCATTACGATCATTCGGACGCGGATCGGGATATTAACTGTGTGTTTCCGTTGGAGTTATTGGGCGAATTACAAGCCGAAGGGGTTATCGGCGAAGTGGCCAGGGAGCATATCGGGTATATGGGCTACACGATGCAGCTTAAGAAGATGTACGACGAAACTGCTCCGCAAATGGCCGAATACGTGGACAAAAAATGCAAGGCCGACGTCGTTGTTTTGACCGGAGGCTGACCGGAAGTTTGCCACCGCACGGTCGTTGCGGTTCAACGTGAAATTGAAATGCTGGGCATTCCAACAGTGCTGATAACTGTGGGCCCTGAAGCTTCGCGCCAAATGCGCCCGCCGCGCGCGATGTGTCCGAAAGGCTTCAAGGTTGGTAATTCCCTGGGCAAACCGGGCCAGCGTGATTTACAGAAGAAAGTTTTGCGCGATGCTTTGCTGATGTTGACTGAACCGGCACGCCCGGGACAGGTAATTGATCGCGAGTATCCAGAATACGAAGCCAGTTAAACGCAAAAGGCAAAAGGTTTTCTGCCGGGAACTTTGATTTTCGCTTTTTGTCTTTTGCCTTTTAGTTTTCCTGCCCGCATAATCCCGCGCGTTTGGCTTGACCACTTCTCCGGCGGGTTCACCGCCAAAGATTAAACGACATACTAAAGTTCAACACTAGGCGCTCTAGCTGCCCCTAATTGAAGGAGACACTTTTATGAATCAGCGCAGGCTTTTTATAGCCAGTTGTCTAGCTCTCGTCGTCACGGCCATGATCTTTGCGTTGCGCGGCAACGTCGAAGATTTGGTGGTTGCTGATGCGATCCAAGGCTTCAATCCATCCGAAGCTCGCAGCCAGTATGGCTGGATTTCAACGATGGCATTTTTTGGATTTGCGGCTTCCATCTTTCTGGCTTCGCCGATGCTGGATGCGTTGGGGATGCGAAATCTGCTTTATCTGGCGTTCGGACTTCATATCGTGGGGGTTATTGGATTCGTCATGGCTCCCAATTACGATGTCATGACTTATTCGATGCTGCTGGCGGGATTCGGCAATGGATTGGTCGAAGCCGTAATCAATCCCCTGATCGCCACGATGTATCCCAACGAAAAGACGCATAAGCTGAATGTGCTGCATGCCTGGTGGCCTGGTGGACTGATCATCGGGGGGTTGCTGGGGTATTTCATGAGCCAGGCGCATGTGGGTTGGAAGATTCAATTGGCAATTATTCTGATTCCGACACTTGCCTATGGCGTGATGATTTTCGGGCAGAAATTCCCCCAGACCGAACGCATGGCGGCTGGCATTTCAACCAGCGATATGATCAAGACGGTTGCCAATCCTGCCTTTCTGCTGTTGCTGTTTTGCATGATGATCACGGCTTCGATTGAGCTGGCGCCGGGCCAAATGGTGTCATCCGTGCTGGGCAAGCTCGCCAACATGAGCGGCATTCTGATTTTGGTTTATGGTTCTGCGCTGATGTTCGTGTTGCGCTATTTTGCCGGACCAATTGCGCACAAAATTTCGCCGATTGGAATGATGGTGGCTTCCGTTGCCATTGCGGCTGTCGGGCTGTTTATGCTTTCGAACGTACAAAGCTCCGTTGGCGCTTATGTCGCGGCGACAGTGTTTTACGTCGGCGTTTGTTTTATGTGGCCGACAATGCTGGGCATCACTTCAGAAAGATTCCCACAGGGCGGAGCCTTCACGATGGGGTTGATGGGATTTGCCGGTCAGTTCGCGTTGGGGCTGGTGATTTTCAATATGGGCAAAGTCCGCGACAAAGTCGGCGGTGATGGACCCTCGTTCCGTTACGTGGCAATGATGGCGATTGTGCCGTTTATCGTATTCGGGCTTTGGTGGTTGAAAGACCGCGCGGCAGGTGGTTACAAAGCTGTTCGCTTGAGCCAGAGCGGCGATTAAGCCAGAAGTACAACTTTCGGCAGGATTTATAAGATTCGACGGGATTAGGTGCCAATCCTATCGGTTTTGTGAATCCTGTCGAACTTTATTGAGCGGCAGTTTTTAGCTTTGCCGCGCCAAGTTTTCCGAAGGCAATGTCAGAAACTAGCGCCGCCAGAATGATCGCGCCCTGAATGGCTTTTTCCCAGAAGGGATTGATTCCGGCAAAGGTCAGCGCGGTTCCGATGGTTCCCAGCAGCGCGACTCCAATCAGCGTTCCAATCAACGTTCCTCGCCCGCCAGTAATGGCTGTGCCGCCAACGACAACTGCTGCAATTGCTTTCATCTCCAGACCGATTCCGGCATTCGCAGGCACGGACGAAAACCTGACGGCGTTCAGCAGCGCCGCCAAGCCAGCCAAAGCTCCCATCAAAACGAATACATAAAGCGTTACTTGCGGCGGATTAATTCCCGCCAGGCGGGCGGCTTCGGCATCAGAGCCTACGGCGTAAATCGCTCGACCAGCAGGCAAATTGATGAGCGCCCAGGCAAAGCCCAGCAAAATTGCCAGTGCTGCCATAACGATCAAGGCTTGCCCGAAAGCTTGGCTGAGCCCAAACCACTGAAAATTGCCGGGAAGGTTTTGCACCCAGGTGCCTTCCGTTGCCCAGCGCAACCCGTCCCGCCACGCTACCAGCGTCGCGAGCGTAACGACGATTGCTGGAATCTTCATACGCGCCACCAGCAAGCCGTTGATCGCTCCCAGCAGGCAGCCAACGGCAATCACCATCAGTACGACAATCGGCATTGGAAGGCTTTTCGCCAGCATTCCAGCGGCGATGCTGCACACGGCGAATTGCGAACCGACGGAAATGTCAATTTGCCCGGCGATGATCACCAGCGTCATTCCAACAGCGACCATCAGCACGGGAGCATTGCTGATCATCAAATCACGCAGGTTCGCCGCGCTGAAAAACGACGGAGCGACAACGCTGACGGCCAGCAGCAAAACAGCAAACGCCGCTGATGCCGAAAGTTCTCTGGAGTACCTGGAAAGCTTGAAAGCAGGCATAAGTCCAGCCTTAGTCAATGTGAAAGACTTCGCGTAACTGCTTTGATTGCGGGCTGTTGTCAGGATTCGACGGCATCACTTCGCGCATGTGCCGCCACCAGCGCTGGCAGATTTCCGTTTCAGCAATGGCGGCCCATTGCGATTCGCTTTCGATTTCGGCGTAGCCGAAAAGCTGGCTTGTGGCTTCGTCCAAAAAGATCGAATAGTTGTGAACGCCATGCGCTTTCAGTATGGCTTCCAACTCCGGCCAGATGGGATTGTGTCGCCGTTCGTATTCGGCGTGTTGGTCGGGGAAAACCTGCATCACGAAAGCTTTTCTCATGAAAGTGTTGGGCGCACGACGCCTCCGGCTCGCAGTCTTGGCAAGCGGCGCGGTGAAGCCACGCGGCACTTCGCCAAGACCGCACGCTGGAAGCGATGCGTACCCAGTGTTACTTGCCCGCGACCATCGCTTTGCCGCGTTTGATCTGCATTTCGTTAAACAGATAGCTGGCACCGCCCACCTTCTCCGTCAAAAACAGCACGTAGCGGATGTCCACATTGATTGTGCGGTTCAAGTTTCCGTCGAACGCGTAATCGCCTCCCAAGCCTTCGAAGTTGCCGTCAAAGACCAGGCCGATCATTTCGCCTCGACCGTTCATAATTGGCGAGCCGGAATTGCCGCCGGTAATGTCTGTGGTTGTCAGGAAATCAACTGGCACATCGTTCAGGCGAGTGTCCATGTAGCTGCCGAAATCGCGTTTCTTGGCCAGGTCTTTCAACGCCGTTGGAACCTTGAATGGATCTTCGCCGGTGTCTTTTTCAATCACGCCAGCCAGCGAAGTTTGCCAGTCGTAGCTGACAGCGTCTCGCGGTTTGTAGCTTTTGACTTCGCCGTAAGTGAAACGCAGCGTGAAGTTGGCGTCGGGATAATAAGCGCCTTTCTTCATTTCCAGCATTGCGGCGACGTAATTCGGGCGCAACCGCACAACCTCACTGTTGAACTTCGTCAGGCGTTTGGCATAAGGAGCGTTTTCGTCCGTTGCGGCGACGACCAATTTCAACAGCGGGTCATCAATCGCGCGAATGTCTGCCGCTGAAAGGGACAGAACCTTTTTCACTTCGTCGAAGGATTTGAATTTGGAATCGGCGATGACTTTGTCGGCGAAATCACTTTCGGCTTTTCGCCGAGCTTCGCCGGATACGTTACCGAAAAGTTTTTCAGCCATCTCAAATTTCTGATCGGATGGCAGATTGCCCAGAGCTTCCAGCGCGTCAGCCAATCCTTTGGCTTCAGCTTCCGGTTCGCGTTCGCCCCACGCGCTGTTGAGCTGGTTGGTGATTTGTGGCAACGCGCCGTCGCTGAATTGCGGGTTGCGTTCGCCAGCGGGTTTTTCCTTGTCCAGCGCGCGCAAATACGCAAAGTTCAGCGCGCCCACCAAATCGCCCGAACCGAACAATTCGCCGAATGCGCTCTGTTTGGAAGCAAACGATTTCAGGTCTGCATACAAAGCTTCGATTTGCGGAAGCACATTGCCGTATTTGGCTTTGGCGGCAGGGTTTGCATCCAGCCACTTTTTCAAGGTCTCTTCTTCAGCGCGGCGGCGTTGGACCAGATTCATCTTTTTCAAACCGACAACTGCACCTTCGTAAGCTTTGAGCGAATTGCTGAGGCCGAAGATTTGATCGGCAAGGCGAATTTTCAAAGCCGGATTCTTTTCGCCGAGCTTGGTCAGCGTATCAATCTGTTTTTTGAAAGTTGAAATCTGGTCCGGAAGCTGAATGTTTTGGCGAAAATCCAGCGAATAGGATTCACGGTACCGATATGTCGCGCCGGGATGTCCCATCACAAATGTGAAGTCGCCTTCCTTGATGCCAGTGGCGTTAACCGCCAAAAAGCGCTTTGGCTTGAACGGCACATTGTCTTTGCTAAAGCCAGCGGGTTTGCCATCCGTGCCGACATACGCGCGCAAGAATGTGAAATCGCCGCAATGGCGCGGCCATTCAAAGTTGTCCGGGTCTCCGCCAAAATAGCCAATGGATTTGGGAGGCGCGTATGCGATGCGAATGTCGCGGACTGTCAGGTACGTGTACAGGAAGTATTGCAAACCGCTGGTGGCTTCGACGACTTGCGTGCGAATTCCATCTTTTTCGCGTCCTGCCAGGGCAGTTTTTTGGATTTCGGTTCGTTTGGCGTTCAACGCCGCGTCGCGCTGTTCGGGCGTCATTTCAGGCTTTGCGGCGGAAAGCACATCGGCTGTGATGTCCTTGAATTCCTGAAGGATCGAAACGGTGTAGCCCTGAGCCGGGATTTCTTCGGCACGCGATTTCGCCAGGAACCCGTTGTTGATGTAATCCTTTTCCGTCGTGCTGGCACGCGTAATGGCGGCGAACGCAACGTGATGGTTGGTCAAAATCAAGCCTTCCGGCGAAACAAAAGAACCGGTTCCGCCCGCGCTGATTTGCACGATGGCGTCTTTCAGGCTGGCCTGTGTGGTGCT
>CAZMXG010000055.1:0-38494 GCA_964570175.1 uncultured Heliomicrobium sp. | reverse complement strand
TGACCCATTCGGTATCGGGCGGCATTTCAATCGGTGGCAGCTTCTTCATCAAGCTGAGTTTGATATTGAAGCCAGCAGAAGGATCGAGTCGCACACGCTGGACTTCGCTGACCAGATTGCCGGGCGAACGATTCCATTGCTGCCCTTCCCACTGATCCCAATGAACCCAAATCTTATGACCGTCTTTGCGATGAACTTGCGTGTAAACGTTCAGCAACGCTTGAACGTAATACTCGCCCGCCGGAAACTGGCTCAGACTTTCGACCTGATAGCCCAACGTTGAACTGTCAATCACTGCGTTCGCGCCCGGTTTCAACGCGTCCACGTCCACCCCATAAAACGGCACTGAAGCTTGATACGAACCCGCCTGCAACCGAGGCTCGACACGATTGTTTTTCGAAATCATCACGTACATCCGGCCTGTGATCGGCTCGTTGCTCAGCGAAGGCGGAAACGAAATCTCGAACCTGGTGCCCGCCGCAGCCGTGTGAGCCGAACGCCACATCACCAGTGAAAGCCCGGCGATTACCGCCACCATCAACAAGCTACGTTTCATTTGGGTTTTCATCGGAACTCCTCTTAGTGTGTTTGAAAAACTGGCATTACCGGAATTTCTGTGGGCGGCAAAGCCGCAAACACAGTTTTACCCACACGAATTACGATAGTGCCGAAAAGCTTTTGCGCTGTCACGATCTGGCCAACTTCGCCAAGGTCGCACGAGCTTCTTCAATAGTGCTGATCGGCGAATCGAAATCTATTCGCACCTTCCGGTCATCCGCCAGCATATCGAAACCTTCGCTATCGATTCCCGTCATTGCCACAGCTTGAACTTCCATTCCTTTCAACGCCTGGCAGTAATGCCGAAGAGCTTTCTGGTGGTCGTCGTTCATATGCTTGACGATGCCGGTTTCCGCCTGACGGAACGGATTCGGAAGCAGCATGTCATCCGCTTCGACCCAGAAGATTTGTCCGAATCCGCCGATGAAGCGCGCTCTGCGCAAATGAATGCAGTACAACGAAAAGTCGTGCGCCTGAAAGTACGATTCCGACGACGGAAAATACCGCAGATAGCGGCGGCTGATTTCCGTGTCAGCCGGATCAACGGGCTTCGCATCTCCGATCCAGGTCAGCCGCCCGGAGGCGTGAGGATCGTTCGAGTACCGATCAAAGATCGTCAGCGAGACTTTGTTGTTTTTCTTGATGTTGCGCGTGTGCTGGGCAATGTCACTGATCAACATCACCGGCTGGCCATCGCAATCTAGAACATACGGCGCGATGGAGCCAAACGGATAGCCTTCGACATCCACCGATTGAGTGGAAAGAACGCCAACACTTTGATGATTCAACAACTGCCGGGCAGCTACAGCTTTTTCAGACATTTTCAGATTCTCTGGCGGCGAAGTTCACCCTGCCGCTTTTTCTCGTGATACGTGTTCCAACCGATGCGTGGTGTTTTCCGTGACGCTCCGCACAGGCTCAAGCACCGGTTGCGCCGAAGCAGGAGCAAGTTCGTTGGTGTCGGGCACGTCTAACAGATTTGGGACTATTGGTGGCGCAGGTTTTCTGGTCATCAGATAAATCTGCCACAAACTGATCGCCAGATTGATCAGGAATGCCGTTGAACTGATCACCAAATAAGAAGCAATCAGCCAATTGCTGAGGTCCATTTTCTTCAAGACCACCATTCCACCGAGTACGAATCCGAGGCCGAAAACCGTGATCCAAAACAGCCCATCCAGATATTCATCCAGCCGCTTTTCCTTCGACCGTTTTTCTGAAGATTCCGATTGGAGGTCATTATTACTGGCTTGCAATTGTGTGCCGCAGCGATTGCAAAACTTCAACCGCTTCGCCAATGCCGCTCCACAAGATGAACAATACATTTCATGGCCTCCTGTTCAGCAGATATTGAGCCTGGCTTCATCTGCCTTTTCTTCACACGGCGGGACGTTCTGGCCGGGCATGTCATCCAACCAGGTCAGAGCCTCGTCTTCTGTCACGAAAATGTTGCTAACCAGCCCTCGATTGATTGCCGCAAGCACTCCGATTTTGTCCGGATCAATGAGTTCAGCGCGAGCGACCATCGCCAGCCGAACTTTTCCATCAGATGCGTTGGCCCACTGTTCTATAAGAAAATATCGTTCGGCCAGGGTGGGCGGAGCGAATCCGGTCAACGCCGATATATTGACCAACAACTCATCAATTCCCTGTTCGCGGACAAACGCAATTGCGGCCGACACCAAATCAATGGCCTCTTTCAACGTGACAGAGCCGACGGGCCGATAGAACCCACGCCCCGCCACAAATTCAAAATTGTCCGGTGCGGACATAACACACGACTCCTGCTATCGCTTAACCGAATTCGGTTCCGCTCATCGGCATTTTATACCGCCGTCCCGAAAAGAGCGCCAACACCGGCAGTCAAGGCCATTGCCAATGCTCCCCAGAACGTAACGCGAACAGTGGACTTCAGAATTGGCGCTCCGCCAGCCCGTGCAGCCACGACACCTAACGCTGCAAGAAAGATCAGGGATAGCCCTGAAACAGCCACCACCAATTTCGATTCCGGGGCGGCCAGCACCGTCAGAAGCGGCAGCGCAGCGCCGATTGCAAACGAACCGGCAGAGGCGAACGCAGCCTGAACGGGCCGCGCACTTAACGTTTCTGAGATACCAAGTTCATCTCGCGCGTGCGCGCCTAATGCGTCGTGCGCCATCAATTGCGCTGCAACTTGCCCGGCTAATTCCGGTTCCAATCCACGGGCAACATAGATTAAGGCGAGTTCGTCCTGTTCAAATTCCTTGTCCGTAGCCAGTTCTTTCCGTTCACGATTCAGGTCCGCCTCTTCGGTGTCGGATTGCGAACTGACGGAGACATATTCCCCGGCAGCCATGGACATAGCTCCCGCGACCAAGCCAGCCACTCCCGCAACTAGGACTGCACTCCGCGTCGCGTGCGAAGCCGCAATCCCAACCACCAGGCTCGCTGTCGAAACAATTCCATCGTTCGCGCCCAACACCGCCGCGCGCAACCATCCAATTCGTTCGGTTCGATGACTTTCGTTATGACTTCTTGGCATTGTGTTTCATCCTCCGGTTGTCGACATCAAAACCCATTGTGGATCGTCTTCGCCTAAATGAATTCCAGTCGCTAACAGACAAAGCCACGATTCTGGCCATTCACTTCGCGGATTCGTTCAAGTCAATGAACAACAAGGCCAATCACAAAGACAAATCCGCTAGTAATTCAACCGCCGTCAAAATGCGAATTTCTTTGTATTGCATGAGGCCAAGTAAATCATCATCCCCGGAAACAATAATTTCGCAGTTGGCCGTAAGAGCGCAGGCCAGAACCACATCGTCGTCAGGGTCCTGGAGAATAACAGGTTCAATTTTATTGGATTCAATTACCGTGGCCAGTGCTGAATAACCATTGACCAGATCTCGACCTGTCACGCCCGCGGCTTCAAGTCGCTTAGCAAATTTGTCGCGGCTTAGCACATCTTCAAGCTCTTCCAGCAAATCCAGGCTTGTGTAAAGCTCAATAATGCCATCACGAGCGGCATCCAAAACACGTCGCGGAGCGCCTCGCCAGAGCAAGCCGGAGACGACAACATTGGTATCGGGAACAACTCGCATTAGGAAGTGCGCCGACTTTTGCGAACCGCCGCGATTTCGGCCTCAACTTCATCATTCGTCAACGGCTCATCCAAATCCGCCAACCGGTCAGCCGCAGCAAACAGTTTATTAATACGGCGACGGCGAATTTCATCTCTCAACAACGAAGCAATCAACTCAGGCTTAAGCAATCCGCTGGCTTCAGCTTCTTGAGCCAAGTTGTCTGGCAATATCACAACGACTTCAGACATAATTTACCCCCTAATAAATTCCACGATTCTTGATGCTGGTAATACCTCGCTGGTTCCGATTCCAGTATCCGAAGTGTCTTTGCTTGAATGGGTTCAAGCACAGCATCCCGAAGAAACTTGCTGGCATTCAGAATTTCAACTCCAATCATTTCGTCCTTGCCGTACAGTCCGACTGTGGTGTTATGGCTAAATTCTCAGTCCAACATTTTGGACCCTCAGTAACTATCTATCCGTAGTACCGAGTCAGAATCTTTGCCACACCATCCAAATCAGGGAAGAGACTACGCTCGTCAACCCTACACAAATCCAACTGATCTCGAATATGGTCTACCGCACCTGCGGGGATGACAAACTTCCTGATTGCAGAAGCAAGTCCGCAATCACTAAGCATTTTATTCAATGGTTTTATCTTGCTAGATGAAACTGTAAAAGCAGCCGACTGAGCAACCACTCGTGGATCTAAAGATGGAGGTTCGAGTAAACAAACAAAGTCTGGTAAGACCTCCCCAGATTCGCAGAAAGCTCGAACATCTGTTATCTCAAATCGTTCGAGCACCTCATCACCTAAATTCAGGATGGCCCTCTCTGGTAGCCCAAAACGCTTATGAACGGCAAACCAATCCAATTTCCAGATTGCTCGGTCAATTCCTTTCACCCCCTTGTAGGTAGCGAAATGAGCTGCTACCAATGGCGAATATGTCCAGTCAAGTAGGCGAGTGGGTGCACCGTGATGCTGGGCAATTACAAGATGTTCCCACTCCTCGTGAGAATGTTCGGACAAGCAAGCTCTAGAGTAACGAATAAAGTTCCGAAGGACATGAAGCTCTAAATGTGATTTCGCATGGGGCGAGTCTGAACCGCCAAGCCGATCCAGACTTGTCAGCAAGCTCCAATCTGCGTTTTCTAAACCACGATAGACCGCATTATCACGTAGTCGGCCGCTCGTGGGGTCTTTTTGCTTCGGAGTAACCTGATCGAGCAACTGTCCGAGTGATTGTATCGGTATTTCTTCAATCAAACCCATATGTTTACCTGCTGACTGACGATACGTCTCAAGACTACATTTGGTATCGAACATACAGAGAACGCTTCTGTGCCTCGACCGGGTGTTGATCATGTACATCAACAA
Organism: uncultured Heliomicrobium sp.; assembly: GCA_964570175.1. Taxonomy (GTDB): domain Bacteria; phylum Acidobacteriota; class Blastocatellia; order RBC074; family RBC074; genus RBC074. The sequence goes on along the minus strand of CAZMXG010000055.1, from coordinate 33,497 downwards.
TTTTACATACCACTCAACCAACTAATTCAAATTACTTACCAAGCACCGCCTTCGCACACGCTGCCACGTTCTCTGCCGTAAAGCCGAACTTCTCCATCAGCACCTGATACGGCGCAGAGGCTCCGTAATGATCCAGACAAACAACTTGACCAGCATCACCAACGTATTTTTGCCAGCCCATGGAAATGCCTGCTTCGACGGCGACGCGGGCTTTGATGTCTGGAGGCAGCACGCTTTCCTGGTAATCCAGCGGCTGCTTATCGAAGAGTTGCCAACTGGGCATGCTCACGACGCGAGCGCCAATGCCAGCTTCGGCAAGTTTGGCTTGAGCTTCGACGGTGACGGAAACTTCGGAGCCGGTGCCGATCAGAATCACATCCACGTTGCCGGTTGGAGATTCGCTGAGGATGTAAGCACCTTGCGCAACGCCTTCGGCAGAACCGAATTTGGTGCGGTCGTAAGTGGGCAGCTTTTGCCGGGTCAGCGCCAGCGCGGTTGGGCCGTGGCGATGTTCGATGGCGACGCGCCAGGCGACAGCGGTTTCGTTTGCGTCCGCCGGGCGGATCAGCGTCATGTTTGGAACTGCGCGCAATCCGGCAAGTTGTTCAATCGGCTGATGCGTCGGGCCGTCTTCGCCAAGCCCAATGCTGTCGTGGGTGTAGACATAAATCGGGCCAATACCCATCATCGCTGCCAGGCGGACAGGCGGGCGCATGTAATCGTAAAAGATCATGAACGTGCCGCCAAAAGGAATCAGCGGGCGAGTCAACGCCATGCCGTTCATCACCGAACCCATCGCGTGTTCGCGGACGCCGAAGTGAAAATTGCGTCCGCCGTAATTGTCCGGCTGGAACTCTCCCATCCCTTCCAGAAATGTGTTGTTCGATGGACGCAAGTCAGCCGATCCACCGATCAACATCGGCAAGCTGGCGGCGATTGCGTTCAGGACTTTGCCGGATGCTTCGCGCGTCGCCATGGGCTTATCCGCCGGAAACACAGGCAGTTTGGCTTGCCAGCCTTCGGGCAATTTGCCGCTGGCCCAATCGTGCCATTCCTGCGCTTTGTCGGAATGCGCTGTGGTGTACGCGGCGAGCTTTTCTTCCCACGCGGCTTCCTGTTGCTGGCCGCGCGTGACGCACTGGCGGAAGTTGTCCAAGGCTTCAGCGGGAACAGTGAACGGTTCTTCGTATGGCCAGCCAAGGTTTTGTTTGGTCAGTTTGATTTCGTCCACGCCAAGCGGTTCTCCGTGCGCTTTCTGGCTTCCGGCTTTGTTCGGGCTGCCGTACCCGATGACGGATTTGACGCAAATGATCGAAGGGCGCGGGTCTGCTTTGGCAGCGTTGACGGCGGCTTCGATGGCGGCAATGTCGTTGGCGTCTGTTACGGTTTGCACGTGCCAGCCATAGGCTTCAAAGCGTTTGGCGCGATCTTCGGTAAACGCCAGCGAAGTGCTGCCATCAATTGAAATGGAGTTGTCGTCGTACAGGTAAATCAGTCGGCCAAGTTTCATGTGGCCCGCCATCGAAGCGGCTTCGCTGGCGACGCCTTCCATCAAATCACCGTCCGAAACGATGGCGTAAATGTGGTAATCAAATAATTCGTGGCCGGGGCGGTTGAAATAGGCTGACAAATACTCTGCGCCGATGGCCATGCCGACGCCGTTGGCGAATCCCTGACCCAGCGGGCCTGTGGTGGTTTCAATCGCGGCAGACAATTCCGATTCCGGATGGCCTGGCGTCAGACTGCCCCACTGGCGGAAGCTCTTCAGTTGGTCGAGCGTGAATTCTTCGTAACCGGTCAGGTGCAGCAAACTGTACAGCAGCATCGAACCATGCCCGGCGGACAGCACGAAACGGTCACGGTTTGCCCACTTCGGATTTTTCGGGTTGTGGCGCATCACGCGCGTCCACAACACGTATGCCGACGGAGCCATTCCCATGGGCATGCCTGGATGGCCGGAGTTCGCTTTTTGCACGCCGTCCATTGCCAGCGTGCGGATGGTGTTGATCGAAAGTTGGTCGAGAGAGTTTTGTTCAGCCATTTCTTTGCTTCTCTTTTCTTTCTCCACGAAGTCAGTCAGAAAACCCGCTTGCTACCGCGCGCGGTACTGATCTGGATGCACTTCGTGAGCGGTCATAGGTTTTAGTTTATGTGTTCACTTTCGGTGATTGCGGGTTGTTGCTGGTTGGCGATAAAAAGGGGCAATGTCTTTTCGGCAAAAAGCGACGAATTGATCAGTGTCTGCACGACGTAATCGCCGGGTTGTTGAAAGCTGGTGTTGATGAACATCGTCACGTTATCTGCATACCCGTTCGGCGAAATTTCAAAGCTGCTCGGTTGCGACACGGCGATGGTTTGCATGCGGTCTGGCGTCAAAACACGAACTTCAGTCAGGTAGCGGCCTTCGCCTTCCCAGTGATTCAGCACCGCGAATTTCAGCAGGCCGACGGGAAGTTGCGGCACAACAAGCTGATGAAAAACTCCCATCAGGCTCAGACCGCCGGAAGCTTCAACGCGAACATCTTCGCAAAAAAGCGTGTAGTTCAGTTCAAGATTGGTTGGTTTATCCATGTCTGGATTGTAACCGCTCGAAAGAGAAAAATGCCAATTTGGAGTGCTGCGGCTCTGGCGCGGCTTTGGAAATCCTTTCGCCAGAAGGCTCGTTTTTAGAAAGGACTATCAAAGCGACGCCGAGAGGGTCGCACTCCAAAGCCATTCAGTTTTTAGAAGATGGTTTTTCAAGCGGCTTTCGATCTTGAATTTTCGCCCTGCCAGGAGGTTTGATCTGGTCGAAGCTGATGTTGAGGATGGGATATTCGCGCCAGTTGTTAAAATCGAAATGCCACCATTCAATGTCGAACACGGTGAAGCCATCGGCTTCCATTGCCGAGCGCAACAGATCGCGCATCTTGCGTTGCTGTTCGGTTCCGCCTTTGTAATTCGGATAGGCGCGGTCGGTCATTTCGTCGTAAGCGCTGGGCATTTCGATCTCTTTGCCGGTTTTCAGATCGTAAAGCGATAAATCCACTGCGCAGCCACGGTTGTGGCGAGAACCTTGCGCCGGATTGGCGACAAACTTCCTCTTGTCTTCGGGCGTCGAGTCCCAGAAGACTTTGGTCACGGCCCACGGGCGATAGCCGTCAAACACCAGCAAGCCATATCCTTTTTCTTTCAGACGTTGATTGATGCGAACCAGCGCTTCAGCGGCGGGACGCTGCAAAAAAGCGCGGGCTTCTTTGTAAACCGGCTTGCCCAGGAAGTTGTTGCTTTTGGCGTAGCGAATGTCGAGCTTGATGGTCGGGTCCAGATATTTCAGCTCGACCAGATCAGACGGGCGGAAATTTCCCTTCTCTTTTGGCGGTTCTGAGGGGCTTTGCGCTTGCGTCAAACCAGCTAACACGAAAAGAATTAATCCTGTCAGGAGTTTAGTTTTCATAGCTCGAAAGGATTTTGTGGTCTCGCAACCAGACGCCGACTTTGTCTCTGGCTTTGAGCGGCATTCGCTGCGCTTCCCATTTGGTTCGCAGCACCTTGATGATCAAATCGCAGGAATTGTCGCCAACCAATTGGCAATTGGCGCTGGTGGAATAGCCGAATTGATTCAAGCTCAGCAATTTTACTCTGACAAATTCCGTCGCGCCGGTGAAATTGACATCCACGACGACGCCGTGTCCCAGATGCCGTTGATGCTCGGCCAATGCGGGCGCGGAAGTCAGCACAACGTCTTCCGGTCGGAAAACGATTTTGACCCGTTCCACTTCCGGAGGCATTTCGGCCTGGTGCGTTTCCACACATTGCTGGCAATCCAGGGCCACAAATCCGTCGTTGCGGCAGACTTCAACGACGTTGGCGGCTCCCAAAAACGTGGCGACGAATTCCGATTGCGGATCGTTGTAAATTTGTTGCGGCGTGCCGATCTGTTCCAGCCGGCCTTTGTTCAAAATGGCGATTTGGTCGCCCAGCTCCATGGCTTCTTCCTGGTCGTGCGTCACAAAAAGAGCCGGGATTTTCAGCTTTTGCAGCAAGGCGCGAATTTCACGGCGCAATCCTGTCCGCGTTTGCGGGTCGAGTGCGCTGAAGGATTCATCAAACAACAACAGCTCCGGCGCGTAAGCCAGCGCGCGGGCAATTGCCACACGCTGTTGCTGTCCACCGGAAATCTGCCTTGGATATTTGTCACGATGCTCCGTCATTCCGATCATTGACAGCAACTCTTCGGTTTTTGCTTCGCGTTCGACTTTCTTCTTGCCGCGAATCTTCAACCCGAAGGCAATGTTGTCCGCGACGGTCATCCGCGGAAATAAAGCATAGTTCTGGAAAATCACGCCGATGTTGCGCTCGCGCGCACGCAAACTTTCCACATGCCGGCCATGGAGAAAAATTTCGCCGTCATCGGGCGTTTCCAGCCCGGCGATCAATCGCAATGTGGTGCTTTTGCCGCTGCCGGACGGCCCCAGCAAAACCAGACTTTCTCCTTCGGCGATTGAAAAACTCACGTCATCCAGGACGGTTTCAGCGCCAAAGCGCTTATTCAATCCGCGAATCACCAGCGCATCGTTATTTTGTTGGACCTCGTGTTCGGAGTAAATTTCCGTTTCCGGCAATTGATTGAGCATTGCTTTTGCCATCGCGCACCTCACTTATCCAGCCTGTTTCGCGTCAACAAAATCAGCGAAAAGACCACGAAAGAGATCACCGCCAAAACAGCGGCAATTGCGGTTGCAGATTCGACTTCAGCCTCATTGAACTTGGCGTAAATATACAGCGGCGCGGTCATAGTTTTGGCTTTGTTGCCACTGACCATAATGGTCGAGCCAAATTCGCCAATGCAGCGGGCAAACGTCAGCAGCGCGCCAGTAATGATTGCGCCGCGCAAACTGGGCAGCACCACGTAAAGAAAAGTTTGCCAGCGCGTCGCGCCCATCGTTTCGGCGGCGGCTTCGTAACTGGGGTCCAGGTTGTCAAGCGCCGGTTTGATTACGCCGAAAGCCAGCGGAAATGTGACGAAGATGTTCGCCAAAATGATCGCCGCTGTTGTAAACATCACCTGATAATCGGTGTATTCCAGCAGCGAACCCAGAACTCCGGAACGTCCCCAAACCAGCAACAGCGCCACACCGGCAACAGCGGTAGGAATTGCCGTCGGCAAGCTGATGACAATCATCAAAGCCGTTCCGCCTTTGAAATTGTACTTGTTCATTACGTACGCCGCGATAATGCCGAACACAACGTTGCATACCGTGGCTACAGTGCTGGTCATCAAACTCAGCCGCAACGAATACAGCGCCGCCGGAGCGGAAACCGCTTCCCAAAAATGAATTGGGCCTTTGTTAAAGCCATAATAAAAAATCGAAGCCAAAGGCAAAATGACCAGCGGCATCATTGCCAGCACAACGAACCCGATTCCAAACGGACGCACAAAGTCAGTTTGCTGCCTGGAATACGGCCGGTTGTTCATGGTTGCACTCATAAAGGGTTAACGACTGCTTTGTGTCGCCTGTTGCCATGCTCCTTTTACAATTTCATCGTATGCTTTTGACCATCCGCCCATATCGGAAACCTTGAATGGCATTTCAACCGGCGTAAAACCGTTATTTAAGTCTTCAAACACTGACCTGAATTTCGCACGCGTCCAGGATTGCTGCGCCGGACGCTCCCACAAACTGCGGACGAACAATTCAACCAGCGCATAACGGTACGGACTCATCAAGTGGTCAATGATGACTACCGGGTGTTCACACATCACAGTTGCTGGCGGCATGACGATTTCAACGGGCACGCCCTTGTCTTTCATCTGTAAAGCTTCCATTTCGTACGTCACCAGTGCATCGCCTTCGTTGTGCTCAAACAAGGCGCGTGCCGCGCGAGCAGATTCGGGAGTCGCTCGAATGTTTTTGACGATTCGCCGAAACAATTCAACAGAAGCCTCAGGGTTGCGCGCTCCGGTCCGCTTTTCCAATTTGATCTGCTCAGAGCCGTAAATGGAAACCAAAGCCCAGTTGCCAGCGCCGGAAGAAGTCGGATCACAAAGGATGACTTCGACACCAGGTCTGCCCAAATCAGTGTAATCCAGTATGCGTTTGGGATTCCCCGCCCGCGTGACAATCACAATCGGCGTTCGGTTGACGATGCCGCCATACGGCAGTTTGCGCCAATCGCTGTGGGTCACATCCGGGCGCAACAATCGCTCTGCATTTCGCTCGATGGACAAAATCGCCACATCAGCGTCAACGCCCATCACCAATTGATTGGTCACAATTTCCGAACCCGCAAACGAAGATTCAAATTTGATGTGTTGATTGGTTTTTTCGCGCCATTCCTGCTCAAAGCGCGGAAAGATTTCAGTCACCAGCGGTTCTTTAGCCACGCTAAAGCCATAAACAATAATCGTCGCGTTTTCTTCGTTGGCTGACCGGCGACGGCATCCCGTGATTTCAAACAACAAAAACAACACAAGCAGCACTGACCAAAAACCGGATTTCGAGAATTTGTGCTTTGCGAGATTGGGCATCAAAAACACTTTCGTCCTCAAATTGATACACGCCGACCCGACTTACTAAAATTTGACTTCTGGGGAAAACGAGATTCGTGAGTGTGTTGCTTCGCTCAAATGCTCACATGATCAGGGCAAAAAACCAGTAGGAAGATTGCTATTGGCAGGAGAAAGTAAATTCGAGGCAATAGAAACGTCGAAACGTACCTTGGCGCTGTTAAGCGCTCAATTAAGTTTTCCCCCAAGCCAGCCCAGTTAATCGCCCGTCAGGTCTGACCAGCCCGCACAGGTCAGTACATTCAATTCGTGACTGATTAATTTTTGATACGTGACAACGGGCGGGTTATACACGCCCGGTTATGCGAAAGTCAATCTTCCATCCCGCGCCTTTTTCAGCGTTTAGCCAGAAATTGATCTTGATTTCGGCAGCTTCATGAAAGATGAATCCCGCATTCTTGCTTTTTGCTTCCGACCCAGCGTCCGCTGCGTTCGTGTTCGCCAGCGGCGACCTGCCGAGTGCAAGGCCAGCAGCCAATGCTGGTGTACCCGTCGTCGTAAAGCCGGTTGTAAGGCAAGTCGTGTTTGACGATGTAGCTCCAAACCTGGGACCGATTCCATCTGGCCAATGGATGAATCTTCGCCATCTCGTTTCGCGCATTCCATTCGACCACCTTGATGCCAGCGCGTGTTGGCGATTGATCCCGGCGCAGCGCGGCAACCCAGGCTTCGAATCCAGCCAGAGCTCGTTGCAGAGGTTCGACTTTGCGAATGCGGCAGCACAAATCGGAATTGGTTTCATAAAGCCGTTCGCCGTAAATGTTCGCCTGCTCTTCGACCGTCAACATCGAACGCGCTTCGATCAAATTGAATTTATATCGGTCGCGCAAGCGCTCTTTCACTTCGTCTGTGGCGGGAAATTGAAACCCCGTGTTCAGATAAATGATGGGGGTTTCCGGCGCGACACGCATTAGATGATCCATCAGCACCACGCCTTCCGCGCCAAAGTTCGAAGTCATGACCAACTTGGGAGAATGCCTGGAAACAGCCCATTCCAGAATCTCTTCGGGACGACAATCTTCAAAATGCTCGGCCAAAAGATTGATCTCATTTTCCTGATTCGTCATTGGTTTTACTGCTGTCATTTGGATTCTCCTTGTTGATTCTCTTGCTGCAATGCCTTTTCCAGGATGTCGAAAGCCAGGTGCCGCGCCGCTTCACGGTGGCCCCGTCGCAACAATTCAATTGCTTCCGATTCGGCGAAAGCCTGAAGAACGACTCGGCGCTGCTCAAAGTCCGGAATCAGGCGTTTGGCTTCTGCGCGCATTTCTGCGGCGATTTCCAGCAATTCGCCATACTCTTCGCCGATCAATTCACTGATTTCGCGTTTGACTCGTTGTGCGACTGAGGGACTGCCGCCACCGGAAGAAACAGCGATTTGAATGTCGCCGCGAGTCACCAAAGCCGGCGTGATGAAATTGCACAGCGCCTTTTGATCCACCACGTTGCAAAGCAATTTGCGCTCGGCAGCCAACTTCGAAACCGATTCGTTGACGGCTTGATCGTCCGTTGCGCTAATCACCAGCCAGGCTCCGTTCAAATCGTTTTCCGTAAAAACGTCCTGCCGCCAATTAATCTTTCCCTGCTCTGCCAATTCGCTCAGCGGCTCAGTCAGCGTTGGGCTGACGACGCAAACGGCTGCGCCTGCTTCAACAAGCTGGCGCGCTTTGCCTTCAGCAATGATGCCGCCGCCGACAACGAGCACACGACGACCAGCCAGATCCAGATTGATCGGGTAATAACGCATATCGTTGAATGGTGAATTCTGAATGCGGAAGGCAGAATCAGGCCGCCCGTCGCGCGGTCAGTTCTGGCAAATTTGGAAGCCAGCCGGATTTATCATTCAGCATTCCGACTTCCGCATTTGCTTCGAACCAGTGAAGCTGATCGCGCAGTCGCACGACTTCGCCTATGACAATCAAAGCCGGAGCTTTGATTTGTTCGCGCTGAACGATTTCGGCAACCTCATTCAGCGCGCCCACACAAGTTTCCTGTTCGGCCAATGTACCGGAGCCAATTACGGCCACAGGCGTGTTGGCGTCACGTCCGTGGGCAATCAATTGCCGGGAGATTTCTCCCAGCTTTGATAACCCCATAAACAGCACCAAGGTGTCTACGCCTTTGGCCAGATGCTGCCACCGCAGCGCCGATTCAGGTTTGGTAAGGTCTTCGTGGCCGGTGACGAACGTAACGGAACTGCTCAAACCGCGATGCGTGACCGGGATGCCGGCGTAGGCTGCGACGGAAGAACCAGCGGTGACGCCGGGTACAACTTCCCAATCAATTTGCGCTTCGGATAGAGCCAGCGCTTCTTCGCCGCCGCGACCGAATACGAACGGGTCACCGCCTTTCAGCCGGACGACCACATCGTGCCGTTGCGCTTTTTCGATCAACAGGCTGTTGATTTCGGACTGCGCCCAACTTAATTGACCGCAACGTTTCCCAACCGGAATCTGTTCAGATCCCCGTTTGGCAAAGCGCAGAATGTCAGGATTGACCAGCGCGTCGTACACAACGCAGTCAGCCAATTCCAAAAGATCGCGAGCCTTGATCGTCAGCAAGCCCGGATCGCCCGGTCCCGCGCCGACCAGATAGACCTTACCGTTGCCCATTAAGCGCCTCCGGCCTTAGCTGCCAGCGGAGCGATCAAACCAAGTGCTTCAAGCTTGGCGATGATTGTCGCCGCGCTTTGTTCAACCGTTTCGTTATCGCTGCTGACCAGAACTTCCGGATTGAGCGGTTCTTCGTATGGGTCAGAAACGCCCGTGAATTGTTTGATCTCTCCGGCGATGGCTTTTTTGTACAAGCCTTTCACGTCCCGAGCGACCAGCGTATCCAGCGAAGCTTTGACAAAAACTTCGACGAACTTTGCGCCTTCCGCTTCGACGCTGGCGCGCACTTCGTCGCGGATGTCGCGGTAAGGCGAAATCGCCGCCGCAATCACGCCGACGCCATTGCGGGACAGCAACCGCGCGACGTAGCCAATGCGGCGAATGTTTGTGTCGCGATCTTCTTTGGAAAAGCCCAGCCCTTTGCTGAGGTTGGTGCGAACTTCGTCACCGTCGAGAACTTCGACTTTGATGCCGCGTTCGCGCAATTGAGGAACCAGGGCTTCAGTCAGTGTTGTTTTCCCCGCGCCCGAAAGTCCCGTAAACCAGAGTGTAAATCCTTGTGCCATAAAAGTTATGAAAATTCCTTTCGTGTGTGTTGGAGGCGACGATCAGAATCGAACTGATGAATAAAGGTTTTGCAGACCTTCGCCTTACCACTTGGCTACGCCGCCCCTGAAGTCAATTTATGCTTTCGCACTTGCCGCTGTTTGTCTGAATCCTTCGATCAGCACTTGCGCCACTTCCGGTCGCGTGAATTCAATCGGCGGAATTTCGCCATTGGTCAGCATTTCGCGCACTTTGGTGCCGCTCAAACTGACGTGGTGCGACCCGTCGTGCGGGCAGGTTTTCAGAGAAGCCATGCCATCGCACTTGCGGCAGTAAAACGTATTATCGAAAAACATCGGCGTGATGCCGATTTCTTCGGGCATAAAGTCACCAAAAATCTTCTGCGCATCATACGTGCCATAATAATTGCCAACGCCTGCATGGTCGCGGCCCACGATGAAATGAGAGCATCCGTAATTTTTACGAATCGTTGCATGGAAGATTGCTTCGCGTGGCCCGGCGTACCGCATCGCCGCAGGCAATACACCCAGCACCGTTCGATCTTTCGGGTAGTAGTTATCCAAGATTGCTTCATAAGCGCGCAGCCGTACATCCGCCGGAATGTCATCGGCTTTGGTTTCGCCGACAATCGGGTGCAGCAACAATCCATCAACCGTTTCCATCGCGCATTTCTGAATGTATTCGTGCGCGCGATGCACCGGATTTCGCGTTTGGAACGCAACAATGCGGTTCCAGCCTTTTTCAGCAAACAACGCGCGCGTTTGCGCGGGAGTGTGGCGATACTGTTTGAACTCTTCACCGTTCGGATGGTTCAGCACAGTGACTTTGCCGCCGAGCAAAAACTCGCCTTGCGAATACAAAACCTGTGCGCCCGGATGTTTTTCCTCCGCCGTGCGGTAAACAGCCTCGGCTTCGCGCTGTTTGTCGTAGGTGTAGATTTCAGCCAGATGCAGAATCGCCACGACCTGTCCGCTTCGAGTTTTAAGCGCGACATCATCGCCGATATTCAGCTTTGCGCGCTCATCGGCGGTTGCCGACAACGTGATCGGGATTGACCACACCAACCCATTCGCAAGACGGCGGTTGTCGCGCACTGACAGGTAATCGGCTTCGCCCAGAAATCCTTCCAGAGGCGACAACGCTCCGATGGCGATCAATTCCAGATCAGCTTCCGCACGGGCATTCACGGTTACACTCGGCAACGTTGCTGAGGTTTGTAATAAAGTTTCCCGCTCTGCGCCGTGCGCTTCGCGATCAACTAACTTGCCGCCGTGTGGCGTAATCAAGCTCATGTCTAGTCTCCTTGGTTCTTGTCTTGGTATTTATATTTTTGCTTCGCTTTCCGCCTGTAAAATTGCGGCGGCTATCTTTGACTTTGCTTCCGACTGGCTGGCAGATCAGTTCTTTCAACGTGACCTCGAATTTCCAGTCGGCGATTTCAAATTTCACGCCCATCACATTACCTCACTGGTGCGTTATACGCACATAAGCCGCACACAACGGTGCGCGAATACGAAAGTCTTCGCCTACGCCAGGCTTTTCGCTCTTAAGCTCTACAGTGGTTCACGTGTGCTTTTGCCAGATTTCAACACCAATGGAGGCGCTGGCCTGGTTCGTGTAGTTACCACCGAGACCGAATAGAGTTCGGCATTAGGCAGAATCAGTTTGAATTAAAGTCGGGATTTGCTGCTATTTGATTGCAGCAACAGGAACTAACAACAACAGCAACAACAACAACAGGATTTTTTGGCAGGATGCAAACGACAGGTGTGAAAGAAGGAAGGAGCAGACTGAAAGGAAACTACGTTTGAGCTGCGACTGATTGGCAACCCTGAGAAAACCGAGCGACGTATCTTTGTTGCGTTTTCCATTACTATACCTTGTTCAAGTTTGTTTTCTTTGCTTAACGGCTATGACGTCCATAGCTTCTGGCGCTTATACACGCCACTAGCGGAAGCTGTCAATTTAATTCTTCGCATAGTACCGATAAAAATCATTTATGTAAGCTAGCAGCCCTTTCACAATTTTCAGTTTTCAGCCAAATCGGAACAATCGCCAATCGGATATGGAAATCCGCATGCTGGGCAGGGCTGTTTGCGTCCGCAGACAAAACCTGTCACGGATGCATTGCACTGAATGCAGCGCAGCAATTCGTCCGGTGACGGTTCGAGCGTTTCTTCCCTTTCGATTTCAATATCGTTCACGCCTTCATCCTTCCTTTCGATTTCGCCACAAGCTGCCAAACATAAGCTTCCCCTCTTTCGCGAATTAGAGTTTGGACCTCGCGAAAAGCCATCGAGTAAAGTTGTCGAATTTCAGTTGCGGAAGCGCCACCGTTTAACCGTCTTTCAATTTCTCCGCTGGTCAACTGCTGTTTAACTTGAACGCGAGCCATTGCCGCGCTTTCGCCTGCAAAATGTAGGCATAACCCTTCTGCGACCCAACGCGGAGTTTGTCCATTCCCCAGCAATTCAATCACAGAATGCGCCAGCTCATGCCTGAGTGTGGTGGTCAGCACACCGCGTTTTTTTAGCAGAGACAGAGGTTGAAGCTCAATTCGGCGACCATGCGTTGCGCCGGTTGCCCATCCCGATAAACCTGTCGCAGCAATGAATTCCGCAGTCGTTGCGTGAATCACAACGTCAAACGGCGCTGACTCGTTTAACCGCAGCGAAGCCGCCTTCAATCGGCCCAACAAATCCGTTTTGGCAGCTTCCAGAATCTGCAGCGCGTTTTCGACCTCGCGCCGGTCAATGCCTTTGCCAAAGCTGACGCGAAAATTGTCTCTGGCAAAAGTGCCCTGCTCCGGCATATGGTAACTAGCCAATTGAATTTGCTTTTGAACCTGAGCCGATCGCGCGCCCAGCAGCCTTGTCCCCGGAAAATAAAAACTCAAAATCTGCCGGTAATTCATTCGCCGCCTGGCCATTACGTGAGCGCCTTCCTGGCATAAACCCAGTCCATGACCAAACCCGCTGCCGCGAAAAATGAAATTCTCGCGTTGGCGTTCGACTTCAAAGCGAGAGCTTTTAACCATCTGCCAGCCCAGGCTTCGCCCGATGATAATCTTGAAATCCCAGCCGCGAACGCTTCGCCGCTGGTCGCCTTCCAGCAAAATGGTTTCTGCTCTGCCCGTCGTGTCACGTTTGCTGACGGTGATGTTTTTCAATTGCAAACCGATGTTTGTCTTTTCGTCGCTCTGCAACGCTTTGGCAAGCTCAGCAGCTGATATTGTTTGTTCCCATTTACGATGCGGCATTGCAGAACAAAAATCGTCGCGCACACCGCGCAAATACTCCGGTGCTTCTACGCCCCATAAAGTTTCAATATTTGCCGTTACGCCTCCGCAAGCCGCGTGAAAATAAGCATCTATCACCGTCCCGTTGCGATCACGCAAAACTTCTCCACGCGTTGCCGCCACCGCTCGCCGAACCGCTTTGTTTTGGCGAGCTTTCGGCAACGTAAATCGCTGGCAATGCGTTGTGCTGCAAAAATCGTAACCTTCGCGCGCGTGGCGTCCGGGATTGCGCAGGGCAAATGTCCGGCTGATGACCGCCTGCGCTTTTAATGCTTCCGGCTCGGTTTCGATGCTGGCTTCTGTGGCGAGCACGCCAACCAGATATTCTTCCAGCGGCAATTCGCGTGTGATGTTTTCGCTGACCGAACGAATCCTTACTGAGTGCTGAAGGCTGAAGGCTGAAGGCTGAATTGCTGCTTGCCTGGATTCCAATTCCTCATTTCGCCACGTCACCTCATCGCCGTGAGCCTTCGACATTCCGGCTTCAAAAATCTTCCCAGCCACTTCCGCTGCTTGCGAACCGTGGGCGCGCTTCAAAAAAACCAGCACGCCCAGCTTTACTTGCTCAGGCGCAGGGACGCCAGTGGGCCGTTTGTCCGCTGCAAAGCAGACAAACCAGCCTTGCGTGCGAAAGCCATTGCTGGCAGTTGAAGTTCCCGTCTTGCCAAAAATGAAATCCGGCAGATTGCCAAGCTCGGCTTTTGCCGCTGTGCCGTACTTCACCGCGCCGCGCATCCCTTCAATCAACGCGGTTCGGTGAGCGGTTGCAATGTTGATCCGCGCAGCTTCACTTGGAATAGAAGCAGTGTCTGTCGTTTGCCGAGGCCGGTACAAATGCCCGCCGTTGACCAGTGCGGCAAACGCAGTCAGCAGTTGAATCGGCGTCACCAGAAACGTCTCGTCATCGCCAAGCGCAGCCTGCACTCGCCACTGTCCGCGCGGCAAACTGCCTGCGACTTCGCTGGCAGCCATTCCCGTTCGCTGGCCAAACCCAAACCCGCTGAGTGTTGCGGTAAATGTTCCCTCACTCAATCGTTCGCCAACATGCGCAAAATAATCGTTGCAGGAATACGCCAGCGCTTGCGTCAGGCTGAAAGGCGAATTGCTGCGCGGGTGGGAGCAAACAATTTCGAAATCTTCGTTTGAATATTTGGTCTGGCATTGCCGCCGCGTCTGCAAATCCAGCAAGCCAGTTCGCAACGCTGCCAGCGCGGTGAACGGCTTGATCGCCGATCCCGGCGGGAAGGCTTGTTCAAACGCCAACCGAGGATTGACGACGGCACGCAAGCGTCCGGTTTGCGGATCAATCACCAGCACAGAGCCTTCGCGTTCTCCCAACGCATCTACGGCAGCTTTTTGCAGGAGCTTGTCGAGTTCGGTTTCGCTGATGCTTGCAACCGGCTGCGCGGCAACTTTGAACTCGCTTTCGGCTGGTGAAGACGAACAGGCAGCGCTCACCACAAAAAAGCACAAAAGGCACAAAAGCCGGTTTGCAGACCTTTGCGCCTTTCGCGTTTTTTGAGTTGAATCAGCGATCATCAGGTCAAACATTCAGTTCGCTCATAACTTCATTCAGTGCCGCCAGCCAGAATTTTCCAACTCGAGTTTGAGACGAGTCCCGCTTTAAGCGGCTTTTTGTTGTTCGGCCATCACCATGCGCAATGCCTCATTGATGGCTTCGGGCGTCTTGAAAAACTCGATCAGTTCTGGCTCAACACGAACACCTGTGCCGGAAAAGCGCCCCCGATATTCCCTGCCTTGTCGCTTTGTTTCTTTCCGGATAGCGTCAATGTCGAGTTCAGCAGGCAATTCATCGTCCAAGTCGTAATCATCGTCTTCAAGCAAACGGATTTCCTTTTTCATAACTTCGCCTCTCTTTTGGCTCCATCTCTCGCGCGGAAATGATGCGAACATTATCTCCGCGCTCAGTAAACGAAATGGCTAGCAAACGGCCAGCCAATGAGGTGCCTAAACAAATGTAACGAGCCTCCTCTTCTGAATGCCGCAAATCTGACAAAAACTCCGCAAAAGGATCATCAAAGACTGTGACGGCCTCATCAAATGAAATGCCATGATCTTTCAGGTTGCGCTCTGCCTTTTTTGGTGTGCCATTCAAAAGCCATTTTATCCCTTTTTACTTTCTGGGTTTTAGGCTGACTTCAATTCAACAGTTACCGCGCACAACCTGTTTGGCACTGACTGCTTAAACATCAAGATCGGCCAACGCACGCCGTGTAGTCATTTCCGCCATTGCGCCCAGCGTCAGCAACCAGCCGACAAAAATCATCAACAGCGAAAATGCGAAGCGGGCTCCAACCAGCCACAATTCGCCCCATTCGCTTTTGACATGGGTTTCGGTGAACGCTGCAAACCATGCCAGCGCGCCGCAAACCAGCAATACGATGACGTAAATCAAAACCGAGCGCGGCGAAAACGCGGCGGCAATGCTGCGGCCAAAACTTCGGAACGCGCCGCCCAGGCCTCCCCGAATTGCAGCCATCCAGCAATGAATTGCCAGCAGCGGCAACGCCAGGTATAGCAGCAACCAGCGTCCGGCGATCAATGACAATTCAATCCAGCGTTTCGGCTTTTCAACATCGGCAACGAATTTTTTGTCCAGATACCCAAACAGCCACCACAGCCCTACGGCCAGTACAATCAGCGGCAAGCTGACAATCAGCAGCTTCCAAAAATCCAGCAGCGCGCGCTTTAGCAAATACCCTGCCCCAACTCCAATACGCACATAGCTGAGCCCAATCACTTGCAGCAGGAAAAACAAAACGATGGCCGCCAGCGGCAGAATCACCAGGCTGAGCACGACTTGAAGCTGGGTCGCCTGCCCGATGACAGCGACAAACAAATACCCGGCCAGCCACAGTGCCGCGTAGCAGAAAAATGCAATCAACACTGCGCCAAAATTAGTAAACAGCTTTCCTGCTGCTGCGCCGATTGATGCGAAGACGTCTTTGATCATCAGGTTACCCGAGTTTAGGTTCAGAGTTCACGCTTCAGCGTGTCTGCACGCTGAAGCGTGAACTCTGAACATGTCTTACTTCTTGTCCAAAATGTTCAGCCGGTAGTTGGCCGTGTTGGCGTTTGCGCTGGGCTGGTACATCAATTCGGCCCGCGCCGGAGCAGCACGAAACTGTCCGGGCGTTTGCACGCGCATCACGTATTGGAACGTTGCGTCGCCATCGAAGTAACTGACAAATAGCGCCGTTCGCTGGTCGCGGAATTCGCGCTGGCTGTACCAATCGCCCCAACCATTCAGTCCGTAGGTGAAGCTAAATCCACTGACGCGTTCGACCTGTTCGCACCCCGCCGGAATTGGATCTTCGACCAGCAGATATTGAGACTTCGACCCCATCACGCGAAGACGCGAAACGATCATATCGCCAGAGCGAACTTCGCCCGTCAGCGGTTCGGTTTTCCATGACAACTTGCCGCCGTCATCGCTGACATTCAATCGCAGATATTCGCGCGACAGCTTCAGTCCACCAGCCGAAAAATCGCTGGTTTCTTCTTTTGTATAAAAGTCTTGCGTGACGGCGACATACGCCACGCCCGCGCCACGTTTGACGACGCGCACTGAACTCGACGGCGAAACGTTTGCGCCTTTCTTTTCCACGATGACTGGTTGACCGCTAACAGCTTCAGTGGCAGTGACACGGCGGCTGATGACCTGTTCGCCGTTCAAATACACTTCCACCGTGTAATCGGCGCTGAGTTCTTTGCTGGCGCGCAGGTAATCGGTCAGCGCATAAATTGCGAAAGCCGAATGTTTCGTCGTTTCCCAGTAGTATCCGTTGCGGCGATGGCCGACCAGCCAGCGAGCGGCTTTGGCCAGTAATTCGCTGTTGGGATTAATCTGCGCCAGCGCCTTCAATGACCAGGCCGTCGCTTCCAGACTATTTTCTTCCGTGAAGTCCAGCATGGGCCGCCGTTTCGATTCCCAGTACGCATCGGCTTGAGCCATTTTTACTGACCGTTCGATATCGCTGGCCACAAGTTGCGCTCGGTTGTCGTTGCGAAGTTTCAAAGTCAGAGCCAATAGCGCGCGTGCGTACGGCTGCATCTCGCCTCTGCGGTTAAACATGTCGCCCAAATGACGCGCATCGGCCCCTCCGCTGACTTGCTGGGCATACAACAAATAAGCTCTTGATTCGATGTCGAACGGCGTGCCGTCTTCCATCTTGCCCGTGTCCAGCAATTGCTGAAGCTTCTTTTTCCCTTGCTGGATGCGATACGGTTCAACCGCGTACCCTGCGCGTTCGGCCAACGACAATCCGTCCATCACGTACGCCGTCATAAACGGATCGGTCTTGTCATCTTTCCACCATCCCCAGCCGCCGTCTTCATGTTGGTATCCGTAAAGGCGATCCAGTCCGCGTTGAACCTTTTTGCTCAGTTCGTTGCCGGTGCTGATCGAAGCAGATTTCACCTCTTTGACCGTTTGGGCGACAATCACGTTCGGCAAGAAGCTGGACATGGTTTGTTCCGTGCAGCCGTACGGATACGAAGTCAGATAATCCAAGGCTCCAAACATCGCGCCACCCACTGAAGGCGAAGCTTCAATTCGCAAGGTGCGCGCTTGTGCGTGAGCATTGCCGGGCAGCACAAACGACATTTCCTTTTGCGCCGCGTCTTCGCTTAAGGCCAACGATTCACCTTTGACCACGTGCGTCCCGGCGGCAACCACTGGCATTGGCAATTCAACACCATCGGATTCGCTGTTGGTTTTCGCCGTCGCCAACAGCGTGACGTTGCCGAAGTTTGCTGCCGAAATGTGCCAGTCTATTCGCTGTTCGCCGTCTTTTGGAATCGTGACGGTTCGCTGCGCGCTGTCCAATAATTGTGCGCCAGTGACTTTCAGCTCTACCTGCGTAACCTTTTCTTCTTTCTGATAATTATGGACGATACCGGAAATCGTGACAGTGTCGCCTTCGGTGGCAAAGCGCGGCGTTTCAAGTCGCAAAATCAAGTCTTTGCGCGAAAGAATCTTGTCTACTTTCGATCCGACTTTCAGGTCAGCCGTCACTGCGCGAGCCGTCGCTCGCCACGTCGTCAGATTGTCCGGCAGGTTCAGCTTGACCGTCGCTTTGCCGTCAGCGGCGGTAACTACTTCCGGTTGCCAGAAAGCCGTGTCGCGAAAATCTTTGCGAATCTTTGGATCTGCGTACTGGCTGTCATCTTTGAAATCGGCCAGTTGGTAGGAACGCTTGTTTTGCGCCAAATCAAGTTTCTTGTCGCCGGAATAGCCCGTGAACTGAAACGCGGCGGCGAAATTCGTTGAAACGCGTGTGTACCGGGTGCCATAAAACGCGCGGCGAATGTCACCGGAAGTATCCGGGCGAATGCTGTAAATCGCTTCGTCCACCAGCCCAAGGCTGACTTCGACGCCAGCAGCCGGAGAGCCGTCCGAGTTTTTGGCGACGACTTGATACGAAGCCGGTTCACGCGGTTTGTATTCGCGCTTGTCGGGAATCAGTTCGATATTCAGGAATTTACTGACTGACGGAACCGCTATGTTTCTGCTCTGTTCAAACATCTCGCCGTTTTTGACATAAGCCACGCTGAGCTGAATGTTCGGCGAATATGCTTCCTTGATCGGCAAATCAATCACAACAGCTCGGCTATCAGCGTAAACATGGCGGGTTTCCAGCACACGAGCCATTTCCGTTGTCACCAGCAAGTGTGCTTTGTCCGTTGGCAGCATCGCCAGAATTTTGGCCGTTTCCCCAACCTTATACGTCTTTTTGTCGGTAACAAGCTTGATCGAACCTTCGTCGCGCCAGGCGTTATAAACCCAGGTATCGGTTTCGCTGGTGACGTAAAAACTTCCGGCGTCATGTTCAATCTGGCGACCGTTTTCAGTGACGACAGCGTTGATGTCGAAATCGCCGATGCTGGTCGTTTTGTAATCAAACGTCGCTTCGCCTTCGGCATTGGTCGTCACTTCGCCGGAAGATACATTGGTCAGATTGCGTTTGTATTCATTGAATTTATAGCCGTTTTCTTCCTTTTCAATTTTTTCCCAGCGAACTTCTGCAAACTTCAGTGTGACTTTGGCAGCAACCGGTTTGCCCGCGTAATCGCGTGTGCGAACGCGGACTTTCGCGGTTTCGCCTTTGTAGTAAACGTAACGATCGGTATTTGCTTGAACCGAAATGTTGCCGCGCGTGCCGACAAAACTCGCTTTGCCTTCGATTTCACGCCGAGCCGAATCTGTCACCATCGCTTCCAAACGGTAAGTGAAGTCGCGGTTTTCGTTGGCTACGGCCTGAGGCACGTCAAAGGGAATTTCCAATTGTCCCTT
The DNA here is from genome assembly GCA_964570175.1 of uncultured Heliomicrobium sp. Classification (GTDB taxonomy): domain Bacteria; phylum Acidobacteriota; class Blastocatellia; order RBC074; family RBC074; genus RBC074. The sequence continues at coordinate 14,154 of CAZMXG010000055.1, read as the reverse complement.
TTCATCCAGTCGGCCCTCGCCTTCTTTGACCATGTCGTTGCCGTAACCGTAATAACCGGATTCTTCGTCTTCTTCGCTGCTTGCGCCGATGCCGTCGTCTTCCTCTTCCCAAAACCAAGGATAATACTTCGAGCGGTAGATGTAGTACTTCACATCGGCATTTTTGACCGGCGAACCGAAAAAGTATTTGGCTTCAACAGTGAACTTGGTCTTTTCCCCTGTCGCGACAAAAGGCTTTGGAGTCGAAACTTTGACCTTGTATTCAGGCTTCTTGTATTCGGCGACTTCAAAATAACCGCGCGCGGCTTCAACTCCATTCAGGTGAACGACGACGCCATAACTGCCCAGCGGCGCTCCAGCGGCTATGTCCACTTCTCCGCTGAAGGTTCCGCGAGCAGTGAGTGTCAAATCTTTCTGAAAAATCTCTTTGCCGTCCGGGTCGTTGACGACAATGTGGACAGCTCGGGATTGCGGCAGTTGGTAACCGCCTTCGGTCAATTGGCGCAGGATGCCTTTGAAATACGCTTTTTGCTCAGGACGATAAACCGGGCGGTCGGTGTAAATGTAGCTGGACAGATTGCCTGCGGGTGATTCTTCGCCTTCCGTCCAGTTGAAAAAATACGAAGCCAGATCGGAAACAGCGAAATCGCCTTTGCGGTCTGCCAGAATCAAAAAGTCATCCGGCCCCACCTCTTCCTCGCCTTCGGGTTCGGCGGCAGCGTCATTGGCATTTTCAGTTTTTGGTTGATTGACAGTGACGCGCATCAAACCGTCTTTGCCGGTTTTGCCGCCAGCCAGCAGCTTGTTGCCTTTGACGATTTGCACGTTCGCGTCATCGCGCGGTTCACCGGATTTCCGATCCACCGTGTACACCATCACTTCGCCGTCGTGCGCGATCTTGCTGATCATCGTCAGGTCTGAGACAACAGCGATGGTATAAGCGCGCAGCTTGCCGTTAACGCCTTCGACCAGATACACACCTGGCGATTTTTGCCCCAGCACAACCATTCGCGTGTCCCAGCGATTGTCGAGCGGCGTCAAAATCTGTTTGAAGCTGTCTTCAAGCTGATCCGGATTCAGCAGCGGAACTTGCGCATAACTGGCGCGATCAATGGGCAGGCGTTCGCCAGAGCGATATTTGTCATTGAACGCGGTCCGGGCTTCGCGGCGAATTTGCGAGCGAAAATAACCTTTGAAGGCGAAATAGATGTCGCTTTTGAATGAACGCAGCTTTTCCAGGAATGATGGTTTGCGAGTTTGCGTTTCAGTGACTTCACTGACCATCTCGCGGTCGTCCTGGCCCATGGTGTGCGGGTTAGCCAACTGCTTGAAGAACTTGAATGGGTCTTTGATCTTGTAGACGCGAAAATCCAGCGATTCAATTCCCTGATAGCTTATATAGACGCGCGCTTTTTCATGCGTGCCGTAGGTTCGATTCGTCGCCAGCGAAAAGTGCGGCTTGACAGGCGTGGCTCCGGGTTGCGGTGAACCGTTTGGCGAGGCTGCCGGACTCGCTTCGGCAGCCGGTGAAGCCGGTGGCTGATCACCCTGCGCCCGCATTTTCAAAGTGGCTATCGAAAGTGCCGCCAGAATCACGACAACATAAACTGTAGCTGTGCTGAGAAGTTTTCGGAATTTCATACAGTAACCTTACCTTGATCGGCTGCCAGACAACATCTATTGAGCTAGCCGAAAAGCCCCAAAGGGGCGAAAGATAATAGCCAGGGGCAAAGCGAAGCGACGCCCCTGGTGCGCGTCGCAAGAGGTTCAAGCCCTGAAGGGGCGAAAGATGATGAAACTCCGTCGCCCCTTCAGGGCTTGAAGCAATGTTTCATCACAGCTCCCAGGGCGTTGCCCTGGGCTATTCTCGGTTGCCCCTTCAGGGCAATTTATAGACACGTGGTTCACGCAAAACATTAAAGTGCTGCTCAATCGCTTAATCATACTTGGAATCGCTAATTAGAGTCTCAATTCAAAATCTTCAGCCGATAAAAGCCCAGAAAGTTTTGATTGCGTTCAATCGGTCGCCAGCGCGGATTCGGATGGCCATCCAGAACCGACAGCCTGACCTTTTTCATTTCGCCTTTGTCTTCAGCTGAAGAGCCTGTGTGATACGTCACCCAATCATTTGCACCTTCGCTGGCTTGCCTGGGTTCGCCCAAAAAAATCATCACGTGGTAAGGAAACTTCTGAACCCAGGGCTGGTGAAAAAACAGCAAGTCACCTGGTTGCAGCAAATTGAACTGCTGACGATTGCGCGTAATAAATTCAACGTTGTAATTCTTCAGGGTTTTGGCATCAGCAAATTCGGAAAATTTGCCTGGCAAATCGCCATCTGCAAACGCACCAAATTCTGTCCGAAACAACCTTTCACCAAGCGGATTCTTTTCCAGAGAAATTGCCTTTACATCTGGCGCGACGGGTTCGTAGCCTTCGCCCATCCCTTGAAACCAGATACGGTCATGCTTTTTCAAAGCTTCGCGCCAGGCAAAACGAACAAGGCCAGCGCAATCGCGTTGCTCTTCTGTCCAGAGCGGACTGAATCGGTAAAACTGCATTTCGGCGATTGAGGCAAACCAGCGGCGGAAATTTTGCCGGTCATCGAAAGAATGCAATTCAGCCGCGTCCGGGATTCCATCTTCGTCGGTATCACTCCAACTGGCGACTGTCGCAACTGGCCTTGTCTTGCGGTTTTCGGCGATCGCTTCAGGAGTTTTGCCACAACTGCACGTGAGCAAAATGCCAGCGGCAAAAACCAATTCAACGAATATGAGTAAGTTCGCTTTTCGCATAAGTCTCAAAAGACGGCGACACTATAGCAAACCAACTGCTTTCAACGAAAAGCTTTATCCCGCTAACCTTCACCGGCTTGCCGTATTGGCGGGCTGTGGATTTCCGCAGCGTTTGGCCTAAAATGCCCCTGATGCGTCTGGCAAGTCACCGAAAAAAATCAGTTATCTTTTTCACCGTGTTTGGAATTTGTTTGATTGTCCTGGCGGTAGCGCTAAACGTCGGCTGGATTGTGTTTCATTGGCGACAGGTCGCGCTGCTGATTTTTGGCGTCATCTTTTTCATATTAATCATCGCCGGGCTGACCCTAAACACCATTTTCCTAGTCCGCGAAATTCGTCGCAACGAACAACACGACAGTTTTATCAACGCCGTTACACACGAACTGAAAACCCCGATTGCTTCAATCCGCCTTTATCTGCAAACACTGCAAACTCGCGAAGTTGATGAGGCCAAGCGCAAGGAATTTTACGGCGTGATGCTGGCTGACACAGATAGATTGCTACAAACGGTCGAGCAGGTTTTGCGCGCGGGAAGAACCGGTGATCGTCGCCGTCAGGTCAACCTTGTCCTGCTTGATGTGGGCGAGCTTGCGCGCGAATGCGTTGAACTTGCGCGCAAACAAAACCACCTGGACGAAACTGTTCTGAAATATGGCGAAAGGCTCAGCAATGGGCGACCTATGGTGAAAGGCGACGCTGACGAGTTACGCGCTGCGGTTTCCAATTTGATAGATAACGCAATCAAATACTCGGACAAGGAAATCAGCGTTACCGTCCAAGTAACCGACATTGACGCGCGCACGATTGCCATTCGCGTCACAGACCGCGGAGCAGGCATTCCGCGCGGATATTTGAACCAGGTCTTCAAACGCTTTTACAGAATTCCCCGCCGGGCCACTGTCAAAGTCAAAGGCACCGGCCTGGGGCTTTTCATTGTCCGTTCAGTTGCCAGCAAACACGGCGGAAAAACATTCGCCGAAAGTGATGGCGAAGGTCTGGGCAGCACATTCACACTGCAACTCCCCCGAGCCAGCTAACAAATTCATGAACACTGTTCTGATTGTCGAAGATGAAAAACATTTGGCCGACGGGTTGCGATTTAATTTGGAAGCCGAAAGTTATGAAGTCGAAATTGCTCCTGACGGCGAAACGGCGCTTACCCTTTTGATCGGACAGCCCAGGAAGTTCGATGCGGTGGTACTGGACGTGATGCTACCGGGCAAGGATGGGTTCGAAGTTGCCACGGAGTTGCGCCAGGCCGGGCAATTCATCCCGATTCTGATGCTAACCGCACGGGGTCGCCCTGAAGACGTCCTGAAGGGGTTCGAAGCCGGTGCCGATGATTACCTGCCCAAGCCGTTTGAGCTGGCAATTCTGATCGCACGGTTGCGCGGATTGTTGCGGCGGCGTGAATGGTTCCATCTGTCACAGGAGAAAAATAAGAACGGCGATGTGTTCAAATTTGCCGGGAAGACGATTGATTTCGCGGAGCTGGAACTTCGAGCAGGAGAGCGGGTAGAAAAGTTAACTCTGATGGAAGCCGACTTGTTGCGGTTTCTGATTCGCCACGAAGGCAAGGCAGTTTCCAGGCGAAATATCTTAGAAGAAGTGTGGAACTTGCACGAAGACACGGACACGCGTGCGATTGATAATTTTATTGCCCGGCTGAGAAAACTGATTGAAGATGAACCATCAAATCCGCGTCACTTATTGACTGTACGCGGCGTTGGGTACCGCTTTGTCGCCACTCCGGAGGCAGAAAATTAGGGATTGAAAGATTCAAGCGGATCTCTCAATCCCTTGTTCCTTAAGCCTCAAACTCCTCAGGCTCTCCGTTTTCCTTGAACCGTTTCAGCTTCATGTTCAAGGTCTGCACGCGAAGCCCCAACAAGGCAGCCGCTTTCGTCTGATTGTTGCTGGTCTGGCGCAGAGCCGTTTCGATCAAGTTTCGCTCGAAATCATCCACAATCTGCGGCAGATCAATTCCGCTCGGCGGAATGGCTTTGAGCGCAGCAAAACGCACACGGGACGGCAAAAGCGATTCGTCAATTTGCAAAGGCTTGGTACTGTTGACGGCGCTTTCCAATGCCGCTTCAAGCTCGTCTATGTTCCCTTCCCACGAATAATCCGCCAGCATTTTCATCGCGCTGGGAGCAATTTCATGCGGCCCTTTGCCAAGCCGTTTGATGATTCGATTGAGCAGGTGTTTCACCAGGTAAGGAATGTCTTCGCTGCGTTCACGCAAGGGTTTGATCGTAAAACCTGTGGGTTTCAACAATTCCACCAATCCATAGCCGATGCGATTTTCAGCGGAAAGCTCGCTGGTTCTGCATTCGGTGGCGAAAATCAAACGCGGCCCGCCTTTTTTGCCGGAATGGCCACGCCATCGCTGCTCTTCGATAAAGGCGGCAAATCGTTGTTGTAGCAGCGCCGGCAACCGGGTCAATTCATTGATAAAAATCGTCCCGTTTTGACAGGTTTCTATCATTCCGTGCGTATCAAAAAGTAATGAGTGCAAAGCTTCGCTGTCCAAACTGTGGGCGTTGACGGCCAGGAATGGTTGCGACCGATTGGCGCTCGCTTGATGGATTACACGGGCAATTTGTTCCTGCCTCAATCCGCGTTCCCCAACCAGCAACGTTACCTTGTGGGAATCGTGCTGAGCGACCTGAACACTGATAAACTGTTTTAACTCGGCAACATTGGTGCTGATACCAACAAAGCATTCGTATTGATCCAATGAAATCGTTTGTGAGGAACCCACCAACGATAATGCCGGACGTGGCGTTAATTTTGCAGAACCGGTTGCTCTCTCTAAAGCTTGAGTGACCATAATTAAAACTCTCCCTCAACTTCTACTATTACTAATGATTGATGTAACTCTTTTTTGAACGTCGGCCCACCAACTACCAAAAATTTAGTATTTCGTTTTTTAGCGGCTCGCTGGTGACGATTGTTTCTATACAAAAGTCGGGCCAGAGAGATTGGCGAGCTAACGTGGTTTCAATATTGGGTTTGATCAAGAACCGCTGATCGCGAGGCGGCCATTGAATGTTCGTTTATGGAACTTTTGATTTTCAAAAGCGGACTCTGTAGTGTCAAAGTTCTTTGTCATTGGCTATCTACAGAAACCTGACATTGGCTAGTTACGAGATGAGTGGCTGAAAGTTCCTTTTATACCGGTTTCAGCACAAAAACTTTCAGCCGCCGTAACGCCTACAAGTGATTTCTTTGCAAGCATTACTGCGGCTGAAAACGATTCCAAACAGTATGAAATTAACAGGCTGGCTATCAATTTCTGAGGAGCTTCACTCCACCATTAATACCGCTGATTTTGATCGGCGCTCCACCGGCTCCCAGCTTGCCAACCAACTGGCCGCGCTTCATTTCTCCCTGAACGGAAAGCGGCAAATCGGTATCAATTCCGCCGTTGATGCCGCGAACATCAATGTCGGCATTGACCTCGCTGCGAATTCCGACCTCGACTCCGCCATTGATGCCGCTGATACGCAAACCGGCATCACTCAATTTCACCATTGCCACGGAAACACCGCCATTGATGCCACTCAGTTCGGCTACTGTCCCAGCCTGTTCGATTTTGACTCTGCCGTTGACGCCTGAAACGCCAACTTCACCAGTGAGCTGCCCAATCGTAACCCCGCCATTGATGCCGGAAACTTTCAAATTGCCATTGCGCGGCAAACGAACATTCACTTCGTGGCGAACCCAGCCGTGATCTCTGTCCCACTTGCCGCCTTCTTTATCGTTTTCGGTTTTGATGACCAGCGAGTTAGGGGTGTTTTCGATAATTACTGGTTTGCGGGCCATCGCTTCTTCGCTGGAAGCTTTGATCTGAATGTTGATTTCTGCCCGGTCGGCATCCCAGGTTTCAACCGTCACGCGACCATTGAATCCGCTGATTCGCGTGCTGGAACCAGGTGACAGCGTAACGGTTTTGTTGACCTGATCAGTCACTTCATACTCTTTCGCTGAATCAGTGCCTTTGGCCATCAAATTTTTGACAGCTTTGGGGGAATCCACAAACGTCAGCGCGAAGGCCAACAAAACCAAACATGCAAATAGAAATTTCATCGCTCGTCTCCATTAATTGTTGATACTTGCTTTTTGAACTGTTCAGCGCACGCTCTTTCTGATTCGCACGCTACCGCTAAAACTTGAGGCCCGAACATCTGCCCCGCCTTTACCAACCGTGCCTGTGATCAAACTGCCGCCTATGTTCCTTGAAAGCTGCACTGGAAATTCTGTGTTCACCGAACCGCTGTGCGTTTTTGCCGACAGCGTAAAGTTACTGTCAGCCGGCAAAACCAGGATGACTTCCCCGCTGAAACTCTCAAACTCGTAATGTCCGTCATTGTGCAGCCTGCCTGTAAACTGAACGATGCCGGAAGTCGTTTTGGCGACGATTTCGCTGCTGTCCAGATTGGTCAGCGTAATGGAGTCGCTGGTCGAGCCGACTTCAATACGGCCTTTTGAATCACTGACATTCACGGCGCTGCTGACAGAAGTGGCTTTCACGCCTTCGCTAACGCCTTTTATATTCACGACTCCGCTCAAAGCAGTGACAACTGCACGCCCTTTGACATTTGAAACTGTCACATCGTCGTTAAAACTGGTGGCTTGAACATCGCCGCCGACATCGGTCACGACAATCCAGCCATTGTTCGAGCGAACAATGGCTCGTCCGCCAATCTTTTCCAGCTTGACGTCGCCGCTGTTGACGGTCGCCGTCACGTCGTCTCGGGCGTTGGTCACGCGAATTGAGCCGCTGCTGGCTTGCGCAAATACTTTTGAGTTGGAATCGTTGACGGTCACAGTTCCGCTGGTCGCATTTGCTCGAAGCTCGCCGCCAATGTGAGTCGCCGTCACGTTGCCGCTGGTCGCCGCCAGACTGGCAATATCTGTCACGTCCTGCGCCGAAACATTCCCGCTGGTGGCGCGGGCAGTGACTCGCTCAATCGGTCCTATTACAGTGATGTCGCCGCTGGTCGTGTTGACAGGACTGACGGAACTTGATCGTGGGACTTTGATGTCGAAATCAACGGTCACTCCACCGCCTCGCCAGTTGTACCCGCTTGGATACACTGTGCGAATTTCAATCCGCTCAGGCCTGTCCATCACTTCGATTTGAACTTTGGCAAAATCGGCTTCGTTACGCCCGCGCTTGATGGCATCCACTTTGACGCGGTTTTCATTCCAGGTGGAAATGCGAACAACGCCGCTGTTGCCGTAAACACCAACCGTGCCAGATGCTGTCAGGTCATAGGTCTGATGAAACTCCTTGTCCTGACTACTGGTTTGCGCAAGGACTGTTTGCCAACCGCCAACCAGCGACAACGCCATCACAATCGCCAACCATCCAATTTTTATCCCACGTCTAATCATCGTTTCTCTGTGTCTCCGTCACGCTTACTGCAAAGCAATCTCCTGCATTAACTCAACTTTTCTGGCATAAGCCGCCAGCAGAAATTGTCCGGCAGCCGTATCGTTCGGCAGTTCCCGCAAAGCGCGCTTGCTCTGCGCAATCGAACTATCAATCAGCGCCAGACTGCTTTCGTACTTTTTGAAAGCTTCCGGCTCAATTTCAGTGCGGCGTTTGGCAACTGCTCGATCCAGCAACTTGATCGCCGATTGATATTCCCGCTCGGTTCGCACCAGTTGCTGCGCCAACAGTTCAGTGTCACTTAATTGGCGAGTCGGGACCACTTCGCGCGGAGCTTGTGGTTTTGGCCTGACAGGTTCGACCTGCGCCAATTCCTTTTTAGGCGTCGGAACTGATTCCGGAGTCGCACTTTGCGGAGTCGCCGTTGCCGTTGGCGAAGGCGTCAACGCAACAACGGCTTTGTCTTTGTCATCCCGCCGCATCAGCCACATTGTGGCAATCACCGAAACTGCAATCAGCAAAATCGCCAACGCCGCTTGCCTCGCCAGCGACGGAACCAACAACCAACCTAACATCGTCTGCCAACGTGATGGTTTCTCTTGGCTAACTTGCGGAACTGGTTCTGTCGCAATTCCAGCGCGAATTGCTTCCCAGGTTTCCGCCGTCGGGTCAATTGCCGTTTGCTCGTAAAATTCGACAAACAAAGCGTTTTCGCTTTCCAGCCTCTCACGTTCCGTTTCGCAAACAGTGCAGCCAGCCAGATGCTGGCGCACTTCGACAGCAAGGCGTTCGGTCAGTTCGCCGTACAAAAAATCTTCCAACTCAATTTGGCAACGTTCGCAATTCATAATCTGGTGCCAGGTTTCAGGTGTTAGGTCGAAACTAACACTAAACAGCTAAATATGGTTCAAGCCTCTTTCGCATCTCGGCTCGCGCTCGATGAAGATCGGTTTTCAGCTTGCCAATCGAATGGCCTGTAATCGAACTGATCTCCTCGTAACTCTTTTCGTGAAAAATCTTCAAACTGAAAACGATTCGCTTGTCGTCATCCAACTCCGCCAGCGCCCTGTGAATCGTTTCGGTCAATTCCCTGTCCAGCATGCTTCCTTCCGGCAAAACAAATCCTGATTCCAGCTTCATACTTTCCGGCTCATCCAAACCGACTTTCCGTTCGTCCTTTCGAGTTTGCCTGGACGATTCGCGGACGACATTTCGCGCAATGCCAAAGAGCCAGGTTGAAAGTCGCAACTCATCCCGCAAACCGCCCAGATTCCGATACGCGCGAACAAATGTTTCCTGGGCCAGTTCTTCTGCCAATTCTCTATTCTGAACGTGATGGTTGATGAAGCTGAGAACCGGGCGGCCATAACGGTTGAAAATCAAATGAAAAGCTTCCTCGTCGCCGCACTTGGCGCGTTCCACCACGCCCGGGGATATTTCCGAAAACGCCATCTTCTCCCTTTGATCTCTTCTCGCTGACTCGGTATTCAGACTTTCGGACCAACCTTCTCGCAGCTTCGAAGCCAGACTTCCCATAATTTCTCACCGCGCCATTCATTTCTGTTTCGCTGGGTAAGTGCAACTATGGCCTTGAAGGTTTCAGATGTACAAAGAAAAACTTTCCGAAAGCGAACAGTCAAATTATGCCAGATATGTTATAAGTCCGTCGCTATGAGTAAGAAACGCTTTTTGGTTACGGGCGGTGCGGGCTTCATTGGCTCGCATCTTGTAGATCGGTTGCTGACTCAAAATCCCGCCAGGGTCACAGTCGTAGACAATTTCGACGAGTTTTACGACCAACACACCAAACGCTCGAATATAGAAAATCACCTGCGTCATCCTGCCTACCGTCTGGTCGAAGCTGACATACGGAATTTCAACCAGCTTCGCCAGGTTTTTTCCGAAGAATATTTTGACGTGATCATCCATCTGGCTGCCAAAGCCGGTGTTCGACCTTCGGTCGCAGACCCGCGCGGGTATGAAGAAGTAAACATCGCTGGAACCGTCAATTTGCTGGATCTGGCGCATAAAAACGGCATCAAAAAATTCGTTTTTGGCTCATCCAGTTCGGTTTACGGCCCGGCAGCCACGCCGCCTTTCAAGGAAGATGCTCCGCTTGCGCCCATTTCCCCCTACGCCGCAACCAAAGCCGCAGGCGAACTGCTTTGCAATACATTCAGCTATCTACACGGAATCAACATTACTTGCTTACGGTTTTTCACAGTATACGGTCCTCGGCAAAGGCCTGACTTGGCAATTCATAAATTCTCCAGGCTAATTTCCAGCAACCGCCCAATCCCGGTTTTCGGCGATGGACTGGCCGAACGCGACTTCACGTACATTGATGACATTCTGCAAGGCGTGCTGGCAGCTATTGATTACACTGCAACCCCGTTTGAGGTCATCAACCTGGGTGAATCTGCAACCGTGACTGTCAATCAGATGATTGAATTGCTGGAAACCGCGCTCGGCCAGAAGGCCATCATTGACCGGCAACCAGCCCAACCCGGAGACATGCCGCGCACGCACGCAGACATCAGCAAGGCGGCTCGACTGCTGGGCTACAAACCGACAACTCCGGTGGAAGCTGGGCTGAAAAAATTTGCCGAGTGGTTCAAACGAGGCGTAAAGAGTTAAAATCAGCCAGTTAACTTTCAAGGAGGCTGACAATGGCAACTCCAAAAGCAAAACTTGAGCGGCAACGCCGAACGGTTGCAGAGTATTTGGAATTTGAACGTCAGGCCGAAGAGCGCCACGAATTTCTCGACGGCGTGATTCGAGCAATGGCTGGCGAAAGCCCTCGTCATAGCACCATCAATGCAAATCTGATTACTGAAGTCACTGTTCAACTAAAAAGGACTTCTTGCCGGACGTTTTCGCCAAATATGAAAGTTCGGAGCGGCGAACAGACTGTTGCTAATTCTGTCAAAGGCCTTTTTTCCTATCCTGACCTAACCGTCGTTTGCGGCGAATTGCAGCTACACGACAAAGTCGGCGACGTATTGATCAATCCCAAAGTGATTTTTGAAATCCTATCCCCCTCAACTTGTGATTTCGACAGAGGCAAAAAGTTTCAACGACTGCGCACTTACAACGAATCGCTAACCGATTACGTATTGGTATGGCAAACTCAGCCATTAATTGAGCATTTTGAGCGTCAAGCGAGCGGACAGTGGTTGATGACCGAAATTGCAGGTTTGGATAACGAGCTTCACATTTCCTCAATCAATTGCCGGTTAAGGCTGGCGGACATTTATGACCGCATAAATTTTGACGATCAGAACAGCGAATCAAGCGAAGAAATTGAAGAAGAAACGCCAGCCGAGGGCGATTCTTGACAGCTTCTAAAGGCAAACCTAGAATCCCGCCTCGATTCAAGAAAGTTCAATCAAGCCTTCAACGGAGAAAAATTTGTACAGTGAAAATCTTATAGCCCCGACTCCGGCTTCGACGGGAAAAACGATTGCGGCTTGTCTGGCTGGCTTTGTGTTGCCCGGACTTGGCCATATTGTGCTCGGCAAATTCGTGCGCGGAGCGCTGATTGGTGGAGTCATTATCATTATGTTTGTGTTGGGTTTTAAGATGGAAGGCCATCTTTACACGCCCGTAGCCAACGATTGGCTAACCTGGTTTTTCAGCTTTTTGGATGTTGGAGTTGGTCTTCCTTATTTTGTCTGCCTGGCGGCGGATTGGGGATTCCAGATCACACCCGAACAGGCTGCCAAAGTCACGTACGAATACGGCAACACCTTTTTTTGCGTTGCCGGAGCGCTGAACATGCTGGCGGTGATGGATGCTTACGACATTGGTATTGGGAGGAAGTCATGACCCACTTCCTGGCTTTGATTCTGTTCAGTATTCTGGTTTCCGTCGCGTTCGCTGAACTTTCCTCAGAACATCACACAACCCAGGAACGCATCAAATACGGGTTAAAAGTGTTTGGCTATTTTGTCGGCTTGGGATTTGCTATCGCCTGGGTTCTTTATTTCCTGCCGCTTTAGAATTCAAGTTCGATACGGATTGCGGATTGCGGATTGAAGAGCTTACTCAATCTGCAATCCGTTTTGCTTTATGCAGTCACAAAAATTCACATTGATGCTGGACTCGGTTCGCCGCCTGATACGTGGTGGAGCGTCGGTTCGAGCGTTGAATGTGTTGAAGAAAAATCGTCCGGCAGACGTGGCGATGGTCTTGCAATCATTGCCGGAATTGGACCGCAAAGCCGTATTTGCAGCCCTGGCGCGGTCGGAAACGCCTCTGGCTGCAGCCAGCCTGACGGAACTGACGCAATCCGAAGCCATCGAATTACTGAGAACACTGCCGCCCGAAGGCATTGCCCAGGTCTTGCAAGAGCTCCCCAGTGATGATGCCGCTGCGTTTATCGCTGAACTCCCGGAAGACTTACGCGAAGAATTGCTAGACCTGATGAAGGTGGAAGCGTCAACCGACGTGCAGGAACTGTTGAGCTTCGCCGAAAACACCGCCGGACGAATCATGACGCCGGATGTGTTTGCCCTGAAAGAAGACCTGACCGTCGGCGAAGCCATTTCCGCGATTCAACACGCCAGCAATGACATCGAACTTGTCTTTTATCTGTACATTATTGACGACAGAAATCATCTGGTCGGAGTTTCCAGCTTGCGGCAATTGCTGCTGGTTCCTCCCACAACGCCGCTCAAGAAAATCATGAGCGGTGACGTTATCAGCGTCAGCACAGACACCGACCAGGAAGAAGTCGCCCGCATTGTCGCTCGCTATAACCTGCTGGGCGTTCCGGTTGTTGATGAAGAGAACAAGCTGGTAGGTGTCGTCACGGTTGACGATGTATTGGATGTGATTCGTGAAGAAGCGACCGAAGACATTTACGCGTTGGCGGGCGTCAGTTCCGAAGAAGGGATCAAAAGCCTTCCCATGCGTTCCGTCAGATTGCGATTGCCCTGGTTGGTCATTAATCTGGCGACGGCATTTCTGGCGGCGTCAGTCATCAACGCCTTCGAAGCGACAATTGAAAAAGTCGTCGTGCTGGCCTCGCTGCAATCCATTGTCGCAGGAATGGGCGGTAATGCAGCAACGCAAACTCTTGCAGTAATTGTGCGCGGACTGGCGCTTGGCGAAGTAACGCTGGAAAATTCGCGGCGCGTTTTGGTCAAAGAGATTCTGGTTGGCATTACCAATGGCCTGGCAAACGGGCTGATCGCGTCCCTGGTGATCTGGCTTTGGTTCGGCTTCAGTGTAAAAATGTTTATTATCGGCGGAATCATTGCGGCGGCGTTGATCATCAATCTGGTCATTGCGGCAATTTCAGGGACGGTGATTCCGTTGGTGCTAAAAAAACTAAACGCCGACCCGGCATTGGCGTCTACGGTTTTTGTCACAACCTGCACGGACATCGGCGGCTTTCTTTCGTTTCTCGGCTTGGCCACGATGCTGCTGAAATACCTGCTCTAATCAAACTCAGTCACTCGAAGGGAACTGTATGGACGGATACGCAATCAAACTTTGGCTCGGCATTGGAGTTGTTGTGCTACTGGTAGTCTTCTGGCTAGTCTGGAAATTCTTCTTCAAGCTGTTCAAACATTTCCTTATTATTCTGATTTTGGGCGGTATCTTTGCTGGGGTGTACTGGTATCGCAACCAGCCGCCGCCGAAAAATCCTGCCATTGGAAAACACGCATACCTGACAGAAAACGGCAAATATCTTGGTGTGGTCGAAGGCCAGGGTGAAGACAATCGCCGGGGCGAAGTGTGGATCACGCGAATTCCCGGAGACCACCAGAAAATGTATGGCAAATCTCGCGTTACGCTCAGAGACAAACGCGACATTGCCTCAGAACCGACACCAGCACCAACCGCCACAGCGACAGCAACGCCCCCGGCCAAAACCAAACCGCCGGGCAGCAAAAAGTAAGCAGGGCTTTTGCAAAGTCAGAGGTTGGCTTGGCCGATTGCTTGCCAAGCTTC
>CAZMXG010000054.1:0-38574 GCA_964570175.1 uncultured Heliomicrobium sp. | reverse complement strand
GGCCTTCGCTGAATTTGACGCCTTCGACAAACACCATTCCCGGATAGACAGTCGCTGTTTCCACCGTAGGCATGTTCGGCGAAGGAATCACCCAACGCGCGTCCGTGTCGTCAAACCAGTATTCGCGTTTGTACCCCCGCATCGGGACAACTTCCAAATCGCAGCCGATGCCGAATTCTTCATTGAACATTCGCGCCAGTTCGCCAACCGTCATGCCGTGGCGCATTGGGATTGGGAACATGCCGACAAAGGATTCGTGGCCGGCTTCCAGAATGTTGCCTTCAATTCCCTGCCCTCCGATTGGGTTTGGCCGGTCGCAGACAATAAACCGCTTTCCGAGTTCGCGCGCTGCCTGCATCGCCAGCGCCATCGTATAGATGAAGGTGTAAACACGCGTGCCAACGTCCTGAACGTCAAAGACGATGACATCCACTTCGTTGAGCATTTGCGGCGTGGGTTTGCGAACTTGTCCGTAAAGCGAATACGCCATCACATTTGTGCGCGGATCGCGAAAGCCCTCCCATTCGATCATGTTGTCCTGGGTTTCTCCGCGAATGCCATGCTGTGGGCCGAACAGCGCCGTCAGGATAACGTCTGGATTCTGGCTCAGCAGATCCGCCGAATGACGAAAGTTGTGATCAATCGAAGCCGGATGGCAGATCAGGCCTACGCGAGCGCCGCTAAGCAATTTCGCTTGTTCGCCAAGTAAAACTTCAATTCCAAGTGCGATTTTGTTCATCAGGGTATCAATTCAGGAATGATAGAAAGAAGCCTTTTGTACGCTGCTCAATTCATTGAGCGCGCCAAATCAAAAACGCGAACCCACCAATCACCACCAGCAGCGCTATCACAAGCAGCGCAATGCCAAGTCCCACAGCCAGATAGTTTTTCTCGACAAAACTGCGCTGCTCTTGCTGGGTCTGATGTTCTTCCTGCTGAATTTCCCGCCAACGCTCGCTCATCTTTTCGATGGAGGCCGGATACGGATTTTCTGCAATCAACGGCACGCCTTTCTGCAGGTCTTCAACCGGTTTTTGTTGTTGTTTCTCGTATTCGTTCACGTCGGCGAGTATCAAAGATGCGGTTGAGGCTGTCAACAAAAGCGCTACGCTTCCAGCGCGATGAATCCGCTGATTGGAATTTGGGGGAATTTTGCGTCCTGACAGCGCGAAGCGCTTTTGTTGACAGGTTCCGATCACCGCAACAGAATTGGATTGATGCAACCACCACGGGCAAATGAAATCACACCGCTGCTGGTCAACTGGCGTCAGGGAAATGAAGAAGCCCTGGCAGAGTTGTTGCCGGTTGTTTACCAGGAGCTGCGCAAAATCGCCGATAGTTATTTGCGCCGCGAACGTTCGGATCACACGCTGCAACCCACGGCGCTGATCAATGAAGCTTATATGCGTTTGGTGGATCAAAGTTTGCCGCAATGGCAAAACCGCGCGCACTTTTATGGAGTGGCAGCACAATTGATGCGGCAGATTCTGGTCGAACATGCGCGGGCGCAGATGACCCAAAAACGTGGCGGCGGCGCGCAACAGGTAGAACTTGAAGACGCGCTGAGTTACGTGCCGGAAAAAGCGGCTGAACTGGTGGCCCTGGACGACGCGCTGAAATCGCTGGCCGAGTTTGACGAACGCAAAAGCCGGTTGATCGAACTGCGCTATTTCGGCGGATTGTCTGTGGAAGAAACCGCGCACGTGATGAATATTTCGACCGCCACCATCACGCGCGAACAGCGTCTGGCACAAGCCTGGCTGCGACAGGCATTGCGAAAAACCTAATCGGCAATCTTTCCCACACAAACCATGACCCCTGAACGCTGGCGCAAAATTGAATCCATCTTTCAAACAGTCATTGAAAAGCCGAAAGCCGACCGGCAACAGATGCTGACGCAATACTGCGGCGATGATGCAGAATTGCGCCGCGAAGTCGAAGCCTTGCTCAGCGAAGACGAATCGGACGATTTCCTGCAAGCTCCGATCAAAGACGTGGCCAGGTCTTTGCCAATGTCGGACGCAGACAATTACATCGGGCGAAAAATCGGCCCTTACAACCTGGTCAAGCTGCTTGGACAGGGCGGAATGGGCGCGGTCTATCTGGCAGAACGCGCCGACGCCGAATATTACCGCCAGGTCGCGCTGAAAATCGTCAAACGAGGAATGGATTCCAGCTTTGTGCTGAAACGGTTCCGCATTGAGCGTCAGATTCTGGCGACGCTGGAACATCCGAACATTGCACAGTTACTGGACGGAGGTTCGACCGACGACGGCCTGCCTTATTTTGTGATGGAGTATGTGCAGGGGCAACCGTTGACCGAATACTGCAATGCACACCAGCTTTCGTTGGTGGAGCGGCTGAAGCTATTTTTGCCGGTGTGCGCCGCCGTCCAGCACGCGCATCAAAAACTGATCGTCCATCGCGACCTGAAACCCAGCAACATTTTGGTGACGTCCGAAGGGGTGCCGAAGCTTTTGGATTTTGGCATTGCCAAACTGCTTGATCCTGCCCTATCGCCAACGCCGCTGACACGCACGCAGACTTCGATGCGTCTGATGACGCCCGATTACGCCAGCCCAGAACAGGTGCGCGGATTGCCCATCACTGCCGCCAGCGATGTCTATACACTGGGTGTGATTCTGTTTGAGCTGCTGGCTGGCGAGCGGCCCTATGAGTTTGAAACCTATTCGCCCGTCGAAATCGAACGCGCCATTTGCGATACGGAAGTCGAACGCCCCAGCGTCGTTGCTGGACGAACGACAAACGCGACATTGAAATTCCGCCGACAGCTTGCAGGAGATTTGGACAACATTGTGCTGATGGCTTTGCGCAAGGAGCCGGAGCGCCGTTACCAATCGGTCGAACAACTGGCCAAAGATATTCGGTGTTACCTGGAAGGCCGTCCGATTAGCGCGCGCCGGGAAAGTGCTCTTTATCGTACCGGCAAATTCGTTCGTCGCAATAAACTAGCGATGACGGCGGCGGCATTGATATTTTTCAGCCTGCTGGGAGGAATCATTACGACTACGCGCGCGGCGCGAATTGCACAAATCGAGCGCGACCGCGCCGAAGCCAATCTGATCGAAGCCCAGGCACAACGCGCCGAAGCCGACCGCCAACGCTTGATCGCTGAAGAGCAACGTCATCGAGCCGAAACCGAAACTGTCGAAGCCAACTTGCAACGCCAAATTGCAGATGCTCAACGCGCTGAGGCCGAAGCTCAGCGGCAAAACGCCGAAACACAGCAGGAGCGAGCCGAACGCCGTTTCGCTCAGGTGCGAAAACTGGCCAACACTTTCCTGTTTGAATTTCACGACAAGATTCAACCGCTGCCCGGTTCGACCGAAGCGCGCGAAATGGTAGTGAAAACGGCGCTGGAATATCTGGACAGCCTGGCCAAAGAAGCCGACGGTGATGCGTCGCTGCAAAACGAACTGGCGGCGGCGTATCAGCGAATCGGCGATGTGCAAGGTTATCCCAGTCAGGCCAATCTGGGACATACAGAGGCAGCGTTAAGCAGTTATCGTCGCAGCATAGGGCTGTCGGAGAAATTGCGCGTTAAGCAAAAAACTGACTCTGCTTTGTTGCGACGTTTGGCGGAAACTTATTCCAGATTCGGCGAAGTGGCGCGGCGTATGAACAAACGCGAAGAAGCGCGCGAGGTATATCAAAAGGCTCAGACCATTGCCGAACAGTTACTGGCAATCAACCCGAAAGATGAAGTGGCTCATTACACAACCATCCAGGTAATCGGTGGGCTTGGCGACCTGGAAAACCTGAATGGCAACCTTGGGAATTATTTGAAGCATCGCCACCAAGCAGTTGCCGCAGTTGAAAGATTACAAAAAGAAATCCCCTCCGAACGCTCCCGACACGCTTTGGCTTCGGAATATTTGAGGACGGGTGCCGCCTTGTTTACGAGCGGCGCGCTGGACGAAGCTAAATCAATGAATCAACGCGCGTTGGAAATTGAAACCGAACTGCTCCGGCAAGCTCCGGGCAATCTGGCTTATCGCCGAACGCTCAGCAGCATTCATTCCAATCGTGGAGAGGTTGAACGCGCTCTGAATAACATTCCGGTGGCAGTGGAACACTACAAACAATCGTTGATGATTCATGAACAAATGGCGGCTCAAGACCCGAAAGACGCAACAGCCAGATACAACGCCCGTTTTCAAGCTGCGGCGCTGGGTGAATTGTTGCTTCAGAGCGACAATCCCCAGCAAGCGTTGATTTCATTGCGAAAAGCATTGGATCGCGGCCCGAATGCCACGCCGCTTTCGCCCGAAATGCGGATTTACCAGATTTATATCTACCTCAACCTGACTAGCGCCTTATGGCAAACCGGAGACCGCCAAGGCGCAGCACAAAATTTGCGCGAATCAGCCGACATCCTGAATTCCATGCCCGCCAGTAAGATGTATGCCTTGGGCGTCAACGCGCATACGGTCCAGCTTCGGATGGGAAGGTTGATCATGGACATGGGCGATGATGTTAAGGCGTTGAGTTACCTGAACCAGGCTCTGGAATCCATTCGCGCCCAGATGGCCGCCAGCCCAAATTCGGTTAACTTAGAACGCGATTTGCCGGGATGTTATGACGCTTTTGGCAAATATCACGCAACCCTCGCCTCTCGTTCCGGCATTTCCGGCGAACAGCAAATTGCCCACTGGCGCGAAGCGCGGGCCTGGTATCAACAGAATCTCACGGGGCTGCAAGAACTGATTAGGCGGTCACCCGGCGACAACCAAAGCGCGCGTTATGCCGAAGAAGTTTCTCGAAAAATAGCGCAATGCGATTCCGCGTTGGCAAGTTTATCCACCAAACAGCAACGCTGACCCAGCCAACCCTCTATCGCCTAACTCCTGCTCGCTGAATAGTAAACCGTCGGATTTGTTCAGGTTTTCCTGCCTTCAGAAAAATTTCCGAAAAAATTTCTTTGGTCGTGATTAATTTCTTCGCTTTTTCTCGCCTGCCTGAGTGAGGCGCAAAACGACAATTCAAGCGAATTGTTACGACGCGCAAGGCTCAATCAACTCAGAGCTTTCACAGGAGAAGAACCACATGACACAACAGACTACCAACCAATCAATTTTCAAACACTTCGTCGCCAATAAATTCAGGGCCGCATTCGGCACAATTTGCTTGCTGGCGATGATCGCATCGGGGTTAGGCGCGGGACATTTCACGCAGCCGGTTCAGGCCAAATCAGTGGCGAACGCTTCGACGATTGTCATTCTGACACCGGAGCAGATGGAAGCGGCGATTGAGAAATACTTTGCCGATGCCATGTCGCTTGATCCTCAGCAATACGCCAGCAACTTTTCTGAAGATGGCGTGTTAGAAGACCCCGTCGGAACTACGCCGGTTGCAGGCAGACAAGCCATCGCAGCATCGTTTGGCAATCTCGCCGCTTTAGTCAGTGAGGGCAAAGCCAAAGTGCAGGAAATTATCCCAGGCGGACAGGAAGCAATCGTCAATTGGAAAATTAATGTGACGACCACCACTGGCAAAAAAATCACCATTGACGGGATGGGCGTATTCAAATTTGACCAGGCAGGCAAGCTCGCCTCTGTGCGAGAGTTTTGGGACCTGGCTGCTTTCTTAGCCCAACTGTAAAGCGAACCCGCGCCCAATTTCCCATAACAACACGATCAAGCAGAGGCGCTTGCTGTTCAGACTCAAGCGGCAGGCGAGGTGTGTCCGCTCACCGAGCCTGCCTCAGTTACAAGACAACGATTGATCAAAGAACGGAGGGGAACTTTATGCTTATGAAGGACACAATTTATTACTTACGCCCGAAAGGAAAGCTTGTAACGGCCGTTGTGGCGACTGCATTGTTCGCTCTGGCGCTGGCCGCCGGGTGTTTCGAATGGCTGAGCAAGACGACCCCGATGGCCGCGACGAATTTATCGCCACTCCGTGGCGAAGCAGCCGTTGAATCCCTGAAGAAAGATGGCTCATTCGATTCTTTGGCGAAAGCAGTGGCTGCGGCCCAGTATCAAATTACCGGACAACGCGATCACTTTGTCGCGGAAAACACTGCGCAGCAATTCAGCGCCAATTTTAGCGTCAAAGAATTGCGAATTTCGCGGACGCAATCTGGCCAGGTCGCGACTCAGTTTGGCCTGCGATTGCTTGGATATGATTACGGTCAAGGTCAATCAGAAACCGGCGAAGGAGTAATCAGCACCTCTGGTGATCGCATCGAAATTCGAAAACAAGGAGTGACAGAATGGTACATCAACAAGCCGGAAGGGTTGGAACAAGGCTTTACAATTCACGAACGTTCAGTCGCCGGTAATTCTCTAAAATTGGATTTGCAGTTGAGCGGTGGTCTGAGCGCGGAAGCCGCGGAGGACAATCAATCCATCCTTTTGAAAGATGAAAATGGGCAAGTGGTGTTTAGTTATAGCCAGCTTGCTGCCTGGGATGCCAATGGCAAAGGCTTGCCGACACAGATGAAAGTCAGCGGCGATGTAATCACGCTGGAAGTAGACGATGCGCAGGCGCAGTATCCGTTGACGATTGACCCATTGATTTCTGCGCCGCAGAAATTGCTAGCTTCTGACGGGGCCGCCTCGGATGCGTTCGGAACCGCTGTTGCTATCAACGAAGACGGCAGCCTGGCCCTGATCGGAGCGTACGGGGATGCGAGTCAAAAAGGTTCCGTCTATGTGTTCCGCCGGGCGAATGGTGTTTGGTCACAAGAAGCGAAATTGAAGGGTGCCAATGGAGTTGCCGATGACAACTTTGGATGGTCCGTAGGAATTTCTTTCAACATGGCAGTCATTGGCGCTCCGGGCGCTGCATCGGATCGAGGGACCGCGTATGTATTCACGCGTGATAACGCTGGTGTCTGGACGCAGACGGGAACGCTGATTGGCGTTGATTCCGTAGCCGGAGATCGGTTCGGCGGGTCCGTCGGTATCAATGCTGCCAGTGCAACTAACGCGACGATTATTACCGGAGCTCTTCAGCACGACGACGCAGCCGGCGCTGGCCAAGGATCAGCGTATGTGTTTGTTCGCAATAATGGTTTGTGGATACAGCAACAGAAACTTCTTGCCAGTGATGCGGCAGCAGGGGACGAATTTGGTCGCGCAGTTTCCATAAGCGGAGATTACGTTGCCGTGACCGCCCCATATGATGACATTTCTGGTGTATCAGATAAGGGGTCAGCCTATGTTTTCGTCCGTAACGGCGCAATTTGGACCCAACAAGCCAAACTTTCGGCCAATGACGGAGCTACCAACGACCGGCTTGGCTCCTCCGTTTCCATCAGCGGCAATACGGTGTTGGTAGGCGCCATTAACGACGACATAGGGAATGGCAATGATCAGGGCTCGGTGTATGTGTTTGCACGCAGCGGAGCGAATTGGTCGCAACAGGCCAAACTGACAGCCATTGATGGCGCAGCTAATGATTACTTCGGCATATCGGTAGATGTGAAAGGCGATCTTGCTGTCGTCGGCGCGTATTTTGATGATGTAAACAACATCGGTGACAAAGGTTCCGCGTATGTGTTTGCGCGTCAAAATGGAACCTGGACTCAGCAGCAGAAACTGAGCGCTGCCGATGGCATTGCGGGCGACCAATTTGGTAACAGCGTCGCCATCAGCGGAAATTCAGTCCTTAGTGGAGCCTGGCAATCCGGTAGCACAAATCGCGGCGCTGCCTATGTCTTTACAGTCTGTGACTATTATGGACAGCAGCAGAAGCTCATCACTTTAAATCCGAGCCAGGATATGTATTTCGGTTACTCAGTGGCTCTTGATGGCAACACCGCGGTCGTTGGAGCCAATCGCTGGAATAATCAACGAGGTGCCGCATTTGTATTTACTCGGACTGCAGCCGATACCTGGATTCAAACCCAGATGCTGACAGCTTCCAACGGTGATGACCATGATTCGTTTGGGACGTCAGTCGCCATCAGTGGAGACACAATTGTCATTGGAGCTGAATTGGATAATTTTGCGGGTCAGCAACTCCGGGGTTCGATTTATGTGTTCCTTCGCAACGGCGGAACTTGGACCCAGGAAACCAACTTTTCTCCTTCAGATGGCAAAGCCGGTGAATGGTTTGGTTCGTCAGTGGCAATTAGCAACGGCACGATCTTGGTGGGAGCACGCTACGGCGATTTTATACTCAATCAAAATCAAGGCTCGGCTTATGTGTTCATACGCAACATCGCAGGAACCTGGATCCAACAGGCAAAGCTATTCAACGTAGCTGGCGCGGCAGATGACACCTTTGGCTGGTCTATTTCGCTGGATGGTGATACAGCGCTGATTGGCGCTCCGGGAGAAAGCTCGGAAAAAGGGGCCGCCTTTGTCTATATCCGAAACGGCTCGACGTGGACTCTACAACAGAAGCTGACTGCTGCAGATGGCCTTGCCGGTGACTTTTTTGGCTGTTCGGTTGCGCTCAGCGGAAATACAGCGCTGATTGGCGCGCGAAATGACGACAATGCTCACACAGATCAGGGATCGGCGTATCTTTTTGATCGCAGTGGAGCAACCTGGACCCAGTATCAAAAATTGACGGATTCGAATGGCCAGGCAAAAGATCGTTTTGGATCAGAAGTGGCTATTGATGGTGACTGGGCTGCGGTCGGGGTTCCCACGGATTTTGGTCCAGGCTCAGTCAATGTTTATCGGCGAGAAGGTCCAACCTGGGCTCTGGTGAAAAAAGCGGTCGCCTCCGATGGTGCTTCAGATGATTCTCTAGGCTTCTCTCTGGCAATCCAAGGAAGTTCGGTTTTGGCTGGAGCAGTTAGCAAAGATGTGAGTGGGATTACTGATCTAGGTGCTGTTTATTACTTCACCTGCCAGGAATGTCCCGCGATGACGTTGAGCACACTGTCTAATGGCACGTTTGGCACCGCTTACAATCAAACCATTACCGTCAATGGAGCCGCTGGGCCGTTTCAATTTTCATTGGCCGAAGGCACCTTGCCGCCGGGGCTGGCGCTTTCTTCGGGCGGTGTCGTGTCTGGTACTCCGACCAAGGGGGGAACATTCAACTTCTCGATTCAAGTGATGACGAATGATTTATGCACAGGCATTCGTCATTACACGGTCGCAGTGATCAACAACAACTGCCCGGCAATTACTGTGAATCCGACAACATTGCCAGCCGGCACAGTGAATTCGGGCTATAACCAAACAATCACAGCTTCTGGCGGGACGGCTCCTTACAGCTTCCATTACACGGGCGCGTTGCCGCCTGGCGTAACCTTAAATCAACAAACTGGACAACTTTCTGGTCAACCTAATACGGCAGGCGGATACGCCTTTTCCATCACAGCAACGGATGCAAATGGATGTACGGGAAATCAAAGTTACGCTGTATCCATCACAATTGCCGGCGCTATTGGTGGTACCGACTTGCAGTTTTATCCGCTTGCGCATCCCGTCAGATTGCTAGACACCAGAGCTGGACAGGTAGGTTGCGATGCGCCGGGAGCCAAAATCACTGGCGGGACTTCGCGGACACAGACGGCTGCGGGCAGGACGTGTGATGGTTTGACGATTCCGGCGAATGCGGCGGCGCTTGTTGGGAATGCGACTTCTGTCCAATCCGGCGGAGGCTACTTCACGCTTTACCCAAGCGACATCGCAAAGCCCAATTCCGCAAATTCCAACTTCGCCGCAAATCAGATTTTGAACAGTTTGTTCACCGTTCGGCTCGGAGCAAGCGACGGCGCATTCAAAATCTTCGTCAGCACAGACACGGACATTGTCGTGGATATTACGGGCTATTATGCTCCCCCGTCCGCGACAGGCCTGTATTTTCATCCGCTGCCGAAGCCGATACGCTTGCTTGATACACGGCCCGGAGCCTCTGCTTGCTTCACGCCCGGGATGGCGTTGCAAGGCAATACCGTCAGGACACAGCTTGGCATAACCACCTGTGACAGTGTGTTGATTCCTGCGGGAGCCCAGGCTCTAACGGGCAATGCGACCACTGTCAGCCCGCAAGCCAACGGTTTTTTGACGCTGTATCCAGCGGACGCCGCTCGGCCGCTGATTGCCAGCGCGAACTTCCAGCCGGGCGTAAACCTGAATTCGCCGTTTATGGTCGGTTTGTCACCCAGCGGAGAGTTCAACATTTACGTCGCTTCAACGACTGATCTGGTGATTGACGTGACAGGTTATTACAGCACGCAGTTGAATGACAGCAATGGCCAGGGCTTACTCTTTAATGCGTTGGCCGGGCCATCAAGACTGCTCGACACTCGAACTGGCCAAACGGCTTGCTTTACCCCGGATTTTCCAATGATGGGGGGCACACCATATCTGCAACCGGCAATCGGCGCTTGCTCGAACATTCCAGCGGCGGCGCAAGCCGTGGTTGGCAATGCAACGACCTTGAACGCGGCGGCGAATGGCTACTTGACGTTCTGGCCGAGCGACGCCAATCAACCTTTCATCGCCACGTCGAACTATCGAACAGGCATCACTTTCAACCGCCACTTCACAGTCGGGCTGGGCAACGACGGAGCCTTCAAACGTTACGCCGCCAGCACAACAGATCTGGCGGTAGATTTGGTCGGGTACTTCGCGCCGTAAGCTATAACCAAGGCAGAACCTTTGCAGGCGGCAGATCGTTGATTTTTACGATCTGCCGCCTGCACTTTTGGTAAAAAGCTTGCAAAACAAGCGATGCTCCACAAAGCCGGCACGAAAGGAAAGATTGTGCATTTGCAAGACATCCGTAAAATAGCCTTGCTGAATTTCAAAATGTGAAGCTTATGCAAACGCCGCCGACCAACGAAATCACACAGCTTTTATTGCGATGGAGCCAGGGCGATCAGTCCGCGCTGGATCAATTGATGCCTGTCATCTATCAGGAGCTGCGCAAACTGGCGCGAAGCTATATGCGTCGCGAACGGACGAATCACAGTTTGCAACCGACGGCGTTAATCAATGAAGCTTATCTGCGGCTGATCAAACAGAATTTTCCGGAATGGCAAAGCCGGCGGCATTTTTTTGGCGTCGCGGCTCAGTTGATGCGTCAAATTTTGGTGGAACATGCGCGCTCACGCTCAGCGGGCAAGCGCGATGGCGGCCAGAAATTTTCCCTGGAAGAAGCGCTGACGTTTTCCGATGAGAAAGCCGCTGAACTGGTGGCGCTGGATGATGCGTTGGTCGCGTTGGCAAAGTTCGACGAGCGTAAGGTTCGCATTATCGAACTGCGCTATTTTGGCGGGCTAAGTTTGCAAGAAACGGCGGAAGCCCTGGACCTTTCCATCACAACCATCAGCGACGAACAGCGATTGGCCCGCGCCTGGCTGCGCCGCGAGATGGAAACCTGACACTTCCCTCTCCCAAATTTCCTTATGACACCTGAACGCTGGCATCGTGTTGAAGAATTGTTTCGCACCGTGGCGGATCGCCCGCAGGTCGAGCGCAAAGCCTATCTGACGCGCGTTTGCGGGGATGACAATGAATTGCTGCACGAAGTTCTGTCGTTGCTGGCGCAAGACACCGCTGAAGATTTCCTGCAAGCGCCCATTGCGGGAGTGGCGTTTTCGCTGACCGCTGACCCAAAAGAGGACCTGGCCGGTGAGCGCATCGGTCCTTACCGAATTACGCGTTTGGTCGGTCGCGGCGGGATGGGCACGGTTTATGAAGCCGTGCGCGACGATGAACAATTTCAGCAACAAGTCGCGCTGAAACTGATCAAGCGCGGAATGGACAGCGATTTTGTGCGGGACCGCTTTTTGCGCGAGCGGCAGATTCTGGCTTCGCTCGATCATCCGCACATCGCGCGCCTGTTTGATGGCGGCACCACAGCAGATGGACAGCCATATTTCGTCATGGAATTTGTGGATGGAGTGCCCATCACGGATTATTGTCAGGCGCGCGGGCTGGCGCTGGATGAAAGGCTGAAACTTTTCCGCGACGTTTGCTCTGCCATACAGCACGCTCACCAGAAATTGATCGTTCACCGTGACCTGAAACCAAGCAACATTCTGGTGACGGAAGACGGCACGCCCAAGCTGCTGGATTTTGGCATCGCCAAACTGCTCACGCCCGATCCGGGCGACGCACTTACCCGCACCGATACGGCGCTGCGTTTGATGACGCCTGATTACGCCAGCCCGGAACAAGTGCGAGGCGGCACGATCACAACAGCGACCGATGTTTATTCGCTGGGGGCCGTTCTTTACGAATTGCTGACGACGCGCCGTCCACACCAGTTCCAAACGTATTCTCCGTTGGGAATCGAACGGGCCATTTGCGAAACCGAAGCCCCGCGCCCAAGCGATGCCGCACGCCAGCAAACAGACGCGCCCACAAAACTGGCCCGGCAATTAAATGGCGACCTGGACAATATTGTGTTGATGGCGCTGCGCAAAGAGCCCTCGCGACGCTATCAGTCGGTCGAACAGTTTTCCGAAGACATTCGCCGCTATCTGGCCGGCCTGCCTGTGGTTGCGCGCAAAGACACGTTCAGCTATCGCGCTGAAAAATTCATCCGGCGCCACAAAGCGGGAGTGGCTGCAATCATCTTGCTGGCTGTGCTGACCGTTGCGCTGGCCGTATTGGCAGTCCGCCTGACCCGCGAACGAGCGCGTGCCGAACGGCGCTTTGCCCAGGTTCGTGCGTTGGCCAATACCTTTCTTTTCGATTTTCACGACAAGATTCAAACTGTGCCCGGCACCACCGAAGCACGCGCCATGGTTGCCAAAACAGCGCTGAATTATCTGGACAGTCTGGCACAGGAAGCAGCGGGCGATCCGCAGCTGGAATACGAACTTGCGGTGGCGTATCAAAAAGTAGGTGACGTGCAGGGCGATCCCTGGGCACCCAATCTGGGGTTTTCGCAGGAAGCCAAGCAGAGTTACCAAAAGAGTCTAACCCTGGCACAACACCTTAGCCGCAACAGCAATGATCTAAAAATGGCAAGGCTGTTGGCACAAGGCTATTTCAAACTGGGCATGTTGCAAGCGCAATCTGGAGGAAAAGCAGCCGCGCACGATACATTGAACCAGGCCCTGATCTCTGCTGAAAAGCTGGAACAGCAAACCCACGAACTGCAAGATATTGTTCTGCTGCAAAACTGCTACATTCGTCTGAGCGACACGTACGTGGATACGGGCGACCCGGTCAGTGCTTTGGAAGGTTATCAGCGCGAATTGCGGTTGGCTGAGCGCCGGGCCGCCGAATTTCCCGGCGATGCAGCGCAATATTCGCTGGCAATGTCTCAGGCACGCGTGCCGGAAGCTATAATTTCGCTGGGCAATGTCATCGAGGCAGCACCGTATTACCGCAAATCACTAGCTTTGCTTGACCAATTGTTGGCAAATCAGCCAGCGGAACCCAGATTCCTGCGTGCGCGCATGATTTCCCTGATCTGGATGGGCAATATTTCCGGCAATCCCAGGTTCATCAATCAGGGCGATACACAAACAGCCTTACAGCATTACCAGAAAGCGCTTGCGCTGGCCGAGCAAATTTGCGCCATTGATGCCAAGAACGCCCGTGCGCGGCAGGATTTGGCGGGCGGGCATCGGCTGGTGGCGGAAATTTTGGCGCTCGACCAACCGGCCAAAGCCGTGGAGCAATACCAGGAAGCGCTTAACATCGTAACCGGGTTGTTGAAATTGGATCCGACAGAAGCGCAACTTCTTCGCCGCAAAGGGCAATATCTAAGAGGCATGGGAGATGCTTTACGCCGTTTGGGTGACCGACAAGGCGCGCTGCAAAATCTGCAACAAGCGCAGCAGGTTTGGCAGGAATTATGGACGCGTGACACTTCTAATCTGAAAACGCGCGCTGAATTGCACAGCACATTGCTGTTGCTGGCAGACACGATGTTGGAATCCGGCGATCACAGCGGCGCGTTGGAACAATACCGTCAGGCGCTAACACTCGCCGAAACGCCGCCCGTCGAACAATCCGCCGACATGTATGTGCGCTGGAGGCTGGCGGATTCCTACGCAGGGCTAAGCCGCTACCACACCGCACACGCCGCTACCCTACCGCTGGCCGAACGCCCCGCCCAACTGCGCGAAGCGCGTCAATACGCCCAGCAGTCGCTCAACCTGTGGGAAGGATGGAGTCAACACGCGCCTTCCACCAGTTTTGACCGGCGGCAGCGTGAACAAGCGGCTCATGCGCTGGCGGCTTGCGATGCTGCGCTGGCCAAAACCGGACGCTGAAACAACTTGTAACTCCACAGTAGATAAACTGTTAACCGGCCTTCACCTCTTCTGTTCAAACCCATCTTCGGCCACGCATCAAAAAATCTTTTCTGTTGACCGGCAATTTCCCCATTCTTTTTCGCCTGAGTAAGTGAGCAGCGACGCCGCTGCCAGGAGCTAAGGAGGCGACGCTTTCGACAAGCGAAGGGTTTGCATGCATTCCGTAAAAGGAAGGCTGGAAGCATTGCTTGCAGGAACGATCAAAAGGAACGGCTCAAATAATGCGCATACGTGCTGCAAGCCGAAGTGCGCCTAGGAAAACCAGGAACGGTTACGAATTCACTTTGGAGAAAATCATGAAAACATCGCATATCGGAATTTTCCGCTCATTCATCGGCACCGCCGTTTTGTGCGCCGGTTTGTGGCTTTCGTTCACATCCATTTCCGTCGCGCAGGAGAATAACAACTACAGCGCGCAAAACTCGCTACCCGCTGTATGCAACAACGTGGAGGTGCCGGAAGGGCATAAAGTGGATTCCCGCATCTATGCAGTGGGCGTTCAGCGATACAGATGGAACGGCGACGCCTGGGTATTTGTGGAGCCAGTGGCGACTTTGTACGCTGACGCCAAATACCACGAGAAAGTCGGCATTCATTACGCCGGTCCCACCTGGCAGTTCAACAACGGCGGCAAAGTAGTGGCCGCACGACTGGAAGGCTGTTCCCCGAATCCTACTGCCATTCCCTGGTTGTTGCTGGAAATCACCACGACCAATGGCCCGGGCATCTTCACTTCGTTGACCTATATCCAGCGTGTCAACACTGTTGGCGGTTTAGCGCCAACAGCTTCCGGCACGTCCATTGGCGCAATCGCAGATGTGCCTTACACGGCCGAGTATTACTTCTATCAGGCAAAAAAATAGTCCGGCTTACCTGGCAGCGAGGCGATTTTGATTTGAAATCTCGCTGCCCGTAATCAAGCCACATTTCCCCCTAAACCGCGAAAGCGAACTGAACAGTGAAGAGGTAAAGGAGAAACATTATGAGCACAGCAGCTACTTCGGTTTTGGAATTAACAACCTTAAAAACCAAGCTGAAAGCCACCTGGATGTCGGGCGATTTCGACAAAATCGCTCAAATCATTTGGGACGGCGGCGCGGAATTTATCGAGCGTTTGCAATTGAAAGCCGGTACGCGCCTGCTGGATGTCGCTTGCGGCACGGGCAACCTGTCCTTCCCGGCGGCACGCGCAGGGGCCATCGTAACCGGCGTAGACATTGCGCCCAATCTGCTGGCGACGGCACGCGCGCGGGCGTTGGGCAAATTCCCTTCAATTCAATTTGACGAAGGCGATGCCGAAGCTTTGCCTTATCCCGACGCTTCGTTTGACGAGGTTGTGACCATGTTCGGCGCAATGTTCGCGCCGCAACCCAAGCTTGTTGCGGCGGAATTGGCGCGCGTCTGCCGGCCTGGTGGTCGCGTCTCCATGGCGAATTGGACGCCAACGGGCTTTATCGGCCAAGTGTTCAAAGTCACCAGTTGGCATGTGCCGCCACCGCCGATGCCTTCGCCATTGTTATGGGGCGACGAAACGACGGTGCGCGAACGACTCCAAGATGGATTCACCAATCTGCAATTCAAACGGCGCACTTTGGACATGAGCTTTTCAATGACGCCGCCCGATGCAGTCGAATTTTTCCGCACCTGGTATGGCCCTACGCTTCGCGCATTTGCGTCGCTGGATGAAACAGGACAGGCGGCTTTGCGCCGAGATCTGGAGCAGCTTTGGGCTGAGCACAATTGCGCCACGGACGGTACGACACGTATTCCCGCTGAGTATCTGGAAGTCCAGGCCATACGTGCCTGAGCAGAAAATCTCTAAACCACAAATACAACCATTTTAACTGAAAGAAGGAGAGAGACATGACGACCGCAACACAAAGACAAACCGGCAAGAAACCTTTTTACAGCTACCAGGAGACACTGGCCGCTTCCCAAAAAGTGAATTGGCGAATCGAAGACATCATCGGCGGCGACAAACAGCTTGGGTTCACCCAGCCGCTGATGCCTGAATCGTTCGCGCGCGTGGAAGAGCTCAACTTCCTGACGCCCGATGAAAAACTGAAACTGAATCAGATTCGCGGCTTCGATTACTTGTGTGCCTTCGGGCTGGTTGAAGAATTCATTTTGCCCTTTGTGCTTGATCACGCTCGCCCCCAATTGAATGGCGACGATTATCGCGTGCGCGCCTTTCTGCAATTCGCCAGCGAGGAAGCCAAGCATATCCATCTTTTCAAACGCTTCCGAGCAGAGTTTGAGGCGGGGTTCGGAACGGAATGCCTGTTTATCGGCCCGCCTGATGAAATTGCCAAGGCTATTTTGGCGCACGATCCCCTGGCCGTGGCCATGGTCATTCTGCATATCGAATGGATGTCGCAACGGCACTACACCGAAAGCATACAGGATAACCAGCAGCTCGATCCGCAATTCAAGAGCCTGTTGAAACATCACTGGATGGAAGAAGCCCAACACGCCAAGCTGGACACGTTGATGGTTGAAGCACTGGCGGAAGGGCGAAGCGAAGCCGAATTGAATCAGGCGTTTGATGAGTACCTGGAAATCGGCGGCTTTCTGGACAATGGGCAACGCCAGCAGGCGGAGTTCAACCTGGAAAATCTGCAACGCAGCACGGGCCGCATGCTGACCGAGGAGCAACGCGCGGAGTTCATCGCCAAGCAACACCAGGCACTGCGTTGGACGTTCCTGGGTTCCGGCATGACGCATCCAAACTTCCAAAACACACTCGAACGCCTTTCGCCAACGTTGCGACACCGTCTGGAAGAAGTCGCGCCAGTTTTCTGTTAGGACCAGCCACCAATTTTCACAGGCAGCAAAAGCAGAACCGGCTGATTGGTGTGGGCGACAAGATCGCCTGCACCAATCAGCAAGGCGGAAGCCCGCCTATTTTCTCGCTCGCTGCTTACTCATCAACAATCAATGAGCGTGATGCTCATTGAACAAAGGCGGTGTGCAGTTTCACGCATCGCCAACCCCATCCTGTTCACAGGATGACAATGAACTACCAACTTCTATGAAGAAGAAGGAGAGGAGAATAAAATGAAAACCATAAAACATTTTGTTGCGATTTTACTGTGCTTCACGCTGACTGTGTCGGCGGCACAAGCGCAAATCGCTTCGGACAAACAGCAGGATACTCAAGCAAGTAAACCCACTGCGCAGGATGTGCTGATCATCATTCAGCAGGAACAAGTGCGCTTTACCGCCCAAAAAGCCATTGCGGAAATGCAACTGCAAATCTTTGATCAGGCCGGACAACTGGTGTACGACAGCGGCGCAGTAAGCCAACCAGAGCTGGTTTGGGCGTTTCAACAAGCCAACGGCGAAGCGGTCAAGAGTGGTCTGTACGCGTACACGCTTGCAGTCAAAGAAGCAGGCGCGGAAACAGCGCGTGTGCGGCACGGCCATTTCATTGTGGATCGTGCCAAAGAGCGCGACAGCCAGACGGATCGGCTATGGGTCACTAGCCAGAATGACAGCGGTGTGGGCACGGAACTGACTGTCGCCCGCAACGAAGGCGGAATGGTCGCTGGCGCGAGCATCGCGAATGAATTCAAGCGCGCGAAAACCGAAGATCAAATTGCACAGGACGCTGAAGCTGCATTGAAAGGTGAAAGCAAGTCGGCACTGGCAGGGGTTGGAATCGGAACAACAGGCCGGATCGCAAAATTCACCTCGTCCACCAACATTGGCAATTCGGTGATGACGGAATTGAACGGCAGCATCGGCGTTGGAACCACCAATCCAATCTCGAAATTGCACATTTTCTCAGGCTTTAACGAGGTCTTGCCGCCGCGCGCTCAAACGTCGGACTCCAACAGTTTTGCGGCGGGCTGGGATTTTTATCACGGCACAACCGGAAAAGGATACATTGGCGTTCCCGGCACGACGACTGGAATCGCTCCAGGCGAAATGCTCTTGTTTGGTTCCGTCAACACACCGACATCCATCTGGGCTGGTGGTGTACGCGCAATCACTATCAACACCGGAGGCTACGTCGGCATCGGCACCGCAAATCCGAACTTGGCTTATCGCTTGCAAGTCGCGGATCAGCTACCTGTCACACTGAACAGCGGTGCAATTTATGGCGCAAGCGCAAACAACAATGGCGTTTTGGGTCTCTCTGATAATGGCGTTGGCGTGATGGGCATCGCAGGCTCGAATGGTATGGCGGGTCATTTCGTCGGGAAAGTTGGCGTTGAAGGTGACGTCTTCCCGACTTTTGACGGTTACAGGCTTGGTTCTCCGACTCGTCGTTGGTCTGCCGTTTATGCTGTAAACGGAACCATCCAAACGTCCGACGCGCGCTTGAAGCAAGGCATCACCAATCTTCGCTACGGCCTGAACGAACTGATGCAACTGCGTCCGGTCAGCTTCCAGTGGAAGGACGACAGCAATGGCCAGCAGCATCTGGGCCTGATCGCACAGGAAACACAGGAAATCATTCCCGAAGCAGTGGTGCAGGCGGCGGACCAGGATTCCCCGCTGGGAATGAACTACACCACGCTGATTCCTGTGATGATCAAATCCATCCAGGAACAGCAAGCCACGATGACCACGCTTAAAACCGAAAACGAGTTGCTGCAACAGCGGAACGCCGGTCTGCAACAGCAAAATTCCGATCTCGATTCGCGTCTGAAGTCGCTGGAAAAAACCGTCCGGCAACTGAAGGCCGCTTCGCCCAAGAGTAATCGCCCGTCGTCTCGGCGGTAATCTGGCAAAGCCATCAACGTAAAAGGCGAGAATGCAGCTGCTCTTGGTAAAGCGTGGCTGCTCTCGTCTTTTGTGGCAACGATGTGACGAAAGCTGAACGTCACTGCAACAAAATAAGGAGTCCCTCGTGAACCCACCACAAAGCACACGAATCTTTCGATGCACGTTCGCCATCTTGCTGTTCACCATCACACTCAATGGCCACGTCACCAGTCACGCGGCACAATTCCAAAACACAAAGCAAGATTCTGCGAGCAAGTCGCCAGCCTCAGTCGTGAACGCTGCGGAACTGATCACGGCGGAGCAATTAAAGAATTATCTGGACTTCATCGCTTCGGACGAACTGGAAGGCCGCGACACGCCTTCGCGCGGATTGGACATTGCGGCCAAGTTCATTGCCGCGCATCTGTCTCGCTGGAAACTGAAACCGATGGGAGACGCGGGAAGTTATTTTCAGCGGATCCCGCTCCGTCGCGATCGGATTGATCCGGCGCAAACCACTCTTACATTGAATGGCCAGCGCTTCAGTTTTGGAAACGACATCCTTTCCCTTCCAACCGGGTTTGCCGGAACCGTCAGCGGACCGCTTGTTTATGTGGGCGATGGCTGGTTGATCAAGTCGAAAAACATCAATCCCTATGAAGGCATTGATGTGAAAGGAAAGATTTTGATCACCACCAACGCGGGGATGCCGCCAGGCGTCAGCGAAGCAGACTTGGTGGGTATTCCCGGCGAGAGTTGGGATTACCCTGCGACCTACGCGCGCAGACACGGTGCGGCAGGCATTATTCTTCTACCTTCTCGAAGCGCGCTTGCCAATTGGGACCGCCAACGACAAGCCAATTCGGAGCAAAGCCACCTTGCCGCACTGTCGTTGGAAGAACCGGGCGGCCCGGAGTTGGTGCTGTCATTCCCGCGAGTACCCATCGCCATCGCGTCAGCGGCGCTGACCAATATTCTGCTGGGTGGCGAAGGGCGCGATCCGGCGCAATTCTCCGGGCGCAATGCCGAAGGCAAATTGCCCTCCTCGTTCACACTCGATCCGAACAAAAAGCTTAGCATGACCGTTGGAGTGAAATCCGAAGCCGTCAGCACGCAGAATGTTGTGGCCATGATCGAAGGCAGCGACCCTGTGCTGAAACATGAATACATTACCATCGGCGCGCATTACGATGGCGCGGTGGGCCCACCGATGCAGCCGGATTCGATTTACAACGCAGCGGACGATAACGCATCAGGCAGTGCCGGGTTGATGGCCATGGCAGAAGCGTTGATGCGCGCGCCGCGACCGAAACGTTCGCTCTTGTTCATTTGGGACGCGGGCGAAGAACGTGGTTTGTTAGGTTCCTACCACTTCACCGTGAAACCGCCAGTGCCGCTGGATAAGATCGTCGCGCATTTCAACATTGATATGATCGGTAGAACCCGAATTGGGGAGGCCACTCCAGCCAATGAAGACCTGGCCGGGCCGAACGAAGTGTTTGTCGTCGGTCCCCGCAGCCTGAGCACGGAACTCAGCGAATTGGTTGATCGCGCAAACCGTTCATATTTGAATTTGAAGCTGAATTACCGCTTTGACAACGTAAACAATCAATTCTTTTTTCCGCGCAGCGACCATACGCCTTATCTGCAGCAAGGCATTCCCATTCTTTCGTGGTTCACCGGCTTGCACGAGGATTATCACAAGCCTTCTGATTCCTCCGACAAGATTGATTACCAAAAGATGGAGAAGATTACGCGCACCCTCTTGGTCACGGCGTGGTCCTTGGCCAACACAAGTAAGCGTCCACAGATGGATCATCCACTGCCACCCGGGTTGGTAAAAAAGCAGCAGTAAGCAACAAATCTGATAACTGATGTTACGCGAATGATATTGGAGCAATCAGATTTTTGTGCCGTAGGCACAGCGGATTTTAGCCGGTGGTGAAGCGAAGCGTAACCGCCGGAAACATCCGTGAAAGCGTTCGCGTCCCGGCAGGGACGCCAGACAAGGCAGGGACGCCAAACAAGGAATCCCCGTCCGGCGCTCCTGCCAGAGCGCGAATCTTCGGCGCGCTTGTCCCTGCGGTTTCACCGCAGACCAATATCCGCCGCGCTTCCAGCGCGAAAACCTGTCAACTCAATCCTCAGAATGATTATCGCGTAACATCAAATGATAAAAATCGAACGGAGAAATTACGAGTGCGCCGGTCTGTCTATCGCGTTCGTAATCTCCCCGTTTTTTAGGCCTCAGTCAAAAGATCCCTTCAACACGAAGAAAATTTTCTCTTTCTACCGGCAATTCCAGCCCGCGTTTTCGCCTGAGTAAGTGAGAACCGCAGTATTCGATGCCCGCGGCAAAACCAGCAGCGGACGAAATGCAATGCTGCTCAAACTTCGGAGGAGAACAATGGAATTCGACACGTTGAAAGCAATGAATGGCGGCCTGTTTCCGGGGTTACTAACGATGATGGAAGTCATTGCGTTGCTCACTATTTTCCTCGCTATTACGGCCTTCGCTATTTCTCTCGCCAGCATTGCCTGGCTCTGCTTTGAAGAAACGCGACAGCCTGCGGTTCACCGAATAAAGACTTCGAAGGCCGAGGAGCTTCATACGGCCTCAGCGCTGAACGCCACTTCAAACAGCAGCTTGCTTGTCAACGCGCCGCGAAGCAGCGTTCGAACAAATTTCAATTCAGTGAGCTAACTGCCGGAGCTTTACTGGCCCAAGCCACACTTTCCGCCATAGAAGCGGATTCAGCAGAAGAAGGAGAGTATCGTGAACTTACAACAAAGTTTTCGGGCCGCAGTGCGTGCGGCTCTGGTCATCGTCTGCCTTATCAGCGGAAGCTGGGTTTCAAAACAACCGGCGCGCGCGCAAGGAATTGAGCCGATCACCGCAAGCCGTACAACGCGGAGTCAGCAAATTTTCCGGCCCGGATTGCGCAACAGTTTTACGGAGCATCCGCTCAGCGTAATTGAACTGGAACTGGTGTTGGCACAATTGCGCCACAAGACCGGCTTTGTGTCGTTGCGGTTTGATGAAGCCGGCTTCCTGACAATTGAAGATCGTTCACAGATTTCGGGCGGGTCGCAAGCCGCGCGGGAACTGTTATTGGCCGCCATTGATGGAACGCAATCCATTCTTCTGCAAAGCCACAATCGCTCGCCAAGGGTTGCGTTCGCGCGCGCAAGCGAGGGTGCCAAATACACATCCTGGCAATCCACTGCATTGATCGAAGCCTATCTCCTTGAAATTGATTTCATTGATTTCAAAAAGTTGCGTGGCCACCGGAAAGCGATAGAAGCGTTCGATCCCGGCTTCGTGATTTTACATGAGCTTTGCCACATTGTGCTGAGCCTGCACGATCCTTCGGAGAAAGTGGGGGAAGCCGGAGACTGCGAAACCTATGTCAACCGCATTCGTCGTGAACTGGGAATTCCAGAGCGCCAGCAATATGCGGCCACCGCTTCCCTGAAAAATCTGTCACTTTCCATCCCAACCGCCAAAGTTGCGACGCTGGCTTTCGCGCAAGCTCAAACGGGCAGCGACTCTCAAGAACGCACAAAAGCAAAAAAATATTTTGCCTGGTGGGTTTCGCAAGATGTGGGGGGCAAAGGCGTCTTTCCGACCGACGATCAATAAACCACCTCGAACAAAAGCGAACAAACCTGACTTGTAAACAAACGCGAATATCAGAGAAGGAGTAAATCTTGAACAGACAACAAATTCTGCGGCTGGCGGTGTGTGCGGTTGCCGTCGCGCTGTTTTCTGTCAGCACAATACTTTTCTTCCAGAAACCTTGGATGAAGCAGGAAGCCAAACCCGCTGCGCTGCAAGGCAAAATAGCGATTGACCAATTAAAACAATCCGACCAATACGAATCCTTGCAGGCTGCTAAGTGCGACAGCAAATGGCTATCTGACGTTCTGGCCAAGCGACGCCAATCAACCCTTCGTGGCGACGTCAAACTATCGAACGGGTATCACCTTCAACCGGCACTTCATTGTTGCGTTGGGAGGAGATGGTGCCTTCAGACGCTACGCGGCCGGCACAACGGATTTGGTGATTGATCTGGTTGGGTATTTCGCACCGTGATTTTGGCGTTGCGCAGCAATGGAGCGATCCGAAACAACAAGTTCGCCAACAACACGCGAACACAACTGGAGAAGGAGAAACTTTGAACTCACAAAGAAAACGTCAGAGCGTAGTGTGGGCGTTGATGATTTTGGCGGGAACGGTTGGCATCTGGATGGGATCAACGTCATGGGCTGCCAGGCAACCGGAAAGCTTGAAAATCCTGAAAGGCGCGGAAGCAGTTGGTCAGTTAAAACAAAATGGCCCTGACCAAACGCTGCAAGCAGCCATACAACAGGCGCAGCTTGCAGTCAGCCTGGCAACGCAAACGCCATTGGGGCGAGCAGCCTGGCATGCCCCGAACCGGTCAGCGGGATATGACGCGTATGTCACCGAAAACGGCGTCAGCATTGCCATCAGCAATCAACCGTACGTCAGCCTGAGCTTGCAGAAGCTTGGATACGGCGCGGCGTTGCACAGCGTTGCGCCGGGAAACGTCAGCGGCGATAAGCAATCCATTCAGATTGAACGCCAGGGCGGCCTGCGCGAATGGTTTTTCAACAGCCCGGATGGACTTGAACATGGGTTTACACTCAATGTTCCGCCCGGCACGCGACAACCGGGCGTGCCGTTGCGATTGGCGATGCAAATCAGCCAAGGCTGGCGGGCAACGGCGGGCGAAGACGGCAAAGCTGTCACGTTGCGCGGTTCCAAAGGCCAGGCGATCGAGTATGGCAAATTGATGGTGCATGACAAAACGGGAAGAGCCATTCCGGCACGACTGGCAACCGACAATGGCCAAGTCGTGATCGAAGCGGAAGACCTTGACGCCACTTATCCTCTGACAATTGATCCCCTCTTTACCGTGCAGCAACGGTTGCTGGCAAACGATGGACAGGCGTCTGAATACTTCGGATACGCCGTCGCGCTCAGCGGCAATACTGCGATCGTCGGTGCGCCGTATGACGAAAACTCACGTGGTTCGGCTTATATCTTTGTGCGAAACGGCACGGCCTGGACGCAACAAGCGCGCCTGCTCGCCAATGATGGCGTGCTCAATGATTACTTCGGCTGGTCGGTGGCGCTCGATGGTGAAACCGCGATTGTCGGCTCGCTTTACGGCCCCGGCAGCGCAAACGCCGATCAGGGCGCAGCGTATGTTTTCGTGCGCAACGGCACGGCCTGGACGCAACAGCAACGGCTTTCGGCCAGCGATGGCCAATTGGGCGCGCATTTCGGCACGGCAGTGGCGATTGACGGCGACACCGCACTCATTGGTGCACCCGACTATCAACGCCCACCGCTAAGTCTCACGACTGGCGCGGCCTATGTTTTCGTGCGTACCGGCACAGCGTGGACACAACAAAAACAATTACTCGCTATTAACGGGGACGGTGGAGATCAATTTGGAACGGCGGTCGCGCTTGATGGCGACATGGCACTCATCGGCGCGCCAGGTCATGACGTGATTAGCGGCGGAAGCCCGAAACCTGATCAAGGTTCTGCCTACACCTTCAGACGCAGCGGCACGGATTGGATCGCAGGAAACCCCCTTGATTCCAGGTTTAATGGGGGCATTGCAGGCGATGCGTTTGGGAATGCCGTCGCCCTCAGCGGTGACACGGCTTTGATTGGCTCGTATTTGGGAGGAAGTATTGATGTTGGATGGGTATATGTCTTTAAACAAATTGCGCCCGGAGCGTGGAATTATGAAACGATCCTTTTTCCCTCCGACAATCAAATCAAACATTTTGGCGCCTCCCTGGCCCTCGACGGCGATATGGCGGTTGTCGGCGCCTCACTCAAATTGTTTGAACCCGGCACGGACAGTCGTTCGGCCTGGGTGTTTGCGAAAGTTGATAACAACTGGCGGCAAATCAGGAAATTTGGCCCGGAACTTGGCGCGGCACCTAGCACGGTGAATGATCGTTTTGGAGCCGCAGTGGCACTTGATGACAGCACAGTGCTTATTGGGGCTTACCAAAGCGATGCCATCGCCGCCGATCAGGGCGCAGTCTATGTTTTTGCGCTGCACGATAGCCAACATGTTCAAAGTCAAAAACTGCTCGCCAACGACGGAACAGCGAATGATCATTTTGGAAACGCGATGATGATCGGTGGCGACACACTGGTAATCGGCGCTGAAGAAGACGACATCGGGACAAATGCAAATCAGGGTTCTGTCTATGTTTTCACCCGCAACGGTGCGAACTGGATCTTTCAGCAAAAATTGACCGCCAACGATGGAGCAGCGCAGGATCGTTTCGGCAATGCAGTGGCTTTGGATGGCGATACGCTGGCCGTAGGCGCAGCCCTGGACGACATCAGCACAAATACAGATCAAGGTTCTGTCTACATCTTTACACGCAATGGCACGAACTGGACATTCCAACAAAAACTGACAGCAATCGCGATTGATGCTCTGCCAAACGACCACTTTGGCGCTTCAGTGTCGGTCAGCGGCCAGACCGTAGCCGTGGGTGCATCGGGCGTAGACCAGGGACGTGGCGCGACTTATGTTTTCACTCGCACAGGTACAACTTGGTCGGAACAAGCGAAACTTTTCATTGGCGGAAACATCCCTGCAATTTCTTTTGGCTTAGCTGTCGCATTGTATGGAAATGGCGACCGCCTACTGGTGGGCGCGCCTTTGGACGACAACGAACAGGGAGCGATATATCCCTATTTGCGTAGTGGCACGACTTGGTCTCCCCGCCCCAAAGTCAGCCCGTCCAATCAAGTTCCCGGAGCGCATTTCGGTTCCGCGATCGGGTTGGCCCAGGATATGTATCAAGTGTTTGTCGGCGCTCCTGACGAAACCGTTGGAACGAATGCGCGTCAGGGAGCAATTTACACTTATGGTAGCGGCAGTCTGGATTTGATAGCCTCCGGTTACTTCACCGCAATTGACGGCGCGGCGGAAGACAAATTCGGCAGCGCCATTGCGATGGGTAACAACATCGCCATCGTTGGCGCGCCCGGTGACAATATCGGCGCAAGTAGTGATCAAGGCTCAGCGCATGTTTACAACTATCTTGGAGGTTTCTGGTCCTGGCAAAGGAAACTTCTTGCCAGCGATGGAGCCACGTCGGACGGCTTCGGCTCCGCAGTCGCTGTGGGTGACGATGCGGTCTTGGTCGGAGCGCCAGGCGATGCCATTGGCGCTAACGCAGGTCAAGGCTCTGCGTATGTTTTCGTCAGCCCTGCCTGTTCAGCGCTGACCATTGCGCCTTCCAGTTTTTCCAATGGCTCGGTGGGGGCGATGTATAACCAGGTGCTCACAACCAGCGGAGCGACCGTCGGTGATTACCAGTACACGCTTACAGATGGTGTGATGCCTCCCGGCCTGAAATTGGAATCGTTCGGGATTTTGCACGGCATTCCAACCGAAGCCGGCACCTACCGCTTCACAGTTAAGTCCACCTTCAACTCCAATTTATGCGCCGGTAGCCGCACCTATACCCTTACGATTCTGCCGCCTTGCCTGGGAATGGCAATCAACCCGGCGACTTTACCGGATAGCACTGTGGGCGCGCTTTATAACCAAATGCTGACAGCTACCGGAGAAGCCCCACCTTACACATTTACGATTAGCGCGGGCAATTTGCCTACCGGTTTGTCGTTGGCAGCCAACGGCGCGCTAACAGGAGTGCCAACTGCCACTGGCACTTATAATTTTTCCGTGCAGGCCAGCAACGTTGGCGGCTGCACCGTTACGCAAGCGTACACAGTGACAATTCAACAAAGCGGTGGCAGTTTGCAGTTTTATCCGTTGGCGCATCCGGTGCGGTTGCTGGATACCAGAACCGGAGCCGCAGGGTGCGACGCTCCCAATGCCAAGATTGCGGGCGGGACTTCGCGGACACAGACCGCTGCGGGCAGAACCTGTGACGGCTTGGCGATTCCGGCGAATGCGGCGGCGCTGGTCGGCAATGCGACTTCTGTCCAATCCGGCGGAGGCTATTTCACGCTTTACCCAAGCGACATCGCCAAACCAAATTCCGCGAATTCCAACTATGCGGCCAACCAGATTTTGAACAGCCTGTTTACCGTGCGGCTCGGAGCCAGCGACGGCGCGTTCAAGATTTTTGCCTCAACCGACACCGATATCGTCGTGGACATCACAGGGTATTACGCGCCACCGTCGGCGACGGGCCTGTACTTTCATCCGCTGCCCAAGCCTGTGCGACTGCTCGATACGCGGCCCGGAGCTTCGGCGTGCTTTACGCCGGGAGCACCTCTGCAAGGCAACACGGACACTTCGCAGATTGGCACGACGACGTGCGATGGCGTGTTGATTCCCGCTGGTGCCTTGGCGCTGACCGGCAATGCAACGACAGTCAGCCCGCAGGCCAATGGTTTTTTGACGCTCTATCCGTCGAACGCCGCGCGTCCGCTGATTGCCAGCGCCAACTTCCAGCCGGGTGTGAATTTGAACTCCCCGTTTATGGTTGGTCTGTCACCGAGCGGGCAGTTCAACATGTATGTCGCTTCAACGACGGATTTGGTCGTGGATGTGACAGGCTATTACTCGACGCAGTTGAATGATGCGAACGGCCAAGGCTTGCTGTTCAACGCGCTGGCTGGGCCTTCACGCTTGCTCGACACACGCGCAGGGATGACGGGTTGCTTCACGCCAAGCACGCCGATGACAGGCGGCACGCCGTACCTGCAAACGGCAACCGGAGCTTGTTCGCACATTCCGGCGGCTGCCCAAGCCGTGGTCGGCAATGCGACGGCAATCAACGCAACAGCGAATGGCTACCTGACCTTCTGGCCGAGCGACGCCAATCAACCGTTCATCGCGACGTCGAACTATCGAACGGGCATTGTGTTCAACCGGCACTTCACGGTCGGCTTGGGTGCAGACGGAGCCTTCAAACGCTTCGCCGCCAGCACAACAGATCTGGTTGTGGATTTGGTCGGCTACTTCGCGCCGTAAGCGCGAACAACAACTCAAACACAAAACGGTGGATTGGTGGTTGCCACCAATCCGCCGTTTTGGTTTTTGGGCGTTCAAGTTAAGAAGAACAGGTCATTCCGCCGGTTTTAGCAAGACCAGCGCGTAATCGTGCAAGTTGCGCGCGCACACCAGCCGTTGTCCGTCTGGCGCGAGATCAAAGCCGTTGACTTGGCCTTCGGTAAAATTCGTCCAGTGCGTAGGCGGGCCGCCAGTCAGGGCTTGTTGCAAGACATTGGCGTCGGCGTTATAGAGCAACGCGCGCCCGTCGCGGTGCCAAACAACGCGTAAATTGGCAGCGGTCTTGAGTTCCCACGACCGGCTGGGCGCGCCGATCGGCGTGCCGGGCGTGAACGGAAACAATGCCAGTTGTCTCACAGGGTCGGCGGATGATTTCCAACTGCCTGCCAGGCTGCGACCATCAGGTGCGACAGTTCCCAGCGTGGCGTAATCCTCGCTCAGCCGCAGCGCGGCGCCGCCTGCCAATGGCACTTGCCAAAGTTGCGATTGCGCGCCCACCGCAGTGTAGATCACGGTTTGGCCGTCGGGCGTGAAGCATGGGTTGCGGTCGTCCTGGCCCTGCGTCAATTGTCGAAGCTCGTTGCCATCCAGCCCCACTCGCCAAAGGCTCCCACGGGAGCTGAAGACAACCGTGCGGCCATCTGGCGCGACGGCGGGCCAGGCGTCATCCACCGCCTGCGTGGTCAAGGGGCGCGGGTTGCTGCCATCGGCCTGCAACAGCCAAAGGTTGTTGTGCCCGCTCGCATTCGACACGCACACGATTTGCCCGTCGGGCGTCCAGACTGGGTTGAAATACTTTGCCGCGCCCGTCGTGATTTTTTTGGCGCTGGCCGGGTCGCCCGCCTGCACCAACCAGAGATCAACCGTATTTTGCCAAATTGGGCTGACCGCCGTCTGGCCGGTTGCCGCCAGACTCACGTCGCTGTACTGGAACAAATCGCTCGTGCTGGGTTGCGCCGTGCCGCCGGGGTAAGCCACGCGCCAGAGTTGCGCCCCCTTGTCCATGCGCGCCGCCAGCAATAAGCCGCTTCCATCGGGCAGCCAGCTCACGCCGTAGATGCCTCGCCAACGCTGTGCCGTCAGTTGATGGTCGCGCCCGCTCGCCACTTCGACGGTCATTAAGCGCATGTCTTTTTGCACGGAGCCCTCCCATGCGACAAATGCCAGCATGCGCCTATCCGGCGACCAAGCTGGCGCGCGCAACCCCATATTGGTGCTCGTCCAGACGGTGGTTTCGCTGCCGCCCTCGGCGGGCGCGACGATCAGCGCGTTGGCTTGCTCCGTGTGGCGCGTAAAGGCGAAGCGACCATCAGGAGCAAGCGCGAAGTCGTCTACGCGCTCGGCCACGCGCGTCGCCAGCCCGCCTAGCACG
The DNA here is from genome assembly GCA_964570175.1 of uncultured Heliomicrobium sp. Lineage (GTDB taxonomy): Bacteria > Acidobacteriota > Blastocatellia > RBC074 > RBC074 > RBC074. The sequence continues at coordinate 9,215 of CAZMXG010000054.1, read as the reverse complement.
GGGACTTTGTAAAGGTTGAAGTCCTGCTTGGTTTCCTCGCGATTGAAATAGACGTGATTGCCGTCGGGCGCGAAAGCCACATGCCTGATCAGTTGCGGCGCGGGCGCGGCCAACTGCACATCGCGCGCCGTGGCGATTTGCCGGAGCGCGAGGCTCCATTGCCATTCGGCGAACACGACGTGCGCAATGAAGCGCCCATCCGGAGAGAGCACGCCCTGCACCGAATTGCCTGTGTTGGGCAATTTGGTCACCGTGACGGCGCGCCAGCTTTCCTCCAACGGCGGCTTGCGCCAGCGTTTGAACCCAATGACCGCGAGCAGCGCTAGCAACACGCCCGCGAGTGCCCAGCCCCACTTGGCCCGCGACCGTTGTAGAGCGTGCGGCGTGCTGACTTTTTCCGGCAAGACATTGGTGGAGGCGGGCAGGAATTTCGCTGCGGCGGTGGGCAAAGTCACGACGGCAGGATCGTCCGGGGACTCTGCTTCATCAATCACGATGCGTGTGGTGGTGTATTCCTCCATCTGTAAGATCGGCAGGGGCAGTTCTATCTGCACGGTTCTGACCGGTGGGGTAAAGCGGTAACCGCGCCGAGGGATGGTTTCGATGCAATGCGCGCCGAGCGTTTTGCGCAAAAGAGAGATGTTTTGGGCGAGATTGTTTTCTTCGACGAAGGCGTCAGGCCAGACCATTTGCAGCAAATCCTCTTTGCTGAGCAGCCGTCCGGCGTGCAAAAGAAAGATGTGCAGCGTGTCGAATGTCTTTGGCTGCAAGGGCACAATGATTCCGTCGCGCCATAACAGCCCCTCTGTCGGGTCCAGGCGGAAACCTTCGAATTCGTAATAAACCGTTGATGGCACAGTCATTTCCCGTCGTCCTCAGAATTTCTTCAGAAGTTTCTCAACGTTTCTCAACGAAGATTCAGAATTACCTAAAGACCCGCACATTGCCTTTCGCGTAAACCAGCGATTGCCGACGAACCGATGCGGGCAGGGCGAGAAAAGCGAGCGAAGTTTATCTCGCGATTCTGGCAGCGGCAATGAGGTCGCATTCACCAGAGCGTGAGCGCGGCGGGCGGCGAGACAAGCGTGATTCTTGTCTCACCGGTAACTAAAAGGAAAATGGCATGGGCAACAAACATACTGAAATTACGATCGAGACCACACGGGTGGTGAATATCAGCGGCGCGCATTGCGTGACGGAGCGCTGTCCTGAGTGCGACGCCTACACGCAATGGGCGACGGTCGAGACGGCGGCGTTGCGAACGCAGCTGAGATCGCGTCAGCTTTTTCTGTGGGTCGAAGCGGGCTGTTTGCACGGACGCGAATCGCCTCAGGGATTGTTGTTAATTTGCCTGCGTTCGCTGTCGGCGCATCTGGAACGGCGCACCAAAGAACTCATTCCCGATCAAACAGGAACAAGTGACCGAGGATGATTCCGCATAAAACAATAAAAGTGGTAGCGCAACCTTGCCAAGGTTGCGGTGTTTCTCAATCAGTACTTTTGAGACCCGGCGCAACCTTGGCAGGATTGCGCTACGGTTTCCGAATGGAGCATTTATTTCGTATCCATTCTTAACACAAACCAGCGCGCCGATGGTGGCGCGAAGGTAACACGAGAAGGGGGGCAGGCTTTGACGGCGGGCACGAACCAGCCGCGCGCCGCTCCCATCGCAATCAATTACGGCTCTCGCTCACGCACTACGGCGCGTTCGCCGCGTGCGGACGGTCGAAGTGCGTCCAGGCGGAGCCTCCCTTTCGATAGGAGCAAGAAAAATCATGAAAAAGAATCATTGGCTGCGAATCGCAACTTTGCTGCTGGCGCTGTTGGCGTTGATGGGCGGAGCGCAGGGCGGCGCGTTCGCGCAAGGAACCGGCTTCACTTATCAGGGACAGCTCAACGACAACGGAGCGCCCGCCAACGGCGTCTTCGACTTTCAGTTCATTCTGTTCAACGCCGTGGCCGGAGGCGCGCAACAAGGCCCCATTCTGACGCGCGACGACGTGACGGTCGCGAGCGGCGTATTCACCGTCACGCTGGATTTCGGCGCGGCTTTTACGGGCACGGATCGCTTTCTGGAAATCGGCGTGCGGCCGGGCGCCAGCAGCGGCGCGTTCACCTTGTTGTCGCCGCGCCAGCCGCTCACGGCTACGCCCTATGCCATAAGAAGCACGAACGCCGCGACCGCCGATGCGTTGTCGGCGGCTTGCGCCAACTGTGTCGGCGGCGCGCAACTCGCCAATGGCAGCGTCGGGACGGCGCAACTGGCTGACGGCAGCGTGACTACGCCGAAGCTGGCTGACGGCAGCGTGACTACGCCGAAGCTGGCTGACGGCAGCGTGACGAACGCCAAGATCGTCACGGTTGCGGGCAACAAAATCGTCAGCGCGATTCCGGTGGCGAGTGTTCCGGCGGGTAGCGGCAGCTACATTCAAAATCAGAATGCCGCTGTGCAAGCGAGCAGCAATTTCAACATCAGCGGTGACGGCACGGCGGGCGGTACGCTCAGCGGCAACACGGTGAACGCTGCGACGCAATTCAACCTGGGCGGCAGTCGTGTCCTGATTCAATCGGGCACATTGAACAACGAAAATCTCTTTGTTGGTCTTAACGCTGGCACGTCCAATACGACGGGGGGGGCAAATATATTTGTCGGCCCTGTCGCTGGCTTTGACAATGCGACAGGATCTAGGAATACCTTTGTTGGCAACCGCGCAGGTCGTAATAATGTGGTTGGCAACGATAATACCTTTTTCGGCACAACTGCTGGTACTAACACAACAATAGGCGACTCCAATACCTTTGTAGGCTCACACGCAGGTTTTGAAAATACAATCGGCAATAGCAACACCGCGCTTGGCTATAACGCCAATTTCAACTCTAACAATTTGAGTCACGCCACCGCCATCGGTGCCGGTACAACTGTCTTCACCAGCAACACCATCACCCTGGGCCGGCAGAGCGGGGAGGACACGGTGCGCATCCCCGGCATATTGGAGATCGTCAAGCTCGGCGCGGTCGGCTCCAGCCAGCAACTCTGCCGCAACGCCGCCAAGGAAGTCGTGGATTGCAGCATTTCCAGCCTGCGTTTCAAAAAGGACATCGCGCCGCTGCGCGCCGGGCTGGCTGAGGTCAATCGGCTGCGCCCGGTGAACTTCACCTGGAAAGCGACCGAGGAAGCCGACTTCGGCTTGATCGCCGAAGAAGTCGCCGAAGCCGCGCCACTGCTGGCGCTGCGTGAAGCCGACGGCACGATCAGAGGCGTCAATTACTCCCACCTGAGCGTCGTGCTGGTCAACGCCGTCAAGGAACAACAGCAAATCATCGAACGCCAACAACGCCAGCTCGAACAGTTGAAAGCTCTGGTCTGCGCCAACAATCCGAAGGCCGCCGCCTGCCAGGAGGAAAAACAGTAAGCCCTAAACCGGAACGCTCAGGAATTAGACGGGATTGACGGGATTGACGAAAAGGCAAAGGCATTCCGCTTTTCCCTTCATCCTGTGAATCCCGGCTGATTTCCTGCGCGCCGAGGTTGTGGATTTCGCTTTAGGAAAAAAGGACGCATCTACTCAGCCCTCTTCCCCAGCGGGACGGTTGAATTTAGCCCGGCGTTGAAACGCTGGGAAAGCTCAGGAATGTTTCCGTGTCGCGTTAGCGACACCTGAATTCAAACGTCGCTGACGCGACGTGGCAATCAACCTGTCGCCTTCCGTGGGTTGAAAACCCACGGCTAAATTCAAACGCCGCTAACGCGGCGAAGAAGCTGAGCCGTTACAAAAGGACAAGCTATGAAAAAACTATCGAGACGAATGCAAATCCTGCTGCTGTGTTTATTGGCGACGCTGGGCGGGTTGGCTTATGCCGCTCGCCACGAAAGCACCTTGCGCGCGCCTGACCGGCAGCTTGCGATCAACCCCGCACCGTCGCGCCCGAACGGCACGGCGGCTTCTCCCATCACGCTGGCCGCGCCGGTGCAAACCGGCAGCGGATTCACGCTGACCAAATCGGTGGCAGCGGGCGGCGGCGGCAAGAGCGCGAACGGCAACTTTAGCCTGACCGCTACCGCAGGCCAGCCGTTGACGCAAACTTCGACAGGCGGAAGTTTCAGCGTGCGCAGCGGTTTCTGGTCACCCATCGCGTCCGCTATCTGCCCCACCATTACGGTCAATCCGGTGACGCTGCCCTCAGGCGTTCAGGGCGTGGCGTATAACCAAACACTGACGGCCACCGGCGGCACAGCGCCGCACAGTTTCGCTGTCACCGCCGGAGCTTTGCCAAACAACCTGACGCTGTCGAGCGCAGGCGCGCTGACCGGCACGCCTACTGCCAGCGGCGCTTTCAATTTCAGCGTCACGGCGACTGACGCCGCCGGCTGTCAGGGACAACGCGCCTATGCGCTGACGATTACCCCGCCTGCCTGCCCGACGATCACCGTCAGTCCGGCTACGCTTGCAGCAGGCACGGTTGGCGTGGCGTTTAGCCAAAGTTTCACGCAAAGCGGCGGAGCGGCGTCGAACAGCTTCACGCTGACGGGCACGTTGCCAGCGGGTTTGAGCTTCAGCGGCGCAACTCTGTCAGGCACGCCCACACAAGCAGGCAGCTTTGCCATCACGGTCACGGCGACGGACGTAAACGGATGCACAGGCAGCCGCAATTACACGCTGACGGTCAGCGGCGTGACTATCAGTCCGAATAACTTGCAGTTTTATCCGCTGGCGCATCCGGTGCGCTTGCTGGATACGAGAGCCGGGCAGCCGGGATGTGATGCTCCGGGGACCAAGATTCCTGGCAATACTTCGCGGACGCAGACGGCGGCGGGCAGGACTTGTGATGGCTTAAGCATTCCCGCAAATGCCGCTGCTTTGGTTGGCAATGCCACCAGCGTGCAATCCGGAGGAGGGTTTTTCACGCTTTATCCGAGCGATATTGCCAAGCCGAACTCTGCGAATTCCAACTACGCCGCAAACCAGATTTTGAATAGCTTGTTCACGGTTCGGCTCGGAGCCAATGATGGCGCGTTCAAAATCTTCGTTTCGACCGACACTGACATCGTGGTGGACATCACGGGCTATTACGCACCACCGTCAACGACAGGTTTGTACTTTCATCCGCTACCGAAGCCTGTGCGACTGCTTGATACGCGTCCAGGAGCAAGTGCTTGCTTTACGCCGGGAGCGCCTCTGCAAGGCAACACGGACACTTCGCAGATCGGCACGACAACGTGCGACAGTGTGTTGATTCCGGCAGGAGCCTTGGCGCTGACCGGCAATGCAACGACGGTCAGTCCGCAAGCCAACGGCTTTTTGACCTTGTACCCGTCGGACGCCGTGCGCCCGTTGATTGCCAGCGCGAATTTTCAACCGGGCGTGAACCTGAACTCACCATTTATGGTGGGCCTCGCGCCAAGCGGGCAGTTCAATATTTTCGTGGCTTCAACAACCGACCTGGTGGTGGATGTGACCGGCTACTACAGCACTCAGCTCAACGACAGCAACGGCCCCGGCTTGTTGTTCAACGCGCTGAGCGGCCCGACGCGTTTGCTGGACACACGCGCAGGCCAGACCGGCTGTTTCACGCCTGGCGCGCCGATGACCGGCGGTACACCATTTCTTCAACCGGCAACCGGTGCTTGCCCGAACATTCCAGCGGCTGCCCAAGCCATCGTCGGCAACGCGACCGCCCTTAACGAAGTTGCCAACGGCTTCCTGACATTCTGGCCAAGCGACGCCAATCAACCGTTCATCGCGACGTCGAACTATCGGACGGGCATTGTGTTCAACCGGCACTTCACAGTCGGCTTGGGTGCAGACGGAGCCTTCAAACGCTTCGCCGCCAGCACGACCGATTTGATTGTTGATCTGGTCGGCTATTTCGCCCCTTAAAAGACTAACTGGTTAAAGAAGCGTGGAAAACACAATGCGGTAAATGCAGTAATGGAGAGTGAGTACCCACTCTCCATTACTGCATTTACCGCACAACTGATTCAGATCATTGCGCCGATTCAGATGCCGCAATTGCCATCAAAAACTTCTTTGTTTTGATCGTAAAGATTCGTCAACACGTACTCCCCTTGCGTTGGCGAAATTGCGAATCCTTCTTTCACCAATGCCCGATTGCCCAAACCGGCTTCAGGTCTAGCCAGCCCAGTCACTCGAGCCATTTCGCCGGGAAGCGTCATTCCCGCGCACTGCAAAAAGCAGCGCGCGATTTCCCGCACCGCCACAGATCGTTCGACTTTTTCGGCCAATTGTTCCGGAAAGCGCCCGGCAGCCAATGCCCAGATGTAGGTGAATTTTGGCTGGTACAAAACTTCGCTGGGTACGACCAACAATGCGGCTTGCAGTTCATCCAGCGCTGCAGTTAGCGCTTTGCGGTCGGTAATGCCTGCTTCCTGGCGCAAATCGCTGGTCGCCATTTCATATTCCTTGCGCAAGACTTTCAGCACGGCTTGAGCATTCGCGCTCAAGCGTTTTTTTTCCTCTTTTTTGGGCACGCCCCAAACCGCATTGAAAAACGGAACCATACGCGGCGCCAGGAACAGGGTGCGCGCTTTGATCAGCTTGCCGTAATACACCTTGCCGCGCCGCACCAAATCATCCTTCAACAGCCACGTATGCGAAGCTTCCGGGTCTTTCTGGACATTGTGGGGCATGACGGCATCGCGACGACCGCAGACAGCGACGTACAGCGAAGCTCCAGGCTTACGCGAATCCGTCAGGCAATTGGCAAAGCCGACGCGTTCAATAAACCGTTCGGCTTCGGCCACGGTTTCGATTCGCGAAGTGCCTTCGCGCAGCCAATGTTCATCCCGATATTCTTCGATCACTGCGGGCAGGGTTTTCATATCCGTTAAACCAAAAAGATTCAGCCCGACCGGAACTGGTACTCCGATGGGCTGAATGGTTTGCAAGCAACGAAATTTTCGTTATTCGCTGGCGGCTTTCGCCGCTCGTTTGCTCTTTGTGGCTTTTGTCGCCTTTGCAGCAGTTGTCTTTGCGGCCTTTGTGGTTTTCGCGCCAACTTTTGTAGTGGATTTGGCTTCAGGTTCGGCCGGAATACCGTTGACCAGCCTGAACCCACAAGTTTCATCGGAACAATACCGCGTCGTTTCGTCTTTTTTGGCGTTGTATTTTTCCAGCGTGAACGGTTTGTTGCATTGCGGGCAGGGTTCGGCAATGGGTTTGTCCCAAAACACCGCATCGCATTTCGGATATTCCGAACAGCCGTAAAAGATTTTGCCCCGCTTGGATTTTTTGACGACAATTTCGCCCTTACAACCTTCGTTGGCACAAGCCACGCCTGTGGTTTCGCGTTTGATGTATTTGCAGGTCGGATACGTCGAACAGGCGGTGAATTCGCCGTACGGTCCCTGACGAATGGCAAGCTGTGAATCGCACACCGGGCAGCGTTCTTCCAGCATCACTGGCGGAGCCGCAACCGCACCGGTTTTGCTGATCTTGCGCGTGGTTTTGCAGTCAGGGTAACCCGTGCATGCCAGAAACTGGCCGAAACGCCCTTTCTTCAAAGCCATGGGGCGTCCGCAGTTTTCGCAGGTTTCGTTGGCGTAGGGATTTTCAGCGGCTTCCGCGCTGACTTCACCGCTGCCGTTCACTGCGGCAGGTTTGGCCAGTTCGCGTGTGTTTTTGCATTCGGGATAGTTCGTGCAAGCCAGAAACTGACCGAAGCGCCCAAACTTGATGGCCATCTTCGATCCGCATTTGTCGCAAACTTCGTCGGTGATGATTTCCTGTCGCTTCACGTCGCGCATGTGTTCTTGCGCAGATTTCAAATCCACCGTGAACTTGTCGTAAAACCCGCGCAGCGCCTGTGTCCATTTCAGCTTGCCGTCTTCGACTTCATCAAGCTGCGCTTCCATTTGTGCAGTGTATTCGACGGCAAACAAATCCGTGAAGCTTTCGATCAGCAGGTCGTTGACCAAAGTGCCAAGTTCAGTCGGAAAGAATTTGTTTTCGTTTTTCTGGACGTACTCACGATCCTGAATCACGGACATGATCGAAGCGTATGTCGAAGGCCGCCCGATTCCCTTCTCTTCCAGGGCTTTGACCAGAGTCGCTTCGGTATAACGCGGAGGCGGATCGGTGAAGTGCTGATTGGGCGTCAGCGAATTCAAAGTCAGATTCTCGCCCTTTTCGACCTTCGGCAGCTTGGCGGCGCGTTCGTCGTCTTCTTCGTCCTTTTCGTCCTTACCTTCTTCATAAACGGCCAGAAAGCCATCGAACTTGATGACCGATCCCGTCGCGCGAAATAGATATTTGTCGCCCGCCGAAATATCTATCGTCGTTTGATCAAAGATCGCAGGCATCATTTGCGAAGCGACGAAGCGCTGCCAGATCAGGCGATACAGCGCCAATTCGTCTTTTTCCAGATACGCGGCGACTTTGTCCGGCGTGCGGTCGGCGGAAGTCGGGCGAATGGCTTCGTGCGCATCCTGCGCGTCTTTTTTCGACCGGTAAAAAACCGCTTTTTCCGGCAAATAGTTCTGGCCGAAATGTCCGCCGATGAAATCGCGGACTTCGCCAAGCGCACTGTCGGCGACCCGCGTCGAATCGGTTCGCATATAAGTGATCAAACCGACTGTGCCTTCGCTGCCAATGTCTTTTCCTTCGTACAGCTTTTGCGCGATTTGCATTGTGCGCTTGGCCGAAAACCGCAGCTTGCGCGAAGCTTCCTGTTGCAACTTGGAAGTAATAAACGGCGGAACGGGATTCCGTTTTTTCTCTTTGGTGGTGACATCGCTGACGATGTATTTCGCGCCGTTCAGTTCATCCAGAATCCCTTTGGCCGTCGCTTCATCTTTAATATGGAATTCGTTCTTTTTGACGCCATCGTCAAAACCGGAAGTCTTGACCGTCAGCGCATCAACTTTATAAAGACGGGCGTCGAAATTCGGCGGCAATTGCGCGGCCAGATTGGCGATGATGGACCAGTATTCGGTTTTGACGAATGCCTGAATCTCGCGTTCGCGTTCGACCACCAGGCGAACGGCGACGGTCTGCACACGACCGGCGGAAAGTCCGCGGCGAACTTTGTCCCACAACAGCGGACTGACTTTGTATCCCACCAGCCGATCCAGGATGCGGCGCGCCTGTTGCGCGTCAACCAGATCGTTGTTGATCTGGCCTGCGTGGTTGAATGCTTCCTTAACCGCGTTCTTGGTGATTTCGCGCACAACGGCCTCGTGCCGGTGAATGAATCCT
>CAZMXG010000053.1:0-39317 GCA_964570175.1 uncultured Heliomicrobium sp. | reverse complement strand
AAGAACTCAGAACTTACGGCGCATTAGCCGCCTAATTTTTGTCTACAGTGTTGAATCCGAATAATTGGCAAAATCGTTCGTAAGAATCAATGCAAAATGTATATCAGTCCTCTACCCATCATTGATGCTTGGGCTCAACCCGCTCGGCGCGATGCGTTTGAAAAGCTTCCGGAAGTCGTGCGACTGCTCAAACAATCCGGCTCAGCGCATTTGCTGGAAACCGGCCTGACGACCAAACAGATCATCGCGGAAATGGATCGCGCGGGGATTCAAATCTTGATGCTGTCGGCTTGGCATCGTCCAGGAATGTGGGTATTTAGCAATGACTTGATTGCCGAAATGGTTGCAGAGTTCCCAGACCGTTTCGTTGGCGTCGCGGCAGTCAACCTGGAAAAACCTGTTGAAGCTGTCCGGGAACTGGATCGCGCGGTGAAACAGCTTGGCTTCAAAGCCCTGCGCGTCGTTCCCTGGCTGTGGAAATTGCCGCCAAATGACAAGCTTTACTTTCCGCTGTACGTCAAATGCATTGAACTCGACATTCCCTTTTGCACCCAGGTCGGCCACACCGGCCCGCTGATGCCTTCGGAAACGGGCCGCCCGGTTCCCTACCTCGATGAAGTTGCGCTTGTCTTTCTGGAATTGAAGATCGTCGCCGGGCATATCGGCCATCCGTGGACAGATGAAATGATTGGCGTCGCCTGGAAACACGAGAACGTTCACATTGACACTTCAGCCTACTTGCCACGCTATTACCCACCGCAGTTGCTGCATTACCTGAAAACGTATGGGCAGAACAAAGTGCTGTTTGGATCGAATTTTCCGCAATTGTCCCTGGAAAAGTGTGTGCGGCAGGTGAACGAGCTTGGATTGGCAGAAGACATCAAGGCCAAGTTTCTATTCCAAAACGCCCAGCGCGTGTTCAAGCTTGAGACCAATTGATGCGAATTGAAAAGCTCGTCATTCCAACTCCATTTCCCGTTGGCCCGATCAACATTTATCTGGTTATAGAAGAACCATTGACGCTGGTAGACACCGGGCCGAAAACTGACGAAGCATTGACAGCTTTGCGCGATCAGTTACGGCACCTTGGGGTTGCCATCAAAGACATTCAGCGCGTCATTCTCACCCACACGCACGAAGACCATTGCGGATTGGCCGGAACGATTCAACGAGAATCTGGCGCGCGGGTGTACGTTCACGAATGGGAATATCAGAACATTTCGCAGCACCGGAAGACTCGCGTAGACCGCACGTTGTTGCGGCGCGCAGGCGTTCCGGTGGAAGAATTGGAGCGGATGGCTGGCCGTTACGAATTGATTCACCGATATGCGGACGCAGTTGAAGACGTCGAAGCGTATCGCGACGAACAAGAATTCGTATTTGCTTCGGGCAGTTTGCGCGTAGTCCATACGCCAGGCCATACGCCAGGAAGCTGCTGCCTGTTGCGCGAAGCCAATCGGTTGATGCTGACGGGCGACACCGTTTTGAAAAGCATCACACCGAATCCGGTTTTGAACCCAGACCCGGTTGATCCTCGCCGCCGGTTTCCTTCCTTGGGTGAATACCTTGTGTCGTTGGCAAGAATTCGGGAACTTTCTCCTACCTTGCTGATAACTTCTCATGGAGGGGATATTACGGATTACGAGGAGCATTTCCACCGCTCAATCAAACACATTCAGGAGAGGCAAAATAAAGTTATCGCGGTTGTCCCCAAACAAGGTGTCACATCTTGGGAAATGTCCTGTCTATTATTCCCAAAAGTGGACAACTTGAATCGTTTTCTTGCCGTTTCCGAAGCTACTGCTCATTTAGATCTGGCTGTCGCTGAAGGAAAGCTACGAATGGAAACGCGGGGTGGACTGGAAACCTATCTTCGCCATTGAGCGGCAAAAAGTTGCACCCAAGCTCTGTCAGCCTCCGTACAAACAAATGCGAGGCGAATTAAAAACTCTGTACAAGGTTCAACGTTCGCTGCGTTCATCGGGTATCACAGGTGTTGCAACGAAACTTCCCGCAGCAGTTTCGCGCCGAAGTTACACAATCTTTTTACAAACGATTTACAACTGACTAACAACTGGTTGACCTGAATGACGGATAATCGCAATCTGTTGCAGTAGGCATCAAAAAAACTTGCCTGCAATCTTCAATTGGTTGAAACCTTCAGTCAGATTCGGTCACCAACCCATCGAATCTGACTTAACTCTGATAGATATTCTGCGAAGCAAGCTGAAAAAGATGTAAACAGCCTTGTTTTAGTTATTGGCAAGACAAACCGCCGGAGATCGTTATGGCCAGCAAAATTGCTATCCGCACCCTGTTAATCGCCGCTCTGGTCGTCACGGCGCATACGATCAAACCCTTTTCCTTCAACAACGTTGCTCTGAAAGCTTTGGGAACTGCCAAGTCACTTTCCTTTGCATTGCCCGAAGCAGCAGCCGAACGAATCGAACATGCCTATTACCTGGCGCAAACCTACGGTAAAGGCTTGTTTGATGACGATGCGGCATCGCTGTGGACAAAGCAAAATGTGTTTAAGACACAGCTTGTGGCTTTTGCCAATTCGGTTGAATTGGACGACAACGCCGATATCAAGGATGTGAAATCGGGCGACCCATCCAGAAAGCCTTCCCAAAGACGAGCCAAACGAATCAAGCGCGATGAAAATCGTGACGAAGAATCGAACTGCTCCAAGAACAGCGAAGTCGCAAAATTACCTGAAGTTCGCGCAATCAAAGCCGTTAAATTGGCGCTGCCGCCAAACCTCTTGGCATACCAACAAAAGGCAATGACGACCTTGTATTGGAGTTCGGGCAGGTTCCCGAATCTGACAAGCCTGAAAGTTGGTTGGTTACTGATTGCCAAGCCCGCTGCGATGAGTTCAGCTTGCCGTGAAGCGGACTCACTTAATACTGAGTCTGTCGAAGCGCCAGTTGATATTGTTGTCGGACCGGAAGAAGAGCTATTTTTTGCCGAACCAAACCCAATCGCACCCCCAGCTCCTACGGTGACAATGCCAGAGTGCATTCGTATTCCGTAACAGCACTATCCCTCAAATAAAAACGAAAGGGAGAGACAGATTTGCATTCGTCTCTCCCTTTCGTTTTTCGACTGCCGGAGATGAAAACCGAGCTACGGTTTTTTCTGTGCGCGTTGCTTCAATGCTTTTTCCGCTTCTTCATAAGCTCCGCCTTCAATCTTCCCAAGTTTAAACGCCAGATCGTAAGCGATTGCAGCTTCAGCAGTAAGCTTTTCAGCTTCTGAAGGGGTGGTTTCGGCGATAAAGTCCAGAATCTTTCCTGCGGCGACATAACTGCGCTGCATCAACCACTTTTCAGATTCCGGCGAAGCTTTTTGGGCAGCTTGTTTGTAATACTCGACTGCAGCAAATAATGCTTCTTCAAGCCCTGCCCCATCGCCAAGTGTGCTGGCCTGTTTACTGGTAACTTCGGCCAACCCAAACAGCACACGAGCATTGTCGGGCTTTTCCTTTAGCGCGGCTTCCAGCACGGCTTTGGCGTCGTCGTACTTGCGGTTTTTGATCATTTGATCCGCTTCGACGATTCTTGCGACCAACTTTTCATCTGCGTTAGAAATCGTCGGTGGAGGCGTTGGAGCAAATACCGCTTCCGTACGGAACTGTTTGTAGCGCGCCAAACGCTGTTCATATTCTTTCAGTCGTCCGCTTTCGCGTTCGAAGTCAATGCCACCAAGCATGGCAGAAATGTAATCACGAAGATTGACACCCACCGCTTCGAACGCCTTCATCTGGTCATAAAAGTGATAAACCAGCACGGCCCCGCGTTCATATCCCAAACTAAGTTGATAAATCGCCTCATCTTCCGGTGATGCATTGCGAGCAGCCAATCCTAAAACGTCCATGCGCGCGTTTGTCGCTTGAACCAAAGAATCGGTAATCAAAAAGTAGGCGCTCCGCTCAGCATATTCGCGATCGAGTTTGTCGCCGCGTGATTCCATCAACTTGCGCAAATCGCCGCGAATGGCTGCGACTTCCTTGATCTGCCGTTCCACCAGTGGATCAATTACAAAGGTCAAAAAGGAGCGGCGCATTGCTTCAATGCTGGGGGTCGGGCTGGGCCCAAGCAACAGAAAATAGGTGTCGCGCACAACCCGCAGATTCGCCGCATTCGAAGCATTGAACAGGTCAGGAATAATGACGAACTGGCGAATGCGGTTGGGCGATTCCAGCACGTCAGCCACCTGGGGAATTAGCGGCTTTTCGCCAGCTTGTTTCGCTTGTTTGCCTGATTCTTTCTTATCGGATCTCTTCTCTTCTTTTTTCTCTGGCCTGGCTGCTGTGGAAGAACGGCTCAGGTTAACCAGCGGGGGCAGTTCCAATACCGGTTCCGTGTGCAAATAATTCAGAACAGTTCCAAGGGCCAACCCGGCCAGCGGCGGATACGCCTCAGCAGCTTTCAAGTATGCCTCAACATATTTTGGCAGCAACCTGGAAAAGCTCGTTTTCTGGTAGAACTCTTCCACAATCAGAGCAAATTCGGCAATTTCCTTTACGTCTTCCGGCAAACGATCCGACGGAACATCAATGGCGAACGCGGGCGGTTGCTGCAACGACAACGCCAGACTCAAATACGGAGCAACGGCAGCGGCATCGTTCACGCCTTTGCGATGCGCCAGAAAATAATCCCGCAATTTGCGAACAACGTCAGGCGGAGTATTTTTCAAATCTTCCCGCATCTGCTGCCGCAAAGGCGCAAGCTGGCGTCCACCGGTTTCGTAATCGTATCCAGCAACGTTCAGCGCAGCCATCATTACAATGACACGCTTGTCTGCGCCGATAAACGTATTCACGTCTTCCAGTGAAAGATTCGGACGCTGCGCCAGCGGGATTTTCTGACGATCAATTTGCGGAACCTGTTGCGGAGGCGCCTGCTTCGCTTCCTGCTTGGGAGGTGGTTGCCCCGGTTGCTGGGCGACAATGTTCAGCGTCAGCGCGAAAATCACTGCCGACATTTGAAGTAGGGAAAGAGTTTTTTTCATCTTCACGATTAATTCCGTTCTCAACTGCGTTCGATGATGGAATCAGCCCGAAGCGTTTTGGCTTCTGGCAACATATTTTTGGGAAATTTTCGGCGATAAGCGCGCAACACAAACAACATCAACGGATAAGACATCAATGAACTTACAATTGCCAGAATCATCCCGCCCAAGGCAAACGGAAGCAATTGTTGCCATTGCGAAGCAAGCATTTGCCAAAATCCAGCGGTCGCCATGGCGCTGACGGTAACTTCAGGCAATTCGATGGGGGGCGAACCAATCAGCAACCTCCCGATTGCCCATGACGCCACAATAATTGGCCCTAAAGTCCACGGATTTCCGATGATCACTCCGGCCATCAGCGCGACTTTGTTCATGCGGCTGGCCAGCAACAACACGCCTGCAAGAATCATGTGCAATCCCAGCAGCGGCGAAAATGCGATGAAAGTTCCAACAGCAAAAGCCAGCGCCGTGCGCTCTGGCGGTTCCTCTAGGTTTAGCAAATTCCTGAACGCGCTTCTGAGCATAACTTGTCCGCCTTACTTTCCAGTCTCGCTCCGGTAAGGCAGCACAATTGCCTTCACCAAACTACAACTGCTGAAATTGGGCACGCATGAATTGTGATCCAACCAAGGGAGAAATTGTGCGGACAGATTATAGCCGATGCCGCGTCTCATTCGTAACGGAGCGCTTCGATCGGGTCAAGCCTGGCCGCTTTCCAGGCGGGCCAAAGCCCGAAACTGACGCCCAGGCCAACTGACACGACAAAACCCACTATCGGCGCCCACATAGGAACAAAGGTCGGCATCACCAGTTTGATGATTTCAGCCAAGCCCCATCCGATCAGAATGCCGACGACACCGCCAAGCCCGGTCAACGTTGCGGCTTCGATCAGAAATTGCAGCACAATATCTCGTTTGCGAGCGCCAATGGCTTTGCGAACACCGATTTCCTTTGTGCGCTCGGTCACGCTGACCAGCATGATATTCATCACGCCGATGCCACCGATCAGCAATCCAACCGAAGAAATTGCCACCATCAGCAAAAAGACGCCTCCAGTAATGGATTTGAATTGCTGGATGATTCCCTGGGAAGTCTGAATGCCAAAACTATCCGGTTGGCCGTAAGCGACTTTGCGATGTTTGCGAAGCACCGAGCGAATTTCGTCAATCGCCTGCTCTTCTTTACCGGCAGCGAATTGCGCCATGACAAAATTCTCTTTGATGTTCGGCCAAATCTTCCGAACCGTGTTGTAGGGCAGATAGACCGCTTTGTTTTCGTTTCCAGGATCGTCGGCAGGAGAAATAAACATCTCGCGCTTTTTCAGCACGCCAATCACGCGATAGTTTCGCCCGTTAATCATGATTTCTTTGTCAACGGCGTTCACCTGCGGAAACAGCGTGTTGGCAACATCGCGCCCGATGACGCAAACGTCTGCGCGCGTCACGTTTTCCCCGTCGGAAAAAAATCGGCCTTCAGTGACTTCGGTGTTGCCCATTCGGAAATAAGCAGGCAGCGTTCCCTGCACCGTGGCATTGACCATTTCAACGTCCTGGTAGCGAATCTTGACGCGCTCCGCCATCGGCCCCTGCATGTAATCCACCGGAGACATAAACACCGCGACATCCGTCACCGAAGGGCACTCATCTTGAATGGCCATCGCGTCTTCGTAACTAATCGGTTTGCGCTGCCGCTCTTCTGCCGAAGGGTTAAAGTTAAATCCCGGATCAAACTTGAAGATGTAGATGCTGCGCGTGCCAAAAGATTCGATTTCCTTGGCGACTTGCGCGTCAATCCCTGACACAAATGCGGCAATCACAATTACGGTCGTTGTGCCGATGACGACTCCCAAAATCGTCAGGAACGACCGCAGTTTGTGCTGCCACAACGTGTCAAACGCCATCCAGATATTTTCGCGGAAATCCTGATGAGTCATAAATTACCTTCAACTATCAATCTGCCCGCATCGCTGTAACCGGATCAAGTCCCGCTGCGCGCCAGGCTGGATAAACACCAGCGATCAATCCCACGCCGCCGGAAACTGATAACGCGACAACCACGGCCAGCAATGGCAGTGAAGTCGGGATTGGCGTGAGCGTCGAAACCAGTTTTCCCAAGCCCCAAGCGATGCTGACGCCGACGGCTCCTCCGGCCAGAGCCTGAATCGTAGATTCGACCAGAAACTGACGCAGGATGTCTTTGCGCCGAGCGCCAAGGCTTTTGCGGATGCCGATTTCACGGGTTCGTTCGGTCACGCTGACCAACATGATGTTCATGATGACAATGCCGCCGACAACCAAGGCAATGGAAGTCACACCAACGGCGACAACCTGAATGGTGCCGAAAATCTGTTCGCGCAGATTATTGACTGCGCTGGGCGTGATGATGCCGAAGGTGTCTTTTTCATTTGGCGACAATTTGCGGCGGGTTCGCATGATGACGCGCGCTTCGTCAATCGCGGCTTCGTAAGTCGCCGGGCTGGTTGATGTAATGAACAATTGAATTGTGCGGCGAAAGCCGTAAATGTTCAGAAAGGTCGTCATCGGAATCGAAACGAACTTGTCGCGCGATTGGCCAAACACGGAGCCTAAAGCTTTGGCGACGCCAAGCACTTCAAACGGTCGGCCATCAATTTTGATCTTCTGACCGATGGCGCTGGTGGTTGGGAAAAAGCGGTCGGCAACGTCCTGGCCGATGAAGCATACCAGCCGAGCGCCCATGTCGTCCGTTTGATTAAACGAGCGTCCTTCGGCGATTTCCTTATTCTGAATTTCGATCATATTGGCGGTCATCGCCTGCAAACTGACGCCGATCAAGGATTCTTTGGCGAACTTCAGCTCGACCATTTCCTGTTCCTGCGCGCCAACGTCTTTGATTGAGCCTTTGCCAATGTGTTCGCGCAGGACAGCAAGGTCGTCCATCGTCACGTCTTTGTTGTGTTTGCGCGCAGTTTCGTAAGCGTCGAGACTGGAAAAATCTTCAATCGAAAACTTCTGCACCGTGAAAGCGTTGGTACCGATGTTGGCGATTTTTTCGTCAACGTATTTGTTGAAGCCTTCGATCAGCGACACAACGACGATTACCGTAGCTACACCGAAAATGACTCCCAGCAGCGTTAGAAACGACCTTAGTTTGTGAGAATGGATGGAATCGAGCGCCAGTTTGATTGCTTCGATGAAGTGCATAAATGTCCCTCAGGCTTGTTGCGAAAGTGAAACTACGTTGATTGGCGCGTTCAGGTTCGGCGCATTTTTATGCCTGAAGAAAGAGGATGCACTGGCGGGAAGTTTTGGAATGATGAATGCTGAATGATGAAGGCATAATGTATTCAGCAAAATCATCCTTCATCATTCATCTATGATCATTCCTTTGTCAGTCTTGAATCGTGACTTTCTTCATTACGACCTTGTTGAGCAATTTGCTGCCGGGGTCACCTGGTTGAGTAGGCATCGCAGCAATTTTATCCGCCACTTCGATACCCTCGATCACTTCGCCGAAAACAGTGTACTGACCATTCCACCGTGGAAAATCTCCCAAACAAATGAAGAACTGGCTGGTTGCGCTGTTTACGTCATCGCCGCGCCTGGCGGCCCCAAGCACTCCCTTTTTGAAAGGCTTCTGGCTGAATTCCGCAGGCACGTTCGGTTGTCCCGGAGCACCCTGCCCCCAAGTGTTTCGATCTTCGCCGCGAGTGTTCGGGTCGCCACCTTGAATCAACAGATTCGGCACGGCGCGATGAAAAGCCAATCCATCATAAAATCCTTCGCGTGCCAACTTGGTAAAGTTTTCAACGTGCTTCGGCGCGGTTTCGGCGTCCAGCTTGATTTTGATCTGGCCAAAGTCAGTATCAATCACTGCCACGCTACCGCCACCTTTTGAACAAGAACCGGCGACAAGCGCCAGCACCAACACAATCAAGATTCGGGTAAGTTTCATAATCTCCATGATTCCAGTTGAATTGGACAGGATGAACAGGATATTTCAGGACAAAAGACAATCCTGCTGAATCTTTTAAATCCTGTCTACGTTTTTTCGTTTGCTCAATTTTCGAGCTTCGCTTTCAAAATTTCATTGACGGCTTGCGGATTGGCTTTGCCGCCGGAGGCTTTCATCACCTGGCCGACAAAAAATCCCATCAGAGCTTTTTTGCCTGCGCGGTAATTTTCTGTTTCTTTCGGATTGGCGGCGATTACTTCGTCAACGACTTTTTCAATTGCCGAGGTGTCTGTGATTTGCACCAAGCCTTTTTCCTTGACGATGTCCGCCGGAGCCTTGCCGGTGGCAAACATGTCTGCAAACACATCCTTGGCGATTTTGCCGGAAATTGTTTTATCGTCAATCAGCCGGATCAGCGCGCCTAGGTCTTCCGGCTTAATCCTGCAACCGGCAATGTCCGTCTCGGCGTTTTTCACTTCGCGCAGCAATTCCGACAAAACCCAGTTGGCGGCTGCGCGATGATTGCCGGAAGCCTGGACGGCGGCTTCAAAGTAATCCGCCAAAGCGCGTTCGCCGGTCAGTGTGAACGATTCGTCAGCGTTCAATTCGTAATCGCGCATAAACCGTTGGCGGCGGTTTTCCGGCAGTTCGGGCAAGGCGGCTTTCAGCGTTTCAATCCATTCGGCGCTGACTTCCAGCGGCGGCAAATCCGGTTCAGGAAAATATCGGTAATCATGCGCGTCTTCTTTTGAGCGCATCGTGTACGTCTTGTTGTCTTTTTCGCTCCACAGCCGCGTTTCCTGCACCATCGTGCCACCGGCTTCAAGCAAGGCGATCTGCCGATCAATTTCGTAATCAATCGCTTTCTGCAAAAACCGCAACGAATTGACATTTTTGATTTCGGCACGCGTTCCCAGCTTTTCCTGGCCAGCAGGACGAACGGAAACGTTGGCGTCGCAGCGCAAATTGCCTTCTTCCATATTGCCGTCGCACACGCCGATGAATTGCAGCGTGCGGCGCAGAAAGCCGACGTAATCATAGGCTTCCCAACTGGTGCGGAAATCCGGCTCGCTGACAATTTCCAGCAATGGGGTTCCGGCTCGATTCAAATTGATATGGGTTTTGTCAGGATCGCCAATGTCGTGAACCGATTTGCCTGCATCTTCTT
Source organism: uncultured Heliomicrobium sp. (assembly GCA_964570175.1). Classification (GTDB taxonomy): domain Bacteria; phylum Acidobacteriota; class Blastocatellia; order RBC074; family RBC074; genus RBC074. The sequence continues at coordinate 29,200 of CAZMXG010000053.1, read as the reverse complement.
CGATGTGGGCGCGCGTAATGCCAAAGCGTTTTGATTTCCATTCGATGGGCCTTCCACCTTCGTCGCGCTCGCAGGTCAGAATTTCCACCGCGCCATGTTCTGAAAACGGTTTGTCGTATTGCGAAATCTGGTAGCCCTTTGGCAAGTCGGGGTAAAAGTAATTTTTGCGGGCGAAGATTGATTCATTGTTGATCTTCAGGTTCAGCGCCAACGCCGCCTTGCCTGCATTCAAAACAACGTCACGGTTCAAAACCGGCAACGCTCCGGGCAAGCCCAGGCAGACCGGACAAGTATTGTTGTTTGGCTCTTGTCCGAATTCGGTCGAACAACCGCAAAAGATTTTTGAATCGGTATTGAGCTGCGCGTGAACTTCCAAGCCGATGACGGCTTCCCAACCTGCTTTCACTACTTTTCTCCTTACTGATTGATGATTCAGACGAATCGTAAGCGCAGGATTATAACACGCTCGTCTTTTATGAAAACGGCGCCGATTCGGCTGCTATAAACTCAATGCACAGCGGAACCCATAATCGTTGTATTGATAATCCGGCGGCAGACTGCTGCGCGCCGCCACACGAGCAATTTTGATCTGATGCCGCCACGAACCGCCACGCGAAGCTCGTCGCTCACCTGTTGGCGCACCTTGCGGGTTATTTACCGGTGAAGTCGCGTAATAATTCGCCTCATACCAATCCGCACACCATTCGTGAACGTTCTCCGAAATATCGTGCAACCCGAAGCCATTCGGCGGACGCTTGCCCACAGGTTCAGGCCCTGTCAGCCACGATTCAGCGTAATGCGGTTGCCATTGCGGCGGATCGTCGCCCCAGGTGTAAAGCCTCCCTTCTAAACCGCCGCGCGCCGCGCGTTCCCATTCCGCTTCAGTCGGCAGGCGAAACGGCTTGCCAGTGCGTTCGCGTAGCCACGCGCAATACGCCGCCGCGTCAAACCAACTGACGCTCGTCACAGGTTGATCCGGATGATTAAAGCACCCATCGCGGAATCCCGCCGGAGCCGGTCGCCCCGTCTCTTCCAGAAAGAAACGATACAGCCGATTGGTCACAGCCGTGCGCCCGATGGCGAAGCTGTCTACCCAAACGCGATGCGCCGGGCGTTCATTCGACGCGCCCATCCCACATCCCATCAGGAATTCGCCCGCTGGAATCGCAATTATTTCCGGTTCGAAGTTTACAGACATTTGTTCATTACTTGGCCAATCCAATGCGCTCCAGCAAATTATCAAACCGAGGATCAGAACGCAGAGGATCTGCGATCGGTATTACTTTGAGAAAAGCCATGAAATTGGAACGCTCTTGATAGGCCTTTTCCAGCCAGACAAAAGCCTGATCTTTGTCGCCAAGGCCTATATAAACAACGGCCATCGGTACCGGCGTCACGTAGCGGCGGCGGCTGAGTTCCAACAATTCGTTCAACACTCGGTTGGCTTCAGCCTTGCGCCCGGCAAGCCCATAAGCCATCCCCAGAAATCCGAGCGCCCCTGGCGCCCTGCCTGACAAGGAGGCTGCTTTTTCAGAAGCTGCAATGGCTTCATTAAACTGCCGAGTGGCGGCAAATGTATGTCCCAGATGCCAGTACGCCTCGTAATTATCCGGGTCCACCGCAAGCACATTGCGAAATTGCTCAATGGCTTCGTTATGGAGACGAGCGTTTTCCAGCACAAACCCCCTAAGCGAGCTGATGGAAAGGGAGTAGGGATCCAATTCTCGCGCGCGGTTCACTTCCCGAACTGCTCCTTCCACATCTCCCATCGTTACCAGATACTGACCATAACGCATGTGGGCATTGGAGTAATTGGGGTTCAGTTCAATCGCGTGCTTAAATTCCTGCTCTGCCGCCGCCCAATCCCAATTGTAGTGCTTCGCGTGACCAAGTGCAGTGTGAGCTTCAGCCAGTTCGCTATCAAGCTCAAGGGCTTTCACGGCTGCCTCCGCCGCCAATCGCCTTGCCTCTAAAGGCAGCAGCGCGCCAACGATAACTGAGCCGAGATCGTTGTAACTGTCGGCGAGCCCCGCGTAGGCTTGTGCATACGCAGGGTCTTCTTTGATTGCGCGCTGGAAATATTCGATAGATTGTTCCGCGCTTTCTCTTGTGCGTTTGTTCCAATAGAGATAGCGACCTTGCAGGTAATCATCAAACGCTTTGCGGTTAACGGGGCGCTGACGAGTCAGGCGCGCTTGTTCGGCAGGCGTTACTTTGATCTGAATCTCGCGGGCGATTGTCTGCGCAACCTCGCTCTGTAACTTCAGCACATCGCGCAACTCACGTTCATAGGTTTCGACCCACAAATGCCGATCAGTCGTTGCATGAATCAACTGCGCCCGGATGAGCACCCGGTCGCCAGATCGCTGCACAGTGCCTTCCACCACTGCCTCAACGCCCAATTCGCTCGCGATTTGAGGCAGCGATTTTTTCGTCCCCTTGTAATGCATTGCCGAAGTTCGCGAGATAACGCGCAACGCTCCGATCTTTGCCAAATCCCCAATCAGCGCATCGGTCATCCCATCGGCGAAATATTCCTGCGCCGGATCGGCCGATAGATTTTCCAGCGGTAACACCACAAGCGATTCAATCCGACCGGGCCGAACCACAGGCGACCGACGCCAGTAGAAAAACCAGCCCAGTCCGGCAGTCAACAAAGCAACAGCCGCGAAACCCAAAATCCAGCGCTGCGTTGCCAATCGCGATACAGGCCCTTCGGCGGTTCGCCTTACCAGCGTTTCTTTCGTCAGGTTGCCCTTTCGAAGCGGCTTTAGTTCCGCAATCAGTTCTTTTGCCGATTGATAGCGCGCCTGACGATCTTTTTCCAGGCATTTTTTCGAAACCCGCTCCAGTTCAACAGGCACCCGTGATGTCAGGCTGCTTAATGGCAGCGGTTCGGCAGTCAACACGGCTGCGATCACATCGCTCGTAGATTCGCCTGCAAACGGCCTGCGACCAGCGACCATTTCGTAAAGCACCACACCCAGACTGAAAATGTCCGTGCGGCAATCTACCTGCTGTCCGCGCGCCTGCTCCGGCGACATGTAGCTTGCCGTTCCCATCACCATTCCTGGCGTTGTACTAAACCCGTCTTTGGTCGGAGCTTGTGCATCAACTTCTGTCGCCACGGGTCGCTCTATCAGTTTGGCCAAGCCGAAATCCAGCACTTTGACCAACCCGTCAGGCCGCACCATGACGTTTTCCGGTTTGATGTCGCGGTGGATAATTCCTGCCTCGTGGGCCACGCTGAGCGCGCTTGCAACCTGCTCGGCAATTGCTGTCGCCTGGCTGATGTCCAGCTTGCCGCCGCGCAATAGCGTGCGAAGTGTCTCTCCTTCGACGAATTCGCTGACAATGTAGCGTGCATCGCCACGGTCTGTTGAAGCCTTTCCGACTTCGTGAATCGTCAGAATATTGGGATGATTCAGCGCCGAAGCCGCGCGCGCTTCCTGCTCAAAACGCTGTACACGGTCGTCATTGTCCGTCAGGTCCGCTGCCAGCAACTTAATGGCGACTTTTCGGCCTAATCGCGAATCCTGTGCCAGGTAAACTTCGCCCATCCCGCCTCGTCCTAGTTGAGTAATCACCCTGTAAGGCCCAATGTTGCGCCCAACCAATGACTCATACCCTTCGTCCGCTACCGGTGGAGCGAGCACAAAAATCGGCGAGTCAATGAAACTCCCCTCCCTTTCATGCGCACTGAGCAGTTCTTCAACTTCCAAATACAACTGTTGATCGCTGGCGCAGACCTTTGCCAGATGTGCTTTCCGCGCTTCTCCCTGAAGCTCCACAGCTTCCTGGAACAAAGCATCCAATTTTTTCCAGCGTTCAGGTGTCATTGCGATTGATTGCTGATTTGGCAACGTGCAGATGTCACTGGATCACAATTTCGTCAGGTAGTATTCCCATTGCTGCTTCAGTTTTGCCATCAACGCGATGAAGCGCGAATCCTTTCTCAGAGAATCCAGATAGGGATCACGCTCAAACAATGGGTAACAAGGAAAGCCGTCGTCTGCCGCCGACTGCAACCATTTGATTGCCGGCTCAGTTTTTTTCATCAACGAATATGCGCAGGCTATGTCATAAGCCGTGTGGTGAAAGTGGCCAAGGCCTTTTCCTTTGTCTATCGCGATCTTGATCCTCGCTTCTGCCTTCTTCTCATCGCCGGCTTGGGCTGCAAACAATGCCTGGAAACAGGTTAATAATCCCCCGTCAGCATCCTCCGGATAATCTGCAATGAATTCTTCTGCGATGGACGCGGCTTCGTCCCTTCTTCCCAAATGCAATAAAGCCATTGCCCGGTGATATCCCACGCGTGGATTTCCCTCTTTGGGGATGCTGCTCAGCGCGGCCAACGCCTGTTCGTATTTCCCTTGAAACAGAAGTGTCTGCCCAATCCGAAATCGCGCGGATATATTGGTTGGGTTGATCGCAGCGGCTTTTTGCAATTCTTGGAGCGCCTGGTCAAACGCCCCGATATGGTTGTAAACCAGCGCAATCCAGGTCTGAGCCTCGTCCAAACTTGGGTTCAGCGCCAACGCGCGACGAAATTCCTGAATCGCTTTTTCGTGGGGAAAATGATTGGCGGGTGTCCATAGAAGGCGGCCACGGGCCAGATAAGCAGAGGCCAAATCCGGATCCAAAGAAAGGGCTTTTTCCACCGCCACAAAAGCTTTTTCTTCCAACTGCTTTTCTTCAGGCGTGAATAAGAAAGACCGGTAAACATAAGCCTGTGCCAATTCCGCGTGGGCAGCGGCGAAGGTGGAATCGGTGGCCACCGCGCGTTCCAGCATCTTGATAGCAGTTTCATTGTCCGCCTTATTTTCGCGGTTAAAATAAAACCGTCCGCGCAAATAATCATCATACGCTGCCGGGTTGACGGTTCGTGCGCTCTCTAGCCGCGTTTGTTCCTGGGGCGTCAGCTTGATCTGAATTTGATGGATGATGGCCTGTGCGATCTCGCTCTGAAGCGCCATAGCATCCCGCAGGTCGCGTTCATAAGATTCGGCCCAAAGGCTCTGTTCGGTGGGGACGTAAATCAACCGCGCTGTGATTTTTACCTGTTCCCCGAACCGCTGCACGGAACCTTCTACCACCGCATCAACTTTTAATTCGCGCGCGATGTCCGAAAGCGGTTTGCGCGTCTTCTGGTATTGCATTACCGAAGTCCGCGAACTTACCCGCAACGCTCCGACCTTGGCCAAACCGGCAATCAGCGTTTCCGTCATGCCATCAGCAAAATAATTCTGGGCCGGATCGCCGGACAGATTCTCCAACGGCAATACCGCCAGCGATTTGATCTGATCTGGCTGCACCGCTGGCGTGCGTCGCCAGAAGAAAAAAGAGGCCAGCCCAACAATGAAGATGACAGCGATTGCGGCGATCACAGGCCAATGCCAAGGCACGAACTTCGTCCGCGTTTCTTCGACTTGGGGCGATTCAGCCACTTCTTTTGCCTGGCCGTCCACTTGAAGCGTTTTTAGGTCAGCGATCAATTCCCCCGCCGATTGGTAACGCACAACACGATCCTTCGCCAGACATCTGCCAATGATCTGTTCAAGTTCCGCCGTTGCTGCGGCGCAATGCTGTCTTAGCGGGGGAGGTTCGACAGTGAGCAAAGCCGCGATGACGTCGCTCGGCGTCGCGCCATCAAATGGTTTACGACCTGTGACCATTTCGTACAACATCACGCCCAAACTGAAGATATCGGTCCGATGATCTACCTTCAATCCGCGCGCCTGTTCCGGTGACATATAGCGCACTGTCCCGATTACCACGCCGGGCGTTGTGCTTAATGGGTCCAAGGTCGGCGCTTGCGTATCAACTGCTGTCATTGCTGCGGCTGTTTCAGTCAACTTGGCAAGACCGAAATCCAGTACTTTGACCAGTCCGTCCGGCCGTACCATCACATTCTCCGGTTTGATGTCGCGGTGAATGATCCCGGCCTGATGCGCCACTTCAAGCGCGCCAGCCGTTTGCTGAGCGATTGCTATCGCTTCGCGGATGTCAACCGGGCCGCACGACACCAGTGTGCGAAGCGTTTTTCCCGCGATAAACTCGCTGACGATGTAATGTAGCCCATCCGCTTCACCGATTTCGTGAATTGTCAGGATGTTGGGATGGTTAAGCGCTGAGGCAGCCTTCGCTTCGCGTTCAAAACGGCGCACACGATCCGGATGCTGCGTAAAAGCGGCAGGCAAAACCTTGAGTGCGACCTTACGCTCAAGCCGATTGTCTTGAGCTAAGAACACTTCGCCCATTCCGCCTCGCCCCAGTGGACTGATGACTTTATAAGGCCCAATGTTGCGACCGACGAGAAAGTCGTCTCCGTCAGTCCCTGTTCCCGCAGGCTCTGCGAAAATTGGCGAATCAAGAAAGCTGCCTTCCCTTTCGTGCGCGGCGAGCAATTGCTCGGCCTCCAGGCGCAATTCGTCGTCGCCATCGCACGCCTGTGTTAGATAGACTCTGCGGGCTTCTCCCTGAAGCTCCACAGCCTTCTGAAACAGAGCATCCAGCTTTTTCCAGCGTGCAGGTGTCATCATGATTCGTGGCTGATTTCGCTTCGCAACCAGGCTCTTGCCATGCTCCAATCGCGCTTTATTGTGGCGGGCGAAAGTTTGAGCACTTCCGCCGTTTCCTCAATCGTCATTCCGCCGAAATACCGCAATTCCACAATCCGTGTTTTCTGTGAGTCCAGACTCTCCAGTCGTTTGAGGGCATCATCCAGCGCAAGCAGATTGACGTCTTGTTCCTCTGCCAGTCCATTCGCTTCACTCAACGATAGCCGGTATTCGCCTCCACCCCGTTTGGCAGCTTGTCGGCTGCGCGCATGTTCGACCAAAATGTGGCGCATTCGCACAGCGGCAATGCCGAAGAAGTGCGCACGGTTCTGCCAATCTATTTCGTTTGCATCCACCAATCGCAGATACGCTTCGTGAACCAGATCGGAGACTTGCAGCGTGTGTTCGTTACGTTCCTGGCGAAGGTAATACTTGGCCAAACGCCGGAGCTCACTGTAAACCTGCGGCGCTAACTCATCCAGCGCGTCCTTGTCGCCGTCACGCCATCTGATCAGCAGTTGGGTTATGGTTGGAGATGCCATTTTTTATTCAGTTTGGAAGTCAGGAGGATCGGTTCGCAGAGCCAATTCCGATGACACAACCGCCTTCCTCAAAAAATTTCAAATTCGTTGAGCCAATCCGCCGAGAGTTTTCGCCTTCCCGAATGAGCGAGCAGCAAGGTGATGCGCAGTGAAGCCGGATTTTACGGCAGCGTGTCAGATGCAGCAATCAATCGTCACCACATCACCCATGGAATGCGCGCTCCTTAACTATTAACACTTATTGGAGGGAAACGATGAAAACCATATTGGGAATGAAACGCTCAGCTTCAAAATTTCGGATTGTAATGTCGCTGAGCCTGGTACTTTGTACACTTTTGCAGCAGCCGGTCTGGTCGCAGGACTTCACGGCTCCGATTCGCGAAGAAGGCAGACTCTGCGGCTTCTTCCCCTGTCCGCAGCCCGATGTTCAAATTGAACCCAACGCAGGCAAATGGAAGCCCTGGATCCTGGACGATGTACGACAGGTGCGACCAGCAGGCCCGCCATCTATTTCTGTTTCAGCGCAAGAAATTGGCGTCTTGAAACAATTGTCTTTTCAGCGTGACGCAGCCGCGATTGACCTGATCAAATACTGGGACGCAGGCTCGCCCTCATCTCGCTGGAATGAATTCGCGGTTGACCAGGCAATCAAGAACAACATGGTTGGTCCTCCAGCGGCGCGTGTTATGGCTTCGCTCCATGTAGCGATTTACGACGCAATGGTCGCAGCCTGGGAGTCAAAGTATATGCACAGGCGACCGCGCCCGAGCGAATTCAACCGGTCGCTGACGACGGTGATTCCAAATCCGAACAGTCCTTCCTATCCATCGGAACACGCTGTGGCTGCCGGAGCGGCTTCCGCAGTGCTTGCCTATTTCTTTCCGCAGCAAGCCGCGTTTTTTAACGCCAAGGCAGAAGAGGCCGGACAGTCGCGATTGCTGGCGGGTGTGCAATATCCGAGCGATGTGAAAGATGGATTGGAGCTGGGACGTCTAGTGGCCCAGTTTGTAATCGCCCGCGCGAAGACTGATGGTTCCGATGCAGTTTTCACGGGCACAATTCCCCAAGGAGCGTGCAATTGGAAAGGCGTGAATCCAGCTCTCCCGATGGCCGGAACCTGGAAGACCTGGGCGCTTCCTTCCGCAAGCATGTTCAGACCTGCGCCGCCGCCGACTTGCGATTCCGCGCAAATGGCGACGGACCTTGCCGAGGTGAAAAACTTCCCGCGATCAATTCCTTCCTCTGGGACTTCTTTTAACACCACGCGGCTGGCGTTTTATTGGCAAGGAGCTGCCGCTGCGATCAAGCCCTGGAACGATCTGACCGGGCAAAAAATCCAGGAGTATCGGTTGGATACCAATCCGCCGCGCGCCGCACGCGTTTACGCGCTGACCAGCATCGGCTTTTACGATGCATTGATTGCGTGTTGGGACGCCAAATACACGTACTGGGCAATCCGACCGAATCAACTTGATCCGTCGCTTACAACGCTATTTCCAAATCCTGGGCATCCCAGCTATCCGTCGGCACATACGTCGCTTTCCGTTGGACAGGCAGAAGTGCTGGCGTACTTGTTCCCCCGCGACGCAGAAGCTTTCCGGCAGCTTGCCACGGAATCCGGAGATTCACGGGTCTGGGCGGGAATTCATTTCCGCACCGACCTCAATGCAGCAACAACAATGAGCAAACAAGTGGCAGGCGTGATTATCGAACGCGCCAAAAACGATGGATCGCAGTAAACAGCCCCTTTCGCAAAGTGGCCTGTTCACACCTGAGCAGGCCACTTCAAAATTACAGCCATCACCCAGCATTTCCAGTTTCATTCAGCCGTGTATAATTCGCCGCGCATTGATCCCTGATTCAAAGGACACCATTCACAATGGCTTTGCTCGAAGCCAGCAACTTGACCAAGTCTTACGCCGGAGTTCAGGCGTTGAAAAACGCTTCGTTCGAGCTTCGGGCCGGTGAAGTTCATGCACTGATCGGTGAAAACGGCGCAGGCAAGTCTACGCTGATCAAAATCGTCACCGGAGCGATTCAATCGGATAGCGGCGAAGTCAAACTCGACGACCAGGCCATCACTGACAATTCTCCACAAACAGCAAAAACACTTGGCATTGCTGCGATCTATCAGCAGCCCGCGCTCTTTCCGGAACTGACCGTCGCTGAAAACATTGCGCTCGGCATTGAAAAGACTTCCTCCTGGCGGCCTATCAATTGGAAAGCTCGCCACACTCACGCGGCGAAATTGCTGCAACAGGTTGGCGCGAAAATCCCCACCGACGCTTTAGCGGGAGAGCTGACAATGCCGCAGCAGCAGCTTGTCGAAATTGCCCGCGCGCTTGGAGCCAATGCTCGCGTGCTGATTATGGATGAACCGACGGCTTCGCTTTCGGAAGAAGACACGCAAAACCTGTTTCGCGTCATTCGGGAATTGCGGCAACACGGCGTCGGCATCATTTACATCTCTCATCGCCTGGACGAATTGCCGATCATCGCTGACCGTGTGACGGTGCTGCGCGACGGCGTGACGATTGGAACCCGGGAAATGTCTGAAGTTGATCGGCAGGAATTGATTCGATTGATGGTCGGACGCGAATTGTCTGCGGTGTTTCCAAAACGTCAGGTCGCTTTGGGCGAAACGGTTTTGGAAGTCCGCAATCTGACTTGCCAGGCGGCGGGCATTCGTGACATCAGCTTTGCGGTTCGCGCCGGAGAAATTCTAGGCTTTGCGGGACTTGTCGGCGCGGGCCGGACGGAATTGGCGCGAACGCTGTTTGGGCTGACTCCGCCCAATGGCCGGGAAGATGGCGGCGAAATTCGTTTGCGCAATCAGGTCTTGAAAATTGGCTCGCCAGCGCAAGCTTCCGAACTTGGCATTGCCTACGTGCCGGAAGACAGGCGGCGTCACGGAGTCATTCTGGAAATGCCGATTCGCGCCAACACTTCCCTGGCTTCGTTGCGAACCTTGGCGAAATTCGGGTTTCTGGATTTTGCTGCCGAGCGTGAAATTGCAGCCGACTACTCAACGCGGCTGGGCGTCAAAACGCCTGCGCTGTTTGCGGCTGCGGGAACCCTTTCAGGTGGCAATCAGCAAAAAGTCGCTCTGGGCCGATGGCTGGCCACCAAACCTTCGGTTCTGATTCTGGACGAACCGACGCAAGGAATTGATGTCGGCGCAAAGTCAGAAATTCATTCGCTGATGTGTGATCTGGCGGAACAAGGCTTGGCAATTTTGTTGATTTCGTCGGAGCTTCCTGAAATTCTTGGAATGAGCGACCGCATTGCCGTGATGCACGCGGGGAAAATTGCCGCGACGTTTGATCGCACTGAAGCCAATCAGCAAACGATTCTGGCAGCAGCGTTGGGGCATTTGTAATGCCAACCAATGCGGCGTTGTCATCATTTCAAAAAAGCGAGGGGTCAAAAAAAGCGGAGGCCGTAATGGCCTCCGCTTTTCGTTTTTCCGCTTATCAGTTCTGGTTAGAACTGGAAGCGTGCTCCAAGCTGAACCTGGAACGGTTGGCCCGGATTGTTGTTGAGCAGCAGGTTGCCATTGGCGTCCTTCAATTGCAGGAAGGTTGCGTTGGTCGGGGCACCAAAGCCGCAAGTGGCCGTGACGGGAGCGCAATAGTTGAATGCTGCCGCGCCGCCGTATGTCAGGTTCTTGATGTTGAAGATATTGAAGAATTCTGCGGTGAAGAGCAGGCGACGATTTTCGCCGAAGCCAAAGCCCTTCTGCGCGCGGAAGTCTATGTTGTAAACCGGACGGTTACGGAAGCCGTTGCGTTTGAACGGAACCCCAGCCGCCGAATACGGGCGGTCTGTGTTAACGCCGTCACGGTTACCGCTGGCATCGCCGCCCAGAGAAGCGTCAACCGGCGCGCCTGACATCAGACGAATCGCACTGGACAATTCCACACCATATGGCAGGAAAAAGACCGGACTGGCAACAAACTGATGCCGACGATCCAGACGCGAATAACTGAATTCAGGCGCCAGGTTGAAGGCATTTTCGTAGGTGATGCCGCCCGAATCGCGTTCGTTATCGTCATCCGAAAGCGAGCGCGACAGGGTGTAAAATGCGCTGACCTGAGCCCACTTCCGGCGCAGGCTGCCGCGAATAACCATCGCCTGATAGACCGAACGGGCGGATGATTCACGAATCTGGATGTTGCCAAGTTGCGGCAAAGGGCGCGCGCGCAGGGGGCTGGATCCGTTGGTGATTCCGATGAAAGGACGCTGAGCCGGATCAACCGCGATGTCACGCAGAATGGGCGCAGGGAAATTCAATTCCCGGTTGCGTTGCAGATGTATCGTGTTGACCTGGCTGTAATCCACACCAACGCTCAGGCCTCGGCCAAGTTCGTGTTCGACACCGCCGCCGAATTGATACGATTTCGGATTTTTGAAGTCATTGGCGATCCCTGTCACAGCCGCGCCGCCGAACGGATTGAAGCCGAACTGCGTGATAAGCGATTGCAATTGCGCCGAGGTCGGCACTGGCAGATTGCCAAGCGAAGAATTGTTGAGATTGATTCCGATCAGATTGAACTGGCAATAGAGCGTGTTGCAACTGCGCAGCGGACTATTGGCGGGCAAGTTGGCCACCGACAGCGGAAACTGCACCGAAACGTCGCCCGGAGGATTGCGGAAGTTGTTAATCGCGCTGGCAAAAAGCAACATCGGCGTGCTGGCGTAATAAATGCCGCTGAAAGCGCGCACGACAGTCTTGCCATTGCTGAACGGATCCCACGCAAAGCCGAGACGTGGGCCAAGTTGAACACCGGCATCCGGAATGTATGTCGGGTCGAACGTGTGGCCCGACGGGAACCGGAATCCGCGGATTTGATTCAGGATGAGTTCGTTATTCGCTTCAGGCGCGGGATTAAACTGTCCCTCCCAACGCAGACCGTAGTTGAGCGTGAAGTTCGGACGAATACGCCACGCATCCTGCACGTAAAGTGAAAACTGCTGCACATCGTATTCGGCCTGCAGATTGCCAATTTGCCGCAAATAGGTGGCCGTCGTGGAATCGAAGCGATTGACCGTGCCGGTTGTAATGGCCGGTGTGTAAGAAAGCACGTCCAGCAGCGTCGCCGTGTCGGTTGTGGTGGAGCCAAAAACGCCGAACTGGTTGAAGCCGAACACCTGGCTGGCAAACACCTGATTTCCTTCGGCACCGAACTTGACCGAGTGATTGCCCAACAGCCAAGTCAGATTGTTGAAAACCTGGATACGGTAATCGAATTGCGTCGTAGGCAGGAAGTTGACCGTGCCAAAACGACCGATATTGTTCGTCACGTTGGGAGCTTCGGCATTGGCCAATCGCGGGCGAACTTCGCGCGAATATTGACCGCGCAATTCGTTAATCAGGTTGCTGCTCAGCGTTGTCGTAAGCTGAGCGACTCCAGTATAAGTCTTGTCCTGCTCAGTTCCGTTGTTGCTGATGGCATTGTTGATCGCCGGCTGGTTGTAAATCGTGCTGCCGACCGAAGTGCTGTTGAGCGCGTTGGCATTGCTCTGATTGTAGCGGACGTTGAAGCGGTTCCGGTCGCTGATGTTCCAATCAAAGCGTACCAGGCCGGCCTTGGCGTCGTTGGTTTGCTCGAAAGGCACTTGCAAGGTTTTGTAAAAATCGAAAGCTTCCTGCTGGGCCGCCGTCGGCGTGAAGGTGGCGAGGGGATCGAAAAAGACCACGCGCGGGTTCCGGAAGCGCTGCTGTTCGTATGAACCGAAAAAGAACATCTTATCCCGCTTGATTGGCCCGCCAATCGAACCGCCATATTGATGCTGCGTTGGCGCAACGATGATGTCGCGTTTGAGCGAGCGCGCCAGTGTGTCGTAAAAAGCGTTCGAACGCGCCAATTGTTCCGGACGAATTAGGTAAAAGCCTGATCCATGAAACTCGTTCGTGCCCGACTTGGTAACGGCTGTAACCAGGCCTCCGGTTGACCGGCCAAATTCTGCCGAATAACCGGCAGCAATCACCTGAAACTCTTTAACGGACTCTTGCGGAATGGTGAAAACACTGTTTGAGCGTTCGCCGCCGCGCAGACCGCCGAAAAATGGCTGGTTGTAATCCACGCCGTCAATGCTGACGTTGGCATTGATGCCGCGCTGTCCCGAAAGCGAAATTTGACCGCGTGAGGGGTCAACCTGCGCGGTGGGCGTCAAAGTGACGAAATCCTGAAAACGTCGGCCATTGATCGGCAGGTTGTTGATTGCCGTTTCATTGATTACCGCGTCAGGCTGCGAAACCGTTGTCTGAACCGCTTCTGACGTCACTGTGACGGCTTCCGAAACCGCCTGAACGCCCAATGTGATGTTGGTGTCAGTGACCTGACCCACCGTCACGGTGACACCGGTCAGTTCTGATTTGGCGAACCCAGTGGCTTCAGCCGTGACTTTATAAGTGCCAGGCGGCAGCAGCACGAAACGATAAACGCCATCTGAACTGGCAGTCGTTGCACGCTCTAAACCGGTTTGGGCACTGGAGGCTTTGACAGTCGCGCCTGCGACAGCGGCTCCCTGACTGTCGCGAACTAGGCCGGAAATCTGACCGGCGCTGGCATTCGCCTGGGCAAATGCATTGACGCTGCCCAGCACGAAGCAAAGCCCCAAGAGCATTGCTGCCGAGAGCAAACGATATGAAGTTGACTTAAACATATTCTCCCTCGCTTGAAGAAAAAGGGTTACGAGTGATTGAGTAAAGTGACGGTTCGATGCCGCCCTTTCTCAAAGCTTGAATGCAATACTGATTTCATCCCTGATAGCCGTCAGGCTGGAAAGCTTAGTTTGGAAGCGAGCGTCTTCTATTGGACGCCTCTCACTGCGGTCTTAGCGCCATTGCAGGACAGCGCCAGACTCAATAAACCACTGAGTTGAATTACGGATGCTTCCTACTTGATGAAGTAGGTGGAAAGGGTAAATCACGAATTCGGACTGGTCAAGTTAAGATGACGTTAGCCGTGCCTTCATTTTCTCTTCGGCGTTGCCAATTCTTTCACCATATTTTCCCCTATTTTCCGGCGACGGGGTTTTGCGCGTTTTCCACATGTGGTGGCCCCAACTTTTCCGTGCTGTAACCATTGGGATAACTGCGGTGCTTCATTTCGCTGCGAAAAAAAGGAAAACGGCGCTCCGGCAACTGACGAACAATGCGCGCGCGCAACTGCAACGCTCCTTCGACCAAGCCGCGCGTAAATTTCGACGGCGGCGAAAACCCGAAGGCGGCGCATAGCTGATCATCCATTAAGGCGTACACAAAAGGTTCCCCCAATTTCCACAACGGTTTTGGCAAGAGCCAGGACAGAAACAAATTGCATGTGGCTTCGGCGGTGCGTCGGCTGGCATCGGAATAGCGAAATCGGGTTTGTTCATATTCAATGTTGAAGCGTTCGTATTCGGCGAAACCGGCCGGAATGTCCTGAATGTTCATTCGCTTTCCGACTTCGCGCCAGAAATAAAACAGCCCCAGCCGTTCCTGCTCCACCATTTGCCGCCAACCGAAGCGGTCAATCCAGCGAATCGGCTCGAAGATAAAAGTTGAAAGCACGTAACGAAAATCGTCATTGGCGATCTTGAATCGCCCGTGCAGGCTGTTCATTCGTTCAATGGCGCGTCGGCCTTTTTCGCTGTCATAGCCGAACTCGTAAATCTGGCTCATGATCAAATCGGTGTCGTCGTACCGTTTCTGCGCGCGTTGGCTGAATTCTCCTGTGCGATCCAGCAACGACGCGATGCTGGGCACGGCAAAGGTGCGAAACAATGCGAATTCCAGCGAACGAACCATATCGAACGGGAATTCGTGTGCTGCGCACAAAAACATAATGCGCTGATGGTCACGAACCGGGTCGAGCGCCAGAATTTCATGCAATGCATTGTGTTGCGGCATAACGCCTCCACGATGAGATTGATGGAAAAGCGTTCAGTAGTACGAGATGGTTTGCCCAACCGGATTTGTTCGCTTAGCTGGCCGGCTAATTCCGATTAATCCGAAACATAAAACAGCCGTAGCCCAGATTTCGGGCGTGCAGATATGCAATCGCCGGATTCGCAAACATCTCATCAATGACAGTTTCCACCACACGTTCTCCAACGGCCTGGGCGTCCAAAATACGATCATCGCTGGAATAACCGCGCAGCACGACTGCTGAACGAGGAAATTCCGATGGATACGTCGAAGAGTCTTCGTATGGCTGGCAAGTCTGTTCGTGCACAAAAATCGGGCCTGTTTCAGCATACGGCTGACTGGATTCAAACGGGCGATGTCCCAGCAGGATTACGCCTTCGTCGGATTTCGACATTTTGAGGCAAACGCGGCATTGATGCGGTTTTCCATCTCGCAGCACTGTCAAAGCATTGCCAAAACGATCAACGCGGGTTTGGCGAGCCAACTCCGCCACTTCCGGCGATAAAGGACGAATTTGAAAATTGGTTTGTGTCTTCATAGGTCGAGATCGTAGCGGGTTTGTCTCGCTCGTTCTCGCCGAAATCGGACATCGAATTTATTTCCCGAATTTTTCCGCTACATCGAGAATCCGCTGAGCAGCGCGGGCGTGCAAGGGTTCGATCAACTGGCCTTCAAACTGAACGGCGGCCAGCCCACGAGCCAAGGCATCGTTCATCGCAGCGACAATTTTGCGCGCCTGGGCAATTTCCGCGTCCGAAGGCGCAAAGACTTCGTTGGCTGTGGCTATGTGCGAAGGATGAATAATTGCTCGTCCATCGTAGCCCAGGTTGCGCGCGCGTTCGCTGTCACGTCGCAGCCCGTCCAAATCCGGAATGGAAAAGAACGGCGCGTCGTACGCGTCAATGCCAGCGGCGCGCGCGGAATACAGCATGCGCGACCGGGCAACCAGCAATTCCGGTTCGCCTTCGGTCAGCCGCGCGCGTGTTGCCGTCGAAAAATCCGCCGAACCGAACATCAATCCATCAATCATCGAGCTGGCTTCGGCAATTGCCGGGCAGTTCAGAACGCCGCGCGGTGATTCGATCATGCAAATCAGTCGCTGATGACTGGCCAACAATTTGGCAACCGCCGCAACTTCTTCCGGGCGATCAACTTTGGGCATCACCACACCAAAAGCACGGCTTGCAGCAACTGCCCTGGCGTCTTCTTCGCTGTAACCCGCGGCCAGACGATTGATGCGAACGAAAACCGGCTTGGCGCCAAAATCGGTTTCGCCAAGCATTCGCATAACAGTCTGCCGAGCTTCGGCTTTGCGGTCAGGTGAAACGGCATCTTCCAAATCCAGAATCAACGCGTCGGCGTCAAGGTCGCGCGCTTTCAGAATCATCTTTTCTGAAACGCCGGGAACAAATAACAAACTTCGCATCAGGCTTGGCTCCTTTTCGGAATCAACACGCGACGGCGTAGCGTCAACACGACTTCGCCGTGTTGATTGCGAGCGCGCGTTTCGACATACACGATGCCGCGATCGGGTTTGCTTTGCGATTCGCGGATTTCCAGCACTTCGGTTTCGGCGTAAATCGTGTCGCCGTGAAAGCTTGGCAAGACATGTTTGACGCTTTCGTATTCAAGATTGGCGATGGCGTGCAAGCTGACATCGTTGACGGACATGCCGACGACCAGGCTGAAAATGAACGTGCCGTTGACCAGTCGCCGCCCATGTTGCGTGCTTTGCGCGTAATGTTCGTCAATGTGCAGCGGATTCTGGTTCATTGTCATCAAGCTGAACCAGGTGTCGTCAAATTCCGTGACCGTGCGGCCCGGCCAGTGTTTGTAAACGTCGCCGACATTGAAATCTTCCAGGTATCTTCCTGCCATAAATTATTTCACCGGATATTTTGCGATCAGCCCTTTGGCGATGATCAGCCGTTGGAGTTCATTCGTTCCGCCGCCGATGATCAGCAGCGGAGCGTCGCGATAATACCGTTCGACACGAAAATCTTTGGCGTAACCGTTCCCGCCGTGAACGCGCATCGCCAGCAGCGCGACTTCCTGCGCGGTTTCCGTGGCGAACAGTTTGGCCATTCCCGCTTCCAGGTCGCAGCGTTCACCCCAATCTTTCTTTTCCGCCGCTGAACGGACCAGCAAGCGCGCGGCCTCGATCTTCGTGCCCATTTCGGCCAGCATAATTTGGATGGTTTGGTGTTCGGCGATGACTTTGCCGAAGGTTCGACGCTGCCGCGCATAACGGATGGCGTCTTCAAATGCCGCCTGCGCCAGTCCGACGCCGCGCGCGGCGACATTGATGCGTTCGCTTTCCAGGCCGGTCATGATTTGCTTGAAGCCTTCACCTTCGCGCCCACCAATCAGGTTTTCCGCCGGAACAAAGAAATCTTCAAACAGCAGTTCGCAGGTTTCGACGCCCTTGTAGCCAAGCTTTTCGATGTCGCGCTGGACGGTAAATCCTTCACCACCTTTTTCAATGATGAACGCTGAAATACCTTTGTGCGCCGGTTGCGCTTTCGGATCAGTTTTTGCCGCCAGCACAAACGTGTTGCCGTAACGTCCATTAGTGATCCACATCTTCGAACCGTTGATGACATATCCATCGCCTTTGCGCACCGCAGTTGTTCGTAAGTTCTGCACGTCAGTTCCGGCGTCTGATTCTGTCAGCGCCAACCCGCCACGCCGTTCGCCCGTCGCCATTTCTGGCAAAAAGCGCTGCTTCTGCTCGTCAGTTCCGAACCGCGTGATGATGTCGCAGCAAACCGAATGCGTGCCGATGGGGCCAACCAGACTCATCCAGCCGCGCGCCAGCTCTTCCATCATCAGCGCATAAGTTGTGTAGCTGAGCGCCAGGCCGCCGAACTCTTCCGGCACGTTTGCGCCAAACAGCCCCAGCTTTTTCATGCTTTCAACCAGCGCGTGTGGATATTCATTGTCGTGTTCCAGCTTGCTGGCAGTAGGCAGCACTTCGCGTTCGACAAATTCGCGCAGGCTTCGGACGATTTGTTGCTGTGTTTCGTCAAGGTTGTGCATGGCGTTTAGTATAAGGGTTGAAGCAGTTGAAGAAACGCAACCAGTCAATACCGCGACCGGTAGGGAACGACATTGTGCCAGAAGCCGCTTGCTACCGCGCGCGGTACTGACTCAAAAGCGTTGCGATTATTGCCGTTGATGTGAATACTGCGCAACATCATGCAGACAGAATCTTCCACACAAACCATCAATCAACATCAGAACCCGGAGTTTCAGAAACTCTTTCCGGAAGAAGACCGCTTGGCCGCAATGAACCGCGACCTACGATTTCATCCTGCGCAGGCTTCAAATCCGCAGGTGT
The DNA here is from genome assembly GCA_964570175.1 of uncultured Heliomicrobium sp. Classification (GTDB taxonomy): domain Bacteria; phylum Acidobacteriota; class Blastocatellia; order RBC074; family RBC074; genus RBC074. The sequence goes on along the minus strand of CAZMXG010000053.1, from coordinate 10,843 downwards.
TGACAACAGCGCAGATCGAAGCGTTCAACCGCGACGGCTATATCACCGGAATCAACATATTCAGCGAGGCGGAAATTGCTGAACATCGCCGCTACTTTGACGATTTGCTGGCGCAAGTGCTGGCATCAGGGCAAGACAATTATTCGATCAAGACAGCGCATTTGTTATACGGCAAGGTGTACGACCTGCTGACCAATCCGCGCATCGTCGCGTACGTCAAAGACTTGCTGGGCGAAAACGTCGTCGGCTGGGGGTCGCATTATTTCTGCAAACTTCCGGGCGACGGACGTACCGTTGGCTGGCATCAGGACGCAGGGTATTGGCCGTTGACGCCTTCCAAAGCCGTTACCGTTTGGCTGGCAATTGACGATGCCGACATTGAAAATGCCTGCATGAAATTCATTCCGGGTTCGCATCATTTTGGCCATCTGACGTATCAACTAACGGAAGACAGCGATCCCAGCATTTTGAATCAGGTTGTCCCCGAGGCGGAAACCTTCGGTGCGCCAGTTTACAACGTTCTGAAGGCCGGCCAGATTTCCCTTCATTCCGATTTATTGCTGCACGGCTCTGAAGCGAACAACTCGACCAGGCGGCGCAACGGATTAGCGATTCGGTACACCACCGCGGAGGTTCGCGCCGGAATGGACTGGAATCAGAAAGGGGTGCTGGTCAGCGGCGCCGATCCTTCAAGGCATTGGGCAAATCCGCCACGGCCTGCAAACGATTGAATATCTTTCTTCAACGCAAAGACGCTAAGCGGCAAAGGCGCAGAGGTTTCTCATGGGGCAATCGGTTGGTATTTCTCAAACCACCTTCAATCAAAATCTTCCTTTGCGTCTTGGCTTCTCTGCGCCTTTGCGTTGAAAGAGGCTTGCAACACTCATGATCAAACCAACTCTTTGGGGCAAAATCGTTCTCGTTGCGTTGCTACTGACGCTTCAGCTTTTCTCTTCCAACGCGAGGCAGGTCACCCAAGCCGCCGACAAACCGAACATTCTGTTTTGCTTTGCTGACGATTGGGGGCGTTATGCCAGCATCTTTGCCGAAATCGAGAAATACCCAAGCCTGAACCAAGTCGTCAAAACGCCGAACATTGACCGCGTCGCGCGCGAAGGCGTGCTGTTCCGCAATGCTTTCGTCAATGCGCCTTCCTGCACGCCCAGCCGAAGTTCGCTGCTTTCCGGTCGTTATTTTTTCAACACGGGTCGCGGAGCCATTTTGCGCGAAGCTCGATGGGACACAGCGATCCCCAGCTTTCCGCTGTTGCTACGCGATGCCGGATATCACATCGGCGAAACGTACAAGGTCTGGAGTCCGGGTTCGCCGGTTGACGCTCCGTTCGGTGCGGGAAAATACCAATACGAAAAAGCCGGAAACCTGCCCAATGATTTTTCGGAAAACGCGACCGAGATGATTGCCAAAGGCGCGACACTGGCCGAAGCGCGCGAAAAAATCTACGCGCAGGTGCGCGGCAATTTCGATGACTTTCTGGCCGACCGAAAAGCCGGACAACCGTTCCTGTACTTTTTCGGCGCGACAACCACGCATCGTCGCTGGATCAAAGGCTCCGGCAAAGCGCTGTGGGGAATCAATCCGGATTCGCTAAAAGGCAAGCTGCCAGCGTTTTTGCCCGACGTTTCTGAAATCCGTGAAGACGTCGCCGATTACCTGGGAGAAGTGCAGGCCTGGGATGCGTATATCGGCTTGCTGCTGAAACGGCTGGAAGAAACCGGTGAGATCGAAAAGACGCTGATTGTCGTCAGCGGCGATCATGGAATGCCCGGCGTCACCAACGGCAAATGCAACCTTTATGATTTCGGCACTGGAGTCGCGCTAACGGTGCGAGTTCCGGGTGTGAAAGGCGGACGCGTCGTGGATGACCTGGTCAGTTTGCCGGATTTGGCTCCAACGTTTTTGGAAGCGGCGGGCGTCAAGCTCCCAGACAAACTCAACAGCCGCAGCCTTTGGAGCTTGCTGCAATCCGGCAAAAGCGGGCAGGTGGATGCGAATCGCAATTGGGTCATCAGCGGGCGCGAGCGCCACGTCCATACAGCCCGCGCAAACTTCGAATCGTATCCGCAACGCGCGCTACGAACACCGGAGTTTTTGTACATTCGCAATTTCGCGCCGGACCGCTGGCCGATGGGCGATCCCAAAGGAGTTACGCCGACCAGCGCACCCTCCGCGCAACAACTGGAAGAAGACACGTACGCGGGCTTTGCCGACATGGACGCCAGTCCGACCAAAGCCTGGCTGGTAGCGCATCGCAACGATCCGAAGTGGCGGCGACATTACAATTACGCATTTGCCAAACGCCCGGCAGAAGAATTGTTCGACCTGCGCAAAGACCCGCAGCAGATGAAAAACATCGCTGCAGACCCGGCTTACGCCAAAGAAAAGGCCAAGCTGTCGGCGCAATTGATAACGACGCTGAAAGAAGCTGGCGACCCACGCGTCGGCAATGACCCACAAGGCTTTGAGCGAATGCTGTTCGTGGACGACCCGAAAGCGCCACAGACTTCTCAGGCCTTACGACCTTCCACACCCGAAGCCCAAGGCGTGGATTCAGAACAACTGGCGATGGCGATTGAAACTGCGCGCAAAAGCATCAACGGCATTCACAGCTTGCTTGTGGTTCGCAACGGCGCGTTGGTCGTCGAAGCCTACTTTCATCCTTACGACGGCAAAACTCCGCATGACGTGGCGTCCGTCACCAAAAGCGTGACGACGACGCTGGCTGGAATCGCCATTGCGCAAGGCAACATCAAATCGGCAAAAGACCCGATGCTGAATTACTTCCCTGGCTTGAACGTTGCCAACCGCGACGAACGCAAAGCCCAAGTCCGGCTGGATCATTTGATGACGATGTCTTCGGGCCTGGATTGCAAGGCTGCGCGCGGCGAACCGACTTTGTGGGAAATGCTGGCTTCGCCAAACGATGTTCGGCACATGCTGGATTTGCCAATGGTTGCCGACCCCGGCGCGAACTTTGTGTATTGCAGCGGAGGCATGCATTTGCTGTCTGCTGTAATCGCCAAAGCCACTGGGATGAGCACTGAAGCGTTTGCGCGGCGAGTGCTGTTCCAGCCACTGGGAATTCAAAACTTTATTTGGCCTGCTGATCATCAAGGCATCGCGCATGGTTTTGGCAATTTGCATTTGCTTCCACGCGATATGGCCAAGCTGGGTTTGCTGGCGCTGAACCGCGGCAACTGGCAAAGCAAACAAATCATTCCGGAATCATGGGTGGAACAAGCGACCAAGTCGCAAAAGGTGACTGGCAATGCGCGTGATTACGGCTACGGCTGGTGGATTCCAAAACCCGGCGGCCCAATTGCGTTTGAAGCTTCCGGGCGAGGCGGCCAGCAAATCAGTGTGCTGCCCGATCTGAACACCGTCATTGTGTTGACTGGCGGAGGATATTCGACCGGCGATGTTATGAAACTGATCCTGCCTGCCATCAACCCGGCTGCGTCCTTGCCAGCCAATCCGGCTGGCGTCGCCAAATTGAAAGCCGCTGTGGCAGAAGCTGCAAAACCTCCTGCACAGACATCAGCGGTAAAACCTCCTGAACTGGCAAAAGCGATTTCAGGAAAAACTTTTGAATTGGAAACCAACTGGATCGGACTGAAAACACTCTCGCTGACGTTTATGGGAGATCAAACGGCGACGGCTCGACTGACGTTTGTCCCTTCTCCAAAGCAATATCAGTTCGGGCGTTCCGCCAAAATTCAGAGAGGCGCGACTCTCAATGAAACAAGAGCTATCGGCTTGAACGGAATTCCCATTGTTAGTGGTGACGGGCCGATGGCGTTACCAGTCGCAGTCAGCGGGTACTGGATAGACGGCCAGACGTTCTTTTTAGAATACGACGAAATCGCCAACACCAATTGTTATCGGTTGCGGCTGAAATTTTCTGGTAACACTGTCAGCATTCAAGCCAAAGAACGGACGGGGTTGTTTGACGAAACTTTTGCAGGAAAAACAGTCCTGAATCACAGCCCCCATTCCCACTAAGTAAAAATTGCCTCAAATTAAAAGAGCGCAGAGTCTTTACGATCCCTGCGCTCTCTTTGCTATGGTGCTTGGTTGAGAGAAAGTGTTTGCGAAACGCTGGTCGTTACCGTTGTAACCCGGTGTTTCCCACAGCCGTTTCCTGTTTGAACATCGGCGGGCATTTCAGCATCAACTCTTTGTCGCGCCGCCGCATTTCTTTTTTCGATGGCCATTTCAACTTTCCAAGCTCTTCATCGCCGTAATATGGAACGGTAAAAACGCCACGGTCAGAACGCAAGGCTTCGCCGGACAGTTTATCCACAATCACCCAGTCAAAATTCACCAGCAGCTTTTTCTTGTCTTTGCTGCCGTCAGGATTTTGCGGATAACCGATTTTCGTGATGATAAACGAAGGCAATTCGGATTCTGCCGCAGCGGAAATGTCACCTTTCTTTGCGCCAATCCAGCCGCTGGGGCCGGCGAACGTGTTTTTGTCTTTGTTTTTCGGCACAAACGGAAACATCTTGCCGACAAATCCCAGGTATTGCTGGGCAAAAGTGTCTTTGAACGCGTGGTTGTGAAACAGCGCCAACGAAGCAGGCGCGCGGTTCATGTTGACGGGCCTGTATTGACGATTGTCTCCGGGTTGACCTGCAACCATGGTGACCATTGCCATGTCCTTGTCATATCCCAGATAGCCGCCGCCTTCGCTGCGTTCATTCTGCAAATCCAGCGATACGTTCCAGCCAACCGTATCCATAAAGCCCGGCACTTCCAGCGAACGGTGGAAAATCAATAAGCGGCTCAACTGAATGTTGGTTAGTTTGTTCGGGTCAACGCGTTCAGTGTAGGCCATCTTTTCCTGATTGATCATATTCCTGAGCCGTCTGACAGTCCGGAACAAACCATTACTGTTCGCAACGGCAATTTCGCGTTCCAGTTCCTTGACCAGATCGTTGTGGCTGCGTTCAACAATGCGATCAATGGGGATGTCTTTCACTCCCGCGACCAAGGCTTTGCGGTCGAGCAGCAACTTGACCTCTTCGTCGTTGTCGGAAATTTCGGCCAGGAACATGATGTCGGCAACTGTCAACTCAATGGCCAATTCACGAGCCATTTTCGTGATCTTCGCCCGCTTTTCTGGCGTCAAGGTTTGCGACAAGATCGCGATTCGCTGCAAATTCCAGATGTTGGTTGAAACGGTGCCAACACTCTTCAAAAAAGTTTTGGTTTCACTGTACTTCGGAGAAAGCAACGACTGCAGCGCATCACTGTCGTTCTTGAATTCCCTGTACGAATACAAAAGCATACGCGCAGATTCCTGGTTGATGTCCGTGCCATATTCATCCAGCAGTTTGCGCACATACTGGGCAAATGTGGGGCACTTGATATCGCTCGCCATGCGATAAGCGCCCAGGTTGAATTCAATCGCGCTGAACGCGCCAAAATCATTCGGCTTCAGTTTCAGATCGTCCAAAAAGGCGATCAAGGTGCCGAAGGGAATTTTATGCTCTTCGCCGATGACCATCAGTTGCAGGGCAGGGGCAAACGCATTGCCTGAATTTTCGCTGGTAGGCGCAATTTTGCCCAGAATCTGTTGAAATTCCTGCGCTCCGGAGCGGCGCGACATCACCTGTCGCAGCCAGATCGAATCGCCAACGCTGGCCAGCATCGGGCCGATGACGTGATCCGGAACTTGAAACCGCTCGCGTAAAAATCCGGCAAATTGTCTGAACCGGGGCGCTTCAAAAGGACCGAACCACATGGAGTTGCTGATTCTGATCAGCGCCTGCGTGCCAATTCTTCCGTCACGGAAAACACCGGCAAAGTAACGTTTGATGACCGCTTTGTTTTCCATCAGGATGTTGTAGTTTTCGATTAACTCCGGGCCATATTCGCTGAGCGTCTCGAAAGATTCATCAACAACCTTGCCGCTTCGGGTTTCAAATCCGATGCCGTATTCTTTCACCAGTTTGTTATATTGGCGGGCATTCGAACCTTGAAGAAAAAAGATTCTGGCCTCTTCCCCTTCTTCCGAAATCAGCCATTCAATGTTTCGAGGCTTGATATCGGTAAACTTCCATTCTTCAGTCAGCATTTTTTCCAGACGCTTGCTCATTGGCGGCATCTTGAAAACACGCTCCCAGAACGTTCGGCGCTCTGTCGGTTGCCCAGCCGTCTGACCAGACTGCTGATTGTCTTGCTTTGGAGTTGCAGTTGCCTGGTCAGCGTCAGTTTGGGGTTGAGCCGTTTGATTGGAAATTTGAACGACCGGGAATGCCGCATCAGACAGATCAAGCCGCGTGGCTTCAAATGAAACCTTTTGCAGGGCGGACGCACTGATCCGGGAATGATGCTCTACAACGGGTTGAATGGGTGGTAATGATGCTGGACTAACCATCACGAATACTCCTATGTCTTCTGTCTTCGCGTTGGCTAAATCACGACGGCAATCGTTGCTGTGCTTTTTCAGATGACACAATCTTGTTGCCGGATATCACACCGCGACAGGTGAAATACCGCAACATAAAGGTCATGACATCCGCACCAACCTTCCGTTCCTGATTTAGACAAGTAGCGACTGAAATTATTTATGGCGCCAGATTTTAGGCTACAGCGCAGGTGCGAATACCGAATCATTGGGGACAATTTCCTAAAGCGGAGCGGATTATGCCACCGGTTGCCGCTGAGGTAAAACTTTTGTGGCAGGATTTCATTTTTTTTGACGTTCCGGAAAAAAAACGCCAAACAGATTGTTTCAACTTCCCATTTACCAACCAATCTGAATCGCGAATTTGAATGTCCGCCCTTCGTTAAGCGTGTTGGTGATGGCGCCGAAATTCGGATTGGCCAGCTCAAACCCCGGTTCGGCAAATTGGGGCGTGTTAAACACGTTGACGGATTCAGCGCGAAACGTCAGCCGCAAATCGCGTTTGAACGCCCAGGCTCTGGAAAGCTGGGCGTTGACGTTGCGAATCGGTCCTTTGCGAAAGACGTTGCGCCCCAGCGACCCGCTTTCGCCTAACGCGACAATCTCTTCTGGTCTGATGAAGCGGAACGCCGAACGCGGCAGCAACTGCCGCGAAGTGTCAGGGTCGGAAATCGTCCGGCCAAGAATGGAAGGATCAAGCAGAATGGGCCGGTCGCCTCCGTTGCCGTCCACATTGCCAAATCCTGGCGCGTCCGACCCAGCCGCGATGTTGAACGGGATTCCGGTTTTGACCAGCACGACCGCTGACAAATTCCAGCCGTCCGCGACTGCAGAAAACGCACGGCTGAATTTCGGCGCTTTAATCGCGTAACTGGTTCTCAGCAAGAAAGCGTGCGTCTGGTCGAAATCGCTCAGGCCTTTCATGTCGTTTTGCGTGACGAATTCCGACTGGCTACGCGATTTTCGCGAATCGTTTTCGTTGGCCGTGTTGGTATAACTGGCACCCAGATCAATTGCTTTGCTGAACCAGTACGAAGCATCCATCGTCAGCCCTCGCCAGTTCGACATCACCAAGGAAGCGCGTGCTGCGTCGAAATACCCACGTGACCCGTTCACCGTCAGCCGGTAATCGGCAATTTCCCGATTTGCGCGGCGATCGTTGATTGTTGCGGTGGTAATTTTCGAAACGTCCGCCACTGGATGCGCCCGGTTCAGGTACCACAGCACCAATAATTTATGAGATCGGCTGCCGACGTATCCAAGCTGCAGCCGCAGAAATCTGTTCAGTTCCGGCTCCCAACTGAGGTTGTACTGATGCGAATACGGAGTCGCCAATTCCGGATCGAGCGCATAAATCGTAGGCTTGCCGATTTGCCCTTGAAACGGATTGAGCAAGCTTGCCGGAGCGACCACCACCACTTTGTTATTCAGCGGCGGACTGAAGCGGATCTGCTGGTAGCTGACAAAAAAGATTTCGCCGTAATGCGTGCCATACGCTCCACGAAACACTCCAAGTTTTTTGGGCATTCGATACGCAAAACCGAACGTTGGCGCAATGTTGTTTAGATCACTGTCAAACGGAACAACGTTCAAACCATCCCGTTCAATTGGCTTGGCAATTGGCTGCCAGCGCAAACCAAGTTGCAAGGTCAGATGTGGAGACAGTTGCCAGCTATCGCCCGCGTAAACTTGTCCTTCCCACTGGCGAAAGTGGCGATAAATGTCTCCGATGGAACGAATGTGCTGTGAAGGTGTGCCGAGCCGAAAATTGGTGATGGCTGTGCGCGGGTTGCCGGCTTCATCTCTGAAGTCATTGTTGAAAGAAAAGAATCCGCGATGCACATCGGTTTCGCTGCTGTTGATTTGGCGTCGAAGCAGCGTCGTTCCAGCCATCAAATTGTGTTTGCCTTCCGTGCGGCGCAGTTGAAACGCTGCGCGAATCTGATTCTGCACGCGGTCAAGTGGAATGGTTCCGTCCGGTCCCAGCGCGGTCAGACCGGCAATCTGAATATATGGCCCAACCGCATTTTTTTCCGGTTCCAGCAATGAACTGATTCGCTCGTAACTGAGCAACGCGTTGCTGATCGTCTTTCCGTTCCAACTCCGCGTCCAGCCGATGCGCGCTGTATGCGATTTGGTGTCAGTATTCGGGTTCTGTCCCGCCACCAACTGAAAGGCATCCACATTTTGCGATGTGAACTGATATTGCAACGCCAATGAATTATTCAAAGTCAGAACTTGATCCAACCGGAAATTCGCCTGGTTGTTATTGATAGATTGCGGCGCGTTTGTATTCAGCGCGCGCGGATTGATGTCCGTTCGGTTGGGAAGCTCCGCCGGATACGCCGCCAGAAATTTCGCGACCAACGCCCGCGTCGCCGGATCTGTTGTCAGCGGAGTCCGTTCATCCGGCCTGGGAACCAGCACGTTGCCATTGACCGATCCGCGAATTTTTTGCTGGCTGGCGTCGAGGAAAAATTTTGTGCGTTGACTGAGGGAAAATCCGGCATTGAATCCATAATCGTTTTCGCGTGCAGGTTTGACGGTCCCGACCTGAAAGAACGACCGCGCACTGAACACGCTGTTCAAATGACTTGCGTATAGCTGGCCGTGAAACCCGTATCGCAGTGGAGCAGGCAGCGCAATTGCAGAACGCGGCGCATTTCCAAATTCCGAACCAAAGTACCCATTGGCTGGGCTGAATTCGCGGAGGATGGTCGCTGTCGTTCCCAGACGAACGTTCAATTCTTTCAACGCGCCGTTGTCTACCAGGTTGAACTGGACGTTTTCATTGCGGCGGCTTTCGCCCGAAGCCGAATCCGTTTTGCCAAGCATGTTCAGCTCGACGCGCTTGCTGGCATCGGCTGGTTTTGCCTCTTCGGCAGTTTGCTTCTCTTGCTGCTTTTCCGGCAGCGCTTGCTTGTCCGCCTGCTGCGCCAGACAAACCGACGCGCAAACCACCAGCCAGAAGGTGAACGCAATCAATCGTGACATCAAAATGAATTTCCGTTTCCGTCAGAGTTTAAGATTGCACCGGAGCCTACGCGACGAAGACTGCGGCTGCAAGTTTTTTGGCTCGATTCCCCTTGCAAAACTTTTCATAGGCCAGACATTTACTTTCTCAATCGCTGACGTTAAAACTCCTGACCAGATCGTCAAATCAACGAGTTGGAGACATCCATGAAAAAAATCCTGTTGCTTATCGCTGCCGCGTTTGCCTTGCAAGCCTGCGCGAATCAATCCGCGACCAATCCATCTGCCGTTTCTCCAACCGCTTACCTGGATTCTTCCGGGCGCGACGATGCTCTGAGCGGCGGCGTCAAACTGATCCCCATCACAACGCCAAAAGGCAAATTCAACGTCTGGACAAAACGAGTTGGCAATAATCCGACGATCAAGGTGCTCTTGTTGCATGGAGGTCCGGGTGCGACGCACGAATACTTCGAGGCCTTCGATAGTTATTTCCCGGCGGCTGGGATTGAGTATTACTACTACGACCAACTCGGCTCCGCTTACAGCGACCAGCCCAAAGAACCGGAGTTGTGGGATTTATCGCGGTTTGTCGAAGAGGTTGAGCAAGTCCGCCAGGCGTTGAAACTCGACAAGAATAACTTTTATTTGCTGGGGCATTCCTGGGGCGGCGTGCTGGCGATGGAATACGCGCTGAAATATCAGCAGCATCTGAAAGGGCTGGTCATTTCGAACATGATGGCCAGCGGACCTGGCTACAACGAATATGCGCACAACATATTGATGCCCGCGATGGATCAGAAAGCACTGGCGGAAATCAAAGCGCTGGAAGACAAAAAGGATTACAACAATCCGCGTTATATGGAGCTGCTGATTCCGAACCATTACGCGCAACACATTTTGCGCATGCCGCCCGATCAATGGCCTGACCCGGTCAATCGCGCGTTCAAGCGTCTCAATCAAGACATTTACATTCCGATGCAGGGGCCGAGCGAATTGGGTTTAAGCGGCAAGCTGCTGACCTGGGATCGCACCAATGATTTGCAACACATTACGACACCGACGCTGGTCATAGGCGCGAAGTACGACACGATGGAACCGGCGCACATGGAAATGATGGCGCAAAAAGTGAAGAAAGGCCGGTATCTGTTTTGCCCGAACGGCAGCCACATGGCCATGTACGACGATCAGAAAGTTTATTTCGAAGGCCTGACCAAATTCATCCTGGATGTGAATACCGGGCGCTTTTAGCGCGAATTCCAAAGGCCGACTTACACAAGATGCAACCGATCAAATCATTCGTTGACGTAAGGTCCGAAAGCTATCAATCGAATTATGCCGCCAATCGGATGAGCATCCAGCGGCTGAAAGAAGAACTGAAAAAATCCACGCTTGGCGGCGGCGAACAGTACGTCAAACGTCACATCGCGCGCGGAAAGCTGC